>NZ_JBBKZT010000008.1:0-437055 GCF_037889975.1 Variovorax rhizosphaerae | reverse complement strand
CCGGGCAAAACGCGAACCTTCGATGAATGACGATCGGCTCACGTTAAACCCGCCTCCCGGACCGGCCCGGCACCGGTACAAAACCGGCCAAGATAGTTGTCGTCGACCGGCCAAGCTAATTGTCGCCAACCACATCAGACCATTGCGCGCAGCCATCCCGACGTGAAAGGGCTTCGTCATCGTCCCAAAGTTGGCCTTCACCCCGCTGGCCATGGAGGCGCAAAGGCCGAAAGCGATTGCCGTCTTGTCCGTGTCCAGCTGGAGAAGTCGCGCCCCGGCGGCGCAGGCACCGAACGTGCCCAACGTCGCCGTCGGATGCCATCCTCGCTCGTAGTGGTGAGGGTGAACGACGCGGCCAAGCCGGCACTCCGCTTCGAAGCCGACAACGTAGGCTTCCAACACCTCGGCGCCGGTCGAATCCAGTTGTTCCCCCAGCGCAATCGCAACAGGCAAGACCGGTACCGAAGGATGCCCTCCCATCGCTTCAGCCATGTCGTCAAAGTCGATGGCGTGAGCCGCTGTGCCGTTGAACATCGCGGCATCGAGCATCGATGCTCTCGCCTTGGATCCCCACAGCGTCGACTTTCCTGCGGGCTCGTCGTTGATCGCCGTACCGAAAAGGAGCGTCGTGCAAGGCTCGGTGGCGCCAGCCAGTGCGCAACCTACTGTGTCCGTGATTGCGACAGACGCTGTCTCAACGGCCCGGCTCGAGAAATCTTCCAGGCGAAGCGAGTTCAGGTGCTCCGCAAGTGCGAGGGCGACGGGTTCAGTGTCGGGCATCTTAGTCTTGTGCCTTCACGGTCTCGAAGCTGCGCTTGCCGTCGCGAGACGGAAACCCGCCGCGCACTGCGCCCCCGCGCTGGTCGAGATAGATAGCCGACATGAGCGGGCTCAGCGTGCGGGTGTTGGGCATCGACAGCCACATGCGCAACAGGTGTCGCTTGCGGTCTTCCTCAGGCCAGTCCTCAAACTCCGTCCGCGAATGCAGCGTGACATGGTTGTTGAGCAGTTGAATGTCGCCCGGTTCGAACATCATGCTCAAGTGGAAGCGTGGCTCATCGGCGAGCTGCCCGATGAGTTCGAGAGCTTCCTTTTGCTTTTCGGACAGCGGAGGCAGTTCGTCCGCGAAGTCCTGATGCGCCTGATAGATGTGCGTGCGGATGTCTCGGCTGGAGAACTTGCCTTCGTGCTCGGAGTAGACCGGCTGCTGGTAGTAGCCCTTTTCGCCCGGCGCCTCCTGCCCCTTCCAGCTCCAGTAGAAGGGCTTGTAGAGCAATTCAAGCAGGTCGGGACGCGTGCGGGCGATTTCATTGCGGATGGCGACCGAACTGGAGATCTTGCTCAGGCCGCCTGCCTTGGCAGTGCGCATCACGATCAGCGCCACCACATCGGCGGTATCGGTGTGAAAGCCCAGGTGCTGCTTGGACATGTAGCCGCGTCCAGTAGAGCTGAACGTGTCAGCCCCGAAGTCCTTGACGTCCCCAAGGAAGTCGCCCTTGCTGCTCTGAGACACCGCAGTGCCCAGATACAGCCCCAGGCCCCAGTAGATCAAGCGCAGTTCATCCTTGCTGTATCGAGCGGCCGGTAACCCGCGCAGCACGATGATGCCCCTGCCGTTCTCCAGTCGCTCGTGCACTTCCTTCACCAGCGCGTCAAAGCCCTCGAGCGGGAAGTTCTGCTGGGTCAGCGTCGGCAGGCCAGCGCCCGCCGCCCTGGCGGCGCGCAGCGCGCCATCGATCGCGGCGATCTGGGCATCGCTGAGCTGAATGATCCATTCGTGCGGATCTTCCAAATCCTTGGCAACCCAGTTGGCGGCCCCGGTGTAGTCGTCGGTCATTGCTGTCTCTTTCCTTTCATTGGCGAAAGGGGCAAAAGCGCCCCGTTGAAGCGGAGTATGCATAAAATCCACATGGAGTGCAAGTGGTATACCATGTGGACGCAAGCGGAATGTTAATGGTAGACTTCGGCCCATGATGTCCTTTGATAAGGTTTTCCATGAAGTCGATTGATGCCGAAAGCGCGCCGGACGAAGGCGCCGCCCAGCCGCTGTCTGAGATGGCTTATCAGGCCGTGATGGCCATGCTGGTGAGCGGCGAACTTGCGCCGAATGAAGTGGTGACAGAACGACAGATCGCCACCCGATTGGGCGTTTCACGAACGCCGCTGCGGGAGGCCACCCGCCGTCTGGAAGGCGAACGATTTCTCGAACGCCAGCGTTCCGGCGTGCTCGTCGTGCGGCCGCTTCCCATCGAAGAGTTCATGCATATCCTGGCCGTGCGCAAGGTGCTCGAAGGCGAGGCTGCCCGCTTGGCCGCTGGCCACATCGAGAAAGAGCTCCTTCAATCCCTGCGCAGGCGCATCACGGAACTGCGCGACCTACCCGAAGGACAGCCACTGCCGCCAGCATTTGTTGAAACCGATCGCGACCTGCACCTGTTGATCGCCGCCGCCTCGGCCAATCCGGTGCTGCAGCAGATGATCGAAGACCTGCGCAAGCGCCTCGCAATGGTCAGGTTCGGACGCACAGCGTCGCGTCGTGTTGCGGTATGCGACGAGCACATCGCCATCATCGACGCCTTGATCTCCGGCGACGGCGAGGCGGCACGCCAAGCCATGCAATTGCACATCGAACGTGTACGCGCCGTCATCCTTGAGCGGCTTGGTGGCCGCTGAACCTCGACCGGAGCAAATCTTTATGACTGAACGACTGGCAGACACTATTAACGTTCTGGTGCCGACTGGCGCGCTTGGCGCTGGCGTCCGGGAAAGCGACGTGGCAGCGGGCATCGCAGCTGGCGCGCACGCCATCGCCTGCGACGCCGGCTCGACCGACAGCGGCCCGGCTTACCTGGCCACCGGCAAGCCCAAGTATTCGCGTGCCGCTGTCAAAACGGATCTGACGATCCTCATGCGCGCACAGGCGTCAACCGGCATCCCCCTGTTGATCGGCTCCTGCGGCACTTCCGGTTGCGATGCAGCGCTGGACTGGACCCGCGACATCGCACTGGAGATCGCGCGCGAGCACGGCCTCACGCCACGCATCGCTCTGCTCTACTCGGAACAAGACAGGTCCTTGCTGGCTCAACGTGCCACCGAAGGCCGCGTGACACCGCTGGCTCCGATGACCTCGGTGGACCCGGCTGCCTTCGAGCGGTGCGACCACGTCGTCGCATTGATGGGGCCGGAACCCTACATGGCGGCGGTAGAAGCCGGCGCGGACATCGTCCTGGGGGGCCGCACAACGGATACCGCCGTGCTCGCCGCGGTACCCTTGCTACGCGGCGCGGGCGCCGGCCCGGCTTGGCATGCCGGAAAGATCGCCGAATGTGGCGGCCTCTGCACGACGCACGCGCGCGAAGGCGGCGTCATGATCCGCATCGGCCAGGACGCGTTCGAGGTCGAGCCGCTTGGTGCTGCGGCTTGCTGCACGCCACGCACGGTGTCAGCCCACATGCTGTATGAAAACAGCGATCCGTTTCTGCTCATCGAGCCGGGGGGGGTACTGGACGTCACCGAAGCGCGCTACGAAGCAGTCGACGAGCGCGTGGTCCGTGTCACCGGTTCTCGTTTCATTCAGAAGCCTTATACGATGAAGCTGGAGGGCGCCGCGGGTGGTCCCTTTCAGACCTTGATGCTGGTGGGCATCCAGGATCGCGCCGTCCTGGCAGAGATCGAGCGCTTCGTGGCACAGATGCATGAATTTCTCGTGCAGCGTGTCAACAACATGATGGGCGAGCAAGTCGGCGAGTTCGCCATCTCTCTGCGCGCTTACGGATGGAATGCAGTGAGCGGCACTGTCATCGGGGCCCTTACTCCGACGCCGCGCGAGATCGGATTGCTCTTTGTGGCGACGGCGTCCACGCAGGACCTGGCTACACAGATTGCCAAGACCTGCAACCCCTACTTTTTCCATCTTCCGCTGAACCCCGACACGCCGCTGCCGAGCTATGCCTTTCCGTTCTCACCGGCGGAAATCGAGCGCGGCCAAGTGTTCGAATTCAAGCTCAATCACGTCGTGAGCGTTGACAGCCCGGTCGAACTGGTGAGGACCGTCGTCGTCTGTGCGGGACAGACGGAGGTGGCCCATGCCTAAGCTGAGCGAAGCCTGCCGGCACGTCCGGTCCAAGAACGCGGGCCCCTTCTGGATCACCGTGGATATTTCCTTCGGCGACAAGGCCAGCTATGACCGCTATGTCGACTCGGAGGCACTTCAGGCGCAGTCCATCGCGGCACTCTATGGTGTGGATCCGCTGCTGGTGAAGCGCTTCCCAGTGGCCGATCTTCTGGTCCTCAAGATCTCCTATCCGCGGCAGCGTCCGCAAGGTGGCGCCGAGGAACGTGACATGCACGGTGGACAGCAGTACGTGCGCTTGCTCGACGTCGACGTTTGATGACCTGCGCCTCAGTTCCCCGCGCCCGCATAAGCCCAATGCATGGGCGGAGTCAGGGGGCCGAACCTTTGGCTTGCGGCTGGGATCGCTTGCTTGACGCATCTGTCCCTTCATAAAAATCACGAACTGACGCTGCATGGCCTGTCGAGAGTTAGCCTCCAGACGCTGACGCGACTCATCTTCGTCAAACTGAAGCGCGTGTGAAACTGCATTGATCGTCCGGAAAGGCCAGCCAGGCCACGGTTGAATATGCGACGACGTACGACCGCTCTCGTCCCAAGCGGTCGTACCAATGATCTTCGTCAGTATCTGCAGATGGCCGCTTCCAGCAATCCGCGAGCGATCTCTGCACGCGCCGCGCCAAATCCCCATCAACTGCTGAACGCCTTGACCCTGCTGTAAAGCTCCGTCGCACGTCGCGTCGACGCCTCGAGTTCTTCCAGCAAGGGCACCACGGTCGCGCCCATGTTCCCGTCGGCGATGTCCATGGCCGCAAGGCTGGCATTCGACAGGATCGCGCCGATCACGTCGCCTGGCTCGGCGACGCCGGCCTCGGTCGTGCGCGATGCCGACTGGTCCTGCACCACCTGCGAAAGCGATTGCTCCAGGCGGCGTCGCGCTTCGGCGGCGCGGCGGCTGTCGCTCAGGTCGGTGAAGATCAGGAAGAAGCCGAGCACCGAGCCATCGCGTGCCGGTACCGGCTCGGCGCGCAGCGCCGCGGGCAGGCTCTGGCCAGCGCCCAAGTCGAGAGAGACTTCGCCGCGCCACGGGTGGCGGTCTTCCGTGAGGTCGCAGAGGATCTTGCGCATGCGCTCGGGCTGCATGAACAGGTCCGCCGCATCGCCGAGCGGCTTGGCTTCATCGTCGGCGCGCTGGATGAGTTGAAGGAAGCAACGGTTGGCAAAGAGCGCGCGGCCTTTCGCATCGGCGATCAGCACCGGCTCGTTCGAATTCGACACCGTGGTGCGTATCTGCGCCAACTGGTGCTCGGCGATCAGGAGCCGCACGGCGTTGACCTGCACGACGATGTCGATGAGCGCCGCACCGAAGGCACGCGCCAGGGCCAGTTCGGTGGCCGACCAGGGCAGGGCGGTGCCGCGCACGATCTCCGACCAGGCCGCGAAGGAGCGGCGTGGCGACAGCTTCAGCGGGTCGTTGTCCACCACCGGCTTCGACGGGTCGCCGGCCCAGGTCACTGTCAACAGTTGCTCCTTGCGGAACCACATGAGGTAGTCGGGCTGCGTCGCGGACAGCTTGACGGCCACCACGCCGCTGGTGCTGGGCGTGAGCGATTCCAGGTCGGGGTTGGCGCGCTCCACGGAGGCGCAACTGAACAGGCCGTCGTTCGGCTGCGCATCGATCCATCGCATCAGTTCGCGCAGCTCCGCGGTGGTCGCAGTTTCGCCGGCGGTCAGGATCTCGCCTTCGTGGAACAGCGCGGCGCCGGTGGCGTCCAGCGGTTGCAGCAGCGTGCGCGGGTTGCGGAACAAGGCCAGTCGCCAGTCGCCTTCGGTCGACGTGGCCTCCACCAGCCGCTGCTCCAGCCGGCGCACCTGGATCGCGACCTGCGCATAGGCATAGTTCTCGATCGCGGCGATGCGCGTGGACACGACCTCGGCCAGCAGGTCGGTCGCGGCTCGCACTGCGAAGCGCAGGTTGCGCGCGGTGTAGTGATGGCAGGCGATGAGGCCCCACAGCCGGCCTTCGCGCACGAGCGACACCACCAGCGTCGCGGTCACGCCCATGTTCTTCAGGTACTGCAGGTGCAGCGGCGACATGCTGCGCAGGTAGCACAGCGACATGTCGAGTTCTTCGCCCGTATGGGGCAGGCGTTGCGGCACAAGAGGTGAGGCTTCGTAGTGCACATCGGCCAGCACGCGAAGGCGCGTGCGCAGATAAAGCTCGCGTGCGCGCTGCGGGATGTCGCTGGCCGGATAGTGGTGGCCCAGCAGCGATTCGAGCCGCGGGTCGCGCGACTCGGCAATGATCTTGCCGTGGCCGTCCGGGTCGAACTTGTAGACCATCACGCGGTCGTAGCCGAGCATGTCGCGGCAGCCTTTGACCAAGGCATCGGCCAGCGTGCCGATGCTCGAGGCCGTGCTGATCCGCTTCACCGATTCGCCCACCAGCGCAAGCAACTGGCCGCTGGGCAGGTCAACCGTTTCGATGCCGCCGGCAGGATTCACCGGCTCGATCTCGACCAGCAACACGTCACCGTGGATGCGGTGCAGGCTGCCTTCGAACTCGCACGCCCTGCCGCGCACTTCGACGCGGCAGCGCAGCGCCTCGGGTTCGGCAAGGCGGCCTTGCGCGGCCATGCGGCGCACGCCGCGCTCGATGTCGCCGCCGAGTCGTTGCACGGGTTGCGACAGCAACGCCCGTGCCGTGATGCCGAGCAGCTGCTCGACGTTGGCGCTGGCCTGGAGCACGGTCAGCGCGGGCTCCTGCAGCACCAGCAGCAGGCCGTGCGGCTGCACCGATCCCGCGAGGTGGATCAGCTCGCGCTCGCAGTTGGTCAGGTCGGCCTGTCCGAAGGCGGGGCTTGTCTGCACTAGCTGTCTCGCGGTGGCTGCGCGCCCCGGTCGTCGCCCTTTTGCAGCGCCGCCAGGCTGTCCGTTGTGATCCCCAGGATTCGCGCGGCTTCGGCCACGTCGTTGTGCGCGCGGGCCAGTGCGGCCAGCACGAAATGCCGCTCCGCCACCGCGTCGGCCTCGACCATCAGTTCGTCCAGCGGCGACAGGCCGAGCCGCGCGGTGAGTTGCTGGATGGCCAGGTTCAGCTCGTAGGGCGAGCGCTCGTCGTCGCTGTCCTGCAGGCGATGGATCGTGAAGCCGATGCATTCCTGGTCGCCTTCGGTGAGCAGGGCGGCAGAAATCTCGATCCTGGCGACCGGCGTATGCGCGACCTTGATCCATGACGGAATGCGGCGCGCCAGGCCGTCGCGGCGCACCTGCGGCAGCAGCGTGGCCAGCGGCCGCTCGGGCATGCCAAGCCAGTCCATGATCGGCCGACCGCGAACCTGCGATTCTTCATTGAGGCGCACCAGCTTCAGGAAGGCCGGGTTGGCCATCAGCACGCGACCGCTCGAATCGGTGACCACCACGCCATCGCTGCTGTCGTCGACCAGGCGCGCCAGCGAGTTGTTCAGCGAGGGCAGGATGTCGCTGCTGTCGACCGCGCGCACGCGCACCAGCAGGCGCATCGTGTCGTCGGCGCGGAAGGGGGTCGCGGCCACGCTGGTCAGGGCGACCTTGCCGAGCAGGCGGGCGCGGATCTCACCGCTTTCGCCGGAGGCGCGGGCTGTGACCAGCAATTCCTCGACGCCGGCACGCGAGCGTTCCTCGAAGCCGAAGATTGCGGGCCGGTCGACCATCTGTTCGGCGGCGATGTCGAACATCTGCGATGCGGCCTGGTTGGCCTCGAGGATGCGCAGCGTGTGGCCATCGACCACCAGCACCGCATCGGTGGCCACCTGGAACAGCAGGCGGTAGCGCGTCTCGGCCTGGCGCGCGCGCCAGTAGCCGCGCTCCATCTCCTGCTGCGAATCGAGGAAACGCTGCTGGATCGCAGCGATGGTGCGCAGGTCGCGGCCGGTGGCGAGCACGGGGCCGTCCAGGCCGAAGCGGATCGCGGAATAGGACACCGGGACGTTGCCACCTTGCTGCAACGGATGGTTGACCTCGCGGCGGCGCGCGATGCCGGTGCTGTTCACCTCTTGCAACAGATGCTCGATCTTGGCGCGGGTGTCGCCGCTGACGGTGTCGGCCCAGAGGCGGCCGACCCAGTCGTTGGCCAGCGGCGTGATCGGGTCGGTGATGCCCTGCGCGACGTTCTGGATGACGCCGGACTTGTCGACGACGAGCGCGATGTCGCCCGACAGCGACACGAAGGCCTTGGCAAGCTCGGGCGCCCAGGCCGCGAGGGCGGCAAGGTCGGGTAGATCGCCTGAGCGAAGGCTCACGTCGGGGCTCCTGGCAGGTTGGGGCGCGGGTCGCGGGAACACACTTTGGCACGGATCGGGGTCTGCCGCCAGCGTTGCAAACGCTTGGGTGCGGCCCGGGCTGGGGGGCTCAAGTCGACGTGGCCTTGCCAAGTCGACTTGAGCCCCCTTGGCGAGTAGGTCGGGCCCAGCCCGGCCCTGGGGCTCATGAACGTTTGGGCGCCGGACCTTCGCGATCCAGGGAGCGAGAGCGCAATCCCCAGTTCCACAGCCGCTCCGACGGCAGCGGCAGCACCATGAACCAGTGCTCCAGGATCGCCAGCGACAGCAGCGTTCCCGCGAAGGTCAGCGCAGTGGCATCGAAGGCCCCCACCCCCTCGGCCAGCGCGCCTTGCCAGACCAGCACGGCGAGCCAGGTCGACACGGCCACCGAGATGGGAAACAGCGAGTTCATCGGCGCCCGCCGGAAGTAGGTCTGCAGGTACTTCAGGTGCGCCGGCAGGAAGCCCTCGTTGAGATTGCGCACGCCGAGGAAGATGTTGAGCTTGGCGCTCTGCCGCATGACCCACAGGATCGCGAAGGTGAAAAGGCCGGTCGGGTTGGTGCCATCCCAGGTCAGCGCCAGCACCGCCGCGCCCAGCGCAAGGAGCGCGAACTCGTGGTGCAGCAAGGCTTGCAAGGCGAAGCCGGCGCGGCGCCAGCGCAGGGCGCCGGGCGGGCAATCGGTGCGGCGCGGGCCGGTGACGAAGCCGAGCAGGAAGGCCACCTCCTGCCAGGCCCACACGACCAGCGCAAAGGTGAAGGACAGGTAGGAGCCGCTGATGCGCGTGTCGTTGCGCGTCACGTGCAGGCCGAGCAAGGCCAGCGCCAGCAAAAGCGTGGCACCGCCCATCGTCCACCTGTAGGTCCAGCGCGGCAAGCCGTTCAGATAGAGGATCACGCCCGTGCTGAACCACCACACGAAGAGTGTGTAGAGGATCGGCAGCAGGTATTGCGACATGGTTGGCGCTGCGGGCTACCAGATGGGCGCCATGCGGGCGTCGACGGGCAGGGTGTTCGGTTTGGCGCGCAGCAGGTAGAGACGCGCGAAGGTGAGGGCGGCCATGGCGCCCAGCCCTGCGCGCTTCAAGGTGCCGCCGACGCCGCCTTGCGCCTTCGCGGCCTCGCTGGCGACCGAGATGTGGCGCAGCTTTTCAAGGCCAGCGCGGAAGGCCGGCGCATCGAGGTCTAGCGTCAGCGGGAACACCTGGCGCGTGATGTCCGACGTGATGCGGAACACGGTGAAGTCGTAGGCCGTCGGGTCCAGGCCCATCGCCGCATGCATCTCGGGCCGCTGGTGGTCGCGCACGTACATGGTGGCGAACACGGCCAGCACGAAGAAGCGGATCCAGAGCTTGTTGACGCCCTTGAGCAGGTGCGGGTTGGCGCGCAGCAAGAGCGCGAAGGCCTCGCCGTGCCTGAACTCGTCGTTGCACCAGCGCTCGAACCATTTGAAGATCGGATGAAAGCACAACTCGGGATGCCGCTCCACCTGCCGGTAGATCGCGATGTAGCGCGCGTAGCCGATCTTCTCGGACAGATAGGTCGCGTAGAAGATGAACTTGGGCTTGAAGTAGGTGTACTTCTTGGCCCGTGCCAGGAAGCCCAGGTCCACGCCGATGCCGAAGTCCTTCAGCCACTGGTTGATGAAGCCCGCATGCCGGCTCTCGTCGCGCGCCATGTAGCCGAAGAGCTCCTTCATGTCGGGGTTGGTCACGCGCTTGCGGATCTCGGCATAGAGCACGCAGCCGGAGAACTCGGAGGTGATCGAGCTGATGAGGAAGTCGGAGAACTCCTTGTAGAGCGGGGCGGGCAGGTTCGTCGAATAGTCGCGCGCCATGTCGGCCGGGCGCTGGAAGTGGTCGGTGTTGTTGTCGACCTTGAACTCGGCCATCAGTGCGTCCCATTGCGGGCGGATCGCGTCGACGTCGATGCGGTCCATGGCCGCAAAGTCGGTCGTGTAGAAGCGCGGTGTGAGCATCGTGTCCTGCAAGGCCGTGACGGTCGAGGTGTTGGGTGCTGTCTGTGCCATCGTTGCCATGGGGGCCTCGCTGCGGTGAAGTCGCGTTGGGTGCGCTGGGTCTAGCGCGTGGCGGGTTGCTCGACCATGAGGTCGGCGAACACGGCCGCGTTGGTTGGGCCGAACGAGCCGAGGTCGACGCGGCGGCCGGTGGTCGGGTCTTCGAGCGTGAGCTTGCCGTCGGCGCGGCCGATCATGCGGAAGGGCGTCTCCGGGCCGATGCCGCGGCGATGGCGTTCACGCGCCAGGCCACGCATGGTGCCGCGCAGGAAGCCATTCGTCTCAGGGGCGACGGTGTGGACGACGTTGCCGGTGCGCGCGTCGCGCACGAGGATGCCGCCGTTCGACTGGTCCTCGAAGCGGAACTCGCGCACGCTGACCGGGGCGGCGTCAGGTACGTGCACCACGCCGATGCCGGTGAGACGAACGAAGCTCACGCCGATCACCGTGGAGACGACCACGGCGCCGAGCGCGGCGAGCATGCCGCGAGGAACGGCGTCTCGGGGGCTTGCCGATGTTTTCGCGCTGGCGCTTGTGCCCGGAATTGCGTTCGCGTTCACGGCGTGTCGCCTCAGGTGGCCAGCGCGCCTGGCGCCGGGTTGTTTTCATGGGCCGGCACTGCTGGTTGCGTGGCGGACCGCACGGCCGCGGGTAGGGCCATGCCTGCGGACCCCGCCAACGCCGCGCCAAGAAGCGTGGCCACACCGCGCGCATTGGGCAGCGCGCGCAGCATCGGCTCGGTGCGCGCCACCCGCCAAGGCCGCACATGCGGCCAAAGATGCACGAAGGCGATGCGGTCGCTGCCATGCAGTGCGAGTGCGATGTCGCCGGCGCCATGGGCATCCGCATGCAGCGAGGCCGCGTCGATGGCGCTGAAGGGCAGGTTGTAGGTGATGGTCAGGACAATGCCCACGCGCATCACCACACGGTGATCGGTGATGGTGTAGACGGCTGTGCGCGCGCTGAGCCAACCCAGCACGCCGATCGTGGCCAGCGCCAGCGCGGCCAGCGGCATGAGCCACAGCATCGACACCAGCGCGTCGGTGACAGACCCGCCGCTCGACATCACATTGGCGCCGCGCCAGAGGATCAGCACCGCGAAGTAGACGCCCAGTCCGCGAATGTGCATCGCGCTGAGCGTCATGCGCTTCCAGTCGGGCGAGCCTTGCCACAGCATGCGTTCGCTGCGCGGCAGGTGCTCGGGCAGGCCGAACACCGGCTCGAAGTCATGGTCGTCGCCGGGGCGCACGGTGGTCACAGCAACGGCTCCTGGCGTTGCGGCGTCGCGTACAGCGTGCCGCCGCCGTAGTAGGCGACGATGCGGTCTTCTTCCAGCAGCGTGACCTGGTCCGGGTTGCGTGTATTGGGCGCGAGGCCGAACTGCCCGCCGAGGATGGCGCGGACCCGGACGCGCTGGCTGTCGATCTTCGCGAAGTTGATCGGCAGCAGTACGCGGCGCGGTCCGATCTCGCCGACTGTCTCCACTTCGAGATAGCGGAACAGCATCTCGGCCTGGTCCACCCACAGGTCCACCACCGTGCCGCCGGTCACGCCGTCGGCGCCGATGACGGGTAGACCGATCGGGTTCGGGTCCTTGCTCGACGAGCCGAAGCCAGGCGCGGCGCGCAGGGGCACGATGCGTGGCGCGCCCTCGGCGGTCGTGTCCGGGATGTCCGCGCGCATCGACCATGCACCCGGGCCGATGCCGTCCAGCATCGGATTGCCCGTGGGCTCCAGCGGCGAGCCCATCCATGCGCCGCCAGGCTCGGCGGCCAGCTCGTACTCCTCTCGCAGCGCGTTCGGCACGCTCACGGTGCGCCCATCGCGCAGCAGGAAGGTCTTGGGGTCCGGCACACCAGGAAAGCCCTGCACGTTGACCTGGCCCGAGCGGTCGTTCTCCAGCGGATAGCCCTCGCGCTTGTTCTCGCGGTGCAGGTAGTAGATGAGCCCCGCGAAGAAGGCCCAGAAGATGTACAGCGCAATCTGCGCCACGTCGATATAGCTGGTGATGGCGCCGTTTCCCATGCTGCTTCTCCGGTGAGGTGATGCGGGGGCAGTGTCGTCAGGATCTGGCGACTAGCCCGGAAAGTCTGCGAGGCCGAACTTGCCGCTGGACGGCCGATGCGCGCGCTGGCCGCGCTCGCCGCGAGGCTTGCGCACCAGCGGGCCGATGGCCATCAAGGTGCCGAACAGCAGCACGATCTCGAGGTAGTAGACGAAGCTGTAGCCGATGGTCGGGCCGCTGACTGCCGGCCCCAGCGTGCCGTGCATGGCCATGAAGGAGACGCCGTCGCGCAGCGCGCCGCCCATTGCAATCGCCAGCCCGGCGGCGGATGCCTGCACCGCGCCCCATGCGCCCAATGCGAGCCCGTTCTTCACGCCGGCATCGACCTGCATGGCCGCGATGAGCGTAGCGACCGAGAAGAGTCCGCCGCCAAAGCCGATCATCGCCGTGCCGAGTTGAAAGACCACCTTCGACCCCAGCGGCTCGGCAAAGATCACTCCCGCGAAGGCGACGATGCCCAGCATCGCGCCGATGGCCGCGAGCCGGTGCGCGTCGCCGCCGTGATGGAACCAGCGCGCCGCCAGCACGAAGGCGGCCAGCGCACCGAAGGCGATGATGGCCGTCAGCGTGGTCGTCGACGACACGGCCATGTGCATGACCTCGCCGCCGTACGGTTCGAGCAGCACGTCCTGCATGCTGAAGCCGGCGCTGCCGAGGCCGACAGCGACCAGCAGACGCGCCGAGCGTCCGCCCCCGATGAAGGTGTTCCACGATTCGCGGAAGCTCGGCCGCTTTTCTCCGGCGGGCCGACCGCCCGGTTGCGGATTGCGCGCCTCCTGCTTCCACAACGCGATGAGGTTCAACACCATCGTGATCAGCGCTGCACCCTGGACCACCTGGATCAACTTGATCTGCTTGAAGTCCTGCAGCAACGCACCGAAGCCCAGCGCGCTGATCATCGTGCCGAGCAGCAGCATCACGTAGAACAGCGCGACCACGCGTGGCCGGTTCTCCGGCGTGGCCAGGTCGGTTGCCAGCGCGAGCCCGGCCGTCTGCGTGGTGTGCAGGCCCGCGCCCACCAACAGGAAGGCCAACGCCGCGCCGATCTGTCCGTAGAGCACCGGCCCGTTGGTGTCACCCGACAGCACGATCAACGCGAAAGGCATGATCGCCAGCCCGCCGAACTGCAGCAGCGTGCCCATCCAGATGTAGGGCACGCGCTTCCAGCCGAGCGCGGAGCGGTGGTTGTCGGAGCGGAAGCCCACCAGCGCGCGGAAGGGCGCGAACACCAGCGGCAACCCGACCATCGTCGACACCAGCCAGGCCGGCACGTTGAGCTCGACGATCATCACGCGGTTCAGCGTGCCGTTGAGCAGGGCCAGCGCCATGCCGACCGAGACCTGGAACAGCGACAAGCGAAGCAGCCTGCCGAGCGGCAGTTCCTTCGTCGCCACGTCGGCGAAGGGCAGGAAGCGAACGGCCACCAGGGCCCACTTGCGGGCCAGGCTGTCGTTGAGGCGTGCGACGGTGTTCATTTCTTCTGCAACTCCAGTGCCTGCGAGGTGTAGAAGCCGCTGGCGATGCGCTGGGTGCGACCGCGGTGCCAGGTGCCGAGCAGGGCGTCTCGCGCGAGGAGGCGGTGCAACTGTTTCTCCGCGACGGGTTCGATCCAGGGGGCGCGGTTGTCACGCGGAAACAGCCGGCCCACCGCACGAAACACGATGAGCGCCGGGCTGCTCGGCGCAAAGGTGAACAGGATCGACTGGTTCGCGCGTTGGGCGAGACCGGACAGCACGCGCACTGCGTCGTCGGTGCGGTAGTGGATCAGCGAGTCCATGCCGACGATGAAGTCGAAGCGGCCCAGGGCAGGGTCGAGCATGTCGCCGGCGCGGTAGTCGACGCGCAAGCCGGCGGGCAAGCGCTCGCGGGCCAGGTGCACCAGCGTGGGCGACAGGTCGATGGCAACCACGTCGGCGCCGCGCCGTGCGGCCTCCACCGCGAGGGCGCCAGTACCGCAGCCGGCGTCGAGCAGGCGCGAGCCGGAGAGGTCCCTGGGCAGCCACGACAGAAGTGTCCCGCGCATCCGCTCGCGGCCTGCGCGCACGCTGGCACGGATGCGGCCGACCGGTGCATCCGAGGTGAGGCGCGCCCAGGCTTGCGAGGCCGTGCGATCGAAGTACGTTTCGATCTGGCTGCGTCGTTCGATGTAGGAAGCCTGTGCCATGTCAGCTCTCCTTTCTTGCGCTATGGGTTGCTCACTTCAGTCGAAGCCCAAGAGGTCGAAGATGTCGCGGTCCTTCATCGCCACCGCGTGCAGCGGCTCGCTGCCGAGCCAGAGCGCGGCGGCCAGCCGCATGTACTCGTTCTGCACCGCTTCCAGCTCGGGCGAATACTCCATCTCGAACAGCGTCGACTTCTTCAGCCGGCTGCGACGGATCACGTCGAGGTCGGGGAAGTGCGCCATCAGCTTGAGGCCGATCTGCGCATTGAAGCGATCGATCTGGTCAGTCTCCTTGCTCCGATTGGCGATCACGCCGCCCAGGCGCACGTTGTAGTTCTTGGCCTTGGCGCCGATTGCCTGCACGATGCGGTTCATCGCGAAGATCGAATCGAAGTCGTTCGCGGTGACGATCAGCGCGCGGTCCGCGTGTTGCAGTGGGGCGGCGAAACCACCGCAGACCACGTCGCCGAGCACGTCGAAGATCACCACATCGGTCTCTTCGAGCAGGTGATGTTCCTTCAGCAGCTTCACGGTCTGGCCGACGACGTAGCCGCCGCAGCCCGTGCCTGCCGGCGGGCCGCCCGCTTCGACACACATCACGCCGTTGTAGCCGGGGAAGACGAAGTCCTCGATGCGCAACTCCTCGGGGTGGAAGTCGACGGTCTCCAGCACGTCAATGACGGTCGGCATCAGCTTCTTGGTGAGCGTGAAGGTCGAGTCGTGCTTGGGGTCGCAGCCGATCTGCAGCACGCGCTTGCCCAGTTTGGAGAACGCGACGGAAAGGTTGCTGGACGTGGTGCTCTTGCCGATGCCGCCCTTGCCGTAGATCGCGAAGACCTTGGCATTGCCGATCTTGAGCTCGGGGTCGAGTTGCACCTGCACACTGCCTTCGCCGTCGACGCGGCCGTTAACCGGGCGGGGGCCGGGGCGCTTGATGTCGGGGAAGGGAACTGTGACTGTGCTCATGGAAAAACCTCCACGCAGCACGCTGCGGTATTCGGAATGGAAGCGGCCAGGCGAGTCATTGGGAGATCCGCGCTGCGCGCTGCGGCGATGCCTTGGGAGCGGCCCGGCGGCTCATGCTGGCGCTCCTTCGTAGACACCTTCGAGCCGGTCTTCCAACTCCTCGCCGGCGCGCCGCAGTGCTTCCAGCATGGTCGCGTCCGGCTTCCAGAAATGGCGATCCGATGCCTCCAGCAAGCGGCTCGCAACGCGGGCCGACGCCGTCGGGTTGAGCTTCGACAGCCGCTCGCGCATCTCCGGGTCCAGCACGAAGGTCTCGCTCAACTGCTGGTAGACCCACGGCTGCACCTGGCTCGTGGTCGCCGACCAGCCCATCGTGTTGGTCACATGCGCCTCGATCTGCCGCACGCCTTCGTAGCCGTGCTTCAGCATGCCTTCGTACCACTTGGGGTTCAGCATGCGCGTGCGCGTTTCCAGCGCGACCTGTTCGCTGAGCGTGCGCACGGTGCCGCTGCCGCCATCCTGCGTCTGGTCGCCGATGTAGACGGGCGCCATCCCGGCATCCGGTCCCTTGGCCCGCTTGATCGCGCGGCTGATGCCGCCCAGCGTGTCGAAGTAGGTGTCGATGGTCGTCACGCCGAGTTCTACCGAGTCGAGGTTCTGGTACGCGAGTTCGACGCCCTTCAACACGCTTTGCAATAGTTGTGTGTGCTGCATCGGCCGTCCGGCGCGGCCATAGGCGAAGCCCTTGCGACGGCTGTAGGTCTCGGCGATCTCGTCGCCATCGTCCCAGCGGCTGTTGTCGATGAGGCTGTTGACGTTCGCGCCATAGGCGCCCTCGGCATTGCCGAAGACGCGCAGCGAGGCGGTCTCCAGGTCGCCGCCATGCTCGGCCTGCCAGGCGAGGGCGTGCTTGCG
The DNA here is from genome assembly GCF_037889975.1 of Variovorax rhizosphaerae. Lineage (NCBI taxonomy): Bacteria > Pseudomonadati > Pseudomonadota > Betaproteobacteria > Burkholderiales > Comamonadaceae > Variovorax > Variovorax rhizosphaerae. Next base: position 420,558 of record NZ_JBBKZT010000008.1, on the reverse strand, counting down.
GATGAAGTTCTGTTCGGGTGCTTCGTCGGCGCTCGCGGCCAGGAAGGCGGCTTCGGCCAGCAGCTTGATCTGCAGGGGCAGCAGGTCGCGGAAGATGCCTGACAGCGTGATGATCACGTCGATGCGCGGGCGTCCGAGTTCCTGCAGCGGCATCAGCTCCGCGCCGGCCAGGCGGCCGTAGCCATCGAAGCGCGGCCTGGCGCCGATCAGTGCCAGCGCCTGCCCGATGGGGCCGCCTTCGCTCTTGAGGTTGTCCGTGCCCCACAGCACGATCGCGATCGATTCGGGCAGCGGGTGGCCGTCGGTCATGTGCTTGTCGAGCAGGCGTTGAGCCTGCCGCGCGCCGTCCTTCACGGCATAGGCGCTGGGGATGAGGAAGGGATCGAAGCCGTGCAGGTTGCGGCCCGTCGGCAGGATCGCCGGCGTGCGCAGCAAGTCGCCGCCGGGCGCGGGGCGCATGAACTTGCCATCGAGCGCGTGCAGGATGCCTTTGAGTTCATGGTCCTTCGAGAGCAATGGGTCCAGCGCGGCGAGTTCGCGCAGCAACTTCAGCGTATCGTTGGACACATCCGCGTGGCGCAACATGGCCTCTTCCGGCGAGGCGCCCGCCACCAGGGCCTCGACCATCGCACGCGGCGGGCGCATGCCGTGCGAAGCCTCCGCGAGCGACATCAACAGGTCGGCCCGTTCCGCCGCACTCGGCGCCTCGCCGACCACATGCAGCCCGCAGGGGATCAGCGTGTATTCGAGTTCGAGCACCGCGTCGTTGAGCGCGGCGATCTGCGCGGGCGCATCGTCTTGCCACAAGGGCTCGACGACGGCGAGATCCAACGCCGCAGCTTGCGCCTGGATCATCGCGGCCAGCTCGATGCCTTCATCCTGCGTGGTCGACTCCAGCCCGCGATAGCGCCCGAGCATCTCCTTCAACTCGACCAGGTTCTTGTAGAGCCCGGCCTGCGCCACCGGCGGCGTGAGGTAGCTGATCAACGTCGCCGCCGCACGCCGCTTGGCGATCGTGCCTTCCGAGGGGTTATTCGACGCATAGAGGTAGAAGTTCGGCAGGTCGCCGATGAGCCGGTCCGGCCAGCAACACGACGACATGCCGTTCTGCTTGCCCGGCATGAACTCCAGCGCCCCATGCGTGCCGAAGTGCAGTACCGCGTTTGCATTGAAGTCTTCGCGCAGCCACCGGTAGAAGGCCGAGAACGCATGCGTCGGCGCGAAGCCTTTCTCGAACAGCAGGCGCATCGGATCGCCTTCGTACCCGAAGGCCGGCTGGATGCCGACGAACAGGTTGCCGAAGCGCTCGCCGAGCACATGGATGCTGCCGCCGTCGCTCTGCTGCTTGCCGGGCGCGGGGCCCCATTGGCCTTCGATCTCCTTCAGGTATTTCTCGCGCCGCACATGGTCATCGGCGCTGATGCGCGTGTGCACATTGGCCATCGCGCCATAGCGCTCCGCATTGCCGCGGATCACGCGCTCGCGCAACTCGTCGACGCTGGCCGGCAGCTCGATCTTGTAGCCGGCAGCCCGCATCGCCTTCATCGTGTTGAACAGCGACTCGAACACCGAAAGAAAGGCAGCGGTGCCCGTGTTGCCCGCGTTCGGCGGGAAGTTGAAGATGACGGCCGCCACCTTGCGTTCGGCACGCTCGGACCTTCGCAGGTCGACCAGCTTGCCGACGCGCGCCGCCAGCGTGTCGGCGCGCTCGATGCAGCTGTGCATGTCGTGCACGCCGGTCTTGTTCTCGAAGGTGCAAGCGTGTGCGCAGCCGGTGCAGGCGATATGGCTCGCGCTGCCGCGCCCGCCGAACACCATCGAGCCGGTGGCGCCATCGAGTTCGGGTATCGCGACCATCATGGTCGCCTCGACCGGCAGCAGGCCGCGCGGCGAGGCGCCCCATTGGTCCAGCGACTGGAACTCCACCGGCGTCACCGAGAGGTATGGCACATCGAGCTTCGCGAGGATGTCCTCGGCCGCCTTCGCATCGTTGTAGGCCGGCCCGCCGACCAGCGAGAAGCCGGCGAGCGACACCAGTGCGTCAATGGTTGGCCGCCCGTCGCGTTGGAAGAACTTGTTGATCGCAGGCCGTGCATCGAGGCCGGTCGCGAAGGCCGGAATCACGCGCATGCCGCGCGCTTCCAGCGCAGTGATGACGCCGTTGTAGTGGTCGCAGTTGCCGGCCAGCAGGTACGAGCGCATCAGCAACAAGCCCACGGTGCCGCGCTGCCCGGTCAGTGCCACGCGCGGCAGCGCATCGACCGTGTCGGCCATGCGGCGGCGCATGCGCGGGTGGTAGACGCCGACCTCGGGGTATTCGACCGGTTCGTGCGTCTTCGCGATGCCGCGCAGCGCGCGGCGTGGGCCGTCCGCATAACGGTCCACGAGAAAGTGGACCATGTGCGCGATGTTGTCTTCCGACCCGGCCAGCCAGTACTGCAGCGTGAGGAAATAGGCCCGCACGTCCTGCGCGGTGCCGGGGATGAAGCGCAGGATCTTCGGCAGCCGGCGCAGGGTCTTCATCTGGCGCGCGCCGGCGCTGGTGCGCGTCGCGGGGTCGGCATCCGCCGCGGGCTTGCCGCGCAGGCGCTTGAGAAAGGCCAGCGGCCCGGTGGTCGGCGCCGACATGTCGAACTTGCCCATTCGGGTGAGCTTGGTCACTTCAGCGGCGGACATGGCGCAGACCATCGCGTCGCAAGTCTCGCGGCGGGCCTGCAAGGCGGGCAGCACCGGCAGGAAGTGATCTTCCATGAACAGCATCGTCGCGATCACGATGTCGCCTTGTGCGATGTCGGCGCGGCAACGCGCCAGCGCCTCCGGGTCGTCGCCCCATTCGGCGGCCGCATGCACGTCTAGGCGCAGGCCGGGCAGCGTCTTCGCGAGCGTGCGCCAGGCGCGCTCGGTGGCGCTGGCCGAATGGCTGTCCATGGTCACGACCACCACGCGCACGGCGTGTTGCCGGGCGTCGCGCTCAATGACTGAAATGGGCCTTGGCGTCATAGAGCGTCTCGATGGTGATCAGGCGCACGCCATGGTCGATGGCATATCGCTCGGTGTTGCGGCGCGCCTTGCCGCGCACGAAGAAGGGGATCTTGTGAAGCTCCTTCTCTGCCTCCGTTGCCCAGGCTGCCGCCGTGACGGCATGTGAGGCAGGCACCTCGTGCGATGCCTCTGGCGCCAGCCGGCCCAGCACTGTCTGGACCGCGGTAATTCCAGCCTCGACCTCGGCAACCCTCGGCGTCACCGCGCCGCCCAGATGCGACGGCGCCGCATCCGCATGGAATTCGGAATCGCCGCGGAACATGCCGATCAGGTGTTCCTCCAGGCCCATCATCAGCGGATGCACCCAGGTGTCGAACAGCACGTTGGCACCCTCGAAGCCCATCTGCGGCGAATAACGCGCCGGGTAGTCCTGCACATGCACCGGCGCGGAGATCACCGCGCACGGTATGCCCAGCCGCTTGGCGATGTGGCGTTCCATCTGCGTGCCGAGCACGAGTTCCGGTTGCGCATCGGCGATGGCCGCTTCGATCTCCAGGTAGTCGTCGCTGATCAGCGGCACCACGCCGTAGAGCAACGCTGCCTCGCGCAGGTCGCGCGCGAATTCGCGGCTATAGGTGCCGAGGCCGACCACCGTGAAGCCGAGCTCGGTCGACGCGACCCTCGCCGCCGCGATGGCATGCGTCGCGTCGCCGAAGATGAAGACGCGCTTGCCGGTGAGGTAGGTCGAGTCGACCGAGCGTGCATACCAGGGCGAGCGCGAAGTCGCATCGGCGAGCGCCTGCGCCGGATCGATGCCGGCCAGTTCGGCCACTTCCGCGATGAAGTCGCGCGTCGCACCGGCACCGATCGGGATGGTCTTCGTGAAGGGCTGGTCGAAGTTGCGCTGCAGCCATTGCGCTGTGAGGTTTGCGATCTCCGGATACAGCACGACGTTGAAGTCCGCCTCGCCGAGTCGCATGAGGTCGTCCGGTGACGCTTCCAACGGCGCGATCACATGGACGTCGATGCCGAGTTGCGTCAGCAGGCCGTAGATCTCGTGCACATCGTCGCGATGCCGGAAGCCCAGTGCGGTCGGGCCGAGGATGTTGCAGCACGGTGGCCGGTTGGCGGGGCGGTGCGTGTGGGTCTTGCCGGGTGGCAGCACGTAGGGACCGGCCAGCGCGCGGACCATCTGGTAGAAGGTTTCCGAGGCGCCCCAGTTCTCCTTGCGCTGGTATGACGGCAACTCTAGCGCGACGACCGGGATCGGCAGGTTCAATGCCCGCGCGAGGCCACCGGGATCGTCCTGGATCAGCTCGGCCGTGCAGGAGGCGCCAACCATCATCGCCTTGGGCTGGAAGCGCTCGTAAGCATCGCGCGCCGCGGTCTTGAACAGCTCCGCCGTGTCGCCACCGAGGTCACGCGCCTGGAAGGTCGTGTAGGTCACCGGCGGCCGGCGGGGCAGACGCTCGATCATGGTGAACAGCAAGTCCGCATAGGTGTCACCCTGCGGCGCATGCAGCACGTAGTGCACGTCCTTCATCGCAGTGGCCACGCGCATGGCGCCGACGTGTGGCGGTCCTTCGTAGGTCCAGAGGGTGAGTTGCATGACGTGGCCTCCTTTGCTATGCGGCCAGCCGCAGGCGGCGCACCATCGGGCGGGCAAAGAGCTCGGCCAGGTCGGCGGCCTGCTCGTAGCCCTGGATCGGCGTGAACACCAGTTCGATCGACCACTTGGTTGTCATGCCCTCGGCCTCCAGCGGATTGGCCAGGCCGAGGCCGCAGACCACGATGTCGGGCTTTAGGGCGCGGCAGCGGTCGAGTTGGCGATCGACGTGCTGGCCTTCGGACAGCGATGTGCCGGTCGGCAGCAGCGCGAGTTCCTCGGCCAGGTGCTGGCGGTGCAGGTAGGGCGAGCCGACTTCCGTCAGTTGCATGCCCAGTTCGCGCGAAAGGAAGCGCGCGATCGGCACTTCGAGTTGCGAATCGGGGAAGAAGAAGATCCGCTTGCCAGCCAGCAGCGTGCGCTGGCGCGCGAGGGCTTGCGTGGCCCGTTCGCGCGGTGCTGCGGTGGCCGCATCCAAGGTGCTGGCCTGAACGCCGAAGGCATCCGATGCCGCACGCAACCAGCGCGTCGTCCCTTCGACGCCGAGGGGGAAGGGCGCAGGCAGCCGCCGCGCGCCACGTTCCTCCAGCCCGCGCGCCGTGTCGGCCAGGAAGGGCTGGGCCAGCAGGTAGCGCGTGTTCGGGCCGACGCGCGGCATGGCGTCCGCACGACGCGGCGGGAAGAACTGCACCGGGATGCCAAGCTGCGCGAACAGCCGCGAGAACTGGTCCTCCACCACATCGGCCAGCGCACCGACCACCATCAGCGAAGGCGCAGCCGAGAGCTGTTCGCCAGGCAAGCCGGGCACGAGCGACGCAAGGCACGCATCCTCGCCCTGCGTGAACGTGGTCTCGATCCCGCTGCCGGAATAGCTCAGCACCCGCACGCGCGGCGAGAAGGTGCCCGACAGCCGCAGCGCCGCACGCGAAAGGTCCAGCTTGATCACCTCCGAAGGGCAGGAGCCCACGAGGAACAGCAGCTTGATGTCGGGCCGCCGCTCCAGCAGCCGGGTCACGACGCGGTCCAGTTCCTCATTGACGTCCGCCAAACCCGCAAGGTCGCGCTCGTCGATGATGGCGGTCGCGAAGCGCGGCTCGGCAAAGATCATCACGCCGGCGGCCGACTGGATCAGGTGCGCGCAGGTGCGCGAGCCGACCACCAAAAAGAACGCGTCCTGCACTTTCCGATGCAGCCAGATGATGCCGGTCAGCCCGCAGAACACTTCGCGCTGGCCACGTTCGCGCAGGACCGGCGCATCGCCGCAGCCGTCAGCCCGCGGCATCTCGCGAATGGGAATGACCGGCGCCCGCAGCGCAAGGTCGGCGTCTGCTCGCGCGTTCATGCGGCCACCTCGCCGCCCAGGTCCGCGCTGCGCGCCTGCCGGGCCATGTCGAGCCGCGCGGCCCGCAGCTTCAGGATGAACTGCGTGGCGTTGATCACATAGGTCGCATACGCCGCCAGCGCCAGGTACATCAGCGGCCTGTCCGCCAGCAACCCGGTCGCCAGCGCGGCCAGGTAGGCCGTGTGCAGCGCCAGCACCAGCATGCTGAACACGTCTTCCCAATAGAAGGCGGGAGCGAAAAGGTACTTGCCGAAGACGACCTTCTCCCAGATCGACCCCGTCACCATGATCGCGTAGAGCGCCAGCGTCTTCACCACCACCGACACCACGGCCGCCGTGTGCCCCTCGCCGGTGACGAGGTAGCGCAGCACCAGCACCAGGCTCACCGTAAAGATCAGGAACTGCACCGGCGCCAGCACGCCCTGCACCAGCGTCCAGCCCGAGGCATCGCGCCGGCGCCGCTCTTCGGGCGTGTAGAGCGGGCGCGCAATCCTCTCGGCGCGTTGCGGCGGGAGGTGGCGGTCACGGGGCCGACTGGCAGTCGTGCTGTGCATGTCGGGCAATCTAGATCGACCGGCCGCGTGTGTCAACTAAGTTGGACGTAAATATAAATTGACAGTCTCCCGCCAGCGGAAGATCATCCGCCCGTTCACTCGTGAGCCGGAACACCACGCCACAGCCATGCAGGATCCCGAAGACACTGCTGCAGCGCCAAGACCGGGCCCGACCGCGGGCGATGGCTCGCTTGCGAGCAACGTGTTGCCGCTGTTCGCCAGAAAAGGCCTGCCCGTCCAACGCCGTTCGTCGGATTCCCCATCCGGAAAACTCGGGGTCGACAGCGCCGCTCGCACGGTTCATGATGCGGCGCCCGAGTCCACCGGCGCGGGTAAAAAAACGAGCCCCAGGAGACACACCATGCCCCGACTGGCGCGAGAAGCGTTGGATACAGATGGTTTGAATCAACGGCCACCCGATGGCCACTGGGCATCGGCCCACGCCGACTCGGCCGACTGGAATCGCCCGCCCATCGACCGCCGCGAAGCGCAGGACCGGCACACCCGGCTGGCTCGCACGCTCGAGGTCGACATCATCCCCCGCCTGGTCAACGTGCACCGCGCGGCGCCGTCACCGCGTCCGGCGGCAGAGGGCACGTGTCCACCGCCCAGCCCGCAGGACGTCGAGAACTTCGTCCAGTTGCTGCTGGCACGCGAGCAGGTGGCGGCCCAGGCCTTCATCGACATGCTGGTGCAGCGCGGCATGTCGGTCGAGACTCTCTACCTCGACCTGCTGGCGCCTTCGGCGCAGCACCTCAACTACCTCTGGTCGCAGGACCTTTGCGAGTTCACCGACGTGACGCTCGGGCTGGCCCGGTTGCAGCGCCTGCTGCACGAGGTGAGCCTGTCGATGCGCGGCGCCGAGCGCGGGCTGCGCAGCAATGCGCGCCGCGTGCTGCTGATGCCGGCCTGTGGCGAGCACCAGACCTTCGGGCTGTCGATGGTGGCCGAGTTCTTCCACAGCGCGGGCTGGGAGGTCGATTGCGGCGGCAACCTGCACGGCACGCCCGCCCTGGACCTCACGCAGACCGAGTGGTTCGACGTGATCGGGCTGTCGGCCGGCAGCGAAACCCGGCTCGAACCGTTGCGCCGTTGCATCCGCGACCTGCGCGAGGCATCGCGCAACAAGCAGGTCGGCGTATTGGTGGGTGGCCCGATCTTTGCGGGGCATCCCGAGCGTGTAAAGTTCGTCGGCGCCGATGCATGCGGCCTCGACGGGAAGCAGGCGCCGGCGCATGCCGAGCGTTTGATTGCAGTGCGCGCCAACCGATGACGCCCCCATCAGGACCAGAAAGCCACCCTTGAACACCAATGCGAGAACCGCCTTCCTGCCATGAAGAGTTTTGCGGCTCCCGCCAAGCACCTCAGCGACCTGGACGCTCGTGCTGTCAGCCAGCTTGTCGGCACCGTGGCCGACGTCGTACTGATCCTTGATGCCGACGGCGTGGTCCGCGACCTTGCGCTCGGCGGCAACACGCTCGACAACGAAGGCTGCGAAGACTGGGTCGGCAAGCCTTGGGTGCAGACTGTGCGCGAAGACTCCCGCGCCAAGGCGGAAGCCCTGCTGCGCAATGCCGAGGCTGATGGCCCGGTCGAGTGGCGCCACCTCAGCTATGCCGCCCGCAAGGGGCGCGAACTCCACCTGAGCAGCGCTGCGATCAAGCTGCGCGACGCGGCGCGTTATCGCACCGTCGGCCGCACCGTGGTCTTCAGCCGCGACTTGCGCAACACCACCGCGTTGCAGCAGAGCGTGGTCGATGCGCAGCAGGAAGCGCTGCACGACCAGTGGAAGCTGCGTGACGCGCAATCTCGCTACCGGCAGCTGTTCCAGACCGTGTCCGATGCGGTGCTGATCGTGGATGCATCGACGCAGAAGATCGTCGAGGCCAACCCTGCTGCGGTGCAGCTCTTCGGTGACAACGTCCGGAAACTCATCGGCGCGACTTTTCCGATCGGGCTGGAGGCACGCAGCATCGCCGCCGTGCAGGGCCTGCTGGCCGCGCTGCGGTCCAACGGCCGCTCGGACGACGTCCGCGCGCATGTGGTCGATGGCGGCGAGGTCACGATCGCCGGCTCGGTGTTCCGGCAGGAGAACGGCGCGTTGCTGGTGGTGCGGCTGTCGCGCGTGGCGGTGGAGGCCGTGGCGCCGGACCGCGCCAACGCCAATGCGGTGCTGCTCAAGCTGGTGCAGAGCGCACCGGACTGCATCGTCGTCACCGACATCAACGGCCAGATCATCTCGGCCAACGACGCCTTCGTGGAGCTGGTGCAACTCGCCACCGAAGAGCAGGTGCGTGCCGAGTCGCTCGGGCGCTGGGTGGGTCGCACCGGTGTCGAACTCAGCGTGCTCATCTCCACGCTGCGCCAGCGCGGGTCCTTGCGACTCTTCCCGACCAGCCTGCGCTGCGAACACGGCCTGGTCACCGATGTCGAGATTTCCGCCAACCTGGTGCGCGACAACGACGAGGCCTACCTTGGCTTCACGATCCGCGATGTGAGCCGCCGGCAGGGCACCGACACGCGCAACGTGAAGGAACTGCCGCGCTCGGCAGGGCAGATGTCCGAGCTGGTCGGGCGGGTGCCGATGAAGGACATCGTCGGCGAGACCACCGACATGATCGAACAGCTGTGCATCGAAGCCGCGCTCGACCTGACGCGCGACAACCGCGCCGCGGCAGCCGAGATGCTGGGCATGTCGCGCCAGAGCCTGTACGTCAAGATGCGCCGCTACGGCCTGGGCGAACTCACGCCCGAGAGCGAGAAGCAGTAGGGCGACTGACCCCTCGCTCGACTGCTTGTCGAGTGTAAATCTTGGTTGACAGTATTGTGCGTCACGCCACAAACTCGTGGCATGGCACGTCCAGCCTTGTCCGCCGTCGCCGAACTGCTGAAGCCCATCACCTGGTTCCCGCCGATGTGGGCTTTCGCCTGCGGCGTGATCGCCTCCGGTGTCGCGATGCAAGGGCACTGGCTCATTGCCATTCTGGGCATCGTGCTGGCCGGTCCGCTCGTGTGCGCGAGCAGCCAGGCCGTCAATGACTGGTTCGACCGCCATGTCGATGCCATCAACGAGCCGCAGCGGCCGATTCCGTCGGGGCGCATGCCGGGGCGCTGGGGCCTCTACGTCGCCATCCTCTGGACCCTGTTGTCGCTCGTCTGGGCCGCATTCCTCGGGCGCTGGGCCTTCATCGCCGCGGTTGTCGGCCTGCTGCTCGCCTGGGCCTACAGCGCGCCGCCCTTGCGCCTCAAGCAGAACGGCTGGTGGGGCAACGCTGCTTGCGGCCTCTGCTACGAAGGCCTGGCCTGGACCACGGGCGCCGCGGTGATGGCCGGCGGCGCGATGCCGGGCAACCGCTCGCTGCTGCTGGCCTTGCTCTACAGCATCGGCGCGCACGGGATCATGACGCTGAACGACTTCAAGGCCGTCGAAGGCGACCGCAGGATGGGCGTGCGCTCGCTGCCGGTGCAACTCGGCGTGCAGCGTGCCGGGCGCGTGGCCTGCTGGTTCATGGCGCTGCCGCAGCTCGTGGTCGTGCTGCTGCTGGTGCAGTGGCAGCGGCCGGGCCATGCGGTCGCGATCGCGCTGCTGCTCGTGTTGCAGCTCATCCTGATGGACCGGTTCCTGGAGAGCGTCACGCAGCGCGCGCTCTGGTACAGCGGCTTCGGCGTGCCGGTGTTCGTGAGCGGCATGATGATCAGCGCCTTTGCACTGCGCAGCGGGGGGAGCGCGGCATGAAGGCCGACTTCGGTTGGCGCGCGATCCTCAGGCTCGGCCTGGTGCAGGCCTCGCTGGGCGCGGTGGTGGTGCTGACCACGTCGACGCTGAATCGCGTGATGGTGGTGGAACTCGCGCAGCCGGCGCTGCTGCCCGGTTGCCTCGTCGCAATGCACTACCTCGTGCAGGTGCTGCGGCCGCGCATGGGGCATGGCTCGGACATGGGGAGGCGGCGCACGCCGTGGATCGTCGGGGGCATGGCGCTCCTGGCGGCCGGGGGCGTGGCGGCGGCCGGCGCGACGGCGCTGATGGGCCAGCATGAGGTGGCCGGCATCGTCGCTTCGGTGATCGCGTTCCTGATGATCGGCATCGGTGTGAGTGCGAGCGGTACCTCGCTGCTGGTGCTGCTCGCGCAGCGCGTGGCCGCGTCGCAGCGTGCCTCGGCGGCGACCGCGGTGTGGCTGATGATGATCGCGGGCTTTGCGGTGACGGCGGGCGTGGCGGGCTCGTTGCTCGATCCCTATTCGCCGCAAAGGCTGGTGGCGATCGCTGCTGGCGTGTCGGTGATCGCGCTGGTGGTGACCTGCATCGCGATGTTCAGGCTGGAAGGAGATTCGCGAGGCGTGCCAGCTGTGCAGGCGGCAGCGCGTTCCGATGCGCCTGCGCAAACCTCCGGGCACCTCGCGGCAGGCGGGGTGCGTTTCCGCGAGGCGCTTGCGCAAGTCTGGGCAGAGCCCGCTGCGCGCCGCTTCACGCTGTTCGTCTTCATCTCGATGCTCGCCTACAGCGCGCAGGACCTGATCCTGGAGCCCTTCGCCGGCTCGGCGCTGGGTTTCACGCCCGGTGAGTCGACGCGCTTGTCGGGCACGCAGCATGGCGGCGTGCTGCTCGGCATGCTGGCCGCGGCGTTCGCTGGCCGCGGCCGGGGCGGCAGGCGCTTCGGCTCCTTGCAGGCCTGGCAGATTGGCGGATGCATCGTGTCGGCCGTGGCCTTGCTGGGGCTGGTGGCGGCGGGGATGGTCGGGCCGCAGTGGCCGTTCAAGGCCAACGTGTTCCTGCTGGGCGCTGCCAACGGCGCGTTCTCGATCGCAGCCATCGCCGCGATGATGAAGCTCGCCAGCGAAGGGCGCAGTGCGCGCGAGGGCGTGCGCATGGGCCTGTGGGGCGCTGCGCAAGCGGTGGCTTTCGGGCTCGGCGGAATCGTCGGCACCGCGGCCAGCGACATTGCGCGGGCTTTTATCGGCACGCCAGGCCTGGCCTATGCCGCGGTGTTTGCCGGCGAGGCCTTGTTGTTCCTGGTGGCGGCCGGGTTGGCCGCGAAGGTGGGGCGCGCGCCGGTGCACCCATCCGATTCCTTGCGGGCCGGCGTGGTTGGACTGGAAGCGAGGTGACGCCATGAATGCACAGACCCTGCCACGGGCGACAGCCAATGGCGCAGACCCGGTCTCATGCGCCGTCGAAACCTTCGATGTGGTCGTGGTCGGCGGAGGGCCGGCTGGCGCGACGGCCGCGCAAGACCTGGCGCGCAAGGGTCGTTCGGTGCTGTTGCTCGACCGCGCCGGCCGTGCCAAGCCCTGCGGTGGCGCAATCCCGCCTCGCCTCATCAAGGACTTCGAGATCCCCGACGACCTGCTGGTGGCCAAGGCCCGGTCGGCCCGCATGGTCGCGCCCAGCGACAAGTGCGTCGACATCCCGATCGACAACGGCTTCGTCGGCATGGTGGACCGGCATGTGTTCGACGAATGGCTGCGCGAGCGTGCCGCGGCCAGCGGCGCGGTGCGGCGCATTGGCTCCTTCGAGCGGTTGTCGCAAGACGACGATGGCATGAGCCGGGTGCACTACCTCGCGCGCACCGACGCCCGCGACCGTGATCCGCAACCGGCCAGCGTGCGCGCGCGCAGCGTCATCGGTGCGGACGGCGCGCGCTCCAGGATTGCTGCGCAGGCGATCCCCGGCGCGAAGGACATGCGCCATGTCTTCGCGTACCACGAGATCGTCAAGGCCCCGGCCATCCAGCCCGCCGGCTATGACGGTTCGCGCTGCGACGTGTACTACCAGGGCGCGCTGTCGCCGGACTTCTACGGCTGGATCTTTCCGCACGGCGACACGCTCAGCATCGGCACCGGCAGCGCCGACAAGGGCTTCTCCCTGCGCGGAGCGGTCGGCAGCCTGCGCACGTCTGCAGGCCTGGCCAACACCGAGACCTTGCGACGCGAAGGCGCGCCGCTACCGATGAAGCCGCTGGCGCGCTGGGACAACGGCCGTGACGTGGTACTGGCGGGCGATGCAGCCGGCGTCGTTGCACCGGCATCGGGGGAGGGCATCTACTACGCGATGGCCGGCGGCCGGTTGGCGGCCGAGGCCGTCGAGCAACTGTTGCAAGGCCAGCCCGCGACTTGCCTCAAGCTGGCGCGACAACGCTTCATGAAGGCACATGGCACCGTATTCCGTGTGCTCGGGGTCATGCAATGGTTCTGGTACTCCAGCGATCGCCGGCGCGAGCGCTTCGTCAAGATCTGCGAAGACCGTGACGTGCAGCAACTGACCTTCGAGTCGTACATGAACAAGGAGCTGACGCGCAAGAAGCCGATGGCGCATGTGCGCATCTTCTTCAAGGACATTGCGCACCTGCTGGGGATGGCGCGGGTATGAACGCCTCGTCGGACCACTCCAAGCCAATTCGCACCGCCCGGCACCGCGCGGAGGTCCGTCGATGACCGCTGTGCGTCGCGCACGCCTCTGGAAGCCGGTGCTGGTCGCGGCGGGTGCAGCCATCTTCGTTGCCATCCTCGGCATGCTGATGACCGACCTCGGTCCCTGGTACCGTGGCCTCCGGCAGCCTTCGTGGAAGCCCCCCGATGCAGTCTTCGGGCCGATATGGACAACGATCTTTGCACTGGCCGCCGCAGCGGGCGTGATCGGCTGGCGTCGCGCGCCGTCGCGCGTGGAACGTGAGCGCATGCTGATGCTGTTCGCGCTGAACGGCTTTCTCAACGTGTTCTGGAGCCTGCTGTACTTTCGGCTGCACCGGCCGGACTGGTCGCTGTATGAAGTGCCCTTTCTCTGGCTCTCGGTGCTGGCGCTGATCGTGCTGCTGGCGCGCTTTGCAAAGACAGCGGCGTGGATGCTGGTGCCCTATCTGCTCTGGGTGGCGACCGCTGCTGCGCTCAACTGGCAGACCGTGCGGCTCAATGGACCGTTCGGTTAGCGATCAGTTCGTGTCATGGACATCTGCCTGCCCCTGCTCGTGGATGGTGTGATCGCACTCACGCTGTTGGAGTGTGCGGCGTTGCTTGCCTTTCACAGGCTCACCGGAGCGGGCGTCGGGCCTGCCGACTTCCTCGTGAACGTGGTTGCCGGGCTTTGCCTGATGCTCGCGCTGCGCTGCGTGGTGCGCGACCAGCACATGATGTGGACGGCGATGTGCTTGCTGGCCGCGGGCTTGGCGCACGCCGCAGACATCTGGCGGCGCTGGCGTCGCGGTCGCACGGACTGGCGGCGGGCCAGGACATCCTGAAGGCGTCCAGCGCCATCGTGGCAAGTTCCTGCAAACCAGAAGCTCCCGGTAGATGCGGATCACAGAGCCGCTGTGTTCCAGGGCAACTCGCGCGCAAGGCAGGCCCTCGCCGACCACCCCGATGGCACGACGCGCAGCCGTCGAGGCAGGTGTCGACACCACGCGCATCGCGGCAGTCGAACCGCGCGGGCTGCAGCTCCGAGCCTGCCCGCGCAGGCTTGGACGGCCCGCAAGAGCAAGCCGCCCCTGGCGGTTTCCCCGGCGCCGCAGGCGCATTCCGGGGCGGGTTTCTTTGTCAGGCTTTCTTGACCCAGGCGCTGCACCAACCCTTGCCGGCCACGACCTTCCCTGCAAACAACATGCAGGGTCCGGTCGCGTCGGCCGGCTTGCCCTGGTAGAGCTGGCAGCTACTGCACATCTGGGTCGGGTTGTGGTTGGGGTACTTGGCTTGGTCGACCTTCGTGGTGTCGGTCTTGAAGCCCAGGGCCACCGCTTGGGGATCGGTTTCGGTCACGGGTGCGGCTGCCTGGGCCGAGGCTTGCGTCGCGACGAGTGCGGTGCCGGAGGCCACCATGCTCACCACGAAAGCCCTGCGACTTGGGTTGCTCATATGTTGTCCTTTGTTATGGTCGTCTGATTTGAACGTACATATTTAGTCTGACACTTTAATGTGTCTAGAATACATGACACTCTCCAGAAGTGGAGCGATTGAATCAGGATTGGAGTGCTGTCGTGGTCTTTCCTTTCTCAGCCATCGTCGGCCAAGACGAAATGAAGCTGGCCATCCTGATCGCCGCGGTCGATCCCGGCGTAGGCGGAGTGCTCGTCTTCGGCGACAGGGGCACCGGAAAATCCACGGCGGTGCGTGCGCTGGCCGCGTTGTTGCCGAAGATGCGTGCGGTCATCGGCTGCGCGTACCACTGCGCGCCGGATGCGTCGGGCGCGGCTTGTGAACACTGCGCGGCGCAAAAGCAGGAAGGCAAGGCGCGCCGGACGGCACTCGTCCCGGTGCCGGTGGTCGACCTGCCGCTGGGCGCCACAGAGGACCGTGTCGTCGGCGCCCTGGACCTGGAGCGGGCGCTGTCGCAGGGCGTGAAAGCCTTCGAGCCAGGACTGCTCGCGCGTGCCAACCGGGGCTTTCTTTACATCGATGAAGTGAACCTTCTGGAAGATCATCTGGTCGATCTCCTGATCGATGTGGCTTCGTCGGGTGAAAACGTACTCGAGCGCGAAGGCCTCAGCGTGCGGCATCCCGCGCGCTTCGTGCTCGTTGGCAGCGGCAACCCCGAGGAAGGCGAATTGCGCCCCCAGTTGCTGGACCGCTTTGGCCTGTCGGTGGAGGTGACGACGCCGCGCGAACTGGCCGCGCGCGTCGAAGTGATCAAGCGCCGCGATGCCTTCGACCACGACCCGGCCGCGTTCCTGCGCAAGTGGGCGCCCGAGGAAGCGCGGGTTCGCCGCAGGATCGTCGATGGCAGGGCACGCATCGGGCAGGTGAGCGTGTCCGATGCGGTCCTGGAGTGCGCTGCGCGTCTTTGCATCAGTCTTGGAACGGATGGACTGCGAGGTGAGTTGACGTTGATCCGCGCGGCGCGGGCGATGGCTGCGCTGGAGGGCGACGAGGCAGTCGCGATCAGCCATCTGCGCCGTGTCGCACCCTCGGCCTTGCGCCATCGGCTGCGTCGCAATCCCTTGGACGAGACCGGTTCGACGGTGCGCGTCGGCAAGGCAGTCGAGGAGTTGCTGGGCCTATGAACTTCGACGCGCCCAGCGTTGGCGCCGCTGCCGATGCCGCCGCTGATGCCACAACGATGGCCGCGCTGATGTGTGTCGATCCCTGCGGGCTTGGCGGCGTCGTTCTGCGCGGTGGTGCGGGGCCCCGGCGTGATGCCTGGCTTCGCCAGGTCGCCGGGTTGCTGCCCGAGGGGGCGCCGCTGCGTCGCGTGCCGCTGGGGATCCAGGAAGACCGCCTGCTCGGCGCGCTCGATCTCGCGGCGACGCTGGCAGCCGGTCGGCCCATTCACCAGCAAGGATTGCTCGCCGAGTCCGACGGCGGCATCGTCGTGTTGGGCATGGCCGAGCGGATCGAGCCACGGACCGCTGCGCTTGTTGCAGCCGTGCTCGATACGCAGGAAATCGGTATCGAGCGGCATGGCGCGAGTGATCGCAGGACGGTGCGCATCGGTGTCATCGCATTGGACGAAGGCAGCGGCGACGAAGAACGGGCGCCCGACAGGCTGCTCGATCGCCTCGCAGGTCGCATCGAGATCCAGCCGGGGGCGAATGGCGATCACTGCGCGGCAGCGGCCGCCTGGACACGCAGCGGCGTCGCCCGCGCGCGCACCTTGTTGCCGCAGGTCGTGGCCGACGACGCGATGCGGCAGGCGCTGTGCGCTGCGGCCCTGGCACTGGGCATCGATTCGCTCCGCGCACCCATATTGGCAATCCGCGCGGCCCGGGCGCACGCGGCACTCGATGACCGCATCGTGGTGAGCCAGGCGGACGCCATCGTCGCGGCTCGGCTGGTGCTGTTGCCGAGGGCGACCACGCTGCCCACCGCGGCGGACGAACAGGAAGCGGGCGACGAGCATGGCGATCGCAGCGAGCCCTCGTCCGCCGACGGCGAGGGAGATGTGCCAGGCGAGCAGCGCGCATCTCGTCCGATGGAGGACGCCATCCTCGCGGCGGCCTCAGCCGTGCTTCCGCCAGGATTGCTCGCCTTGCTGACTGCCGGCGGCGTCACTTCCCAACGCCTCCGTCGCGAGGGGCGCTTTGGCGTTCGCATTGCCGGTGGCTCGCGCGGCCGCCCCAACGGTGTGCTGCGCGGCCATCCGCGCAGCGGCGCGCGCCTGAACCTGATGGAGACGCTGCGCGCCGCGGCGCCTTGGCAAGCGCTGCGCCGGCGCGAGGTCGAGACACCCAACGGTTCCAGCATCGTGCAGGTCCGTCGTGACGATTTCCGCCTGACGCGCTTCAAGCAACGCAGCGAAACCACCACGCTCTTCGCAGTCGATGCGTCCGGCTCGGCAGCGCTGCATCGCTTGGGCGAGGCGAAAGGCGCTGTCGAGTTGCTGCTGGCCGACTGCTATGTGCGGCGCGACCGCGTGGCGCTGATCGCGTTTCGCGGCCGGTCTGCTGAAGTGCTGCTGCCGCCGACACGCTCGCTGGCACGTGCCAGGCGTTGCCTGGCCGGATTGGCGGGCGGTGGCGGCACTCCGCTCGCCACAGCGATCGAGTCCATGCTGGCGCTGGCCGACGCCACGCGCCGCCGGGGATGCACGCCCGTCGCCGTATGGCTCACGGACGGTCGCGCCAACGTCGCGCTCGACGGCACCGGCGGCCGCCACGATGCGGCAGCGGACGCCCTGCGCATGGCGCGATGCGTGCGCGCCGCAGGCGTCAGGGCGCTCGTGCTTGACACCTCGGCCCATCCGCACGATGCGGCCCGCGAACTCGCGCGCGAAATGGGCGCGATCTATCTCCCGCTGCCTCACGCCGATGCCTCGCAGCTGTCCAGCGTCGTGCGCGCCGCGACAGGCGCGTGCGGACGCTGAAGAACACAGGGTGTCGGCCCATGAGTCGTCCACTCCGATGGGACGTCGAAGGTCTCGATTGGCCGCACAGGGAGGCCAGCAGCTTCATTGCCGTCGGCGGCCTGCGCTGGCACGTCCAGCGCATGGGCAAGGGGCCGGTGCTGCTGCTGGTCCATGGAACGGGCGCCAGCAGTCACACCTGGCGTGACCTGCTGCCAGCATTCGCCCCCGATTTCAGCTGTGTCGCCATCGATCTGCCGGGGCATGCCTTCACGGCGGCGCCGCCGTCCGCCATGCTGTCGCTGCAAGGCATGGCACGCCTGCTCGCCACGTTGCTGCGATCACTGCATCTGTCGCCGGCGATGATCGTCGGGCATTCCGCGGGGGCTGCCATCGCGGTGCAGTTGTGCCTGCACGAAGGTATTTCGCCGGATGCATTGGTCAGCATCAACGGTGCCTTCCTGCCGTTGTCCGGCGTGGCGGGTCTCGTCTTTCCGCCGGCGGCGAAGGTGATGGCAAGAAACTCGCTCGCATCGCGACTCTTCGCCTGGCGCGCATCCGATCGCAGCGTCGTGCGCCAACTCATCCATGGCACCGGCTCCCGGCTCGACGCGCGTGGGGAGGATCTCTATGCGCGCCTGGTGCGCAACCCGTTGCATGTCGCCGCGGCGCTGGGGATGATGGCGCGATGGGATGTCGCGCCTGTCGTTGACAGCTTGCCGCGGCTGCGCACCCGGCTTCAATTGATCGCGGGAACGGAAGATCACGCCGTTCCGCCGGCGCAGTCGCACCGGGTGCACCGCGCCGTCCCGAATTCAGCCGTCGCGATGGTCGCGCATGCAGGCCACCTCGTTCATGAAGAGAAGCCGGACCAGGTCGTGGCCCTGATCCGGCGGTTCTGGCGGGAGGGCCCGGAGGGTCGGATCGGGCAGGCCGGGCAGGGCGCGATTGCCAACTGCCTTGCCAGCCTGCGCTGACGCGCCGCCTTGAGCGCGCGATCCTGCAGGTGCGCAGGCACTGCAGGGCTATATTCGGCACTGCCCGGGGCCCGCGCGCTGCTGGCCTGTCCTTCTTCTGCCCAGGAAAATCGCATGCCGGACGACTTGACCAACGCGATCACGAAGTACTACGACGCGGTGCCGTACGACTCGCATCCCTTTCCGCAATCGGCGGTGGAGCATCTGGAAGCGCTGGCCTACCTGTTCGGCCTGGAGGCCCAGCCGCCGGCCAGTGCCCGTGTCCTGGAACTGGGTTGCGCGTCCGGGGGCAACCTCATTCCCTTCGCGGCGCGGCATCCGGGTGGCAGCGCGATCGGTGTGGACCTTTCGCCGGTACAGGTTGCCCAGGGCGCTGCAGCCATCGGGCAGGCGGGGCTCGGCAATGTCGAGCTGCGTGCTTTTGACATCAACGACATCGACACTTCCTTCGGCAAGTTCGACTACATCGTCAGCCACGGCGTCTACAGCTGGGTGCCGCCCGCGGTCCAGTCGGCGATCCTGCGGGTGTGCGCCGAGAACCTGGCGCCCAACGGCGTGGCCTATGTGAGCTACAACGTCTATCCGGGCTGGAAGGCGCGCGAAATCGTGCGCGACGCCATGATCCTTCGCGGCGGGCCGCGCGACGCGCCGGGGGAGAAGCTGTCGTTCGCGCGGGGCATGCTGGAGTTCCTCGAGCAATCGGCCCGGAAGGACAGCGTGCTCGAGAAAACGCTCGAGGAAGCAATGCCCATCGTGCGCAACGCGAACGACACCTACCTGCTGCATGAGTTCCTGGAGCCCTGCAACGCGCCTTGCTACTTCAAGGAGTTCGTCGAGCGTGCCGGTTCGCACGGGCTGGCTTACCTGGCCGATGCAGAGCCGTCCACGATGTTCGTGCAGAACTACGGCGAGAAGGTTCGCGAACCGCTGTTGCGCGAGTGCGGGGGCAGCCAGGTCATGATGGAGCAGTACCTCGACTTCATCGTCAACCGCACGTTCCGGCAGACGCTGCTGGTCAAGAAGGAGCGGGTGGGGCAGATCCGCTATCGGCTCGATCCGGTGCGCCTGCGGGCGCTGGCGTACGCGGGGGTGTTCCTGCCGGATGATGGCGGCGTCCTCAAGCTGAACGGGCCCGAGCAGCCCTGCACCGCGTTGCGCAACCAGAAGGTCACGTTGCGCCTGCCGGTCCACAAGGCGGTGGCGCAGGTGCTGGACCAGCACTATCCGGCGGCCGTCCTGCCCGAAGCGTTGTTCGGCGAGGTGGCTGCGCGCGTTGGCGAGCCGCGCGAGACGGTCGAGCCATTCGTCATGACCATGCTGGAGGAACTGCTGATTCTTGGCGCGGTTCGCTTGCGCCGGAGTCCGTTCGGGGCTGCCGCCAAGGTGGCTGACATGCCGCGCGCGTTGCCAGCCGTGCGCAACTTGCCGGGCCTCGCACTGCACACCGGCCCGAATGCCTTGGCCAGCAACCTGTGGCATGAGAGCGTTGCGTTGTCGCCGCTGGAGCGCTGCCTGCTGCCTTTGCTGGACGGGGGTCATGGGCACGATGCACTGGCCGACCATCTTGTGGGGGAGGCGCGTGCGGGGCGCATCCGGTTCATCAAGGACGAGCAACCCTTGAAGGATGAGTCGTTGTTGCGCGAGTTCGCCAGCCAGCAAGTGGCGCTCGCGCTGAAAGACTTGCGTCGCAAGGGATTGCTTGCAGCCTGAATCGGGTCGCTGACACTTCCGGCGCAGCCACGCGATGTCATCGCTGTCGCCGCACCGTCGGGCCTCGTCGGCGTCGGCAACAATCGCTGCTTCGGCGCGAATGGCTCGCGTCGCCACAACGTCCCCGTCATTGAATCGTGCAACTCCAGGAAATTCTTTATTGCCAGGGCTTCGGAACCCGGCGCGTGTGTGCCGGGCTGGTGCAGCAGGGCCATGTGTCGATCGAGGGCGCCACTGAAACGGATCCTTCCGTCGACCTGAACCCGGAGGGCCTGCGCTTCACCGTGCAAGGCACCGAATGGGCGTACCACGAGAAGGCCTACCTGATGCTGCACAAGCCGGCGGGTACCGAGAGTTCGCAAAAGCCCTCGACCTGGCCCAGCATCTACACGTTGCTGCCATCGCCCTTGCGCCTGCGCCCGAACAAGGGCGCGGTGCAGGGCGTGCAGGCCATCGGCCGGCTCGACCAGGACACCACAGGCCTGCTACTGCTGACCGACGACGGCCAGTTCATCCATCGGATGGGCTCGCCCAAGCACCACGTGCCGAAGGTGTACGAAGCCACGGTCAAGCATCCGCTGGACGATGCCCAAGTGCAGAAACTTCTGGCCGGCGTGGTGCTCGACGATGACCCGAAGCCCGTGCGCGCCGCGGCCTGCGAGGCGGTTTCGCCGCTGCACCTGCGCCTGACGCTGACCGAAGGCAAATACCACCAGGTCAAGCGCATGGTGGCGGCGGTGGGCAACCGGGTCGAGGGGCTGCATCGCTCGTCGATCGGGCGGCTGGCGCTGCCGCCAGCGCTGGCGCCAGGGCAGTGGCGTTGGCTCACGGCTGAAGAGGTCGAGTCATTGCGCCAGAAACAGCACTGATCGAGGCGGGAAGCCGGTCAGCCAGGGGTCCGCTTGGGCCGTTAAAATTCGGCAGCCTTCCTACGGAACCTCCCCTTGCGAATTTCTACCTCCCCGACCGGCCGCATTGCGGCCTTTTTGTTGTCCGTGGCCGCCACGCTGTCGAGTGCCGTCGCGGCCGAGCCGCCGCCGGTCTTCGTACTGAATTCGCTCGACGCCACGGTGAGCGTGATCGATCCCGCCACATGGGCCGAGAAGCAGCGCATCCCGACCGGCAAGGAGCCGCATCACCTGTACCTCACGCCTGACGAGCAATCGCTCATCGTGGCCAACTCGGCCGGCGATTCGCTGACCTTCCTGAACCCGCGCACGGCCGAGGTGCAGCGCGTGGTCCACGGCATCATCGACCCGTACCACTTGCAGTTCTCGCGCGACATGAAGTGGTTCGTGACCGCGGGCAACCGCCTCAATCACGTCGACATCTTCCGCTGGGACGGCAAGGAACTGAAGCTGGCCAAGCGCATTGCCACTGGCAAGACACCGAGCCACATCTGGATCGACAAGGCCAGCACGACGGCCTACGTCACCATGCAGGACAGCGACGAGTTGGTCGCGGTCGACCTGGCCACCCAGGCGATCAAGTGGCGCGTTGCCACTGGCGCAATGCCGGCGGACATCTACGGCATCAATGGCGACAAGACGCTGCTCGTGGGCCTGACGGGCAGTGATGGGGTGCAGGTGTTCGACGTGTCCGGCCCACAGCCCAAGGTGACCGGCAAGATTCCCACCGGCAAGGGTGCGCACGCGTT
Organism: Variovorax rhizosphaerae; assembly: GCF_037889975.1. Lineage (NCBI taxonomy): Bacteria > Pseudomonadati > Pseudomonadota > Betaproteobacteria > Burkholderiales > Comamonadaceae > Variovorax > Variovorax rhizosphaerae. Next base: position 398,965 of record NZ_JBBKZT010000008.1, on the reverse strand, counting down.
CCGCGGTGCGGGTGACGGCAAGTCGGTGTTCGTCAGCAATCGTGTGTCGAACAGCATCAGCCGCATCGACCTCCAGACGCTCAAGGTGACCGATGACTATCCGGTGCCGGGCGGCCCGGATTGCATGGACGTGTCGGCTGACGGGAAGACGCTCTTCGTGACCTCGCGCTGGGCCAAGAAGCTCAGCGTGGTGGACCTGGCGTCGCACAAGGTGGTGCGGCAGGTGAACGTGGGTCGCTCGCCGCACGGCGTCTGGACGCTCGACCATGGCGCCCGCTAAGTCACTGCAGCTTGCCTTCCTCCTGGTTGCAACGCTTGCTGGCGCCACCGGCGCAGCCGCCCAGACCGCCTGCGAAAAGCCGGTCTACCTGACCGTCGACACCGGCCACATGGGTGTGGCGCCGCTGTTTGCCGATGTGTTGAAGCGGCAGAACGTGCGGGTGACCTTCTTCGCCGCCGCCGAGCGCACGCAGACCGATGGAAACAGCCTGGACGACCACTGGGCGGCCTGGTGGAAGGCGCGGGCCGCCGAAGGCAACGAGTTCGCATCGCACACCTACGACCACGTCTACTGGCGTGGCGACGAGAAGAGCGTCGAGCCGCGCTTCCAGGTGCGGCCTTCGATGGGTGCGCTTGCGGGCCGCCAGTTCACCTGGACGGCGGCGCAATACTGCGAAAACATCACCAAGGCCTCTGATCGGCTGGCCTCCGTCACCGGCAAGAAGCCGCTGCCGCTGTTCCGCGCGCCGGGTGGCAAGACCTCGCCGAAGTTGCTCGCTGCCGCCAAAGCCTGCGGCTACGCGCATGTGGGCTGGTCGCCGGCCGGCTTCCTGGGCGACGAGTTGCCGAGCGAGACCTACAGCAACGAGAAGCTGCTCGCACAGGCGCTGGACCGCATCCGTCCCGGCGACATCCTGCTGGCGCACCTGGGCATCTGGTCGCGCAAGGACCCGTGGGCGCCGGCCGACCTCGAGCCGCTGATCGTGGGCCTGAAGGAAAAGGGCTTCTGCTTCCAGACCCTGCGCCAGCATCCCGACTACAAGGCCTGGATCGCCGCGCACTCCTAGGTTGGACGGCTGCAATGGAATGGCTCACTGACCAATTCGCCGCGTTGCAGCAGTGGCTGTTCGAGGCCGCGGTGCAGCCGCTCGTCTATGCGGTGGGGCTGGGCGGGCTGGTCGAGGATGCGTTCGACGCGACGGGTTGGCTGCTGGTCGGCGTCATCCAAATCGCCATCCTGATCACGTTGGTCGGGCCGTTGCAGCGCTGGCGGCCGGTCGAGGCGGTGACGGATCGGCGCGCGATCCGCGTCGACGTGATCTACACGTTGATCCATCGGTTGGGGCTGTTCAGGCTCGGGATGTTCTTCCTGCTGCAGCCGCTGTTCGATGACGCGCTGGGCATGCTGCGGGTCGATGGCTGGGGCGCATTGCATCTCGACGACCTCTGGCCCGGCGTCACGGACATCCCCTGGGTTGCCTTCGTGATCTACCTGGTGGTGCTGGATTTCGTCGAGTACCTGATCCACCGGGGGCAGCATCGCTTCAATTGGTGGTGGGGGCTTCATTCGCTGCACCATTCGCAGCGCCAGATGACGATGTGGAGCGACAACCGCAACCACCTGCTCGACGACGTCATCCACGACACGATCATCGTGGTGGTGGCGCAACTCATCGGCGTGGCGCCGGGGCAGTTCATTGCCATCGTTGCCTTCACTCAACTCAGCGAGAGCCTGCAGCATGCGAATCTGCGCCTGTCCTTCGGCGCGATCGGCGAGCGACTCTGGATCAGCCCGCGCTTTCACCGGGTGCACCACAGCATCGGCATCGGCCACGAATCGAACGGCCCGACCACGCTGGGCGGTCATAACTTCGGCGTGCTGCTGCCGTGGTGGGACATGCTGTTTCGCACGGTGGACTTCGGCCATCGCTACGACCCCACCGGCATCCGCGACCAGGTCGAGCCCGGCGCGACAGGCCAGGTGCGCGATTACGGGACGGGCTTCTGGGCGCAGCAATGGCTGGGCTTGCGCCGCCTGGCGGGCCGCTGAACCCAGGCTGATCGGGTAGCGTATCCTCGCCACCGATGCGTATTCTTCTCGATTCTTTCTGGCGCGCAGTGGCGTATTGCCTGCGCCCGCGGGTGATCCTGCTGTCGCTCCTGCCACTGGTGCTGATGGTGGGGCTGGCGGCGGGTCTGGGCTATTTCTTCTGGGATCCGGCGGTGGCCTGGACACGCGCAACGCTGGATTCCTGGCCGCTGCTGGCCAACTTCTGGGGCTGGATCGGGCGCCTCTTTTCCGGCGACATCTCGGGCACGCTGGCGCAGCTGGTGGTGGTGCTGGCGGCAACGCCGGCCATCGTGCTGGTTGCGCTTCTGGTCGTGTCGGGCCTCATGGCGCCGGCGTTGACGCGACTGGTGGCCACGCGACGCTTTCCTGCACTGGAACACAAGAAGGGGCCCTCGCTGATCTGGAGCGTGGTCCGGTCGCTGGGGCTCACGCTGCTGGCCTTGCTTGCGTTGGTGGTGTCGATGCCGTTGTGGCTGGTGCCGCCGTTGGTGCTGGTGCTGCCACCGTTGATCTGGGGCTGGCTCACCTACCGCGTGATGAGCTTTGACGCGTTGGCCGAGCATGCCGATGCCGAGGAGCGCACGACGATCCTGCGCACGCACAAGGTGCCGTTGCTGGCCATCGGCGTGTTGTGCGGCTACCTGGGCGCCGCGCCCAGCATCGTGTGGGCATCGGGCCTCCTGTTCGCCGCCGGTTTCTTCGTGCTGGCACCGATCGCGATCTGGATCTACACACTGGTGTTCGCGTTCTCGGCGCTGTGGTTCGCGCACTACTGCCTCGATGCGTTGTCGCAACTGCGTGCCGAGCGTGCCGCGCTGGCCTATGCCATCAACAAGGGGCCGGCCATTTCGCACGATGTGGACAAAGCCATCCAGACTCAATGGGGAGCGCCATGACAAGTGAATCGAGTGGCGCCGGGCCGTCGCGAGCCGCGAACGTCCCCTTGGAGGGAAGCGAGCACACGTCGGTGCCGAGCCTGGGGGCGCAGTCCATCGGCGCCCGGTCCTTTGGCCTGATCGTCGTCGGCGACGAAATCCTTTCCGGCAAGCGCCTCGACAAGCACATGCCCAAGGTCATCGAACTGCTGGCGGCGCGCGGCCTGCAACTCGATTGGGCGGAGTACGTCGGCGATACGCCGGAGCGGATCACCGCGGTGCTCCGGCGTGCCTTCGCCTCGGGGGACGTCGTCTTTTCCACCGGCGGCATTGGCGCCACGCCGGACGACCATACGCGGCAATGCGCTGCGGCGGCGCTCGGCCGGCCGCTGGCCCTGCATCCGGAGGCGGAAGCGCTGATCCGCGAGCGCATGCGCGACACCGCGGTCGAGCAGGGCATCACCTACGAACCCGACCGCCCCGACAACGTGCATCGGCTCAACATGGGCGTGTTCCCGGAGGGCGCGACGATCATCCGCAATCCCTACAACAAGATCCCGGGCTTCAGCGTGGCCGACGTTCATTTCGTGCCCGGCTTTCCCGTGATGGCCTGGCCGATGATCGAATCGGTGCTGGACGAGCGCTATGCCGACCTGTTCGCCCTTGGGCGCAGCGCCGAGAAATCCGTGATCGTCTATGGTGCGATGGAGGCCACGCTCACCCCGCTCATGGAAGCCGTCGAGCGCACGCATCCTGGCGTCAAGGTGTTCAGCCTGCCGAGCGTCGACCATCCGGAGCACGGCCGCCATATCGAATTGGGCGTCAAGGGCAATCCAGCAGGCCTTGCGGCCGCATACCAACAACTCATCGAAGGCCTGCACAGCTTTGAGGCGCGTCTTGGCCCCGAAATGGTGCGTTGAAAAATCGCGCACCAAAAGAGGAGAATAGGCGCCCCATCGGGGCCAAATGGCGTATTCGAGGCCCTTGTCGCATGCGGTGACAATGGCACAGAAACTGCATTCCCAACCCCTGATTTTCAAACCAACCCCCCATCGCAAGGAGAATTTGATGGCAAAGACCGTCGCCGACGTACTCAAGCTCGTGAAGGAAAACGAGGTCAAGTTCGTCGATTTCCGCTTTACCGACACCCGCGGCAAAGAACAACACGTTACCGTGCCGGTCTCGCACTTCGATGAAGGCAAGTTCACCGATGGTCACGCCTTCGATGGTTCCTCGATCGCTGGCTGGAAGGGCATCGAGGCTTCGGACATGCAACTCATGCCCGACCCGAACACCGCCAACATCGACCCGTTCTTCGAGGAAACCACGCTGATCCTGACCTGCGACGTGATCGACCCGTCGGACGGCAAGCCCTACGAGCGCGACCCGCGTTCGCTGGCCAAGCGCGCCGAGGCCTACATGAAGGCTTCGGGCCTGGGCGACACGGCCTTCTTCGGTCCGGAACCTGAATTCTTCGTGTTCGACGGCGTGCGCTGGAAGAACGACATGTCGGGCTGCTTCGTGAAGATCGATTCCGAAGAAGCTTCCTGGAACACCGACAAGGAATACGAGCACGGCAACACCGGCCACCGTCCCGCCACCAAGGGCGGCTACTTCCCGGTGCCCCCGGTCGACAGCTTCCAGGACATGCGTTCGGAAATGTGCCTGGTGCTCGAAGCCCTCGGCATCCCGGTCGAAGTGCACCACCATGAAGTGGCCAACGCCGGCCAGATGGAACTCGGCACCAAGTTCAGCACGCTGATCCAGCGCGCCGACTGGGTCCAGCTGCAGAAGTACGTGATCCACAACGTGGCCCACGCCTACGGCAAGACGGCCACCTTCATGCCGAAGCCCATCGTCGGCGACAACGGCTCGGGCATGCACGTGCACCAGTCGGTCTGGAAGGACGGCAAGAACCTGTTCGCCGGCGACGGCTATGCAGGCTTGAGCGAGTTCGCGCTGCATTACATCGGCGGCATCATCAAGCACGCCCGTGCCCTGAACGCCATCACGAACCCCGGCACCAACAGCTACAAGCGCCTGGTGCCCGGCTTCGAAGCCCCGGTGAAGCTGGCCTACTCGGCCAAGAACCGCTCTGCCTCGATCCGCATCCCGTTCGTGGCCAACCCGAAGGGCCGCCGCGTCGAAGCGCGCTTCCCGGATCCGCTGATGAACCCGTACCTCGGTTTTGCCGCGCTGCTGATGGCCGGCCTCGACGGCGTCGAGAACAAGATCGATCCGGGCGAAGCCGCGAGCAAGGACCTGTACCACCTGCCGCCGGAAGAAGACGCGCTGATCCCGACCGTCTGCCACAGCCTCGACCAGGCACTGGAATACCTGGACAAGGACCGCGCGTTCCTGACCAAGGGCGGCGTGTTCACCGATGCGTACATCGATGCCTACATCGACCTCAAGATGCAGGAAGTCACGCGCTTCCGCATGGCGACGCACCCGGTCGAATTCGACATGTACTATTCGCTGTGAGCCCCCAGGGTCGGGCTGCGCCCGACCCGCCCGAGCGGGAGATCAAGTCGAGATGGCGAAGCCACATCGACTTGGGCGCCTCCCGCCTCAGCAACGAAAAAGGACGGCTTCGGCCGTCCTTTTTCGTTGACGGGGAACATGCGAATGCCCAGCGCATCCAATTGCAACGAAAATGTTTCCCAGCCGCGCACCTTCCACATGACCATGAAACCTGTCTCGATCCTGCTACTGCCCTTGGCCCTGTTGGCCGGATTGCCGGCGTTTGCCCAGGAGCGTGTCTATCGCTGCGGCAACGAATACACCAACAACGCCACCGAGGCGCAGAAGCGCGGGTGCAAGGTCATGGAGGGCGGCAACGTCACCGTGGTGCAAGGTGCGCGGCCGGCCGCCGCTGCATCGTCGACCGCCGCCGCGGTGAGGTCGCCGCCGGGCAGCCCGCGTGTCGAAACCGTCGATCAGCGCGCGCGTGATGGCGAGGCGCGCACGGTGCTGCAATCCGAACTCAAGAAGGCCGAGGCACGCCAGGTCGAACTGCTCAAGGAATACAACAACGGCGAGCCCGAGAAGCAGGGCAGCGAGGCCCGCAATTACCAGAAGTACCTGGACCGCGTGTCGGAAATGAAGGCCAACATCGCCCGCAATGAGAGTGACATCGCGGGCATTCGCCGCGAACTCGGCCGCCTGCCGCCGCCGGCCAATCCGTGATCGCCATGGCCTTCGGCAAGGCCGCTGCGAAAACCAAGCGCTTCCAGTCCTTCGATCTCCTTGCGACGCTCATTGCGGTCGTGAAGCCCGACGGCTCGGTAATTTTCGCCAACGCCGCGCTCGAAGATGCACTTGGCACCTCGCGGCGCACGCTCGAGGGTTCGCAGTTCGGCGCTTGTTTTCATGAGCCTGCCGTGCTGCGCACCGCCATCGATGGCGCCTGCACGCACGAGTTCGCCACGCTGCGCTACGAGGCCTTCCTGCGTCGCGTCAACCATGAATTGATGGCGGTCCAGGTCACGCTCTCCCGTGCCGAGAAAACGGGCGAGTTGATTATCGAGATGTCTGCCATCGAGAACCAGGTGCGGCAGGACCGCGAGGAGCGCCTGATCGACCAGGCACAGGCCAACAAGGAATTGATCCGCAACCTGGCCCACGAGATCAAGAACCCGCTGGGCGGCATCCGCGGCGCGGCCCAGTTGCTGCAGATGGAGGTCGAGTCGCGCGACCTCATCGAGTACACCCAAGTCATCATCCATGAGGCCGACCGCCTGCAGACGCTGGTCGACCGGCTGCTGGCGCCGCACCGTCGGCCGCACGTGGTGGGCGACGTCAACATCCACGAGGTGTGCGAGCGGGTGCGGTCCGTGATCCTGGCGGAGTTCCCGCGCGACCTGCACATCGAACGCGATTTCGATCCGTCCATCCCCGAGTTCCGCGGCGACCGCGAGCAACTGATCCAGGCCACGCTCAACATCGTCCACAACGCGGCGCAGGCGTTGAGCGAACGCCGTGCCGCGGGCGATGCGCGGATCACTTTCAAGACACGGGTGGCACGTCAGGTCATCTTCAACAAGCAGTGGTATCGACTGGCACTGGAATTGCATGTCATTGACAATGGACCGGGCGTGCCGGACGCGATCAAGGACCGCATCTTCTACCCGCTGGTATCGGGCAGGGAAGGCGGGACAGGGCTGGGACTGACGCTGGCGCAAACCTTTGTGCAGCAGCACCACGGCGTGATCGAGTGCGACAGCGTCCCGGGCCGGACCGATTTCAGGATATTGATACCGCTGCCTTAGCAGCCAGGCCGAACAGGAGTTGCATGAAGCCGATCTGGATAGTGGATGACGACCAATCGATACGCTTTGTGCTTGAGAAAGCGCTGCTGCGTGAAGACATGCCGACGCGCAGCTTCACCAACACGCGCGAAGTCGTTGCGGCGCTCGAGGCCGCCAAGGAAGACGAGTCGCAGGGACCGCAAGTCCTGGTGAGCGACATCCGCATGCCGGGCGGTTCGGGCCTCGAACTGCTCGACAAGATCAAGCTCACGCACCCCGGCTTGCCGGTCATCATCATGACCGCGTTCTCCGACCTGGACAGCGCCGTGTCGGCGTTCCAGGGCGGGGCTTTCGAATACCTGCCGAAGCCTTTCGACCTGCCGCGTGCGGTCGAGTTGATTCGCCGCGCGGTCGATGAAAGCCAGCGCGAGGAAGTGGCCGAGGAACGCATGGTCGCCGCGCCCGAGATGCTCGGCCAAGCACCTGCGATGCAGGACGTGTTCCGTGCGATCGGGCGGCTGTCGCAGAGCAATGTGACGGTGCTGATCACTGGCGAATCGGGCTCGGGCAAGGAGCTGGTGGCGCGTGCATTGCACAAGCATTCGCCGCGCACCAACGGACCCTTCGTCGCCATCAACACGGCGGCGATCCCGAAGGATCTGCTGGAAAGCGAACTGTTCGGTCATGAGCGCGGCGCCTTCACCGGCGCGCAGACGATGCGGCGCGGACGCTTCGAGCAGGCCGACGGCGGCACGCTGTTCCTCGACGAAATCGGCGACATGCCCTTCGACCTGCAGACGCGCTTGCTGCGCGTGCTGAGCGACGGGCACTTCTACCGCGTGGGTGGGCACAACGCCGTGAAGACGAACGTGCGCGTGATCGCGGCGACGCACCAGGACCTGGAGCAGCGCGTCAAGCAAGGCAGCTTCCGGGAAGACTTGTTCCACCGCCTCAACGTGATCCGCCTGCGCCTGCCGGCGTTGCGCGAGCGGCGTGAAGACGTGTATGCGCTCACGCGGCACTTCCTGCAGCAGAGCGCGAAGCAACTGGGCGTGGACCCCAAGCGCATCTCCGACGCGGCGCTGGCGCAGTTGTCGACATTCAACTTCCCGGGCAACGTCCGGCAGCTGGAGAACATTTGCCACTGGCTCACGGTGATGGCGCCGGCGCAGTTGATCGAGCCGAAGGACCTGCCGCCTGAAGTGATTGCCGGTGCGCCGGTGGAAGCTCCGGTGGGCATTCAACAGGCATCGGTGCCGGTCAATGCGCCTGTGGAGCATGAGCCCTTCGTCGAAGCGTTCGCGTCACCCGTGGCAACGCTGGCGCCCGCGTTGGGCGAGCCCGTGACTGCGTCCGTTGGCGGGGGTGTGGAGGCGTGGGAAACGGGGCTCGAGCATGAAGCCCAGGCCTTGCTCGCGGCCGGCCGTCACGATGTGTGGGATGCGTTGTCGCGCCGCTTCGAGTCGCGCCTCATCCTGACCGCGCTGGCCAGCACGCGCGGACGCCGTATCGAGGCCGCGCAGAAGCTCGGCATCGGGCGCAACACCATCACGCGCAAGATCCAGGAGCTTGGGATCGAGTAGTCAGGACCGTGCGCTGTCGCTGTCGCTGTCGCGTATCGACGAGCTGATCGGCAGCGGCCCGACCGTGTTCAGGACGAACTCGTAGCGTTCGGGTCGGATGAAGAAGGTCGTGCGCTCCAGCGTGCGGCCGTCTTCCGCGAAGGACTCGCGGTCCATCGTCAGCACGAAGGACTTGCCGGCCAGGCCCAGCGCCTTGCGTACCTGTGCGTCGGCCGGCAACACGCGGATGCGCACGCTCGTGCGGGTCACCTTCAGTTGCAGCAGCGTTTCGAGGATGCCGTAGATGGGATGCTCGGCGGCTTGCTGCCAGGTGATGCGTGCCGCTTCGGGCGGCAGCCATGCGCTCACCAGCGCGATCGGCGCCTCGTCGACTTCGTAGAGGCGCTGCAGCGCGAAGCCCGATGCGTCGTCGGCGCCCGCGGGTGCGAAGGACAGCAGCCGCGTCTTCGGGTGGATGCCCTGCTGCAGCAGCGAATCGTAGAAGCCGCGCATCGAATGCAACTCGTGCTTGAGCGTCGGGCCGCTGCTGACGAAGGTGCCCTTGCCCTGCTTGCGCACCACGCGCTCCTCGCGCAGCAATTGCGTCATGGCCTGCCGCACGGTGACCCGGCTCACGCCGAAGCGCGTCATGAGATCGCGCTCCGGCGGCACCATTCCGGTGTCCGCGAAGGCGCCGCGCGCGATGTCGGCCTTGAGTTGGTCGGCGATCTGCTGGTAAAGGGAAACGGCGGTCGAGCGGTCGACGGTCATGCGGGAGGGATGCGGTGGGGCATCCCGCGAGTATGGCAAGCCCTCAATCCACGATGCGCAGCGACTTGCGGGCCGGGTCGACCTCGACCGTGGCGCCATGCGGAATCAGGGCCGTGATGTCCTCGTCGAAGCCAGCGAGCATGGTGATGCCGCCGAAGGCCGCGCCCTGCGCCAGGATGGGGTTGACCGTGTTGAACACGATGGCCAACGGCACGATGCGGCGTGACGCCATCTCGTGCAGCATCCACGCGCTGGCGACGCCGCCCTTGGCCGTGTCGAGCACGAGGATCTTGCCGACGTACGACTGGCCCGCGAGCTTGTGCGCCGGCCGCGAGAACACGCCGGCATTGCGGTCGAGGTCGTAGCGGGCTGAGAAGCCGTCGTGCGCGACCAGCGCCGTGGCGCGTACCGCCTGGCCGATCGCGTGCCGTGCCGTCCATTCCTTCGTGGTGATGCTGCTCATGACAGTTTCCCCGTTGCGGCCGCTTCGACGCAGCGTTCCATCGACGCGAGCATCGGCACGTAGCCGTAGCCGCCCAGGATATTGACCAGCTTGGCGCTGTTGGTGGCGAGCCGCTTCCAGCCCTTGGCCTCGGCCATCTCGCGTGCATAGGACTGGTAGAAGCACATGCCCGACATCACGTGGCCACCGGCCTTCTCGATCTGCGACGTGAAGCCCATGCGATCACAGTCTGGCTTGACCTGTGGGCTGGTGATCGCGAGCAGCGGGCGCTGGAAGTTGCGGCCATCGCACAGGGCGGCGAGCTGGCGCAGTTCGTAGAGGCTCAGTTGCGGTGCAGAGAACACCACCACGTCGACCTCGTCGCTCACAGCGTAGTGCGCCTGCAGTGCCTTGACCTCGGCCTCGCCGATGCGGTGCGCCACGGGCAGCTTGTCGCCGCCCACGTCCTCGATCCGCTGCGCCTCGGGCGTGATGCCGACCAGGTGGAACAGCGCGATCGAGCCGAAGCTTGCCATGGCCGCGCCGAAGTGCTTCAAGGCGTCCGAACCCGGTGCGCCCTCCAGCCCCACGACCACCGGCACCGACCAATAGTTGCCCGCGAGCTTGCCGATGACGCCGCCGAGCGCGCCCCAGTCGTTGAGCGTCTGCGGCGTCCAGTCGGCACGGATGCGGGTCGTCGCCTGGCGCTGTGCGTCGAGGTGAAAGCCGTAGCGCGGCGTGCGCCCGGTGAGGCCGGCCGACAGCGCCGAGGGGCCGCCTTCGAAGTTGGAGCGCGCGCCGCAGACGGCGTTGGAATAGATCACCACGCCGGTGTCGCCGAAGGCCACGTGCTCGCCGCGCGTGGGCGCCTGGATGGTCTGGTAGTTGATGCAGGTGTCGGTCATCGACACGCCGAGCTTGACGAAGGCGTCGATGGCGCGCTGCTCCAGTTCGAGCATCCAATCACTCTGGCCGAGCACGCCGGACTTGTTGAAGTCGGTGCCGCGCGGGTCGGTGATGGTCGGGATGCGCACGGTGCGCTGGCCCTCGCGCGTGGCCGCCATCTTCTCCAGCCACATCACGCCGGCCTGCCCCAGGCTCTCGGTGTCGGCCATGATGTGCGCCTGCGTCACCGGCACGAAGTCGGTGGCGCCGAAGAAATCGCCCACTGCGATCTGATGTTGCAAGGCCCATTGCGGGACGGGGCCGTCATCGCCGGCCAGGATGGCCTGTTCTTGGTCGTTGAGTTTCATGGCGTTCGTGGAGTGGAAGGGTGAAAGTCAGTCGAGCGAGGCGCCGGAGTCGCGCACGGCCTTGCCCCATCGGGCCAGTTCGGCGCGGTTGAACTCGACGAAGGCCTCGCCGGTCATGGCGGTCGGCACGACGCCCAGGCTGCCCAGCTTTTCGCGGTAGGCATCGGAGCGCACGACGCGTTCGATCTCGGTGCGCAGCGTTTGTGCGATGGGGGCTGGCAAATTGGCCGGTGCGTAGACACCCCACCACGCTTCGGCCACCATGTCCTTCAGGCCGGACTCGGCCATCGTCGGCACGTCCGGCAGCACGGGCGAGCGCGCGGCGCCGCTGATGGCGAGAGGGCGCAGTTTGCCGGCCTGCACCTGGGTCAGCACGGACTGGAGCGGGTCGAACATGGCGTTGATCTGGTTGCCGAGCAGGTCGGTCACTGCCGGTGCGCTTCCCCGGTAGGGAACGTGCCGCAACTCGATGCCGGCGGCCTTGGCGAACAGCACGCCGGTCAGGTGGCCCGGCGTGCCGTTGCCGGCGGAGCCGAAGGTGATCGACCCCGGCTTGGCCTTGGCCGCGGCGACGAAGGCGGCCATGGTCGGCCATGGCGCCTCCGCACTGGTGACCAGCGCCACCGGGCCGCTCGCCACCAGCGCCAGCGGCGTGAAGTCTCGCGCCGGGTCGTAAGGCAGCTTCTTGTAGAGCGTGGCATTGATCGCCTGCGTGCCGACGGTGCCGATCAGCAGCGTGTAGCCGTCGGGTGACGACTTGGCCACGAACTCCGCCGCGATCGCGCCGCCCGCGCCGCCGCGGTTGTCGACCACCACTTGCTGCCTGAGCGGTTCGCCCAGCAGCAGGGCCAGCGGTCGGGCGACGATGTCGGTCGGGCCACCCGCGGGGAAGGGCACCACGAAGCGCAGCGGGTGACTCGGAAAGGGCGCCTGCGCCAGCGCGTCGGCGCCGTGCAGCAGGCCTGCGGACACCCCCGCGAGGCAGGCCGCGTTCGCTAGGAAGGTTCGCCGCGTGCTGGCCGGGTTGCGGCCGGAAGCGTCATCCATGGCTCGTCCGTGAAGAGTTGACGAGCCGTAAATGTATTAAATGGTCCTATACATTGCAAGACAAATCAACACTTTCGACGGACACGTCCCGTGTCAGATCTCCAGCACCACCGGCGCATGGTCGCTCGGCGTCTTCCACTTGCGCGGCACCCGGTCGATCACGCAGCTCTTGGCCTGCGGCACGAGGGGCGCGCTGACGAGGATGTGGTCGATGCGCAGGCCGCGGTTCTTCTGGTAGCCGAGCATGCGGTAGTCCCACCATGAGAAGCTTTTCTCGGGCTGGTCGAACAGGCGGAACGCATCGGTGAGGCCCAGTGCGAGCAGGGCCTTGAACTGGTCACGCTCCGCGGTCGTGTGGTGGATGGTCTCGGCCAGGCCGATGGGGTCGAAGCTGTCCCGGTCTTCCAGCACGATGTTGAAGTCGCCGAGCAGCACGAGGTTCGGGTGCGCAACTATTTCCTGGCGCAACCATTCGCGCAACGCATCGAGCCAGTTCATCTTGTATTCGAACTTCTCCGAGCCGGGGGCCTGGCCGTTGACGAAGTAGCCATTCACCACGCGCACTTCACCGACCGGCGTGTCGATGGTGGCGGCGATCACGCGCGATTGCTCGTCGGCGAAGCCGCTGATGTTCTTCACCACGTCGCGCACCGGTTGCAGGCTCAGGATGGCGACGCCGTTGTAGGTCTTCTGGCCGAACACCGCGGCTTCGTAGCCGGCCGACTTGAGCACCTCCAGCGGAAACTTGTCGTCGGTCGTCTTCAGCTCCTGCAGGCAGAGCACGTCGACCGGATTGGCGATCAGCCAGTCGAGCACATGCTGCAGACGGGCGGTGAGGGAGTTGACGTTCCAGGTGGCGATTTTCATTTTTTGTATCTTGTAGATTCTTGATGCGAAGAACTCTTGGGATTGGTGGCAAGGAATTGTCGACGGCGCAGGATTGTCCACGGCGGCGGTCGGCGCTTGCGACGAACCGACCGATGCGGTGGGCGACCCGTGTTTGCTGCGCAAGGTAAATCAAGACGCAGCCGCTGTACCTGCTTCTACAGCGTCATTCCTTGCGCGTTCCCCTGCGACTGTGCTTGCTGTTGCGCCCATTGCGGGTTCCGCTGCTGCCTTTCGGTTTCCTGCTGCTGCGCGAACTGCTGTGCCTGCGGCCACTGCTGGCCGGTCTGCTCTAACTCGGCTGCCCGCAGCGGCCTGCCGAGTACCGTTTACCTCAGCCCTGTCCGGGCTGAAGACTTGCACTACGCGCTGGGACCTGACCGCATGTAGCCTTTTGCTGTCTGTGCAAGAACTGACAAGTCTTCTAGTCTCCTGGTTTCCTGCTTTGAACTGGAAATAATGACTTTCATTGCCAAGACCGTTCATCAGCGCCTTTCCCCCCAGCCTCTCCATGCAAGACGTCTCGATGTTTTCCGGGCGCGAGCCACCGTCCTCGTTGTGGACAACTGGTTGACGCCTCGATCGCATGGACGCACCATGAGCGCCCGAGCCGGGCACGAGCCCTTGCCTGACTCGGGCGGGCCTGTCCTGAATCTCGTCGACTTTCGACCAGGCGATGATTCGGGGGTGAGCTGTTTGGCAGGATTTCACCTCAGAAGTGTCGGAGTTGAATCTAGGCACCCGCCAGGATGACCCTGAAAATTCGCCATGTCGAGATGCGCCGACATTCCAACCCTGCGCGCACGCCCTCCCCTGGAGATACTCCATGAACAACGCTCCATTCCAGACTCCCGCAGCCCTCGAAGCCAACGACCGCGTCGCGCGACTCTTCGCCGCGCAGCAAGCCGCCTACCGGGCACAGCCCTATCCCTCCGGCTCCGAGCGCGTTGCGCGCGTGAAGGCGGTCAAGACCCAGCTGCAGCGCTACCAGGACGTGCTGGCCGACTCGATGAGCAAGGACTTCGGCTTCCGGTCGCATGCCGAATCGAAGATGCTCGACCTGCTGGGCTGCACGATGGAAGCCAGCCATGCCATTTCGCACCTGAAGGGCTGGATGAAGTCGAGCCGCCGCTCGCCCGAACTGCTGTTCAAGACCAACAGCGTGACGGTGCGGTACCAACCGAAGGGTGTCGTCGGCGTGGTGACGCCGTGGAACTTCCCGATCTACCTGTCGATCGGCCCGGCCATCGCTGCGCTGGCGGCGGGCAACCGCGTGATGATCAAGATGCCGGAGGCCACCCCGGCCACCAACGTGGTGCTGCGCAAGATGCTGGCCGAGGTGTTCCCGGAAGACCTGGTGGCCGTGGTCGGCGAGGAACTGGTGGACCCGAGCGTCTTCACCACGCTGCCCTTCAACCACATCGTGTTCACCGGCTCGCCGGCGGTCGGCAAGATCGTGATGCGTGCCGCGGCAGCCAACCTGACGCCGGTGACGCTGGAGCTCGGCGGCAAGTCGCCCGCGCTGGTCACCCGCAACTATTCCGTGACCGATGCCGCCAAGCGCATCACGCACGGCAAGACGACCAATGCCGGCCAGATTTGCGTGTCGCCCGACTACGCGCTGGTGCCGCGCGAGAGCATCAACGAGTTCATCGCCGGCGTGCGCAGCACGGTGCAGAGCTTCTACAACGGCAAGACGGCGGGCAACCCCGACTTCACCTCGGTGGTCGACGACCGCCAGTACGCGCGCCTCACCAGACTGCTGGACGACGCCCGTGCCAAGGGCGCGAACATCGAGTCCTGTGGCCCGATGCCCACGGGCGGCGACCGCTCGTTGCCGCTGCAGATCATCACGAACCTGAAGCCCGACATGCTGGTGATGAGCGAGGAATTGTTCGGTCCGCTGCTGCCCGTGGTGCCCTACGACACGATGGAAGAGGCCATCAACTACATCAACGACCGCGAACGGCCGCTCGCCCTGTACTGCTTCAGCCACGACAGCGCGGAGCGCGATGAACTGCTCGCGCGCACCCACTCGGGCGGTGTGGCGGTCAACGACTGGGGCTGGCATGTGGTGAACCACGATGCTCCGTTTGGCGGCATCGGCAACTCGGGCATGGGCAATTACCACGGCGAGGAAGGCTTCCGCGAGCTGTCGCACGCGAAGACGGTGTTCAAGCGCCATCGCTTCTTCCCGGTGGACCTGTTCTACCCGCCGTATGGCAACTTTGCGCAGCGGCTGACGATGAAGTATTTCCTCGGCACGCCCGATGCGAGCCTGGGCGGCACGCCAGACAAGCATTGAGAAGGCGCGAACCTTTCTACTGCGGCCACCGATCTCGGGGCTGCGGTGTTGGCTCCGGCATGACAAGCGCTTTGCGCAGTTGTCAGCCTCTGCCGCAACTTCGTTGTCACCGCACGAGAGTGCGGTTCCGCTCCTCAACCCGACCTCGGCGCCCTCGCTACGAAATCTTCACGCCTTCTGGCGCCTGGCACTGAAGCGGCGCCACGCCACCCCGTGTGGACGGACGTTGCCGCGCATCACCAAAGGCCGGGCTGTTGCGGTGGATCCTGCGGCGGCTTCGGCTTCTTCGGTGGCGGAACTGGCGCGATGGAGGGCGCACCGACGAATACGTAGTCCGGTGCGAGGCGCAGCAACTCGGTTGCTTCCTTGACTGTGCCGGCCAGCCACTGGTCGACATCCCCTCGCTCGATCGGGATCACGCTGCGCTTGTCCTGCTGATCGGGGCCGAGCTTGGGGTCGGGCTTGTGCATGCGGCTCATCAGCGGATGCGCGTCCGCGTTGATGGTGAGCATGGTGTAGCTCTCGTGTACCTCGCCGGTCAGCTTGTCGGTCCAGAGGTTCCACAGTCCGGCCAGGCCCCATGGCGCGCCGTCGGCGCGGCTGAAGGTCCACCAGACGTTCTTGCCGGTTTCCCAGTTGGGTTCATCGAAGGTGGTGGCCGGAATGATGCAGCGTTGGCCGCGCGCCCATGGCTGCTTGTAGCTTGCCTTCGCTGACAGCTCTTCGGAGCGCGCGTTGCTGGTGGGGAACTTGAGCTTGGGCTCGGTCGCGAACCAGGGGATCAGGCCCCATTGGCCGACGACGAGTTCGCGTGCGTAGTCGACCTCATCGCGCGCACGGCGGATGAAGGGGCCGGGCGAGCGCGGGAAGATCTCGGCGGGCCAGGGCGGCTGGTTGCGGGCGCCGATGAGCCACTCGCGCTCGATGGCGGCCCAGTCGGGTGGGGTGTAGCGGGTGCACATGAGAGTCGCGATTGTGTCGCAGGCTTCTGGCTCCGGTGTTCGACACGCAACGAGACTGTTGGCAGACTAGTCAAATAACTAGTCTGTTGGAGTTTGGATGCGTACGTGGCCTGTTCAGGATGCAAAAGCGCGGTTCAGCGAATTTCTGGAGGCGTGCCTCTCGGAAGGGCCGCAGATGGTGACCAAGCGAGGTGCCGAGGCAGCTGTTCTGGTGCCGGTGCAAGAGTGGCTACGCCTGCAGTCGGCTGCGCGCCCGTCGTTGAAGCAACTGCTGCTTTCGGACACGGCGCGCCCGGACATGATCGTGCCCGGCCGAGGAGGCGCAAGGCGCCGCAGTGTGACGTCGATCCGGTAGCGCCGCATGGACCTGCTGGATGCCAACGTCGTCTCCGGACTCCGCAAGCCTCGACCTCAGGGCGCAGTGGTCGCCTGGATCGAAGCAATGGATGACGCGCAACTTTTCCTGTCAGCCGTGACCCTGGGCGAGATCCAGGCTGGCGTCGAGTTGACGCGGGAGCAGGACACCGGAAAGGCCGACGAAATCGAAGCCTGGCTCGAGATGCTGTCTGGGGCCTATAACGTCTTGCCAATGGACGTGCCGGCATTCCGGAACTGGGCGCGCCTGATGCACAGGAAGTCCGACACGCTCTACGAAGACGCCATGATCGCCGCGACGGCGCGAGTCCATGGGCTCACTGTTGCAACCCGGAATGTCGCGGACTTCAAGGCACTTGGCGTCGAAATATTCAATCCTTTCGCGACAACTGCGGGTCGGTCCGCGCGGTAGAACGTTCGCGTCTTTTCAGGCGACGGTATTCAACGCATCCTCGAAGCCCTGATGCAGTCGTCGACGCGGAACCCTCGCGCGCCGAAGCGGCCTGAAGGCCCGCCGGTCAGACGCCCCAGCGCAAGGCGGCCGTATGCACCGGCGCATCCCACAGTGCTAGCGTTTGCGCATCCACAGCCGTCACCGTCACCGAGCAACCGGCCATCTCCAGCGAGGTGACGTACGGCCCGGTGAGGAAGCGCGCCACCTTCAGGCCATGGCCGCTCAAGATCTTGCGCACCGAGTTGACCATCAGGTACAGCTCCATCAGCGGTGTGCCTCCGAAGCCGTTCACCAGCAGGATCACCTCCTGCCCGGCCTTCAAAGACAGGTCCTTGAGGATCGCGCTCGTCAGCTCTGCCGCGATGTCGTCGGCCGACGCAAGCTTGACGCGGCGGCGCCCCGGCTCGCCATGGATGCCGACGCCCATCTCCATCTCGTCCGGCCCGATCTGGAAGGTCGGCTTGCCAGCGGCCGGCACGGTGCAGGAGGTCAGCGCCACGCCCATCGACGCGGTCGCCTTGTTGACCGCATCGCCGAGCACCTTCAGTTGTGCGAGCGAGTCGCCGCGTTCCGCCGCGGCGCCGACGATCTTCTCGACGATGAGCGTGCCGGCCACGCCGCGCCGGCCGGTCGTGTAGGTGGAGTTCTCCACGGCCACGTCGTCGTTGACGATGACGGTTTCGTTGTCGCAGTCGACCATCTCCGCGGCCATCTGGAAGTTCATCATGTCGCCGGAGTAGTTCTTGACGATGAACAGCACGCCGGCACCGGTGTTCACGGCCTGCGCGGCGGCCAGCATCTGGTCGGGCGTGGGGGAGGTGAAGACCTGGCCGGGGCAGGCCGCGTCGAGCATGCCGTGGCCGATGAAGCCGGCATGCAGCGGTTCATGGCCGGAGCCGCCACCCGAGATCAGCGCCACCTTGCCGGGCTTGGGCGTCTTGCGCCGCACGAACAGGCCGCCCTCGCCGAGCGTCACGATGTCGGCATGCGCGGCGGTGAAGCCGTCGAGGGATTCGGTCAGGATGTTGTCGACGTCGTTGATGAGCTTCTTCATTTGGCAGGGGCTTTCTGGCGAGTCATGCAGAGAGGGAAGAGGTCGGCGCGGGCGAGGAAAGGCTGTCACAGATCGAACCGATGACCAATGCCATCGAACGCGAACCCGGGTCCACATGACCGAGCGCGCGGTCGCCGAGGAAGGAGGCGCGGCCCTTGATGGCGTCCATCGCGGCAGTGGCCTCGGCGCTCTTGAAGGCGCAGTCGCGCACGCGCGCGGTGAGGTTGTCGCCGCCCTCGGCCAGCACCTTCTGCACCGGATCGAGCACGTCGAGCAGGGTCTTCTGGCCGACCTCCGCCTTGCCGAGCCGCGTCAACGCCTTGATGCCGGCGTCGACCGCGCTGGCCAGTGCGGCAGCGGTCGGCGGGTCGGGCAGTTCCTTGCCGAGCGTGACCATCAGCGTGCCGAACACCGGGCCCGACGAACCGCCGATGGTCGACATGCAGGTCATGCCCATGGTGCGCAGCGCGTCATTGAGCGACTGGCCGGCCATGTCGTCGAGCTTGCCCTGGATGGCGAGCGCGCCGCGCCGCATGTTGAGACCGTGGTCGCCGTCGCCGATGGCCTGGTCGAGTTCGGTGAGTTCGTCGACGTGATCGATGAGCGTCTGCGTGGCGTTGCGGATGAGGTCGGTGTATGGCATGTCGTTCTTCCCTGGTTGTGATGCATTCAAGCGGCGATACGCTGGCCCTCGGCGTCGAACCAGAGCGGGCGCATGAGTTCGACGCGCACGGCATCGTCGGGCGCGAAGCTGTCGCCGCCGGGCGCGGAGACGATCAACTCCTGGTCGCTGTCGTCGAGGCCGACGTGCACCAGGTGCTGGTCGCTCAGGCGCTCGATGCGCTTGACGCGAGCGTCTCGGTGCGCGGTGTTGCTGGCGTCGCGATGGATGCGCAGGTGCTCGGCGCGCACGCCGACCGTGACCGCCTGCTGCGGCCCGGCCACGCCAGGCACCAGCGCGCGCGGAAAGAGGTTGATGCGGGGTGAGCCGAGCCGCGCGGCGACGTGGCTGCTGCGCGGGTCCTCGTAGATCTGCTGCGGCGTGCCGACCTGCACCAGCACGCCGGCATCGAGCACGCCGATGCGCGTGGCCATGGTCATCGCCTCGATCTGGTCGTGCGTGACGTAGAGCATCGTGGCGCCGAGGTCCTGCTGGATGCGCTTGAGTTCGAGGCGCAGGTCATTGCGCAGCTTGGCATCGAGCGAGGAGAGCGGCTCGTCCATGAGGTAGATCGACGGGCTGCGCACGAGGGCGCGGCCGATGGCGACGCGCTGCATCTGGCCGCCTGAGAGTTTGGTCGCGGGGTTCTTCAGCTTGTCGTGGATGCGCAGCATGTGGGCGACCTCCTCGACCTTGCGGCGGACCTCTCGTTCAGGCGTGGGCCTCAGCGGAGAGCGCAGCGGAAAGGCGAGGTTGTCGAAGACGCTGAGGTGCGGGTAGAGCGAGTACTGCTGGAACACGAAGGCCACGTCGCGAAGTGCGGGGGCGTGCGCTGTCACCTCGCGTCCGCCGATGTAGACGTTGCCTGCGTCCGGCTGCTCCAGTCCGGCCACGAGGCGCAAGGTCGTGGTCTTGCCGGCACCGCTGGGGCCGAGCAGCACGAAGAACTCGCCGCTCGGGATGTCGAGGTGCAGGCTATCGACAGCCTGGATCGCGCCGAAGCGCTTGCCCACGTTGGTGAGGCGAAGCTCAGCCATGGCGTGCTCCCTGGCGTCGGATAGCGTGGGGCTGGTCGTCGCGTGCGGTGCGCAGCGCGCGTCCGGAGCTTGCGTCGAACAGCGACACGGCGCGCGCATCGAATGCGAGGCCGACGTGGTCGCCGCGCCGCGCTGGATTCGCGACGTCGACCTTCGCGCGCACCGTCGCGCCTTGTGCGGTGGCCAGCGTGACGACGGTGCTGGTGCCGAGGTACTCGGTGCCGAGCACTTCGGCGCGCAGCATGGAGTCGTCGTGAAAGCGCACATGCTCGGGCCGCACGCCGCAGAGCAGGTTGCGCGCCGAGATGTCTTCGCGCGCGGCCGGCACGATGACCTTCGCGGGGCCGATGTGGATCGCATCGTCACCGCTGGCCATCGCCGCCTCGAAGGGCAGGAAGTTCATGGACGGTGCACCGATGAAGTCGGCGACGAAGACGCTGGCCGGCCGCTCGTACACCTCCAGCGGCGCGCCGAGTTGCTCGATGACGCCCTCGTTCATGATGGCGATGACATCGGCCATCGCCATCGCTTCCATCTGGTCATGCGTGACGTAGACGGTGGTGGCATGCAGGCGGTCGTGCAGGGCGCGCAGTTCCTGGCACATGACCTCGCGGAATTCGGCATCGAGTGCGCCGAGGGGTTCGTCCATGAGGAAGGCGAGTGGCTGCCGGACGATCGCGCGGCCGAGCGCCACGCGTTGCCGGTCGCCGCTGGACAGGCCCGACACCGGCTTGTCGAGCAGATGCGTGATGCGCAAGGTGCGTGCGGCCTGTTCGACGGCCTGATTGATCTCGTTGCGCGGCATGCCCTGCGACACCAGCGGAAAGGCGATGTTGCGCCGCACGTTCATGTGCGGGTACAGCGCGAACATCTGGAACACGAAGGCAATGTCGCGGGCCGACGCACGCTTGAAGCTCACGTCCTCGTCGCCGAGGAAGATCTGGCCGGAGGTCGGCAACTCCAGCCCCGCGATCATGCGCAGCGTGGTGGTCTTGCCGCAGCCCGAGGGGCCGAGCAGGCAGAAGAATTCGCCGTCGTGCACGGTGAAGGTCGAGTCCTTGACCGCGGTGAAGTCGGCGAAGGCCTTGTGGAGGTGGTGGACGCGGATGTCGGCCATTTCAAACTCCGCTACTCGGGGAACTTCGATACGACCATGAACAGCAGGGTGCCGAACAACGTCGTCACGAACGACCAGGTGTAGAGCACCATCGCCAGCGGTTGAAGCATCATCACCAGCCCGGCGGTGATGACGATGCAGGCGACGATTTCCATCGGGCCGCGTCGCAGCCATCGGGGCCAGCGGCGTTGTTCGTGCGTGGAGGTGGGCAAGTTCATTTGCGCACCGCTCCGAAGGTGATGCCGCGCAGCAGGTGCTTTCGCAGCAGGATCGTGAAGACAAGGATCGGTATCAGGAACAGGGTGGTCCCAGCAGCCACTGCCGGCCAGTCCTGTCCACCCTCGCCGATGATGATGGGGATGAAAGGCGGCGCGGTCTGTGCAGTGCCGGACGTCAGCAGAACTGCGAACGCATACTCGTTCCACGCGAAGATCAGGCAGAAGATGGACGTGGCAACGATCCCGGTCGTCGCCTGCGGCAACACCACCTTGCGGAAGGCCTGCAACCGCGTGTAGCCGTCGACCATCGCGGCTTCCTCATACTCGCGCGGTATCTCGTCGATGAAGCCCTTGAGCAGCCACACCGCGAGCGACACGTTGACCGCGCTGTAGAGCAGGATCATCCCCAGCCGCGTGTCCGACAAGCCGAGCTCCCGGTACATCAGGTAGATCGGGATCGCCACGGCGATAGGCGGCATCATCCGCGTCGACAGGATGAAGAACAGCAGGTCGTCCTTCAGCGGCACCTTGAAGCGCGAGAAGGCATAGGCCGCCATCACGCCGAAGCCCACCGAGAGCACGGTGGAACCGAACGCGATGATCAGCGAGTTGATGAAGCGCGGCACATAGTTCGACGGCCCGGCGATCACCATGTTGTCGGCGCGCGCGACCTTGTCGCAGGTCTCGGTGGCCGGCGGCAGCGCGGCGACGTATTCGGGCGTCTGGCGCGAGCGTGTCGTGAACAGGTTGCAGTAGCCCTGCGGCGACGGCGTGAAGACGATCTTCGGCGGGTAGCTGATCGAATCCGGCGGCGTCTTGAATCCCGTCAGGATGATCCACACGAGCGGAATCATCGTGATCAGCGCATAGAGCACGACCACCGAGCCCGCGAACCAGCGCGTGCGTGAACTCGGTTCGACGACGGAATGCGCGGTGCTGATGCCTTGGCTCATGTCGTCCTCAGCGGTTCTTCACGTGATTGAGCGCCTTCACGTAGATGTTCGCCAGCCCGAACACCGACACGAAGAGGATGATCGCGAACGCCGACGAATAGCCCGTGCGCCATTTCTCGAAGGCCTCGCGTTTCAAGGTGATCGAAGCGAGTTCCGTCGCCGACCCCGGCCCGCCCGAGGTCAGCAGGTTCACCATGTCGAACATCTTGAAGTTCTCGATGCCGCGGAACAGCACCGCCAGCATGATGAAGGGCAGCACCATCGGCAGCGTGATCGACCAGAACTGCCGCCACTTCGAGGCCCGGTCCACTTCGGCGGCCTCGTAGATGTAGTCCGGTATCGAGCGCAGCCCCGCCAAGCAGATCAGCATCACGTAGGGCGTCCACATCCACGTGTCCACGATGATGATCGCCCACGGCGCCAGCTTCACCGAACCGATCATCTCGAAGGACGAGGCCGGCACGCCGGTGAGGAAGGACACCGCGTAGTTGAACAACCCGATCTGCGGCTGGTAGAGAAAGGCCCAGAAGTTGCCGACGACCGCAGGGGACAGCATCATCGGAATCAGGATCATCGTGGTCCAGAACCCATGCCCGCGGAACTTGCGGTCGATGAGATAGGCCAGCGCAAACCCGATCGTCATCTGCAGGAAGATGGTCCAGAACAGGAAGTGCGCCGTCGCCTGCATGGCCAGCCAGATGTCCGGGTCCGTCAGCACCGACACGTAGTTGTCGATGCCCACGTCCAGCACGTTGGCGTTGGGCCGGTTGGCCCGGTAGTTGGTGAAGGACAGCTTGATCGTCCAGATCAACGGGAAGATGTTGATCGCGAGCAGGAGCACCATCGTCGGCCCGACGAAGAGCCACGCGATTGCCCGGTCCGACAAGCCGCGCATGCGCATCGCCACGGCCGGTGGCGTGGCTTCGGCAACGCGGGCGACGATTCCAGGGGTCGGGCTCGGCATCGGTGGACGGATGGCGCTCACGGTCGTTGCGCCTTACTTGGACTTGCCATCGTCCTTGAACACCTTGCCCCAGTCAACGACCAGCGCGTCCAGTGCCTCCTTGGCGGTGCCCTTGTCGGCCACCACGTAGTCATGTGTGCGCTTCTGCATGGCGAGCATCAGTTGCGCGTACGAAGGCTCGGCCCAGAAGTCGACCACCATGCCCATCGAGTCGAGGAAGGCTTGCGCGAAGGGTGAACTCTTGGGGTAGCCGGGGTCGTCCAGCACCGCCTTGGCGGCCGACGAGCCGCCGATGGCTTGCCACTTCTTCTGCACCTCAGGGCTCGCGAACCACTTGATGTACTGCAGCGATTCGTTCCGATTGGCCGAGTACGACACCACCGAGATGCCCTGGCCGCCCAGTTGCACGCCCTTGGTCTTGTCTGACGGATTGGTGAAGAAGCCGATCTTGTCGCCGCCGACGTTCGGGTCCTTGTAGAGGCCCGGGAAGAACGCGAACCAGTTCATCATCATCGCGACCTGGCCGGACTTGAAGGCATCGAGCCCTTCGCCCATGTACGCGTTGGTCAGGCCGGGCGGCGTGCTGCCCTTGTAGATCGACTTGTAGAACTCGAGGCCGCGCACCGCATCGGGCGAGTTGACGAAGCCTTGCATGGCATACGGCTTCTTCGGGTCTTCGTACTTGAAGCCGAAGGGGTAGAGCACGTTGGTCACGCCCATCGTGATGCCCTCGGAGCCGCGCTCGGTAAAGATGTAGGCGCCGTAGACCTTCTTGCCGTCGATGGTCTTGCCCTGGAAGAACTCCGAGACTTCCTTGAACTCGGTCCAGGTCTTGGGTGGCGCGAGGTCGCGCTTGTACTTGCCCTTGAACTCGGCCTGGATCTCGGGCTTGGCGAACCAGTCCTTGCGATAGGTCCAACCCACGGCGTCTGCCATGGCGGGCAGGGCCCAATAGTTGGGTGTGTTCTTCGGCCACTCCGCATAGCCCACCACGGTGGCGGGCGCGAAGTCGGTCATCTTGATGCCTTCCTTGGCGAAGAAGTCATTGAGCTTGACGTAGTGGCCCTGCTCGGCCGAGCCGCCGATCCACTGGCTGTCACCGATGATAAGGTCGCACAGCTTGCCCTTGGAGTTGAGCTCGTTGAGCATGCGGTCGGCGAAGTTGGTCCAGGGCACGAACTCGAACTTCATCTTCACGCCCGACTTGGCGGTGAAGTCCTTCGAGAGTTCGACCAGCGCGTTCGCCGGGTCCCATGCCGCCCAGCACAGGGTGATGGTCTTGTCCTGCGCCTGCACGTTGGCGCTGGTGAGGCCGAGAACGGTGGCCGTTGCCAGGGCGAGCACCCCCGGCAGCATCTTCGAGATCGATTTCATGAGCAGTCTCCAGAAAAACAAGGGGTTTCAAGGACACATACCCGGCTGCCGTTCAGTGAAGGTTTTCGGCCGTCAGGATCTCGATGCGCGGCTGCACCACGTTGAGTGCGCCGCGGACGTTCTCGCACAGGGCGCGCAACACGCGCGCCGCCGTCAATACGCAGTAATGGATGTCCTGGTGCAGGACGTAGCTGAGCGCGTTCGCCGACAGCAGCGAGCCGTGCTCGTCGGTGAGGTCATGGGCAATCGCGCCGGCTTGGGGAAGCAGGCCCGCCTCGCCCAAGGCGCGGGCGACACCGGCGCTGCCCGAGCCGACGTTGTAGATGCCGGCTACGCGGGCCGGGTCGATGTCGCCGCGCAGGGTTTGCAGCAGCGTCTCGCAGGCACCATCGTTGTCGGGTGGCAGGTCGGGCGTGCGCTGCAATTTCAGAGCGGGGAAGCGCTCTTCGAGGACCTGCGCGAAGCCGATGCGCCGCTCGATCTCGGAGCTGAGCCGCGTGGCCTGCGACGAGAGCAGCAGCGTATCGCGCTTGCCACCGCCCGCCATGCGGCCGAGCAGCAGTCCTGCCGTACGGCCCGCGGCGCGGCTGTCCGCGCCGATGCAGGTCTCGCGCATGGACCCGGCCACGTCGGAGAAGAGGGTGACCACATGCACGCCGGCACGCACCAGTTCGTTGATGGCCCGCTTGATCGGAGGCAGGTCGGGCGCCATCAGCGCGATGCCTTCGCAGTCGCCGACCTGGGCCAGTTCTTCGGCGAAGCGCACCGGGTCGAAGGTGTCGATGCGGTGGGTGATCTCGGTGATGCGCGCGTGGCGGAAGTCGCCGGCGGCCTGGGCGATCTGGCGTTCGACCAGGTCGACGAAGGGCGATTCGTCAGCCGGTAGCACGAAGGCGAAGCGCGCGTTGGCGCCCTTGCGCGGCCTGCCGGGTTGTTGCGGCGTGCCTAACTCGTCCACCACCTGCATGACGCGTTGCACTGTCTCGGCATTGACGCCGGGGCGGCGATTCAGGACCCGGTCGACCGTGGCCGTTCCCACGCCAGCGATGCGGGCGATGTCGGCAATGGTGGGGGTGGCGGACATGCTTGATGTCGTATTGATTTTTGAATGCTATTAACATCAGTAAATAAATCAATCAGGGTTTTGGAGCATTCGGCGCCCGAACGCGCTTGTCGGTTGCCGGGCTACCGGACCGCTGGGGAAGCGGGGGATTGCGCGCCGGCGTTCAAGTCGATGTCGTCTTCCAACCGAGACCGCTTCTCTGCAGAGGTCTGCCCGATCCTGAGGCGTGGAGAAGAGGAGAACAGGAGAACAGGAGAAGGGATGAGACGGAGTGAGACGGCGTAAGACGGCGTAAGACGGGGTGAGACGGGGTGAAGATTTCGTAGCGAGGGCGCCTGCCGGAAGGCCGTTCGCGCACCGGAGCCGAACACCCGTGCGGCGAGGACCGCAGGCCCGAGATCGGTGGCCGCCGTAGGAGGATTTGCCCCTTCTCAGCGCGGCAGTTCCGGCCAATCAGCCCCGTCGGCGAGCACGTGCCAGCGCGCCGGGTCCACGTCCTGGAATGCGCTCACGTAGCGCGGCGCATCGCGACTTTCCTCGGTCACGTCGCGGATGACCACGGCGACGACGCGCTCGGGATGGCGGCGCGCGAGTTCGGCGTAGGTCTCGGGGTCGGACTCGCCCGAATCGCCGATGAGCAGGAAGCGACGCCGCGGAAAGTCTTCCATCAGGCGTTCGATAGCGCTCAGCTTGTGCGACCGCGTGGCGTCCGTCGTCAGCAGGGAACGCCAGGTGGTGCTTTCGCGCAGGTGCACGCTGCCCGGCGGAAAGGCGCCGTCACGCAGGAAGTCGGCCAGCGGGGGATAGAGCTGGATCGGACTGCCCGAGACGTAGTGGAAACGCGTGCTGGAGTCGGCCGCCGACATCATCCGGAATCTGTCGGCCATGCCGGGAACCGGTGCGAACTGGCGCGCAAAGGTGTTCAGCAGCATCTCGTGCCGGTTGCGCACGTGGGTCTGCTTGATGGTGTCGTCGATGTCCGAGACCACCGACAAGCCTTCCGGCGGAACCAGCAAGGCCTGGCCCCGGAAGCGGCGCGCGTCGCCGACGGAGGTCCAGGCATGGAAGCGCACGAAGCGGTCCTTGCTGCGCACCTGGGAAGCCGGCACGACGACGCGGGCGTTGCTGCGGCCGTTGTCCTCGGTGCGCGGCAGGGGAAGGGGATGCTTGGTCCCGTCGAGCACGATGCCGATGAATCTCTCGTCGTTCGAATGCGTGTGGAACAGGCCGGTGCGCTCCTCGAAGCGTCCGCGCGCAGACGGCGTCAATGTCGGCAGGTCGATGTCCAGGAAGCGCGCCAGCGCCGAATTGATTCCGCGGATGCGCGACTTGTGATAGAGCCAGGCATGCACGTCGAGCTCGTATTGCCCGTCGGGAAGGACGCGCGCGGTGCCCGGCATGAAAAGCACTTCGTCCTTGGGCCGCAAGGGCGCGGCATGCAGCGCGGAGGCCACCAGCGCCAGCGCGAGCCACGCCAGCAAATGCCTCATGACGGTACCAGTGTGCGCACCAGTTCTGCCGCCGGAATGGCGCGGCAACCCGTGGCGTTCTGCCCCGACCACAGCGTGGAGAAGTCGTCGCGGCCCAGCGTCTCGGCGGCGGCCTTCAGCGGCGCGAGCGCGGCGGTAGCGAACGGGAAGGCGGGCGGTGCATCGCTCAGCGCGCCCAGCTCCTTCATGATCCGGTTGTACATGCCGCGTGCCGGACGGCCAGTGAAGACGTTGGTGAGCGTGGTGTGTTCGGCACGCGGGCTCTGCAGCGCGGCGCGGTGCAGTGGGGATGTCGAGGCCTCGGGGCACAACAGGAAGGAGGTGCCGATCTGCACGCCGGCCGCGCCCAGCGCCAGCGCGGCCACGACACCTTGGCGGTCCGCAATGCCGCCGGCCGCGATGACGGGCACCTTCACTGCGCGCACCACCTGTGGCAACAGCGCCATCGTGCCGACCTGTGTCGTGAGGTCGTCGCTCAGGAAGATGCCGCGATGGCCGCCCGCTTCGACGCCTTGGGCGATGACGGCATCGACGCCGTGGGCTTCGAGCCAGCGCGCTTCCTCCACCGTCGTGGCCGAGGCGATGACCTTGGCGCCCCAGCCCTTCACCTTGTCGAGCAGCTCTGAAGGGGGCAGTCCGAAGTGAAAGCTCAGCACGGGCGGCTTGAACTCGGCGATCAGCTCGGCCACCTCGGCCGAGAAGGGCGCGCGTCCACCGCCGGCAGGCACCGCGGCGGGGTCGATGCCGAGCTCCGTGTAATAGGGCGCCAGGACGGCGCGCCATTTCGCCTCGCGCGCGGGGTCGGGCTCGATGGGTTGGTGGCAGAAGAAGTTGACGTTGTAGGGCCGCGTGGTCTGCGCCGCGATGGCCTTCAGCTCGGTGCGCAGGCCATCGGGCGTGAGCATGGCGCAGGGCAGCGAGCCGAGGCCGCCCGCGTTGGACACGGCAATGGCCATCGCGCTGGTTTGCACGCCGGCCATCGGGGCCTGGATGATCGGCAGTTCGATGCCGAACAGCTGCTGGATGTTCATGTCGGGGCACTCCTTTGCAGGGTCACGAAGCTGAAGGGCAGGCCGTTGGTCGAGACGCCCGGTTCGCGGGCCACTTCGTGCCAGTCCGCACCCAGTTCCGGCGCGTGCACATCGCCATCGAAGTCGCGGTCGATCTCGGTGACGACGGCGCGGGTCGCGAGCGGTGCGGCCTCGGCGTAGATCTGGGCGCCGCCGATGACCCAGACGTCGGCGCCAGGGGCGCAGGTCGCCAATGCCTCGGGCAGGCTCGACGCGCGTTGCGCGCCGGTGTCGTGCCAGTCCGGCTGGCGGGTCACGACGATGTTGGTGCGACCCGGCAGCGGCCGGAACTTCGGCGGCAGCGAATCCCAGGTCTTGCGGCCCATGATGACGGGGCAGCCGACGGTGGTGCGCTTGAAGTGGGCCAAGTCCTCCGGCAGGTGCCAGGGCAGCTTGCCGTTGATGCCAATCACGCCATTGGCGGCGCGGGCGAAGATGAGGTTGAGGGTCATGGGGCGCGGCGGATGTTCACGGGGAATCGATTGTGCCCACTCCGCATGCGCGCCCGCGCCGACCCGAAGGCTACACCGCGACCGGCGCCTTGATCGCCGCATGGTGCTGGTAGTCCAGCACGTCGAAATCTTCGTATTCGTACTCGAAGATCGACGACGGCTTGCGCTTGATGTGCAGCGTGGGATACGGATGCGGCGTGCGGCTCAGTTGCAGCGCGACCTGCTCGGCATGGTTGCTGTAGATGTGGCAGTCGCCGCCGGTCCAGACGAAGTCGCCCATGTCCAGGTCGCACTGCTGCGCGACCATGTGCGTGAGCAGGGCATAGCTCGCGATGTTGAAGGGCACGCCCAGGAAGATGTCGGCGCTGCGCTGGTAGAGCTGGCAGCTGAGCTTTCCGCGCTCGCCCTCGGCCTGCGGCGGCGCCACGTAGAACTGGAAGAAGGCATGGCAGGGCATCAGCGCCATCTTCGACAGCTCGGCCACGTTCCAGGCGCTCACGATGATGCGGCGCGAATCGGGGTTGCTCCTGAGCGTCTTGATGACGTCGCTGATCTGGTCGATGTGGCCGCCGTCGGGCGTGGGCCAGCTGCGCCATTGCACGCCGTAGACGGGGCCCAGGTCACCATCCTCGCGCGCCCATTCGTCCCAGATCGTGACGCCGCGCTCCTTGAGCCAGTTGTTGTTGCTGGAGCCGGTGAGGAACCACAGCAGTTCCTGGATGATGGACTTGAGGTGCACCTTCTTGGTGGTGACCAGCGGAAAGCCTTCGTTGAGGTCGAAGCGCATCTGGTAGCCGAACACGCTCTTGGTGCCGGTGCCGGTGCGGTCGGCCTTGAACACGCCGTGCGTGTCGACGTGGCGCATGAAGTCTTCGTATTGGGAGCGGATGGGGCGGGGGGTCATGTCAATAGCCTCCGAACAAGGTGTCGAGGGCGTCCTGGATCTCGGATTGGTGATTTGTGATGTTGGCGACCGGGCGGCGCAGGTCGGCTGTTGGAATGGCGCCGATGGACGCGGTGTCCATCACGACCGCCTTGCCGGAGACATCGAGGAGAGGGTTGAGGCTGGGCAGGCGGACGCTGAATCGGGCGCTGGCGAACAATGGCACGACAACCCGGGTGTCCATGCCGCCGAGGTGATTGCTCTGGACATCCAGCATGAACGGGATCGTCGCGCGGCTCTCGGAATCCGGATTGGCATAGACATCGAAGCGCGCCATCTCAGCCCTTCTTTCCGTCGCCCAGGCTGCGTGCAAACGTCCGGTACTTCGCCAGAGGTATCCCTTCCTTTGCGATCCGGGCGTTATAGGCCGCGATGCCTTCCTTGTTGTCCTCGGCCCATTTTTCCCAATAGCGCCGCTTGACCTCTTCGGCCAGCAGGCCATCCACGGTCTGGGACACGTTCATGCCCAGTTCGCGTGCCATTTCCAGCACCTTGCTGTTCAGGGAAAGATTGGTCGCCTTCTTGGGCGCGTTGTCGAAACGTAGCATGTGGCCTCCGAGGGGCATGGTCTATGCGCATAGTTTACGCGCATGACTTGCCTGCGCTCAAGCCCGCAGCACCCGCCCCGGATTGAGGATGTTCTGCGGATCGAGCCCGCGCTTGATCGCGCGCATCATGCCGAGCGCCACCGGGGACTTGTGCTTCTCCAGCTTGTCGACCTTGAGTGCGCCGATGCCGTGTTCGGCCGAGAAGGAGCCGCCGAATTTGGCCACCGCGTCGTACACGAGGCCGTTCACGCGCGCTTCCTCGTCCCGCAGGAAGGCCTTCGAATCGCCATCGGCCGGGGCCTGCACGTTGTAGTGCAGGTTGCCGTCGCCGAGGTGGCCGAAGTTGACCAGGCGCACGCCGGGAATCGCGCGCTGCAGCAGCGCGTCGGTCGAGGCCACGAACGCAGGGATGCGCGACACGGCGATCGAGATGTCGTGCTTGATGTTGAGGCCTTCCTCGGCTTGCGCGAGCGGGATGCTTTCGCGGATGTGCCAGAGCTGGTGCGCCTGCGTGAGGTTCTCGGCCACGACGGCATCGGTGATGCAGCCGTCCTCGAAGGCCTTCTCCATCAGCGCCTCGAAGCGCGCGCGGGCATGGCCTTCGGATTCGCTGTCGGAGTTCTCCAACAAGACGCAGTAGGGGGCCGATTCATCTCCAGCGAACGGCACGCGCATGGCGGGGAAGTGCTTCACCACCAGGCTCAATGCGAACTGGCCCATCACCTCGAAGCCGGTCAGGCCGGCGCCCAGGTACTGGTGCGCGAGGCCCAGAAGCGTCACCGCGTGGTCCAGCGACGGCACTGCCGCCCAGGCCGTGAGCTGCGCGGCAGGCATCGGGTAGAGCTTCATCGTCGCGGCGGTGATGATGCCCAGCGTGCCTTCGCTGCCGATCATCAGGTCGCGCAAGTCGTAGCCGGTGTTGTCCTTGCGCAGGCCGCTCGTGCCTTCCCAGATCTCGCCCTGCGGCGTGACCACTTCGAGGCCCAGGCACAGGTCGCGCGTGTTGCCGTAGCGCACGACCTGCGTGCCGCCGGCGTTGGTCGCGAGGTTGCCGCCGATGGTGCAACTGCCTTCGGCGGCGAGGCTCAGGGGGAACAGGTAGCCGGCCTTTTCGGCAGCCTCCTGCAGCGACTGGAGTACGCAGCCGGCTTCCACCGTCACGGTCATGTTGGCGCCGTCCAGCTCGCGCACCGCGTTCATCCGCTGCAGGCTCAGCACGACCTGTTCGCCGCTGGCATCCGGCGTCGAGCCGACCGCGAGGCCGGTGTTCCCGCCTTGCGGCACGAGCGAGGTGCCGGCAACTGCGCAGGCCCTGACCACGTCGGCCACCTGCCGGGTGCTGCCCGGCCGCACCACCGCCAGCGCCTTGCCGCGATCGCGCTTGCGCCAGTCCTGCTCGTAGGCGGTGAGATCGCCTTCGGTGAGCACGTTGGGAGCGCCGACTATGGCGCGCAATTGGTCCAGCAAATCGGTCATGAGGAGGCAGTCTCGGTCGGGTGTTGCGCCGCGGCGTTGCGCAGGCGCAGGCGCACATGGAATGCGCAGGCGGCGAAGAGGACGAGGCACAGGGCCACTTCCAGCAGCGCCAGCGCGCGGCTCAGGGGCAGCACGTCGCTCCAGGCGCGCACCACGCCTTCGGTGAAATAGAGCCAGACCATCAGGCTGACCCAGCGGTAGGTGTACATGCGGTTCTTCAGCAGCCCGGCCAGCGGCACGATCAGCGGCAGCACCTTGAGCGCCAGCCAGGAGCCGCCCGGTCGCACCGGCGCCAGCCACATCTCCCAGGCCAGCCCGAGCACGATCAGGCCGACCAGGCTGCCCACAGCCAACAAGCGGGTCAGGGAGACGGAGGAAGAGGGCGTTGCGGTGGTGGTCAATGGAGGCATTGGATGGTGGCGGGCCCCCTCACGGCAACTTCAGGGGACCCGGTCTTGCCGGGCAGCCGATGCGGCTTCCGGCGAGCAGGTTGGGAGAGCGATACGCCGGTGTCGGGCAGCCTTGGGGGGCACCTATGATACCGGCCATGAATCCCCGTCAGTGGCTGCAGGACCTCTCGCAATTTCCCTGGCGCAACACCGCCGCCGTCCTCGGGAAGCGTTTTCGTGAAGACCGGCTTGGCCTGACGGCCAGCAGCCTCACCTTCACCACCACCATTGCCCTGGTGCCCTTCTTTACCGTGGCGCTGGCCTTGTTCACGGTGTTTCCGATGTTCGCGTACATGCGCGGGCGTCTCCAGCGCTGGCTGATCGAGAGCCTGATCCCCGAGAACATCGCGCGCCAGGTGCTCGACTATCTGAACCAGTTTTCGAGCAAGGCCAGCGGGCTGGGCATCGTCGGTCTGGTGATCGTGCTGGCGACGGCGGTGGCGCTGATGCTCACGATCGACAAGACGTTGAACAGCATCTGGCGCGTGCCGCGGCCCCGACCGCTGGCGCAGCGCGTGCTGATCTACTGGGCGGCCATCACGCTGGGGCCGCTGGTGACGTCGGCGAGCCTCTACGTGTTCTCGGCGCGGACCTTCGTGGGCGCCGATTCGCTGTTCAACCTGGGTTTCGACCTGTTCGAATTCCTGCTGTTCGCGGGTGGCTTGGCGGCGCTCTACCGCTTCGTGCCGAACACCTCCGTGCGATGGGCGCATGCCTGGGCCGGCGGGATTTTCGTGGCGATCGCGATCGGCATCGCCAAGCGGCTGCTGGCTTTTTACCTGGGCGCGATGCCGACCTATTCGGTGCTGTATGGCGCCTTTGCGATCGTGCCGATCCTGCTGGTCTGGATCTACATCGCGTGGGTGATCGTCTTGCTTGGCGCCGTCATCGCGGCCTACCTGCCGAGCCTGCTGACCGGCGTGGCGCGGCGCGGCAATGCGGCGGGCTGGCGCTTCCAGCTGGCGCTCGAAGTGCTGCAGAACCTGCACGAGGCCCAGTCGACGCCATTGCGCGGACTCGGCGGCGCCCAGTTGGTGCAGCGCATCCGCGTCGACGCGCTGCAGCTTGCGCCGGTGCTGGAAGCGCTGGTCGCGATGGACTGGATCGCGCCGCTGGCCGAGGAATTCGCCAGCGACGACCCGCGCTTCGTGCTGCTGGCCGACCCGGACCGCACATCGCTCGTTCCCCTGATCGGGCGGCTGCTGTTGCCGCCGGTGGACACGCTGCAGTCGGTTTGGCAGAAGGCGCCACTGGCTGAACTGCGCCTGCGCGATGCACTGTAATTTCACCCGATCGATAATCCGCCTTCCTTGAACGCCGTACTCCAATCCCCCGCCGATGACGCCCTCTGGGTGGTGTGCCTTTGCGCCGAATGGTGCGGGGCCTGCCGCGAATACCGTCCGCTGTTCGAGCAGGTGGCCAAGGCGCATCCATCGCTCCGCTTTGCCTGGGTCGACATCGAGGACCATGCCGAAATCGCCGACGACTTCGATGTGGAGACCTTTCCGACGATCCTCGTTGCTGGCGACGAGGGCACCCGTTTCGTCGGGCCGATGCTGCCGCATGCCGAGACGCTCTCGCGCATGCTCGCGTCGCTGCAGCCGGCCCGCGTGGCCGACCCCGAGGTGAACACGCTGCTGGCCGCGTTGCGCCAGACCCCTGAACAATTCGAGATCTGATCCATGAAAGTCCTGCTTTTCGGCGCCAGCGGCATGGTTGGCCAGGGTGTGCTGCGGGAATGCCTGCTCGACCCCGACGTGGAGCGCGTGGTGGCGGTGGGGCGCAGTCCGCTCGGCCAGTCGGATCCCAAGCTCGGCGAATTGATCGTCAGCGACTTCTACGACTACTCGGCGGTCGAATCGAAGCTCAAGGGCTTCGACGCCTGCTTCTTCTGCCTGGGCGTGTCATCCGTGGGCATGTCGGAGGCCGACTACCGTCGGTTGAGCTACGACCTGCCGTTGGCCGCGGCCACGGTGCTGGCACGGCTCAATCCGCAGATGACTTTCACCTTCGTGACGGGCGCCGGTTGTGACAGCACCGAGCGCGGGTCGGTGATGTGGGCGCGGGTCAAGGGCGCGGCGGAGAACGCGCTGCTGAAGCTGCCGTTCAAGGCCGCCTACATGTTCCGGCCCGGCATCATCCAGCCGCTGCATGGCGTGCGATCCAAGACGGCGCTGTATCAGACCGCCTACAACGTGGCCGGGCCGCTGTTCTGGGTGCTGTCGAAGACCGCGCCGAACATGGTCACCACCAGCGAGAAGGTCGGCCGCGCGATGCTGGCCGTGGTCAAGCGTGGCGCGCCGTCGCCGTTCGTGGAGATGGCGGACATCAATCGGCTCGGGGCTTGAGGATCGGCCCTTTCTTCTCCTCTTCCGAGCGCGGCTTGCGCCCGCGCAGGCGCCACGGGGCGGCAAGTCTGCGACGATTCGAGAGGGGAACCAGCAGCTCCCGTCGACCGCATCAGGCGGTCGACGCGGGCGCCTCCGGCAAGACGATGAGGCCGTCGCGATCCATGCAGATGAAGCTCCCTGGCGTGAACACGGCGCCCCCGAAGGTGACGACCACGTCGCGCTCGCCAACGCCCGACTTGCCGCCGCGCATGGGGACACTGCCCAGCGCAAGGATGACCAGATCCATCGACGCCAGCCTGCCTGCATCGCGTACCGCGCCGTTGATCACAAGGCCTTGCCATCCGTTTTGAATGGCGAGGCGCGCCATGTTGTCGCCAAGAACGGCCACGCGCTCGGAGGCGCCGCCGTCCACCACAAGGATGCGGCCCTCGCCCGGCATTGCCAACCGGGCGCGCAGCAATGCCGCGTCCTCGAAGGTTCGAAGGCACGCGATCGTTCCGCAGGCCTCGCTGCGCCCGCCCCAGGACCGCAGGGGGGCACGGCAGACCTGGGCCTCATCGCCAAACTGGTCGCAGAGATCGGCTGTCGCAAGCGTGCGCAAGGA
Organism: Variovorax rhizosphaerae; assembly: GCF_037889975.1. Classification (NCBI taxonomy): domain Bacteria; kingdom Pseudomonadati; phylum Pseudomonadota; class Betaproteobacteria; order Burkholderiales; family Comamonadaceae; genus Variovorax; species Variovorax rhizosphaerae. Next base: position 363,889 of record NZ_JBBKZT010000008.1, on the reverse strand, counting down.
CGCCATGTTCAATCCAGCGTCGCACCGGACTGCTTGACCAGCTTCTGATGCTTGACCAGTTCAGCCTGGAAGAAGGCCGGGGCCTGCTCTGGCCCCATGTTGAGCACCGTCAGGCCCTGCGCCGCGAGGACTGTCTGCGCCTCGGGTGAGGCGATGGCCGCCTTCACCGCGGCATAGTCGCTGTCGACGATGGCCTTCGGCAGGCCGGCCGGGCCGATGAGCGCGATCCATGCGTCGAAGCTGTACCTGGGCACGCCGGACTCGGCGAGTGTCGGGACATCGGGCAAGGCCGGCGAGCGTGCCGGCGTCGACACCCCCAGCGCATGCAAGGTGCCAGCCTTGACCTGCGGCGCGACCTGCGAGATCGAGACGAAACCCAACTGCACCTGGCCGCCGATCATGTCGGTGATGAGCGGACCGGTGCCGCGGTAGGGCACGTGCTTCATGTCGATGCCGGTCTCGCTGGTCAACAGTTCGCCGGCCAGGTGCAGCGTGCTGCCGTTGCCCGCCGAGCCGTAATTGAGCTTGCCCGGGTTGGCCTTGGCATAGGCGAGCAGTTCCTTGACGTTCTTCACCGGCAACGACGGGCTGACGACCAGCACCAGCGGCACCGTGGCGAGCACGGCGATGGGCGTGATGTCCTTCAGGCTGTCGTAGGGGATGCTCTTGTAGATGCCGGGATTGATCACGTGGTTGGACGAGATCATGCCGAGGGTGAGGCCGTCCTTTGGCGCCTTGACGATCTGGCCGGTGCCGGGAATGCCGCCGGCGCCGACCACGTTCTCCACCACGATCGGATGGCCGGTCGCCTTGCCGAAGCCTGGCGCGATGGCGCGTGCGACCGCGTCAACGGTGGAGCCGGCGGCCAGCGGCACAACGATGCGCAGCGGCCGGTCGGACTGTGCTTGCGCGTTGCCGACGCAAGCGAGGGCAAGCAGCGCAGCCAGCGCCGCGCGGCGAGAGGTCGGGATCATGGGAAGTCTCCTGTCGTGTCGATGAATTCAGGCGTGGCGTTGCTGCAGGGTCTCGAAAGACACGAGTTCGCCGGCAATGGCGCTGGCGGCGACGGTGGGCGGGCTTGCGAGCCATACCTGGCCCGGTCCGCCGCGGCCGGGGAAGTTGCGGTTGATGGCACTGACGGTGACCTGTTCCTTGCTGGAAGAGCCGCCGGGCCCGCAGTTGCCGCATGCGCCGCAGGACGGTTGCAACATGCGCGCGCCGACCTTTTCGAAAGCGTCCATGTAGCCTTGCGCGATGCAGTGGTCGCGGACCGCCGTGGTGCCGAACTGAAGGAAGAGCTGGACGTTGGGCGCGATGCGCAATCCGCGGTTCGCGGCCCAGCGCAGCACCGCGTGGTAGTGGTCGAAGTCCTCGCGCTTGCCCGCGGTGCAGGAGCCGCCGTAGGCGATGTCGATGCGTACCGGTTCGCTCACATCATGCAGCGGCAGGCCGTTGCCGGGGTCGCCGGGGCGGGCCACCATCGGCGGGATCGTCGCGCAGTCGACGTGGAGTGTTTCGGCATGCACGGCGCCTTCGTCGCTTTGCATCCAGGGCTCCAGCACGAACTCGATGCCGCGCCGCTCGCGCAGGAAGCGCATCGTCTCCGCGTCGGGCGCGACGATGCCTGTGAACCCGCCGAGTTCGGCCGTCATGTTGGTCAGGGTGGCGCGCTCGTCGGTGGACATCGCGGTGATGGCCTCGCCGCAGAACTCGAATACCTTGCCGACGCCGCCGCCCGCGCGAATGAAGGGCAGGGCCAGCAGGTGCAGCACGATGTCCTTGGCGGTGACGCCGGCCGGCACGCTGCCGTCGAGCACGATGCGCAGCGACTGCGGCACGGTTAGGCGTACCGCGCCCGTGACGAAGGCGTTGGCCATGTCGGTGGTGCCGACGCCGAATGCCACGCAGCCGAGTGCGCCGCTGTGCGGGGTGTGCGAGTCGGTGCCGACGACCAACTGGCCCGGCAGCGCGTAGTGCTCGGCCACCATCGCGTGGGAGATGCCGGCCACGTTGCTGCCGTCGTCCTGGCGGGCTTCCAGTTCGGTAAGCGTGCGGTGCGAGCGCAGGCCGTAGGTGGCGGCGAAGTCGCGCTGCGCCTGCACCATGCGGTGCACGTTGGGCACCAGTCCGCCGCGCACATGGGCCGGGCTCTCCTCGACATAGGAGGTGTGGTCCTCGAACACGATGATCGACGCGGGATCGTGCAGCGACAGCGGTCGGCCGAAGGTGGCGTGGAGCATGTGCGCGGCCATGCCGGTGTAGTACTCGTGGATGAAGCGCCAGTCGGCGCGCACGAAGGCGCCGTCGCCCGCAGCGGGATGCGCCGACGTGAGTTCGGTCGCGAGGGCGTGGCGCGCCACGATCTTCTCGAACAGCGTGCGCGGCGTGGACGAGGGTGCCTCGGGCGGGGCGCTGATGTCGCGCATGAAGCGCTGGCCGAAGCGCAGCAGACCGCCGTTCTGGAGGATGGCTGCGGCGAGTGCGTCGCGGCCTGCCACGAGGTCGTCGAGCGGGATCGCCTCACCGGCCTGGATGCGGTCGATGAGACTGAAATCGGTCGAGGTGAAGAGGCCGATGTTGTCGGCGTTCTGCCGATAGATGCGCTCGAAGCTTTCGGCGATCACGAGACGGACGCCAGCCAGCTTCTCCGCGGCGGGGCTGTGCTCGCGCGAGGAGCCTTTGCCGTAGCGCTTGCCGGCCACGACGACCTCGATCTTGCTGTTGCGGATCGCGTCGGTGCCGATGGGCGTGGCGTCGCCCGCGCGGAAGCCGGTGTAGGGGTAGCGGCCGAGCTTGTCGTCGTAGTGCGTGAGGATCGGCAGCGGGGTGATCTCGTCGGTGGAGACGTCGTCGCGCAAGGGGCTCGCGTCCGCCAGAGAAAGTCGTTCGCCATTCAGACTGCGTTCGACGACGCTGGGCGATTGGCTCAGGAAAAGGACGCGGGGCGCGAAGGTGATCGCTGGGACGTTGGCTGGCAAGGTGGCTGGCATGCCTGATCTTCGCGATCGGGCCGCATGCAGGGAAGCGCCGATGCGGCAGACGGGCTCTCGCGAAATGCGAGAGCCGATTGCGTCAGTACTGCGCTATCCGCGCAGGCTGTCGATCAATGCCGCAACCGCCCGCGGGCGCGGCGACTTGCGCAGCGCATACATGCGCAACTCGCGTGCGGCCCAAGGCTCGTCGAGCGGCCGGCGCACGAAGCGCGGGTTGCCCGCATAGGCCGCAGCTGCACTCTGCGGAATCACGGCGATGCCGAGCCCGGCCTCGACCATGCGGCACACCGCGTCGAAGCTGCTCACCGAGACCGTCGGTGCGAAGGATCGATGCAGCGCGGCAGCGCGCTCATGCAGCGATCGATCCAGCGCGCCGCCCTGGTGGACGCCGATGAGCGGGTGTTCCAGCGCCTGCGCGAAGCCAAGCGACTTGTGGCGGGCCAGTGCATGGCCGGCAGGCAGCACCACCTGCAACGGATCGGCCGCGAAGGGCCAGGACTCCAGGCCCGAGGGCACCGGTACGTCGACGCCGATGCCCACGTCGGCCCGGTCGTCGAGGCAGGCGCGGATCACGTCGCGCGTGTCGTTCTCAAGTAGCGAGACTTCGACTTCCGGGAAGGCGGCCATGAAAGCGCGCAGGCGCTCCGGCAGGAAGCCGATCACGGCCGACATGTTCGCGTAGAGCCGCACGGTGCCGCGCACCGCGTCGCCCTGGGTCTGCACCTCGCGCACCAGCGCCTGCAAGTCCTCGTCGATCTTCTCGCCGCGCGCCAGCACCATGTGCCCGGCCTCGGTCAGCGTGACGCCGCGCGGCGAACGGATCAGCAAGGGCGTGCCGAAGGCGTGCTCCAGGTCGGCCAGCCGGCGGCTCAGCGCCGAAGGGGCGATGTGTTCCTGCTCCGCGGCGCGCACGATCGAACCCGTCCGCGCGGCGGAGACGAACAAGCGGACGCTGTAGGGGTCGATGCGGCGGGCCAATGCGAGCAAGGAGAGTGGAACGCCTATTCTTGCAGCGCTCCGCCCCAACTCACTTGGCCTTTCGCGCCTGCTCCCAGGCCAGCTCCGCCACCCGCTCGAACTTGGACGACAGCGCCACCGCCTCGGCGCTCGACGCGGTTCCGCGCAGCACGCGCCCGCGGATGCCATGCAGGATCGCGGCGAAGCGGAACATGTTGAAGGCAACGTAGAAATCCAGATCGTCGATGCCGTCGCGCCCGGTCCGCTCGCAATAGTTGCGCACATAGGTCGCCTCGTCCGGCAGCTGTGAGGCCGCCAGGTCCACGCCCTTGATGCCGCCCAGGATGTCCGGTGGCATGCGGTACATCATCGCGTGATAAGCGAAGTCGGCCAGCGGATGACCGAGCGTGGACAGCTCCCAGTCGAGCACGGCGATGACGCGCGGCTCGGTCGGATGGAACATCAGGTTGTCGATGCGGTAGTCGCCGTGGACGATGGAGGTCTCGTCACCTTCCGGGAGGTGCTTCGGCATCCATTCGACGAGCAGGTCCATGTGCGCGTTGCGACCCGCGGCCTCGTCTTCGAAATACTGCTTCGACCAGCGCTTGACCTGGCGCTCCACGTAGGCACCCGGGCGGCCGTAGTCGCCGAGCCCGATGGCGGCGTAGTCGACGCGATGCAGCTGCGCCATCGTGGCGTTCATCGCGTCGAAGTACGCGGCGCGTTCAGCGGCCGGAAGCTTAGACAGCGTCGCGTCCCAGATGATCCGGCCTTCCATCATTTCCATGACGTAGAACCAGCTGCCGATGACCGCGTCGTCCTGGCACAGGCCATAGATGCGGGGCACCGGAAAGCCCGCGCCGTGCAGCGCGTTCATCACACAAGCCTCGCGCTCGACCGCATGCGCGCCCTTGAGCAGATGCCCCGAAGGCTTGCGCCGCAGCACGTAGGCGCGTGTCGGCGTGGTGAGCTTGAAGGTCGGGTTCGACTGGCCGCCGGCGAAGCGCTCCGCCGTGATCGGACCTTCGAAGCCTTCGACGTTGGCCGTCATCCACTGCGCGAGGCCTTCGCCCGTCAGTTCCTGTTGCAGAGACACCTTGCTCATCCGTTCCCCTTTCCGAGCGCATCGCGCTTGATCTTCTTGGCCAGCGACCACTTGTGGACTTCGGTCGGGCCGTCGTAAATGCGAAAGGCGCGGACTTCGCGGAACACCTGCTCCACGATGCTGTCGCGCGAGACGCCCGTGCCGCCCATGACCTGCACGCAGCGGTCGGCGATGCGGAACAACAGGTCCGACACCGCCACCTTGGTCATCGAGCTTTCCATCGTGCCCAGCGAGCCCGAGTCGAGCACCGTCGCGCACCAGTCGATCATCAACTCGGCCTGCTTCAGGTCGATCATGTTGTCCGCGAGCATGAAGCCGACGCCCTCATGGTCGACCAGCAGCTTGCCGAAGGCCTTGCGCCGCACGGCATAGGCGGTGGCGATCTCCTGCGAGCGCACGCATGCGCCTAGCCAGCGCATGCAGTGCGACAGGCGGGCCGGGGACAGGCGGATCTGCGCGTAGCGGAAGCCTTCGTCCACTTGCCCGAGCACCTGGTCGTCGGCGACTCTCAGGTTGTCGATGAGCACCACGGAGTGGCCGCCGGGCATCGAGCTGTCGATGGTGTCGAGCACGCGTTCGACGCGGATCGCCGGATCGGGCAGGTCGACCAGGAACATGGTCGCGGTGGTCTTGTCGCCGGTGCTGGTGCGCGCCATGACGATGCCCACCGATGCGCCGACCGCACCTGTGATGAAAGCCTTGCGGCCGTTGATGAGCCAGCCGTCGCCGTCGCGCACGGCGGTGGTCTGGAGCATCGACGGGTCTGAGCCGGCGCCGCCTTCGTCGGCCGGTTCGGTCATGAAGAAGGCGGAGCGCGCCTCGCCGCTCACCAGCTTGGCGAGGAAGCGTTCCTTCTGCGCGGGCGATGCGACCTTGCCGAGCAGGAACATGTTGCCTTCGTCGGGCGCTGCCGTGTTCACTGCGGTGGGGCCCAGCGTCGAGAGTCCGCTGAAGCGCAGCACATGCGCTGTCTCGAGTTGTGACAGGTGGTCGCCCCCGTCGAGGATGTGCGGCGTGAGCACGCCGGCCTCGCGGGCCTTGGCGCGCAGCTCTTGCACGAGGTCTTCGCTGGGGCCGTGCGGGCCGCAGCGCGGATCGCGCTCGTAGGGGATGACGACTTCGCGGACGAAGGCTTCGACGCGCTTGCCGATGGCATGGGCGCGTTCCGTGGGGAGATGGCCGATGTTGGCGTGGGGCAATGTGGTCATGGGAGCCTCCGTACTCGGTGCTTCGTGTCCTCGCGGCGGTGCGAGGAGGGGTGGGCTTGCTTGCAGTGGCGCTGCACTGCGCTCATTCTGCCGTCCCCTCGTTGCGTTCCTTCAGCCACTTGGCGATCGAAGGCGCCAGCACCTTCTGAGCCTTGCCGCCCACGAAGGTGCCGATATGCCCGCCGGGCACCGACAATTCGCTGTAGTCGTCCGTTCCGAACTTGTCGCCCATGTCGCTGGAGCAACACGTCGGCACGACCACGTCGCCTTGCGCATAGACGTTGAGTACCGGCATGCGGATGTTGTTCATGTCCACGCGCCGGCCGCCGAGCATCAGCTCGCCGCGGATCAGCTTGTTCTCCTGGTACAGGTCCTTGAACCATTGGCGCAGGACCTCGCCAGGATGCCCCGGCCGGTCGGCGATCCAGCGCTCCATGTGCAGGAAGCCGAGCATCTTGTCCTCGTCGTCGAGGATGTCGACCAGCTCGGTCGTGTACTTGGTCATGTTGAGCACGGGACTCATCATGAGGAAGGACAAGCCGACGGCGGCGCCGGGCGCCACGCCCATCGTTTCCACCATCAGGTCGATGTCTTCCGGCTGCAGCGCGCGTGCCCACAGGTTCATGTAGCCGGAGCCGGGCTCTGGCGGCAGGGCCTTGTCGCCGTGGAAATCGAGCGGCGTCACGGTGATGACGAGGTTCTTGATCTTCTCCGGGAACAGCGCCGCATAGCAGGTGCAGAAGACGCCGCCCTGGCAGACGCCCAGCAGGTTGATCTGGTCGACGCCGTGGCGCTCGCGGATGAAGTCGACGCAATCGTCCAGGTAGCCCGAGACATAGTCGTCGATGGTGAGCCAGCGCTGCGCGCGCGTGGGATGGCCCCAGTCGACGACATAGACGTCGAGGCCTTCTGCCAGCAGCTTGCGCACGAAGGAACGGTCCGGTTCCAGGTCGATCATCTGGTAGCGCCCGACCAGCGCATAGGCCAGCAGGATCGGCGGGCCCACCGGCTTGTCGACGGTGGGGCGGTAGCGGTAGAGGCGCACGGTGTCCTGGCGCCAGACCTCGTCCTTGGGCGTGGTCGCGATGGCCAGCTGGTCCTCGGTGTAGGAGGCCAGGCGCTGGCTGCCGCGCGTGATGTTCTCGCTGACGCGTTGCAGTTCGCGCATCACGCCTTCAGGGGTGAGGCGGATCGGCAGCGTGGCGGTGGGTGTGTCGGTCATGCTTTCTTGCCCTTTGACGTTGTGATGCGCTTGGCAGCGGCGGGGAGGGATCGCGTGCGCTTGGCCGCGGGCTTTGGCTTGGGCGGGGCAAGCTCGGCGCTGGCGGATGCGTCGACCGTTGCTGGCAAGGGCTTGCGCAGGCGGCGCACCTGCCGCTTGAGTTCCTGGATCTCGCGGTAGGCGTCGTCGACTTCCGCGCGCGTCGGGATGTTCAGCGCCTCGCTGGCGATGGCGACGATGCGTTGCTTCTGCTGCCTGGTGCGGGCGCGGGCGCGCACCAGTTCGGCGGAGGCTGCGAGCGCGTCGGGGCCTTGCATCGCGCCGTGCATCGCCTGGTCGAGCGCGCGGGCCCACAGCCGCACCAGCTTCAGCAGCGAGTCGACGGACTCGCCGCGCTCGCCCATCGATCGCAGGTCCTTGAGAAGCATGTCGTTGCCCTTGGCCAGGGCCGCCACCACGATGCTCATGTATTGCGCCTGCGCCTGCTGCTTGCCGAGCGAAGCGGCCGCCAGTTCGCGCGCCGCACCCTGCAGTTCACGCGACGGGGCCAACCCGAAGGCATCGGCCAGGCCGCCATAGGCGCGCTCCAGGTTGAGGGACAAGGGCGCCAACGCGTGGTTGAACATCTCCATCGGCGCGCCGATCAGGCCCACGCCGTCCGTCAACAAGGTCTTGGCTGTCCCGAGGCCCGGCGCCATCGCACTCAACGCATCCGAGACGCCCTGCATCTGCCGGCGCAACATGTCCTGCAGCGAGATGAACGCCTCACCCGGGTTCGGATTGGCAAGCAGCGCCTGGAAGTAGCCCTGGTAGAGCGGGCCGATGAGTTGCTGCGTGAGTTGCAGCGCCTGCGCCACCTGGCCGACCGGAAAGAGCAGCCCGTCCGTGGCTGCGTCTGCAGCGACGCTGCCGTTGGGCTTGGCGAGCCCGGCCAGGTTGGCGATCTGGTCGCGCCACCATTCGAAGAGCTGGCCGGTTTCGTTGCGGGGCGCGTTGGCCGTGTCGACAGTCATGTGTGTTCTTTCTTGTGTGCCGTTCAAAGCGAGCTGACGAGGTGCCCGCCGTCCACCGCGAGTACCGCGCCGGTCATGTGGGAGCCTGCGGGGCTGGACAGAAGCAGCAGCGGGCCGTCCAGGTTTTCGAGTTGGCCGAAGCGGCGTGTCGGGATGCGCGCGCGCAGCTTCTCGCCGGCCTCGCTCTGGAGGAAGTCGCGGTTCAGGTCGGTGACGACGTAGCCCGGAAGGATCGCGTTGACGCGGACGTCGTAGCGGGCCAGTTCGAGCGCCATCGCCTTGGTGGCCTGCACCACGCCGGCCTTGGAAATCGCGTAGGGCGCCACGCCACCTGCCACGCGCTCGCCGAGGATGGACGCGATGTTGATGATGCTGCCGCCCTTCTTCGCCGCGACCATGCGGCGCGCCGCCTCCTGCGCGACCATCCAGCCGCCCTTGAGGTTGGTGCCGACCACGGCATCCCAGTCTTCCTCGGTGTGTTGCAGGATCGACTTGGTGACGGTGACGCCAGCGTTGTTGACCACGATGTCGGCCGGTCCGCCGCAGGCGCGCTCGAGTTCGTCGAAACAGGCGACGATGCTGGCGCTGTGGGTCACGTCCAGGCTCAGCGCGGTGCATTTGCCGCCCAGCGCCTGCACTTCTTCCACCAATGCGCCGAGCTTGTCGGCCCGCCGCGCAACGACGACCAGTTCAGCCCCGGCCTTCGCCAGCGTCAGTGCGAAGCGGCGGCCGAGTCCGCTCGATGCGCCCGTCACCAGCGCTCGCTGTCCGTCGACGCGGAACATGTTCTCGATGTGGGGTTGGGTGGTCATATCAGGGCTGCCTGTTGGCGCAATACGTTCTTCTGGACCTTGCCCGTCGCCGTCTTCGGCAACTCGCCGAACACCACGTTCTTCGGGCACTTGAAACCGGCCAGGCTGGCGCGGCACCACTTGATGATGTCCTCGGCGCTCACCTCGCCGGCGTCGGTGCGCAGCGTGACGAAGGCGCAGGGTGTCTCGCCCCACTTCTCGTCGGGCTTGGCGACCACGGCAGCATCCATGACCTTGGGATGCCGGTAGAGGACTTCCTCCACTTCCAGCGTCGAGATGTTCTCGCCGCCCGAGATGATGATGTCCTTGAGTCGGTCCTTGATCTCGATGTACCCGTCGGGATGCATCACGGCCAAGTCTCCCGAGCGGAACCAGCCGCCCTTGAACGCCTCTTCGGTGGCCTTTGGGTTGTTCAGGTAGCCCTTCATCACGGTGTTGCCGCGGATCGCGATCTCGCCGACCGTCTTGCCATCGGCCGGGGCGCGTGCGCCGGTGTCGATGTCAAGCACGGCGATCTCCTGCTGCGTCGGCATGGCGACGCCCTGCCGCGCCATCTTGCCGGCGCGTGCCGTGAGGTCGAGGTCGTCCCAGTCGTGCTGCCAGGCGCACAGCGTGGCGGGGCCGTAGGTTTCGGTCAGGCCGTAGAGGTGGGTGATCTTGAAGCCGATGCGTTCCATCGCCTCGATCACCGCGCTCGGCGGCGCGGCGCCGCCGGTCGCGACTTCCACGCGATGGTCATAGCGCTCCTTCGGCAGGGCCGGCGAGTGCAGCAGCATGTTGAGCACGATCGGCGCCGCGCACATGTGCGTGATGCGTTCGCTGCCGATCAGCTTGAAGATCTGCGCCGGGTCCACCGTGCGCAGGCACACGTGCGTACCGCCCACCAGCGTCACGGCCCAGGTGTAGGTCCAGCCGTTGCAGTGGAACATCGGCAGCGTCCAGAGGTACGCCGTGTCGGGTGTCAGGCCGAAGGCCAGCGCATTGCCCATGGCGTTGAGATACGCGCCGCGATGGTGGTACATCACGCCCTTCGGGTCGCCGGTCGTGCCCGAGGTGTAGTTCAGCGCGATCGACTGCCATTCATCCTCAGGCAGCTTCCATTCGAAATCGGCGTCGCCCCGCGCGAGGAAGTCCTCGTAGCTGAGTTGGCCGACCGCCATCGAATCGCCGTGCCCGTCCTTGCCCGTGGCCGTGTCGACGATGTCGATCACCAGCGGCGGCGATTCGAGGCCTTGCAGCGCCTCGCGCATCGGCTTGAAGTAATCGCGGTCCGCGATCAGCACCTTGGCTAGGCTGTGCTTCAGGCCAAAGCCGATCGCCGGGCCATCCAGCCGCGTGTTGATGGTGTTGAGGATGGCACCCGCCATCGGCACGCCGTAGTGCGCCTCCAGCAGCGCCGGCACGTTGGGCGCCATGATCGCCACCGTGTCGCCGAGCCCGACGCCGGCCTTGGTCAGCGCCGACGCAAAGCGCTTGCAGCGCGCATACAGCTCGGCATAGGTGATGCGCCAGTCGCCATGCACCACCGCCGTCTTGTTCGGATAGACCTTGGCAGCACGTTCCAGGAAGCTCAGCGGCGAGAGCGGGACGAAGTTCGCCTCGCGACGGGGCAGGCCGTCGTCTTGGGTGGGGGACGCCATGTCTTATTCCCCGGACGCGTCGATGTCCAGCACGACCAGGAAGCGCGACACCATGTTGTAGCCGGCGATGGTGCCCATCAACTCGACCAACTGTTGCTCGCCGAACAGTACGCGCGCCTTCTCGATGATCTCCTTGCGCACCTTCACCTGGCGCGTCATGTCCAGCGTCAGGCGCAGGGCGATGCGCTCGTGCTCGTTGAACAGTTCGGTGTTGTAGCAGGCGGCCGTCACGTCATCCAGCGCATCGAGCTGCGCCTGGTTGCCGTTGGCGCCCAGGAACTCCGGCGCATGCTGGATCCATTCGTAGTCCGCGTTGTTGAGCCGCGCGACCGCGCAGATCACCAGCTCGTTGATGTGGCGCGGCACCTGCAGCTGGTTGCGGATGGCGGCGAACATCGAGTTCCAGCCACGGGCGAAGGCCGGGGAGTGCAGCAGCATGCGGTCCAGGTTGAGCAACTTGCCGCTGGCGCGGCGGTTGCGGATGGTCGAGACCAGTTCGGCGATCTCGGGATCGTCGACGTTGCAGTATTCGATGTTCGGCACAGGTTGTCTCCGGGTATTGGATTTGTGAAGTCAGATGTCGAAGAAGACGGTTTCACCGTCGCCTTGCAGGCGGATGTCGAAGCGGTAGACCACCTGGCCGTCGCGCGTTTCGCGCTGGGCGATCAGGGTCTTGCGGCGTACTTCCCATTCGATGAGGTTGAGCACCGGGTCCTTGGCGTTGGCCTCGGCTTCATCGCTGAAGTAGAGGCGCGTGTGCAGCCCCAGGTTGATGCCGCGCGCAACGATCCACAGCGCGATGTGCGGCGCCATCGGCCGGCCCTTGCGGCCCTCCACGACGCCGGGCTTGATCGTCTCGATGGTGTAGACGCCGGTATCGAAATCGCTGCAGGCGCGGCCCCAGCCACGGAACGAAGGGTCGGGCGACTTGCCGGGCTGCTTGTCGGCGGGATGGTTGTACGCGCCATCGGCATTGGCCTGCCAGGACTCGATCAGCACGTCGCGCACGGGCGTGCCGGAGCCGTCGTACACGATGCCCTCGATGCGGATGCGCTCGCCCTTGGTCTCCGGCGCGACCAGCACGTTGCCGAAGTTCTTCTCGAAGATGTCGAAGCCGGCCTGGTTGGGCGCGAGGCCGATGTGGACGTACGGGCCGGCGGTCTGCGAGGCGGTTTCGCGCAGCAGCTTGGTGGTGTTCATGCCTTGGCTCCTTGCACGAAGTTCTCGAACAGCGTGGCCCGGTGGCCGCGCAAGGTGATGTCGAAGCGATAGGCGCGGCTGTCCAGCGGCACGAAGGCGCTGGTGTCCTGCATCGCGATGAGGCCGCGGATCTGCTCCTCGCTCGGCACGATGCCCAGGATCGGGCAGGCCCAGATCAGCGGATCGCCCTCGAAGTACATCTGGGTGATGAGCCGCTGCACCCAGCCGTCGCCCGAGATCGCGTAGTGGATGTGGGCCGGGCGCCAGTCGTTGACCCGGTTGCGCCACGGGTAGGGGCCGGGGCGGATCGTGCGGTAGGCGTAGTAGCCGTTCTCGTCGGTCAGCATGCGACCGCAGCCGCCGAAGTTGGGGTCCATCGCGCCGATGTACTGGTCCTTCTTGTGGCGGTAGCGTCCGCTCGCATTGGCCTGCCAGACCTCGACCAGCGCATTGCGCACTGGCCGGCCGAACTGGTCACGCACATAGCCGTGCACCACAATGCGCTCGCCGATGGGCAGGCCATCCTTGGAGGCGTTCATGATCAGGTCGTTGTCGAGCGGGCCCAGTTCGTCGGGTCGGAACACCGGCGCCGTGACTTCGGTCAGCGACTGCTGCAGCGAGATCAGTGCGTTGCGCGGGCTGCGCAGCACGCTGGTCTTGTAGGCCGGGGCGTAGGCCGCGGGATGCGATGCGGTGTCGCGCATCATGAATTCATCGCCGGGTGCGGCGGCATGCGTCATCTCTGGCTCCTTGTTGTTCGTAGCGTTGTTCGGGTGTCGTTCGCGTCAGGCCTTGCCACCGGCGATCGCCTGTTCCCGCAGCCGGTCGTATTCGTCCTTTGGCACAGGGACCGCATTGGCGTTGCCCAGGTCGTTCATGTGCACCCGGTAGGTTTCGCGGGCAGTCCAGGCGGCGATGGCGGCCACTGCGCAGATGGCCAGCGTGATGCAGCCGATCGTGACGGGGATGTTGGTCGCGCCGGGAGGCGCCACGGCCACGAAGAGTGCCGGCAGCAGCGCGCTCACCGCGGTGCCCAGGTTCTGCGAGATGGCCATGCCGGAAACGCGGGTGCGGGTCGGGAACATCTCGGGGTAGAAGCTCGGGAACACGGCGTTGTAGCCCTGGTAGACCACGCCCCACATCAGCAGCGAGAAGATGATCGCCATCGTCACGCTGTGGATGCTGATGGCATAGAGGTAGCCGAAGGACAGCAGGCCCGCCAGCAGGGCGCCGACGATGATCGGGATGCGACGGCCGATCTTGTCGGAGAGATTGCCGACGAACGGGATCACGATCACCGCGAGGATGTTGCCCATCACCGGGATCCAGAGATAGACGTCCTTCTCGAAGCCGATGCCATAGCCCGGTTGCACCGCGTAGGCCGCGCCGAAGATCGTTGCCACCACCGGGATGACGTTCATCAGCGAGCACAGCATCACGCGGATCATGTCGCGCCAGCTTTCGGTGACGGCCTGGATGACGGGTGCCTTGGGCACTTCGCCATGCGCGCCTTCTTCGGTGAAGGCGGGCGTCTCGTCGACTTCCTTGCGGATGATGTAGCCGGCGATGATCACGACGAAGCTCAGCAGGAAGGGAATGCGCCAGCCCCAGCTGTTGAAGGCGTCCTTGTCCATGTAGTGCGCGAGCGGCAGGAACACCGCGGCGGCCATGATCTGGCCGGCCTGCACGCCTTGCAGCGTGAAGCTGGCGAAGAAGCCGCGTCGCCCGAATGGCGCGTGCTCCAGGATCATCGAACTGGCGCCGGAGATTTCACCGGCCACCGCGAAGCCCTGGATCAGCCGCAGCACCACCAGCATCGCCGGTGCCCAGAGGCCGACCTGCGCATAGGTCGGCAGCAGGCCGACGGCGATGGTCGAGAAGCCCATCAGGAACATGCAGACGATCAGCACCATCTTGCGGCCATGGGTGTCGCCCCAGTGGCCGAGCACGGCGGCCCCGATCGGGCGGGCGATGTAGCCCACGCCGTAGGTGGCCAGCGACGCGATGATCGCGACCTTGGGGTCGGTGTTCGGGAAGAAGATCTGCGGGAAGATCAGCGACGCCGCGGTCGCGTAGATGAAGAAATCGTAGTACTCCAGCGCCGAGCCGATCCAGCCACTGGCCGTGGCTTTCTTGGTCTGGTGCCTTGCTTGGGGCTCGTGGGAAGAGGTGCTTGCCATCGTTGTCTCCGGTGAGGTTTGTTGAACTCTTTGGGGGGCGCCCCGTAAGGTATTCAACCGGCTCTCCGGTCGCAACGAATGCTTGGACAGCAACGGCGTTCATCGACCGTCCTGCGCGATGAACGAACGTTTTAATGGTTTCTACTAGGGTTTGCGGCGGATTTGGCCCTGGGTCGGCGCCTGGATTTCGGTCGATTTGCGGTCGAATTACCGGTTTTGTGGCGCGCGGAAACCTTCTGGACAGGATCTACCGTCTAGCGTGGTGTAGGGCAGGCCATCGAGCACGATCGGGTCGCTGCGGCGCAAGTCGGTGGCTGCGGAGTCAAGGTCCGTCGCGAGCGGAGTCGGGCCCGGCGCGAGAGGGCGCGCGGGCCTTGCGCACGCCGCCGTGTATTTTTTCAGGAGCGCCGGCCCTCAGGCGCCGAGGAAATCCTTCAACGCAAACAGCGTCTGCTCGGGCGCCTCGGTCATCAGCGCATGGCCGGCCGGCACGGTGACCACCTTCGCGCCGCGCGCCTTGGCGATCAACGCCTTGGCAGCGCGCGGCGGCGTCATCTGGTCGGCCTCGCCGAGCACGAACAGCACCGGGCAGGTCACTGCCGCCATCGCCGCTTCCCCGTTCGAATAGTCGTTGCAGGCCTTGAAGCCGATGTGGAACACGTTGGCCTCGCGGTTGCTCGCGAGCACGCGCCGCATCAGCGCGCGCGAGCCGCCCTGGAGCCAGGTGCCGGGCCCGAGCGAGGAGGGCGGCGGCGCCAGCAACGAATGCGAGAAGGTGTTGACCATGTCGATGGCGCGCTGAGGTGCGTTGATCGCGCCGTCCAGCAGGGCCGGCGACACCGTCATCGGAGACGCGGTGCCGACCAGCGCCAGGTGCGAGACGCGCTGCGGCGCCCGGGCCGCCGTCTCCAGCGCGATCAGCGAGCCGAAGCTGTGGCCGACCAGCGCGGCCTTGTCCACCCCCACCGCATCGAGCAGCGCCAGAACGAATCCCGCTGCATCTTCCACGCTCGCAGGCGGCTTGCCTTCGCTGCGGCAGTGACCCGGCAGGTCGACCGCCAGCACGTTCCAGCCGTGGTTGGCGAACCATCGGCTTTGCAGGATCCAGACGCTGTGGTCGTTCAGCACGCCGTGGATGAACACGACGGTGGGCTTGGCTACGTCGAAGGACTTGCCGCCGGTGTAGCAGTAGGTGGTGTGGCCGTTGACGGTGTAGTTCATGTCACCCCTTCTCCGCGGCCTTGAGTGCGCGCTTCAGGTCATCGATCAAGTCGGCCGGGTCTTCCAAGCCGATCGACAGCCGGATCGTCCCCTGAGAAATCCCGGCGCCCGCCAGCGCCTCGTCCGTCATTCGGAAGTGCGTCGTGCTGGCCGGGTGGATCACGAGGCTGCGGCAGTCGCCCACGTTCGCCAGGTGGCTGAACAGCTTCAGCGCCTCGATGAACTTCTTGCCTTGTTCGCGCGTGCCCTTGAGGTCGAAGCTGAACACCGCTCCCGCGCCCTTCGCGCCGTGGCGCAGCAACTTGTTCGCCAGGGCATGGCTCGGATGCGACTCGATCAGTGGATGCCCGACATGCGAGACGAAGGGATGCGCCGCCAGGAACTCGACCACCTTCTGCGTGTTGTCGATGTGCCGCTCCATGCGCAGCGGCAGCGTCTCGATGCCTTGCAGGATCAGCCAGGCGGTGTGCGGGCTCATCGACGCGCCGAAGTCGCGCAAGCCCTCGCGCCGTGCACGCAGCAGGAAGGCGCCGACCGTGCTCTCCTCGCTGAACACCATGTTGTGGAAGCCGTCATAGGCCTCGGTCAGTTCGGCGAACTTGCCCGAGCGCTCCCAGTCGAAGCTGCCGCCATCCACCACCACGCCGCCGATCACCGTGCCATGGCCCGACAGGAACTTGGTCGCCGAGTGATAGACCAGGTCCGCGCCCCAGTCGAAAGGCTTGATGAGGTAGGGCGAGGTCAGCGTCGAGTCGACCAGCAATGGCACGCCCGCCGCATGCGCGACGTCGCTCACCGCCGGAATGTCGAGCACGTCCAGCCCCGGATTGCCGACCGTCTCGCCGAACAGCAGCTTCGTCTCCGGCCGGATCGCCGCGCGCCAGCCGTCCAGGTCGCCGGGCTTCACGAAGGTGGTCGAGATGCCGAAGCGCCGCATCGTGTAGTGCAGCAGGTTCTGCGAGCCGCCATACAGCGCGGTGCTGGCCACGATGTGCGAGCCGGCGCCCATGAGCGTTGCGATGCTCAGGTGCAGTGCGGCCTGCCCGCTGGCCGTGGCGATGGCGCCGATGCCGCCTTCCAGCGCGGCCACGCGTTGTTCCAGCACTGCGTTGGTCGGGTTGCTGATGCGGCTGTAGACATGGCCGGCGCGTTCCAGGTTGAACAGCGCCGCCGCGTGATCGCTCGACTCGAAGACGAAGGACGTGGTCAGGTGGATCGGCACGGCGCGTGCGCCGGTGGCGGGGTCGGGCGCTGCGCCGGCATGCAGCGCGAGCGTGTCGAAACCGGGATCGGAATAGCCGGGCATGAAGGGCTTTCGTTGGGGCTGGAAATCGGCATCGCCCGCCGACCCCTGCAGTGAAGCGGTAGACGGCGCGGAGCGCATGGCGGGCGATGATTGTGGGCTATATTCAAATCGCATTGGCCACCGCCCAGCAGAGGAAAACCACCATGAAAGTCAGCGACATCCTGCGCGTCAAGGGCAGCACACTCTTCACCGTCACGCCCGACGAGACCTTGTTGGTGGCGGTCAACACCATGGCCGAGAAGGACATCGGCTCGCTGGTCGTCATGGAGCATGGCGAACTGGTGGGCATGCTCACCTTCCGCGAGGTGATCCAGGCCATCGTGGCCAACGGCGGCAGTGTCGGCAGCACGCTGGTGCGCAAGGCGATGGACGGCAATTCGGTGACCTGCACTTCGGAAACCGAACTCGACGAGATCCGGCGCATCATGCTCGAGCGGCATACGCGCTACATGCCCGTGATGGACCAGCGCATGCTGATGGGCGTGATCAGCTTCTACGACGTGGCCAAGGCGGTCGTCGAGAGCCAGAACTTCGAGAACAAGATGCTCAAGGCCTATATCCGCGACTGGCCCGAGGAAGACACGTCGGGCAGCAACTGAGCGGGCAGGGCGCTCGAGTTCTCGAAGCCGTCGAAGCCGCCACGCCCCTTGACGCGGGCGGCCGTGCGCCGGCCTTGCGGCGACGGCAGCCTGAATTTGCCGGCGCACTTGTGGCAGGCACAGTCGGTCGCGACCGACAACCACACGCCGCCATCACTCGCGCGAACCGAAATGACGTCGTTGCAAAGCGGGCAAGTCTGGCTGACGCCCGCGGCGCGCCCGTATTGCGCGATGGCCCTGGCGCTGGCGTTCTCGCAGGCGATTTCCCAGGCGGCCTCGGGCATGGCTGCCTGTTGCTGGAGCTTTTCCGTGTCCGGTCCGGCGAAGCGCGCCAGCACGGGCCAGGCAGACCAGACCAGCAGCAACGCCGCGGCGTATTCGATGGCACTTGACGCGTCGAGGTCACCGGAAGTCCAGCCGATGTACCGGTTGTAGGCATTCCAGGCCACCAGCAGCAGGCCGCTCATCACCATGCGGCCCAACGATTTGGCAACGAGTTCAAGCATGGCCGCCCCGCTCAGCCCTGTTCCTTGATGTTGCGCGCCACCCGTTGTGCCAGGCCTTGGATGCCGGCGTCGAGGCTGGCGATGACTTCCGCCGGTCGATCCACCAGCGATGCGAAGTCCGCAAAGCGGAAGCGCTCGGGCGCGGGCACGCTCCAGGACGCCTCGCCACGCGAATCGGCGCCGTAGTAGATCGTTTCGCCATACAGCGATCCGACCTTGCCACGGCCCACCAGGTCCACGCTGATGTTGACGCGCGGCTGGTAGTAGCGGGAGAGCCTGGCGGAATCCATGCCCGTGTCGCCGAAGTAGACGTGCAGGACCGGATCGGTGCCGGGCAGCTTGTCGATGTCGATGGAGTAGGGGTCTGCCGGATTGCGGCCGGGCCACTCGAGCACCTCGGCGTCATAGCCCTCGCGGCGCAATTGCTCGACCAGCGCGGTCGTGAGCTTGGGGCCCATGGCCTTGCGCTCGGCGACCATGTTCTCGTCGAAGATGTTGCTCTTGATGCGGTTGGCGACCGCCGACGGAATGGCGGCGAAGCCCAGGACCCAGTTGTTGTAGGTCCAGAACCGGTCGGGCGGCAGGACCGGCAACACGAGGATCTTCTTGACCACCGGCCGCGGCGCCTCGGGCATGGAACTGCGCGAGCAGCCCGTCAATGCAACGGCGCCAAGCGCTGCGGCGGCGGCCGACAGCACGAACTTTCTTCTCGTGGAACTCATCTCGTTTTTTCCTGAATACATCCCTGGAGGCGCGATGCTATCGAGGAACGAGGAGGTCGTGGCACTGTCTATTGGCAATTGTTCACGGCTTAGACACATTAGGGTGTGAATGTGTCTGGAAGGCCGTGATTCGTTGGGCGCGGTCTCCGGTAGTGGCCAACAAATTCACAGGGCGACGTGGCTGCGAAATGCGCCGCTCCCCAAGGCCCACGGGAAGGGCCACGGCCCACTCATGCGCCTTTGCAATCAGGCGCAGAACCGATGCCCGGGCGCCGCAGACAGTGCTGCAGCACGGCAAAAAGGAGATCCAGCGCAGTCGTGCGTGTGCTTGCGAAGTCGGATCAGCGCAGCAGGATGGCTTTCATGACGCGCTTGGCCTCGCGTGCCTCCGGGATCGGAAACAGCGGATAGACGTGCAGCATCTTGCGGGCCTCGTGGTAGTCGAGCGACACGTTGGCTGCCTTGGCCAGCGCGACGAGGCGGACTGCATCCGGGTGGGCCATGTCGTAGGTGCCGCTGAACAGCGTCATCGGCCCCAGCCCGCGCAGGTTGCCGAAGGCGGGGCTGACGATGGGATCGTCGAGCGACAGCTGGCCGCGCCACATGCCCGCCGCCACCTCCACGCCGGGGATGTCGAGAATCGGGTCACGCGGGCTGATCGGCGCGATCGCGGGGTCGGTGAAGTGCAGGTCGATGGCGGGCGATATCAGCATCACGTTGCCGAGCGGCGCGATCCCCCGGTCGCGCAATTGCATCGCTGCCGCCAGCGCGGTGGTGCCGCCGGCCGAGTCGCCCATCAGGTAGGTGTGCGCGGGCCCGACTTTTTCGCAGGCCTGCGCCGTGAGGTCGGCGACGATGGGAATGACCTCGGCGGCCATCCCCACGGGCGCCAGCGGGTAGATGGGCACGAGGAAGGGGATGCCGGTCGAGCTGACCATGTCCGCGATGAAATTCCAGTGGAACGAGGTGATCTCCAGGATCCACGCGCCGCCATGCGGGTAGATGACGCGGCGCGCCAGCGCGGTGCCCCGGGGCCGGACCTCGTAGACGGGCCATCCGCCGTAACGGCGCACGCTCAGTTCGACGCGGCTGTCCAGCGACTTGGGTGGCCCGTAGCTGGCGGGGCGCAACTGCAATTCGGCGACATGGGCGCGGGTGGTCTCGGCCGAGCCGAGGATCCTCTTCGCGCCCGTCAGCGAGATGATGAAGGGCATCAGCTTGCTGGCAAGGCTGGTCATGGTGTCGGCGCTCCCTGAGTGTTTGCGTTCGACTGTATTCGAGGCTTGGCTTCAGGTCATCCATTCTTCGACACGCCAGCGCGCGATCGGACCTGTGACTGCGCGATGGGCTTGCAGTGCCGGCACCGCGCGATCGAGGATGGACTGCGGCACCGCATCGGTCAGCACCAGCAGTTGCGGGCCAGCGCCGGGCAGGACGTCTGCGACGACGACACGGCGCACGGGCACCTGGTGGGTTGCGAGCAGCGCTGCGAGGGCCTCGGTCTGGCTGGCATCCGCCATCGGGATCCGGAGGCAGTGGGTGCCGCAGACTTCAGCCTGCGGGATGACTGGCAGGTCGCGCAGCGCATGTGCCTGGAAGCCCAGATGCGGCACGCGTTGCGCGGGGCGGGTGCCGTCGAGCCGCGCAACGTCCACCAGGTCGGCGATGACGGCGGACGCGGTCTGCTCGGAGCCGGCACCTGCGCCGTAGTACATCGTGATGCCGGCCGCGTCGCCCTTGACCATGACGCCGTTCATCGAACCGTTCACCTGCGCCAGCATGTGCGTGGCGGGCAGCAGCGCGGGCTGGACGCGCAGTTCCACGCCGTGGGCATGCCGGCGTGCGATGCCCAGCAGCTTGACGCGATAGCCCAGGTGCTCGGCGCAAGCGACGTCCAGGCGCGACAGGGATGTGATGCCCTCGACCTGCGCGTCGGCAAAGCGGATCGGCATGCCGAAGGCGTTGGCCGCCAGCAAGGAAAGCTTGTGCGCGGCATCGGTGCCTTCGACGTCGAAGGCGGGATCGGCCTCGGCATAGCCCAGGGCCTGGGCCTGCGCAAGCGCGGTGCCGAAGTCCAGCGCCTCGTCGCGCATCTTCGAGAGGATGAAGTTGCTGGTGCCGTTGATGATGCCGGCGACCCATTCGATGCGGTTCGCGGCCAGTCCTTCGCGCAGCGCCTTGACGATGGGGATGCTCACCGCCACCGCGCCCTCGTAGGCCACGGCCACGCCCTGGCGGCACGCGGCCTCGAGGATCTCCGTGCCATGCACGGCCAGCAGCGCCTTGTTGGCCGTGACCACGTGCTTGCCGTTGGTGATCGCGGCCAGCACCCAGTCGCGCGCCGGGCCGGTGCCGCCGGCGACTTCGACCACCACGTCCACGCCGGGATGGATGGCCACCCGCAGGGGGTCATCGGTGAGTTCGACCCCGTCGCCCACGATCTCCGCGGCCCGGACGAGATTCCGGGCCGCGACGATCACGATCTCGATGCCGCGCCCGGCCCGCGCGACGATTTCGCCCTGGTTGCGGTGCAGCACGCGGAAGGTGCCTGCGCCGACGGTGCCGATGCCGATCATCCCCACGCGAAGGGGGCGAAGGCTGGCCGGAACGTGGTGCGCGGGCTGGAAGGATTGGACGGGATCGCGATACATGGACTTCTCCTGGCAAAAACAAAAAAACCCGGCTGCCAGAGCTGGGTTTCTTGGGATCGCTGGAGAAGCGGAAGAGACACCAGGTGGCTGCCGAAGCGGCCACCTGCGCGTGCTCAGGTGGCCGCGGCGGTCATGGTGGTAATCATTCGTGCATCCACTGCGCGCGGGAAAGCGCGCGGCATCGCACGGCCTGCGAAGGCGGGGCTGGATGCGATGGGGAGGGGATGGGACGGCATGAGGGGGCAAGTGTAGTGCAGGTCGCATTCTGGCTGCGGCGACATGGAAATCAGACCCAGGTCGCTCCGCCGCGATGCAATGGGTGGCGCTGTTCGCGCAAGCAGGACGGGACGGCACGGGCCCGTCTCCTTGATTGGAGGGCTTGAGTTGCAGGGTACAAACGCAAAGTTGCCGGAACCGTCTGCCCAACCTGCGGTACAACTGAACATCGACCCGGCATCGGGTCCAAGGAGTTTTTGTCCTATGAATGCCATCATCGAGCAGTCCCTGTTGGCCAAGATCAGAACACTGTCGCCCCAGCAAGTGGCGGAGGTGGATGATTTCGTGGAGTTCCTGAGCGCCAGGTCCAGGAAGAATGCCGCGCTGGATCACCTGTTGGCGATTGCGCCGGCGCTGGAAGCCGCAGGCGTAGTGCCCATGAGCGAGGAAGAGATCGCCGCCGAGATCAAGGCCGCGCGGGCAGAGCGCCGCTCGCGCCAAGTCGAGCAAGACAAAGGCTCGGATGCGCCTGGTCCTTGACACCAACGCGGTGATCGCCGCACTGTTGTGGCGCGGCACCCCCTACCAGCTGCTTCAAGCCATCCGCCAACATCCGAACCTGCAGCTGTACAGCAGCGCCGTTCTGTTTGCGGAACTGGCAGATGTGCTCACGCGCAGCTCGCTGCGCAAGCAACTCGCGGCCATCGACAAGCAAGCCGGCGACGTGCTGCTGGACTACGGCGCGGCCGTGCAGATCGTTGCAGCCGCGCCGCTGGCGAAGCCGGTATGCCGCGACCCGGATGACGACGCCGTGCTGGCGTTGGCATTGGCCGCCCAAGCCGATCTGATCGTCTCGGGCGACCAGGACTTGCTGGTGCTCGGGCAATTCGAGGGTATTGCCATCATCAACCCGCGCCAGGCATTGGAGCGCGTCGCCCAAGCGTAGTCCGCGGTATTGCGGGTGCCATTGATCACGCCGCAGGCAACACGACCAACGCAGCCGCCGGCAGATTTGCAAACGCATCGCCCACACGCAGGGCCCCGTCCGCGACGACCAGCACTTCATCGGTCAGCACATTGCGAAAGCGCGTGCCCTCTGCCCAGCCCGGCAGCTTGACCACCGTGTCGCCCCAGCTCGCGCCGCCCAACGGCAGGCGTTGCGCGGTGGCAGCAGCGGCGGCATCGGTTTCCAGCCCCGCGAACAAGCGACCCGCGATCACCACCAGCGCCTGCCCCCGGTGTTGCCGCGTATACGCCACCACGTGTTGCGCCCTCGCCCCCCGGGCGTGCAAAGCTGCATAGGCGCCATCGCGGAAAAGCACAGGCATCTCCTTGCGCAAGCCCATCAGCCGCCAGGTCAGCCACAGCTTGGCGTGGCCATCGTGCGGCGCTTGGGCGAGTCCGCGGACCATCGTCGCGACGCCGGGTTCCCGCGCCTGCGCTGCCAGCGCATCGAGCCATTGCGAGCGCAGCGCATAGTCGACCGGCCGACGGTTGTCCGGGTCGACCAGGCTCAGGTCCATCAGTTCGTTGCCCTGGTACAGGTCGGGCACGCCCGGCGAGGTGTACTTGATGAGCGTCATCGACAGGCTGTTGAGCGCGCCGAACCAGGCGACCGTGGTGCTCATCGCCTGCAGGTCGGGCAGGAAGTCGTTGTCTTCCGCCGGGGTCAGCAGGCGCTGCACGAAGCCGGTCAGCGCGGCTTCATAGTCGGTGTTGGGGTTGACCCAGCTGGTGAACGCCTTCGACTCGCGCGCGGCCTTCAGCATGTAGCGCCCGATGCGGGCGATGTACGACGCGCGGCCCTCGTCGTCCAGGCCACCGGCTGGGAGCGTGCCGAGCAGGGTCTGGTAGAGCAGGTACTGGTCCGCGGCACAGGGCAGTTCCGTCCCCTCCGGCGCCGCGTTCATCTCGCGCCAGCGCCGTAGCGCCAGGCGCCAGGCGGCGGGGAATTCGGAGAGCACGTTGATGCGGTTGCGCACGTCTTCCGAGCGCTTGTTGTCATGCGTGGACGTGGCCAGCATGGTGTGCGGCCAGCGCTTCGAGCGGTCGGTGCTGGCCTCGTGGAAGGCCGGCACGGTCATGCCGAAATGCGCGGGCTCGCCGCCGACCTCGTTGAGCGAGCTGAGCGGAAAGTAGCGGTAGAAGGCCGTGTCTTCCACGCCCTTGGCCGTGACGGGCGCGCTGAATTGCTGGAAGCGGATGGCAAAGCGCAGCACGCGTTCGCGCAGCTCTGCGGGTGCGCCGGGCACGGCTTCGCCCAGCAGCGTGCGTCGCACGAAATCGAACACCGAACCATCGGCCTCGGGGCTCTGCTGCAGTGCCTGGGCGACGGCCTGTTCGATGTAGTGAAAGTCCTGCGCCGAAGGGCCTTCGATGATGTAGGTGCGATAGACCTGCAGGCAGGCCGCCACCTCGGCCAGCGCGCGGCGCAGCGTGTTGAGCGTGTAGTCGCGCGTGTGGCGATCGGCGCGTGCGATGCGCAGCAGTTCGGTCGAGAGCACGTTGAGCTCCGACGACAGCGCGTTGCGCATGATGGCGTGCTTGCCGCGGAAGGCGAGCTGCGCGAAGGAGGCCTCGACATCCGTGAAGCTGCGCCAGATGCGCGTGAAGCGCTCCGCCGCGGCGGTGTCGACCAGCACGCCGTTGAGCACCATCGCAAAGCGGTAGCCGGTGGTGCCGTGCACATGCCACTGCTCGGGCACTTCCTCGTGCGAGGCGGCGATCTTTTCCGCGACCACGTAGAGCGGACGCGCGGGGCGGCCCTGCGCGTCCGGGCCGGGCAATGCGAGGCCGGCCCGGCGGGCGAAGCCGCGCTGCAGGCGCTCGAAGTACTGGGCCGGGTCGTACAGGCCATCGGGGTGGTCGATGCGCAGCCCGTCGACCAGGCCGGCCGCCGCCAAGTCGAGCGCCATGCCGTGCGTGGCCTCGAACACGGGCTCGCGCTCGATGCGCAAGGCGGCCAGGTCGTTGATGTCAAAGAAGCGGCGGTAGTTGATCTCGTCGGCCGCCACGCGCCAGTAGGCGAGGCGATAGGCCTGGGCGTCGAGCAGTTCGTGCAGCGCATCGCGTTCGGCGGCGCTGTTGAATTCCGCGACGGCCGAGGCCATGGCATGCGCCACGTCGTGCTGCCGGGACACGAGCCGCGCGAGCCGGCCCTTGAGCACTTCCTTGTCGCGCGCACGCTCGGCCACGGCTTCGGGCGCGGTGGCGGTGCGCGCCGGCAGGTGGCCGAAGGATGCGGCGATGCTGGCCAGGCTGGCGCTGATGTCGGCGTCGGCGATGCGCGCCTCGGCGCGCTGCAGCACGCGCGGGTAGGTCTCTGGCGCGAGCGGGAAGCGGTGCTCGTTGTAGTGCAGCGCGAAGGTGCCTGCGTCTTCGTCGAACACCAGCACCAGTTCGCCGCGCGCCAGCACGTCGCCGTAGTGGTCGCCGAGCACGGGCAGCAGCACCTTGTCCTGCAACTCGACGTTGAGCGGATGCCAGTCGATGTCAAAGTGCTGCGCGTAGAGCGATGACGGCCCGTTCTCCAGCACGTCGCTCCACCAGGCGTTGTCGGCGCCGAGCACGCCCATGTGATTGGGCACCAGGTCGAGCAACTGGCCCATGCCGTGCGACTTGAGCGCGGCGCTGAAGCGCTCGAAGCCTTCACGCCCGCCCAGCTCGGGGTTGATCTGGTCGTGCGCGACCACGTCGTAGCCGTGCATGCTGCCAGGCCGCGCGCGCTGGATCGGCGAACAGTAGATGTGGCTCACGCCGAGCCGCGCCAGGTAGGGCAGCACGGCGATGGCATCGTCGAAGCTGAAGTCCTTGTGGAACTGCAGGCGGTAGGTGGCGCGCGGGATCACCGCCACGGCGCCGCGCCGCGTGCCGGCCTGCGGCACGGGGTGCGGTCGGATCGCGGCGAGGGCTTCGCACAACTGGAGCGTCGGCACGTCGGCCGCCAGTTGCGGCAGGTCGAGGCGCAGCTTGCGGCGCCAGTTGGGTTGCGAGTCGGTGGTGCCGGGCATGTTGGCCTGCTCCAGCATGCCGACGGTGTCTTCCAGCTGCACCATCATCACCTGCGACGGCGTACTCGCGAGGTAGGCATGGATGGCGGTGACGGTGGCAGTCGACAGCGTCTGCGCGCCGGTGGCCTCGACCACGGCGTCGGCCGAGAGCAGGCCGGCGCGCTGCACCGCGAGCAGCAGTCGGACGCGCTCCTGCGCGCGGTCGAACAACTGCTTCTCGAAGATGGCCTGGCTCGGGAACAAACCGAGCGTGAGCCGAAGGCGCAGGTCGTGGCCGGCCCACCAGCCGGTGAGCGTGGCCAGGTCGTGCGTGCTGATCGCGACCAATGCATGGCGCGGATATTCGGAGGGCGGCTTGAAGTCGCCTTCATGGTTGCGCTCGAAGTACAGCAGTCGGTACGACAGCACCTGGAAGCGGGCCAGCGCGCCGCGCATCTCGTCGGCCACGGTGCCGAGGTCCTCGCCGATGATCATGCAGCGCTGGCGCTGGCTTTCGATGGCGACGATGGCCAGCATCTCGTGCAGCGCGTAGTAGACGTAGGCGCCGTCTTGCGGTGTCTTCTCGGGCGGGATCCAGAACAGGCGCATGAGGCCCATGACATGGTCGATGCGCAGGGCTCCGGCGCCGCGCATGCTGCCGCGCAGGGTCTCGATGAAGAAGCGGTAGCCGGTGCTGCGCAGCTTGTCGGGCCGCAGCGGCGGCAGGCCCCAGCCCTGGCCGTTGGGGTTGAACTCGTCGGGCGGCGCACCGACGCTGGCGCCCAGGGCGAACAGCTCTCGCTCGCACCAGGCGTCGGAACCTGCGCGGTCGACTGACACGGCCAGGTCGAGGTAGAGGCCGACGGCCATGCCCAGGGCCTGGCATTGCTCGCGCACGAAGCCGAGTTGCCGCGCGGCCTGCCATTGCAGGTATTCGAAGTAGCCGATGCGCTCGGCATGCGATTGGGCGAACTGCGCGACCTCGGGTGTGTCGGGTGAACGGAAGGCCTCGGGCCATACCGGCCAGCCCCAGGTGCCTGGGTCGGTCCGATGGAAATGCTCCTGCAGCGCTTCGTACAAGCCGTGCTTGCGCAGGGCATCGCCGCGGTCGGCGCGGAAAGATTCGAAGGCGACCGCGCTGGCCGTGCCATTGGCGATGTGCTGCGTGCGGAAGTGCGCGTAGAGCAGTTCCAGCACTTCGAACTTGGCCGACGCGACGCCGGGATAGTCGACCAGTTCGGTGTCGCGCAGGGCGGCGAGGCGCGCCTGGAATTCCGGCGAGCGCACGCGTTGCTGTGCCGGCTCGCATTCGCGGAAGTCTTCGATGGCCTCGACGTCGATGTAGAGCACGTCGAGTTGCACGCGCGAGGACGGGCTGTACGGGCTCGCATGCGCCGGGTTGTGCGGGAACAGCGCATGCAGCGGATTGAGGCCGAGGATGCCGGCACCGCGCTGGGCGGCCTGCTGCGCGAAGCGGGTGAGGTCGGTGAAATCGCCGACGCCCCAGTTGCGACTGGAGCGCAGTGCATACAGCTGCACCGCCGGACCCCACACGCGCACGTCGTCCTTCATGGCCGGCGGGTTGTAGCAGTGCGGCGGTGCGCTGATGACGAGGGTTTCGCCCGGCAGGTCGTCCAGCGTCAGGCGGTGGTAGCCCATCGGCAGCGTGAGCGTGAAGGCGACGCGGCGCTCGCAATGCGGCACGCCGTCGACATCGGAGCGCGCTTCCTCGTGGAAGTCATGCAGGCGCGCATGGCCGCGGTGCTGCTTGCCGTTCTCTTCCACGAGCGTCCAGTGCGCCTCGGCCAACGCGGCGGGCACGCGCAAGGTGACGGCCCAGTGCGACTGGCCCGCGTCGATGGCGACGGCAGGGGGCAGCGCAAGTTGCCATCCAGCCGAGCGCAGCTCGCGCAGGCTTTGCGGCAGGGGAAGCGTGATGTCGACGCCGAAGGTGCCGAGCAGTGCGCGCAGGTTCGCAGGCGCGATGACATGCCGGTTGCCGAAGATGTCGTGGTAATCGGTGGCAATGCCGAAGTGGGCGCACAGGGCATGCAATGCCTCGTGTTCGCCGGGAGCCTCATCCATGGTTGTTTTCCTGCAGCGTGACGCAGACCGCGCCAGGTGCCAAGCGTAGCGTTTCGTTGTGGCCGGCCATCGCGAGGCCATTGGTGTAGATGGGTTGCCCGAGGATGGGCTGGATGCCTGTCAACGGCTTCTTGCCGAAGTTGATGAGCTGCCGCAGGCGGGCGCTCCCCAGCGACCAGTCGACGCGAAGAACGTCGCCCTCGCGCCAATGCTGCCCGCCGCCGCGCTGGTTGGCCAGGTGCGGCACCACGAAGCGCCGGCGGATCGCCAGCAGTTCCGAGATGAAGGCGAGGAAGTCGCGGTGCGGGCCGTGCAGGCGCTCTTGCCAGTTCAGCTTCGAGGCCTCGAAGGTCGAGGCTGCGTTGGGGTCGGGGATGCGCGCGCGTGCGGCTTCGTCGGCGAAGGCCGCGAACTGGCCGAACTCGGCGCGCCGGCCAGCCGACACCGCGGCCGCAAGCTCGTGGCCGAAATCGCAGAAGTAAAGGAAGGGCGTAGCGGCCGCGTACTCCTCGCCCATGAACAGCATCGGCACATGCGGCGACAGCAGCAGGCAGGCATAGGCCGCGCGCAGCAGCGCCGGATCGGCCAGCCCCTCGATGCGGTCGCCGAAGGCGCGATTGCCGACCTGGTCGTGCGTCTGCACGAAGGAGACGAAGGCGCTGGATGGCAGGTGCGCGCTGGGCTCGCCGCGCGCTTCGCCCTTGCGGAAAGCCGAGGGCTGGCCCTGGAACACGAAGCCCTCCGCCAGCGCGCGGCCGAAGTGGCCCATCGGGTCGTCGGCATAGTCCGCGTAGTAGCCGTCGGTGTCGCCGGTGACCAGCACGTGGGCGGCATGGTGCAGGTCGTCGTTCCACTGCGCCGTGGCGATCCTGGGCTGGCCCTTGGCGTCGCGTTCGAGGTAGCGTGCGCCGTTGGCGTCGTTCTCCAGCACGATGTGGATATGGCGGTCGCGACCGGGGCCCTCGCGCAGCGCGGTGCAGATCTCCTCGACGATGTCGGGTCGGCTGTCGTCGCGGATCGCGTGGATGGCATCCATGCGCAGTCCGTCGAAGCGGTATTCCTCGATCCAGAACAGGGCGTTGTGCACGAAGAAATCGCGTACCGTGCGCGCCTGCTCGCCGTCGTAGTTGATCGCGGAGCCCCAGGGGGTCTGGTGCGCGGCATTGAAGAAGAAGGGGCTGCCCGAGTGCAGGTAGTTGCCCTCCGGGCCGAAGTGGTTGTAGACCACGTCCAGCAGCACCATGAGGCCGAGGTCGTGCGCGGCGTTGACGAAGGCCTTGAGGTCATCCGGCGTGCCGTACGAAGCATCGGGCGCGAACAGCAGCACGCCGTCATAGCCCCAGCCTTGCTTGCCAGGAAAGTCGGCCACCGGCATGACTTCGACGACCGAGATGCCGAGGGCGGCCAGGTCGATCAGGCGCTTGCGCGCCGCGGCGAAGGTGCCTTCAGGCGTGAAGGTGCCGATGTGCAGTTCGTAGATCACCGCCTCGGTCCAGGGGCGGCCGCGCCATTCGTCGTCGTGCCATTCGTAAGCGCGGGGGTCGATCACCTCACTGGCGCCGTGAACGTCGTCCGGGTTGCGGCGCGAGGCGGGGTCGGGCACGCAACTGCCATCGGGCAGGCAGAAGCGGTAGCGGTCCCCGGCGCGTGCTTCTGCGACTTCGAGGCGATGCCAGCCGTCGTCGGCGCGTTGCAGCGGCAAGGGTGGCTGCCCGCCCAGCTCCAGCGCGATCTGCGATGCGTCGGGGGCCCAGTAACTGAATCGCACGCCAGCGTCGAGCAGCGTGGCGCCGAAGGGCATGGCGTGCACATGGTTCATGAAATCTGCCGGGAATCGGCGCCATGCGGCGTTGCAAATGCGCGCCATGCCGCCGGTGACTGCATGGCTGTGCTTTGCGCCTTGCCTGG
The DNA here is from genome assembly GCF_037889975.1 of Variovorax rhizosphaerae. Classification (NCBI taxonomy): domain Bacteria; kingdom Pseudomonadati; phylum Pseudomonadota; class Betaproteobacteria; order Burkholderiales; family Comamonadaceae; genus Variovorax; species Variovorax rhizosphaerae. Next base: position 334,356 of record NZ_JBBKZT010000008.1, on the reverse strand, counting down.
CGCCGATTTCGACAGATTGGTGTTGTTCAACGAAACATCCAGTTCGAGGTTGCGACTCAGAGCGGTGGTGGCGGATCGGCGGGGCGGCTCTGGATCAGCGGCCGGCCGCGCGGGCGCAGCGTGGTGACGTGGCTGGCGGCGGCGGCGGTCTGCTCCGGTGGGGGCGCAGGCGCATCGAAAGCGTTTTCTGTCGCCTGCACCGGAACGTCGCGCTTCGGTGTCGTGATCGGTGCGGGCGCCTTGGCACGCATGTCGTGCGGCCACCATTGCGAAATGCGGTCGGCGGCCCAGTCCTTGCCGGCCAGGCCGAAGGCCAATGCCAGCGCGAACACCACGCCGGCCAGGATCACGAGGAAGCTCTGGCGCACGATGTCGCCGCCCACCCTCACATGGTCCAAGGCGATCAGCACCACGAAGATCATGATCGCGTAGCGCACCACCTTGCCGAAGAAGGTGGCGTCCGCCAGCTTGGCGCTGCGGCCGTAGTGGATGACCGCATCGCCCACGAACTTGGCGAAGTAGGAGCCGAAGGCCAGCACCATCAGCGCAACGAAGATGTTCGGCACGAACCACATCACGCGTCCGAGCAGGTCCGTGATGTAGGTCAGCCCCAGGCCGTTGAACGCGATGATCAACGCCGCCAGCAGCACCATCCCATACGCCAGCAGGCCGATGAGGTCGCTGGTGTCCTTGTTGAGGCCGCCCTGCTTCAGGAAGTTGTCCATGCCGGAGCGCTGCGTCAGCACACCGAAATTGGCGGCCCGCAAACCCTTCGTGACGGCGAAGCGCACCACCTTGGCGATGAGCCAGCCGGCAATGATGACCACGGCCGCGAAGAACAGCCGCGGCAGGTAGGCGCCGATCTGGAACAGGAAAGCGCGCAGCGGTTCGAGGCTGATGTCAAACTGGTTCATTGCGCAACTCCTCTTGCGATGTCGGTGGCGTTCGTTCCGGCGAGCGACTGCAGGCCCTGCATCGGCACCTGCACCCAATCGACGCGGTTGTTCAACTCATAGCGAAGCTCGTACATGGCCTTGTCGATCTCGAACAGCGCCAACATCGCGGGCTCCGGCGGCGGCGCGCCGGCCGCGGCCAAGGTGTCGGTGTAGCCGCCGAGGAAGGCCTGGCGCACCTGCTGTTCCCAGTCGGCGGCAGCGACGTCGAGCCGCGCCAGCTCTTCCGGGTTCTGCGCGTTGCGCTTCAGAGACGACCAACGTGCGTAGTTGAAGGAGCGCAGCATGCCGGCCACATCGCGCAGCGGCGATGTCTTGGCGCGTCGCTCCTCGAAGCTGCGCGCCGGCTCGCCCTCGAAGTCGATGATGACGAAATCGTTGCGCGAGACCAGCACCTGACCCAGGTGGTAGTCGCCGTGGAAGCGTGTCTTGAAGCCGACAGGCCCCGTTGTTTCGGTGGCAAAGGATTCGATGCGCTGGAGCAGTGCAGCCTCGCGCGCCAGCAAGCGCGACGCATCCTGCTGCACCTCCGTCGGCAGTCCGTGGACGCGTTCACGCAGCATGGCGAAACTGCGGCGCGCCTCGGCGGCAGCGGTGTCGCGGAAGGCGGTGCGGTCCGCGGCCACCAGCGGCTCGGGGTCGAAGGCCGCATCACCCTTGGAGCGCGCGAAGGCCAGGTGCAGCTCCGCAGTGCGCTGGCCCAGCACGCGCGCCAGCTTCATGAAAGCGCCATGGTCGACCAGCGCATCGCCTTCGGGCAGGTCGCGCTGCTCCGAGAGCACGCGATCGAGATAGTCCAGCGTGTAGTCCCAGGCATCGCCCTGGTTCGGCACATAGGCCTGCAGCAGCGCAAGCGTCATCACGCGGCCATCCTTGCCGTGGTACTCGATGGCGCCGGCCACCGGCACGCAATTGGCGAAGCGCGCCACCTGGGTGAGGTAGCGGCCCACGTCCAGCTCGGGGTTGATCCCCACGTGCAAGTGCCGGTAGCCCTTGAGGAACAACTGGTCGCCCAGCGTGACGACCGTGTTGCTGCTGGCCGCGCTGGGCTTGCTGACTTCGAGTGCGTCGATGTCTTCATCGGTCACGTCGACCAGTGCACCGGTGGACGTGAAGCGGATCTCGCCCTGCATGGCGGGCAGCACCAGGCCTTGCGCGATGCCCATCACCACGGCGCGGCAGAAGGCCTCGTCGTAGAAGGCATCGCCCATCAGCCCGACCTCGGCCAATTGGCGCACCTTGGCGACGACCGCCTGCGTGAGCTGCTTCATGCGCTCCTCGTCATGGTCCTCCCAGGCGAGGGCGAGGGGCATGAAATAGGTCGAATGCGCATCGGTCGCCTGCACGTCGAGGATGGGCAGCATCCAGCGCAACTTGCCATGCGTCCACACCGCGTGCTCGGCGATGGTGGCGCGCGTGATCGCGCTGCCCTTGGCGCCGTACCAGCGCTGCACCTCGATGTGCCGAGCCAGCACGTCGGCTTCGAGTTGATCGCGCAGGCGATCGGACATCGCCATGCGCCACGGCATCACCTGCTCGCGGAACAGGCTGGTCCAGCTGTCGAACAGCACCAGCGTGGGACGGTCGCGCAAGCCGACTTCCTCCTGGTGCCACACCGGCATCGGCGCATCGGTGGTGAGCTTGAACCAGTAGAAGCCGTACGAGGGCATCGTCAGCAGGTACGGCAGCTCGCCGATCGGCGGGAAGGTGGTGCGACCCAGCATCTCGACCGGCACGCGTGTCTTGTAGGCCGACAGGTCCAGTTCCACCGGCTGCGCGGCGCGCGACAGGTTGAACACGGTGAGGATGACGTCGTCCTCGAACAGGCTCAGGTAGGCCAGCACCTTGCGGTTGCCCGGCCGCAGGAACACCTTCTTGCCACGGCCGAAGGCGCTGCTGGTCTTGCGCACCGCGAGCATGCGGCGTGTCCAGTGCAGCAGCGAGCTGTTGTCGCGCAACTGGGCCTCGACGTTGATGGACTCGTAGCCATACATCGGGTCCATGATCGGCTGCAGGTACAGCCGCTGCGGGTCGGCGCGCGAGAAGCCTGCGTTGCGGTCGGGTGCCCATTGCATCGGCGTACGCACGCCGTTGCGGTCGCCGACGAACACGTTGTCGCCCATGCCGATCTCATCGCCGTAGTAGATGATCGGCGAGCCCGGCATCGACAGCAGCATGCCGTTCATGAGCTTGATGCGGTCCTTGTCGTTGTCCATCAGCGGCGACAGCCGCCTTCTGATGCCGAGGTTGATGCGGGCGCGCTTGTCGGCCGCATAAGTGGTGTACATGTAGTCGCGCTCGCGGCTGGTCACCATCTCCAGCGTGAGCTCGTCATGGTTGCGCAGGAAAATGGCCCACTGGCAGCCCTCCGGGATGTCGGGCGTCTGCTGCATGATCTCGACGATCGGGTCGCGGTCTTCCTGCGCGATGGCCATGTACATGCGCGGCATCAACGGGAAGTGATACGCCATGTGGCATTCGTCGCCGTCGCCGAAATACTCGCGCACGTCTTCGGGCCACATGTTGGCCTCGGCCAGCAGGAAGCGGTTCTTGTATTCGGCGTCGAGGGCGGCGCGGATCTTCTTGATCACGCCGTGCGTCTCGGGCAGGTTCTCGTTGCTGGTGCCGTCGCGCTCGATCAGGTAGGGAATCGCGTCGAGCCGGAAGCCGTCCACGCCCATGTCCAGCCAGAAGCGCATCGTCTTGAAGATGGCTTCCAGCACCGCCGGGTTGTCGAAGTTGAGGTCCGGCTGGTGGCTGAAGAAGCGGTGCCAGAAGAACTGCTTGGCGACCGGGTCCCAGGTCCAGTTGGAGGTCTCGGTGTCGGTGAAGATGATCCGCGTGCCCTGGTAGATCTGGTCGGTGTCGCTCCACACGTAGAAGTTGCGCTCGGGCGAGCCGGGCGGTGCGTTGCGTGCGGCCTGGAACCACGGGTGGTCATTGGACGTGTGATTGATGACCAGCTCGGTGATCACGCGCAGGCCGCGCTTGTGGGCCTCGTCGAGCATCTCCTTGAAGTCGGCCAGCGTGCCGTACTGCGGGTTCACGTCTTCGTACTCGGCGATGTCGTAGCCGTCGTCGCGCAGGGGCGAGGGGTAGAAGGGCATCAGCCAGATCGTGTTGACGCCCAGGTCCTTCACGTAGTCGAGCTTGGCGGTGACGCCCTTGAAGTCGCCCATGCCGTCGCCGTCGGTGTCGAAGAAGGCCTTGACGTTGAGCTGGTAGATCACCGCGTCGCGGTACCACTGGGGGTCGCTGGTGTGGTCGACCTCGGGGGTTTCCAGGGCGATGGCGGGGACGTTGGCGTTCATGTTCTTCCTGGTCCTACAGGTAGTAGTCGAAGTCTTGTTCGCTGCGCGTGCGGCGCCGCACGACCATGATGTGCGCGGGCGTGTGGTGCGGGTCGAGCCGCACGTAGTGCCAGTCGCCCTGCCACTGGTAGCGCTCGTCGCTCAGCAGATCATGCATCTGCCAGGTGCCGCCCGTGTCGACACCGATCGATTGCGGCTCGAGCCCGATCCAGCCGTACTGCGCGTTGTGCGGGTCCAGGTTGACCACCGTGACGATGATGTTCTGACCGTCCTCGGACTGCTTCGCATAGGCCAGCAACTGGTCGTTCTCTACGGCCAGGAAGCGCAGGCTGCGATTGAACTGCAAGGCCACGTTCTCCTGGCGGATGCGGTTCACGCGCTCGATCAGGGGCGCGATGCTGTCGGTCCGGTCGTGGTCCCATGAGCGGATCTGGTACTTCTCGGAGTCGAGGTATTCCTCGCTGCTCGGGCCGCGCGGCAGGTGTTCGAGCAACTCGTAGGCCGGGCCGTAGATGCCGTAGCTCGCGGCCAGCGTGGCGGCCAGCACCAGGCGCAGGCGGAACATGCCGGGGCCGCCGGTCTGCAGTTGCTCGTGAAGGATGTCCGGCGTGTTGGGCCAGACGTTGGGGCGAAAGTATTCGTAGCCCGGACCTTGCGTGAGTTCGGTGAAGTACTTGGTCAGCTCTTCCTTGGTGTTGCGCCAGGTGAAGTAGGTGTACGACTGCGAATAGCCGAGCTTGGCCAGGCGGTGCATGACCTTGGGCCGCGTGAAGGCCTCGGCCAGGAAGATGACCGTCGGATGCTCGCGCTTGATCTGCGTGATGCACCACTCCCAGAACGGGAAGGCCTTGGTGTGCGGGTTGTCGACGCGGAAGACCTTCACGCCTTCGTGGATCCAGTGGTCGAACACGCTCTTGAGTTCGACCCACAGGCCCTGCCAGTCGTCGCATTCGAAGTTGAAGGGATAGATGTCCTGGTACTTCTTCGGTGGGTTCTCGGCATATTGCACGGTGCCGTCCGGGCGCCAGCGGAACCAGCCCGGATGCGCCTTGACGTAGGGATGGTCCGGCGCGCACTGGAAGGCGATGTCGAGCGCGATGTCGATGCCATAGCCCGCGGCAGCCGCGACCAGGTGGCGGAAGTCCTCCGCCGTGCCGAGCTCCGGCAGGATCGACTTGTGCCCGCCCTCGGCCGCGCCGATGGCCCAGGGGCTGCCCACGTCGCCCGGCTCGGTGACGAGCACGTTGTTCTTGCCCTTGCGATCGATGCGCCCGATGGGATGGATCGGCGGCATGTACAGCACGTCGAAGCCCATCTTCGCGATGGCAGGCAGGCGGCTTTCGACATCGCGCAGGGTGCCGTGCGTGCCCGGTGCGCCGGTGGAACGCGGGAACAGTTCGTACCAGGTGCTGAAGCGGGCGCGCACGCGGTCGACGATGAGCGGCAACTCCGCGGAGGTGGTCTGGAAGCGCCTGTCCGGATAACGGCCGGCCAACTCGGCGAGGTCCCTGTCGAGCGCCTGTGCCTTGAGCGCGGTGCCGTCGATGTTGCGATCCGCGGCGTCGTGGTCCAACGATTGCGCCCATTGCGTCAGCGCCTGCCGGTCCGCGCCCGACGCACGGCCGGCCGCGGCAGCCACTTCGATGGCGCCCACCTGCACCGCGACGCGGATGTCTTCCTCATCGACACGTCGCGTGAGTTCATGACGCCACGATGCGAAGGAGTCGACCCATGCGACCACGCCGTAGCTGTAGCGGCCGGGTGTCGGCGGTGTGAATTCGGCCTCCCAGATGTCGTTGTTCAGCAAGACCATCGGCACCTCATGCGTGGCGGCGCCGTCGGCACGCCACAGCAGCAGCACGCGCAGCACGTCGTGTCCATCGGCGAAGCAATGTGCCTTCACCTCCAGTTTTTCGCCAGCCGTGCGCTTGACGGCGAAGCGCCCGCCATCGACGACCGGCAGCACCGCGTCGATGACCGCGCGCGCATGGCCGTCGTCCGGCATGCCCGGCAACGTCGGGGTCAGGAGAACGGGTGTATGGACAGCCGGTGAAGGAATGGCCGATGTATGCATCTCAGTTTCCCATGGCACTGGACAAATGCTTGTTCGCGAGCACCCGCGGAACCGGCTTTGCCGGGCCGCTGGGTGCGCCCCCTTGAGGGGGAGCGCCGCAGGCGCATTCGGGGGTGAACATCGCTTCAGTCATTGGCAATGGGCCTCAGGATGAGTGTGGACAACGGCGGCAGGGTCAGGGTCAGCGAATACGGCTGGAGGCCTTCGGGCAGCGGCGCAGCCTGCACGCTGCCCAGGTTGCCCCAGCCCGCACCGCCGAACTCCTTCGCATCGCTGTTGAGCAATTCGCGCCAGACACCGCCCGTGGGCACGCCCACGCAATGGTTTGTACGCGGCATCGGGGTCAGATTGCAAGCGATGAGCAGCGGCGCACCGCCCGCGAGGGGCTTGCGCAGAAACACGAACACGCTGGTCTCGGCCTCGTCGGCCTGCAGCCATTCGAAGCCTTCAGGGGAGAAGTCGAGCTGATGCAGGGCCGGCTCCTCGCGCAGCACGCGGTTGAGTTGCCGCACATACGCCTGCAGGCCCGCGTGCTCGGCCTGCTCGGTCACCCACCATTCGAGTTCGCCGTCATGCGTCCATTCGCGCCGCTGGCCGAACTCGCAGCCCATGAATAGCAGCTTCTTGCCCGGGTGCGTCCACATGTAGCCGAACAGCGCCCGCAGGTTGGCGAACTGCTGCCAGCTGTCGCCGGGCATCTTGTTCAGCAACGAGCCCTTGCCGTGCACCACCTCGTCGTGCGAGAGCGCGAGCACGAAGTTCTCGCTGAAGGCATAGATCAGCGAGAAGGTCAGCTGGTTGTGGTGATGCTTGCGGTGGATCGGATCCTTGGCGAAGTACTTCAGCGTGTCATGCATCCACCCCATGTTCCACTTCATGCCGAAGCCGAGCCCGCCCATGTCGACCGGCCGCGTGACGAGCGGCCAGGAGGTCGATTCCTCAGCGATGGGCACCGTGTCGGGCTGCTCGCGGTAGATGGCCTGGTTAAGGTCTTGCAGGAACTCGATGGCTTCGAGGTTCTCGCGCCCGCCGTTCTTGTTGGGAATCCATTCGCCGTGCTTGCGCGCGTAGTCGAGGTAGAGCATCGAGGCCACGGCATCGACGCGCAGGCCGTCCAGGTGGTAATGCTCCAGCCAGAACAGCGCCGACGAGATCAGGAAGCTGCGCACCTCGTTGCGGCTGTAGTTGAAGATGCTCGAGTTCCACTCCGGATGAAAGCCCTGGCGCGGATCGGCATGCTCGAACAGATGTGTGCCGTCGAAGTAGCCCAAGCCATGTTCATCCGTCGGAAAGTGCGAGGGCACCCAGTCCAGCAGCACGCCGATGCCGCGCTGGTGCAGGTGGTCGACGAAGGCCATGAAGTCCTGCGGCGTGCCGTAGCGTGCGGTCGGCGCGAAGTAGCCGGTTGTCTGGTAGCCCCAGGAGCCGTAGAAGGGGTGCTCGGTGACGGGCATCAACTCGACGTGTGTGAAGCCCATGTCGCTCACGTACTCGGCCAGGCGGTGCGCCAGTTCCTGGTAGCTGAGCATCTCGCCATCGCGGCGCTTCCACGAGCCCAGGTGCACCTCGTAGACGGACATCGGCGCGTCGAGCGCATTGCAGGCGCCGCGCGTGGCCATCCAGTTGCCGTCATGCCATTCATGCGCGAGCGACCAAACGCGCGAGCCCGTGGCCGGTGGCGCCTCGCTGCAGAAGGCGAAGGGGTCGGCCTTGTCCACGACGTAGCCGTTGAAGCGGGAGAAGACGCGGTACTTGTAGACCTGACCCTGCGCGGCCTTGGGCGCGATGGCTTCCCAGATGCCGCTGCCATCGGGCCGCGGATGCATGCGCAGGGCGCTGTCGTCCCAGCCGTTGAAGTCGCCGATGACGGAGACGGCCTCCGCGTTCGGCGCCCACACGGCGAAGGTCGCGCCACTGCCGTCCGCATGCAGGTGACAACCGAGGTTGTCGTGCATGCGGGCATGGGTGCCTTCGCGAAAGAGCCAGCTGTCTTGCTCGCTGAAATGCTGATGATGAACTTGCACTGTGTTCCCTGTGACCGGACGGATGGATTCGTCCTTGGGCTTGCGAGCGATTCATTGAAGCGCAGGCTCCAGGTGTGTGCAAGGCAGGTCTGCGCCTTGTGCTGTCGGACGCCGACTACAGGTTGCGGCGCAGGACCGCGCCTGCGTTTGCTCGCCCCGATCAGCGAATGATTTCAGCCGCAGCGTGAATCGTCTCGCGCACGCGCGGATAGATCTGCGTGTTCCACTTGCTGCCGCTGAACACACCGTAGTGGCCCACGCCCGCTTGAAGATGGTGCGCCTTGAGGTAGGGGCGGATGCCGCTGCACATGTCTTGCGCCGCGACGGTCTGGCCCACCGAGCAGATGTCGTCGCGCTCGCCCTCGACGGTGAGCAGCGCGGTGCGCCGGATGGCCGCCGGATCGATCTTGCGGCCGCACACTTCAAGCTCGCCGCGCGGCAGGTCGTAGGTCTGGAAGATGCGCTCCACGGTCTCCAGGTAGAACTCGGCCGGCAGGTCGTTCACCGCCAAGTATTCGTCGTAGAAATCGCGGATGTTGTTGGCCTGCTCCATGCGGCCTTCGACGAGGTGCGCATAGAGGTCGCGGAACTGCTTCTTGTGCCGGTCCATGTTCATGCTCATGAAGGCGGTCAACTGCAGGAAGCCGGGGTAGACCTTGCGCCCCACGCCCGCATGCGGCAAAGGCACGCGGCTGATCAGGTTGCGCTTGAACCAGCCGATCGGCCGTTCCGTCGCCAGTTCGTTCACCCGCGTCGGATTGATGCGGCAGTCGACCGGGCCGGCCATCAGCGTCAGGCTGCGCGGCGTGGCGGCATGGTCCTCTTCCGACATCAGCGTGGTGGCGGCAATCGCGGCCACGCAGGGTTGGCAGACCGCCACCAGATGCACGCCGGGGCCGATCGCGGCCATGAAGTCGACCAGCGTCGTGGTGTATTCGTCGAGCCCGAACTTGCCTTGCCACAAAGGCACGTCACGTGCGTTATGCCAATCGGTCACATAGACGTCGTGGTCGCGCAACAGCGTGCGCACCGTTTCGCGCAGCAGCGTCGCGAAGTGGCCCGACAGTGGTGCGGCCAGCAGCACCGGCGGGTGCACCGCCTTGGTGTCCTTGCGGAAATGCAGGAGCGTGCCGAAGGGCGCCGTCAGCGTGGGCTCTTCCCGCACCGCCACTTCCTCGCCCTCCACCATGACCGTGTCGATGCCCCATTTCGGCCGCGTGTGCGTGAGCCGCATGCGCGAGAACACCTCCATCTGCGCCGATATCTGCCGCACGGCGGTGCGCTCGGAGCCTTCGCTCCACAGCGATGCCCCCAGGAACTGCGCACCGAGCCGCAGGGGTGAAAGCATGTCGGTGTGGTTTTGGTAGGCCCGATAAAGCATGAGGCCTTGAAGGCAAGTTGCGGGCCAAGGCGCGAGCCCGCACCTTGCGCATGGCATGGGCCTTGCACTGCCGCAGGCGGCAGACCCGCACCGCAATAGCCCCAAGGAGCATCTCGATGTCCAAACCCGTCCTCACCATCAGCAGCAAGAACTACGGCGCCTGGTCCCTGCGCGGCTGGCTGATGTGCCGTCTGGCCGGGCTCGACTTCGCCGAGAAGATCATCCCGCCGGACGACCCTGCCATGAAGGCCGAGATGCTGCTGTTGTCCTCGTCGATGCTGGTGCCTTCGCTGGAGCATGACGGCCTCAAGGTCTGGGACACGCTGGCCATCGGCGAATACCTGCACGAGATCAAGCCCAAGGCCGGCCTGCTGCCCACCGATGTGCGTGCCCGCGCCCATTGCCGCGCCATCTGCGGCGAGATGCATTCGGGCTTCGCCAGCATGCGCGGCGCACTGCCGATGAACGTCAAGGCGCGCTTCCCCCACTTCAAGATCTGGTCGCGCGCGCAAGGCGACATCGACCGCATCGTGGAGATCTGGAAGGAGTGCCTCGGAAAGTATGGCGGGCCGTACCTTTTCGGCAAGAAGCCGGGCCTGGCGGACGCGATGTATGCGCCGGTGGTCACGCGCTTCATCACCTACGACGTGAAGCTGCCGCCGGCCTGCGCGACCTACGTCAAGCACATGATGGAACTGCCCGAGATGCAGGAATGGATGGCTGCGGCGAAGCAGGAGCCCGAGGCGATCGACGAGCTGGAGGCGGAGTTCTAGCCGACCGCTTTCGCGGCACCGGGTCAGCGTGACAACCCGGTCTGCTCATCGCCTTCCGCGGCAACCTGCTGGACCTGTGTCTGCGAGACGTTCGCGCGCTTTGCCTTCGCGAGCGCGAGTTCGCGTTGCTGGCGTCGTTCGAGTTCCCTGGCTGCGGCGTCCCTGCGCGACTTCTCGACCAGGTGGGCTTCGATGATTCGCTGTTGCTCGGCTCGCGCCGCCGCCTGCTGCCGCGCGGCTTCCTCGGCTTGGGCCACGGCCGCTTCGGCAGCAGCCCGGTCACGCTGTTGCTCCAGGTACCACGCACCGCCGCCGATGAAGGACAGCAGCAGGACAAGGAGCATCAGCGGGCGCGCCCACCTGGACCGCTCCTTGCCTTCGGAATAGCGGATCTCGACCCACGACGAAACTTGCTCCGTCAAGACGGCCTTCGCCAGCTTCCGGTCATGCGCGGCGCGCATGTCGGGGCTGCGCAGCACCTTGTAGGCCTCCATCACATCCGCCAACTGCGCGGCGGCGCCAGCCTCCGAGCGGAGGCGTTCACGGGTGAACGCTGTCAAGGAATTGTTGAACGCGCGTTCGATCTCGGCGGGCTTTGCATTGCCCTGCACGCCCAGCACGCTGTATGCAGGCCTCATCACTTCCCCCTGCGGGCGGAAAGCGCCGCGGCGATCTGCCGCAACATCGATCCACGCCTTGGTTTTTTGTGTATCGCGATGTTACGCGCCGACCGCGCGGCGTGCAATTAATCCACAAGACTGCATTTCGAATCGGCCACCGGCTGGCCTGCCGCCAAAGTGCTACTCGGTGGGCTTGCCCACCGTGACGAAGTAGGAAGCGACGATGACGCCCACACTCACAACACAAGCAATAGCAATCGACATGGGAACCTCTCTGGTTGGTGTTTACGATGGTTCACATTCTAAGGGTAAACCCTAGTCCTCGCACGCGAAGGGATTGGGTCTGAAAGCTGGCATTCCGATGCGCACGGCGCCATACTGTAAATAAATACAGTATTGCTGCCATGACCGATACCTTCATTCCCGTCCATGCCCTCAAGGGCCGCGGCGCGGCGACGCGCATGCCGCATCGCTTCGAGAAGGACGCCCGCGACGCGTACGACGACGGCTGGGGCACGCTGGAGGACGATGCCGCCGAAGAAAGATCAGCGCCGCAAACCGAGGTCCGCTTCGAGGATGCGAAATCGGTGCTCGGCGAAAACGACTCGCCCGACGTGCCTTTCGACCGTTCGCTCAACCCGTACCGGGGCTGCGAGCACGGCTGCATCTACTGCTTTGCCCGGCCGACGCACAGCTACCTCAACCTGTCGCCGGGCCTGGACTTCGAGACCAAGCTCATCGCCAAGCGCAACATCGCCGAAGTGCTGCGCGCGGAGCTGGGGCGGAAGAACTACCGGCCCAGCCAGATCGCGATCGGCACCGCCACCGATTGCTACCAGCCGATCGAGCGCGAACTGCGACTCACGCGCGCGGTCATCGAGGTGATGCGCGAGACACGGCACCCCTTCGCCATCGTGACCAAGTCGAGCGCCATCGAGCGTGACCTGGACCTCATCGCGCCGATGGCGGCGGATCGACTGGCGGCGGTCTACATCACCCTGACCACGCTTGACGGCGAACTCGCGCGCAAGCTGGAGCCGCGCGCCGCCGCGCCGCATCGGCGACTGCGCACCATCAAGACGCTGGTCGATGCGGGCGTGCCGGTCGGCGTGAGCGTTTCGCCGCAGATCCCGTTCGTCAACGAAGACATGGAGAAGGTGCTCGAAGCCGCCTGGGAGGCCGGCGCTCGGCGTGCCTTCTACAACGTGATCCGGCTGCCCTGGGAGGTGGCGCCGCTGTTCAAGGAGTGGCTCGAACTGCACTACCCGCAACGCGCCGGCCGCATCATGGCGCGCATCCGCGACATGCGCGGCGGCAAGGACTACGACGCCGACTTCGCCACCCGCATGAAAGGCAGCGGCTTGTGGGCCGAATTGATTCGCCAGCGCTTCGAGAAGGCGACGCAGCGCATCGGCTTCACCCGCGAGCGCATTCCCATGGACCTCGAAGCCTTCCGGCCGCCGGGAGCGGTGGGGCAGGGGAGCTTGTTTTGACGGCTCATACGGCTCTGCATTCAATCGCAGAACAAGGCGGAGAACCGCAGACAGTGCTGTAGCACGGCAAGGCGATCCAACGCAGTTATGCGGTTGAAGGGCGAAGTCGTATCACAGCACGAATGGAATGAAGCGCCGCGTCCCGCGCATGTACGTCCGGTAGGCCTCGCCGAAGTGCTGCAGGCACTCCTGTTCGTCCCGCAAGGCGGTGATGAACAGCAACACCGTGGCCGCCAGCACCAGCACCAGTCCAAGCCATGAGAACTGCTTGAGAAACGCGCCCCAGGCCAGGAAGATCAGCGCGGCGTACATCGGGTGGCGGATGTAGTGGAAGGCGCCGGAGGTCACCAGGGCGCTGGTCTTCTCGAAGCCCAGCAAGGCGTCGTCCCGGCGTTCGTCGGTCGGTCGACCCACCTGCTTCAGCAGCCGAAAGGCATGAACCGGAAGCCACGCCGAGGCGACCAGCAGCAGCCACGACAGCAGTTGATGCGGCGCCAGCGGGTCGTTGCCCCACACCGGCAGGTTCACCAGGACCAACAGCAGGATGCATTCCCAGGCAAAGAATCGATAGAACCCGTGCGAACCGGGGTGCCTCAGCGCGCCGCGCGAGACGTAGAGCAGCGCGGCAGACCCGACGATGAAGGCGACGGCAAAGACAAGCGGGTGGAGCATGGCGCCCGAATCTACACGCGGCGTTCCAGCGACACCGTGCGCTCCCCAAGCAGGGGGATGCGATCAGCACAGTAATTTGCCAATGTCAGCAATCCCCTACACTCGCACGTCCTCCCCGCCTGTTGCCCCTGTGACCTCACCCCTGCTGAGCGCGACCGCGTCCCCCAAGCGCGTGCTCGCCATTCGTTATTCCCAGACGGGACAACTTGACGCCGTTGCCGACCAGATCCTGGGGCCGCTGCAGGCGGATCCCGGCATCGAGGTGCACGTCGAGACGCTGCGGCCCTTGCAGCCCTTGCCGTTCCCGTGGCCCTTCCTGGCCTTCTTCGACGCCTTTCCCGAGACGGCGCACATGCGGCCGGCCCCGCTGGCGCCCCTGTCGTTGACGGGCGACGAGGCGTTCGACCTGGTCATCCTGCCGTGGCAAGTCTGGTTCCTGGCGCCATCGCAGCCCATCGCCGCCTTCCTGCAGCATCCGGTGGCGGCGCGCCTGTTGAAGGGCAAGCCGGTGGTCACGGTGATCGCCTGCCGCAACATGTGGCTGACGGCGCACGAGAAGCTCAAGACGATGCTGGCGGCCGTCGGCGCGCGGCTGATCGACAACGTGGTGCTGACCGACCCCGGTCCTACCCTGGCCACCTTCATCACCACGCCGGCCTGGCTGCTGTTCGGCCGCAAGCGCGGCTTCTGGGGCATGCCGGATGCGGGACTCACGCAGGGGCAGATCGCGGGCGCACGCCGTTTCGGCCTGGCGCTGCGCGACGGCCTGCATGGCGATGCCGAAAAGGGCACGCAGCCGCTGCTGGCTGGCCTGGGCGCGGTCGTCGCCGAGCCGCGCCTGTATGTCAGCGAAAAGGCCGGTACCCGCAGTTTCTTCCTGTGGGGCAAGCTGATCATGGCGGTGGGGCGGCCCGGCAGCGTGCAGCGCCGGCCGCTGGTGTTGGCCTATGTGCTGTTCCTGCTGGCCCTCATCGTCACCATCGTGCCGGTCAGCCTGGGCCTGCAGGCTATGCTGCGGCCGCTCTTCAGGGGTCGATTGACTAAAATCAAGACCCACTTTGAGCTGCCCTCAGGCTCGGCCACCGATCGGTGCCACCGCTATGACAGTTGATGTATTCCTGACGCGTTCCGCAGCTTATTTGCCTTTCTCGCCGGTCTCCAATGACGAAATCGAAGATGTCCTTGGTCGCATCGGCGGCAAGGATTCGCGTGCGCGCCGGTTGATCCTGCGCAGCAATGGCATCCAGTCGCGCCACTACGCCATCGATCGCGCGACCGGCAAGGTGGCCATGACCAATGCCCAGCTCACCGCGAATGCCGTTCGCGCGCTGGGCGAGGACATCGGTGCGGTGGATTGCCTGGCCACCGGCACCACCTTGCCCGACCAGCTCATCCCCAATCACGCGGTGATGGTGCATGGCGAGTTGGGCTGGCCGCGGCTGGAAGCGGTGTCGTGCGCCGGCGTCTGCCTGTCCGGCACGGCGGCCCTGAAGCACGCCTGGCTGTCAGTGCGGGCCGGCGATGCGCGGCGTGCCGTGGCCACGGGTTCGGAACTGGTGTCGCCGCTGCTCATGGCCGCGAACTTCGAGGCCGAGTTGGCGCACAAGGTGCAGGCCTTGGAAGAGCGGCCCGAGATCGCCTTCGAGAAGGACTTCCTGCGCTGGATGCTGTCCGACGGCGCCGGCGCCGTGCTGCTGGAGCGCGCACCGCGCGGGCCCTTGTCGCTGCGCATCGACTGGATCGACCTGTCCTCCGCCGCGAACGAATTGCCGGTGTGCATGTACGCCGGCGCCGACCGCGATGCCAATGGCGCGCTGCAAGGTTGGATGCAGACGCCGTCCGCACAGTGGCACGCGCAATCCATCTTCTCCATCAAGCAGGACGTGCGCCTGCTCAACGAGAACATCGTGCGCGCCACCATCGAGGAGCCCTTGCGCGACATCATCGCGAAGCGTGGCCTCAAGGTGAACGAGATCGACTGGTTCCTGCCGCACATGTCCTCGCACTTCTTCGCGCGACCCATCGAGCAGTGCCTCCGGGAAGTGGACCTGCCGATCCCGTGCGAACGCTGGTTCAGCAACCTCGCGCAGATGGGCAACACGGGCGCGGCCTCGCCCTTCATCATGCTCGACGCGTTGTTCAAGTCCGGGCGCGTGCGCAAGGGGCACAAGCTGCTGATGTTCGTGCCGGAGAGCGGTCGCTTTTCCAGCGGCTTCGTGCACCTGGAGGCGGTGTGAACGTCGACGCCGTTCCGCAAGAAGGCAATGCGACGCTCGACGGGCACCGCAAGCTCATGTACGCGCGTGATGCGAGCGGCCATACCGTCACGGTCGGCTCGCGCGGCTGGGAGGCGGAAGAGATCGTCACCACGCATGCGGTCGATGCGCTGGTCGCGCAGGCCGAGGATGCGCGCGCTCGCGTGGTCGCGGGTACGGCGTCGCCGCTTGAATACTGGATGTACGAGCGCCGCATGGACGTGGCGTTGCTGTCGCAGACCAGCGGCTTCTGGCAGTGGCGCGTGCGGCGCCATTTGCAGCCGGATCATTTCGCCGCGCTGTCCCCGAAGCAACTGGCGCGCTATGCCGATGCGCTGGGCCTGTCGGTCGAAGCCTTGAAGCGCTTGCCATGAGCGCTGCGCCGGGCCGCCCCAAGCAAGCTCGCACCGCAGTGCGCAGCACGAAGGTACTCCAATGAACGCCGCCCGGCCGCCCGAAGGCGCTCGCACCGCAGAGCGTAGCGCGGAGGTTACCCAATGACATTCGAACACCGCCATGCCGCGCACTGCGAGAGCGGCGTCATCTCCAACATGCTGCGCCACCACGGCGTGCCGATGACGGAGAGCCTTGCGTTCGGACTCGCGTCTGCGCTGACCTTCGCGTACTTCCCGTTCATCAAGTTGTCGGGGCTGCCGCTCATTTCGTACCGCATGCCGCCGAAGTCCATCATCAAGGGCTTGCTGGCGCCCCTGGCCGCGCGCTTCCGGTTCGAGACCTTCGGCAATCCGCAGGCGGGGCAGGCGCGCCTCGATGCGCTGCTGGCCGAGGGCCAACTCGTCGGCCTGCAGACCTCGGTCTACTGGCTGCCGTACTTTCCGCCGCAGATGCGCTTTCACTTCAACGCGCACAACCTGCTGGTCTATGGCAAGGAAGGCGACGACTACCTGGTGAGCGATCCGGTGTTCGAGACACCGATGCGCTGCGGCAGCGCGGACATGGCGCGTGCGCGCTTCGCCAAGGGCGTGCTGGCGCCGAAGGGGCTGCTGTACTACCCGCAGAAGATCGAGCGCAAGACCATCGAGCCGCAGGCCATCGTCAAGGCCATCCGCAAGACCGTGCGCACCATGCAGGCGCCGGTGCCGCTCATCGGCGTGCGCGGTATGCGGACGCTGGCGAAGAAGCTGGCGAGCCTGCCAGCGGGCGAGGCGCACACGGTCGACTACATCGGCCACATGGTGCGCATGCAGGAAGAAATCGGCACTGGCGGCGCGGGCTTCCGCTTCATCTATGCAGCCTTCCTGGAGGAAGCCGCGCAGATCGCATCGATGCCGCAGCTGGTCGAGTTCTCCAATCGCATGACCGAGATCGGCGACGGCTGGCGACGCTTCGCGCTCAAGGCGGCGCGCATGGTCAAGGGCCGCGAGCCGGTCGATCCGCCTGCGCTGGCCGGCCTGCTGCGCGGCCAGGCCGACCAGGAGGAAGCCTTCTTTCGCGACCTGAAGCGCGCCGTCGCATAAAGGGCGCGTGTGCTGGCGCTCGAACACCTGAGCTACCGCTACCCCGGTGCAGCGCAAGCCGCGCTGGATGACGTGTCGTTGACGGCCCGGCGTGGCAGCGTGCTGGGGCTGCTCGGGCCGAACGGTGCGGGCAAGACCACCTTGATCTCGCATGTGTCGGGCGCGCTCGCCGTGCAGGGCGGCCGCGTGCTGGTGGATGACGAACCCTTGCAGGCCGTGCGCGCGCGCACGCCCACGCGCATGGCCGTGGCGCCGCAGGAGCACGCCTTCTACCCCATGCTGACCGTGGCGGAGAACCTTGCTTGCTTTGCGGGGGCGGCACGGTTGGGAGGCGCACGCAGGAAGGAGCGCATCGCGGCATGCATCCGTTTTGCGCAGCTCGAATCCTTTGCGACGGTGCGTGCCGAGCGCTTGTCGGGCGGACTGAAGCGGCGGCTCAACCTGGCGATCGCCTTGCTGGCGGAGCCCGAGTTGCTGCTGTTCGACGAGCCGACCGTCGGCGTCGATCCGCAATCGCGCGCCTTCGTGCTCGACGCCATCAAGACGCTGGCGGACAACGGCGCGGCGGTGATCTATGCCACGCATTACATGGAAGAAGTGGAAGCCATCGCAGACCGCGTGGCGATCCTCGACAACGGCCGCGTGCTGCGCGACGACACGCTGGAGGCCCTGCTGTCGGAGGGCGAGCGCGTGCTGACGGTGCGCGCCGAAGGCGTCGATGCCGCGATGCTGGCGCGCTTCGGCGAGGTGGAGCAGGGACCGGACCACTGGCGCGTGCGGCTGGTCGCCGATGCGAGCCCGGCCCAGGTGCTGGCCGCGCTCGATGTGTCGGGCGTGATCGTGCGGCAGGCCGAGTTCGGTCGCTACAACCTCGAACAGTTGTTCATGGCATTGACGCACCGCTCGCTGCGCGATGCCTGAAGCCGCATGACGATGCTGACCGCACTCATCAAGAAGGAACTGATCGCCCTCGCGCGCGACGTGCACGGCCTGGCCGCGCTGTTCCTGATGCCGGTGATCTTCATCGTGGTGATGTCGCTGGCGCTCAAGGACTACTACAACCCGCCGTTGGCGGCCTTGAGCTATGCGGTCGAACAGCACGACACCGGCGTGCCCGCGCAGTCGATCCTCGCCGACTGGAAGCGCACACACGGCACGCCGCAACCGTTGCCGGCCGACTGGCAGGCGCAACTGACCAACGGACAACTCAAGTACGTGATCGTGCTGCAGCACGGCCTGTCGGACGCATTGCATGCGGATGCACTGCCGACTGCGCCGCATATGCGCTTGCTGGCCGAGCCCGGCATCGACGGCAACCTGTTCAACGCCCTGCGCGCGGAACTGGTCGGCGTGGCGGGCGAGGTCAAGGGCCGGCTGGAAGCCACCGTGGCCGGTGGCCCGCCGCCACCGCCCGGTGCATCGATGGCGACGCTGCTGCAGGCCGAGCGCTTCGCCCCGAGCGGACCGCGTCCGACGGCCGTGCAGCAGAGCGTGCCGGCCTGGCTGGTGTTCGGCATGTTCTTCGTGGTGGCCTCGATGTCCAGCCTGTTCATCCAGGAGCGCGCGTCGGGCACGCTCGGGCGGCTGCGCAGCCTGGGCGTCCCGACCGGCATGCTGCTGCTTTCCAAGGCCTTGCCCTACCTTGGCGTCAACGCCCTGCAGGCTGCATTGATGCTGGCCGTGGGCGTTTGGCTCATGCCTCTTCTGGGCGGCGATGCGCTGTCGCTGGCGGGCATCCATTGGGATGCGTTGGTCGTGGCGCTGGCGGCCATCGGCCTGGCCGCGGTGAGCCTGTCGCTGGCGCTGGCCTGTGCGGTCCGCACACATGCCCAGGCCGCCACGGTCGGGCCCGTCGCCAACGTGCTGATGGCCGCGATCGGCGGGATCATGGTGCCGAAGTTCGTGATGCCCGCCGCCATGCAACATGTGGCTGAATGGTCCCCGATGAACTGGGGCCTGGAGGCGCTGTTGACGGCGTTGCTGCGCGGCGGCGGCCTGTCGGCGATGCTGCCGGAATTGGTGCGCCTGCTTGTCTTTTCCGCGGCCATGCTGGCATTGGCCGCCCTGTTGTTCCGAAGACGTATCGCATGAACGAAAGCCTGTCGCTGACTGACCTGATCGCCGAGCTGAAGGGGCTCGTGCTCGACGCCGTGGAGAAGTCCGCGCCCGAAGGCGGCCTCGCCGACGACGAGCCCCTGTTCGGCCCCGATGCGCGGCTGGACCTCGATTCGCTCGACGCGCTGCAGGTGTCGATGGCGATCCAGCAGCGCTACGGCGTGCGCATGCCCGACAGCAAGGAGACGCGCCGCGCGCTGACTTCGATTGCGCACCTGGCGGCGCATTTGAGTGCTGGAAGGTCATGAGCGCAGCGCCGGGCCGCCCCAAGCAAGCTCGCACCCCCTCGGGGGGCAGCGAGGACACGCAGTGCCGAGCGTGGGGTCCCCAGTGACCATTGAGGTCTATCTGGCAGGTAGCGGACTCGCCTGTGCACTGGGCCGGGACCTGCCACAGTCCCTGGCCGCGCTCCGGCAAGGCGGCGTCCCCGCGACACCCACCAGCGTCCCGGGCGGCTTCTCCTGGCCCGTCCATTCACTGCCGCCTGCGGAAGGCGACTGGGTGCAACAGTTGCGTCGCACCGTGCGCGAAGTGGTCGCGCAGTGCTCCCTGCTACGGCACCTGGCGACGCCGGAGATGCCGCTGTTCGTGGCATCTTCGTCGCTCGACGTGGGCTTCGAGGAGCAAGCCGGTTGCTTCGCCGGTGATGTGCAGGCCTTTGCCGATCTGGTGGCTGAGGCCATCGATTGGCGCGGACCGGTGTTCACCGTGTCGACGGCCTGTACCTCGGCCGTCAATGCGGTGCTGGCGGCGACCGACCTGATTCGTTGCGGCGTCGTGCCGCATGCGCTGGTGCTGGGCATCGAGTTCAGCAACCGTCTCACGCTGGCGGGTTTCGGCGGCATGCAGTTGCTTTCGCCCGGCCGCGCCTTGCCCTTCGGCGCGGAGCGCAATGGACTGGTGCTCGGCGAAGCCGCGGCGGCGATGGTGTTGAGCAGCACCCCGTCCCGCTGGCGCCTGGCCGGCGGCGCCAACGTGGTGGCCGGCGACACGCCCACCGGCGCCGACGCCGGCGCCATCGTCGCGGTGACGCGTGCCGCGATGCGGCAGGCCGGCGTGTGCACCGAGGACATCGACCTCATCAAGCCGCAGGCCGCCGGGAGCCCTGCCAACGACGCCATCGAAGCCATGGCGTTGAAGACCTTGTTCGCCAGCCTGCCGCCGATGGTCGCGCTCAAGCCGCTGATCGGCCACACGCTCGGTGCGGCCGGCGCGGCGGAACTGGTGTTGCTGCTCGGCTGCATCGAGGCCGGCGCGTGGCCCGCCGCAGACTACGCGCTCGATCCGACGCTGGACGTGACGCTCGCCACGCAGGCACCGGCGCGCTTGCGGCACATCCTGTTCAACGCCATCGGATTTGGCGGAGGCCACGCAGCGCTGGTGATGGAGGACTGCGCGTCATGAAATCAGCGCCGCATGCCGTCGATACCTCGGGCGCTCAGCGCGGCGCGGCAGGGCCGGGCGTGGGCTCGGCAATGAGCGCAGCCATTGAATCCATTCCGGGTTGGCGGCTCGCTGCCCATGTCGTGGCGAAGCCGCCGCCGTCCGATTGGCGCGACGCACTGGCCAAGCGGCTCGGCGCACGCCCGCGTCGCATCGGCGTATGGGCGGAACTGGCGCTCTACGGCGCCTGGCAATGCCTGGACGCCGCCGGCGAGTCCGCGCTGCCGCCCGGCGCCCGGCTGCGCGTGGCCAGCCTGAGCGGCCCCCAGACCGCCACGCGCGACAGCATGACGCAACTGCGCACCGGCCTGCCGATGCCTTTCGATTTCATGCAGAGCCAGTCGGGGCTGATGCTCGCGGCGCTGGCCAAGGGGCTGGGCTGGCAGGGCGACGCCAGCTTCATGGTGTGCCGCGATGCGTCCTTGCTGATGCGCGTGGCCTCCTGCGGCGCGGGACCGGACGGCCTGCTGCTGGGTTGGATCGAGCAGGATGGCGACGTGCTTCGCAGCGAATGGTGGCGCTGGCTGCCGGACGATCGCCGAGGCACCTGAGGCAGGCAGCCGCCTATCCGCACCCTGGCGCCGCGTCCCGCGATGTCGTGCACCAATCCCCGCCCAAGGCCTTCACCAGGAACACCGACGTGACGAGCCGCTGGCCCAGCACCTGCGCCGCCTGGCGCTCGGTGTTGAGCACGGCCTGCTGCGCGGTGATGACGTCGAGATACGTCGAGGCGCCGCCCTCGTAGCGCGTGGTGGACATGTCGAGCACGCGCCGCGACGCGGCCACGGCGGACAGGGCTTGCCGGCTCGCGTTGTCGAGCGCGGTGAGGCCGCTGATGCCGTCCTCGACTTCCTGCATTGCGGTCAGTACCACGCGCCGGTAGTTGGCCACCGTGGCCTCGTAGCCGCCCTGTGCAAAGTTCACGTTGGCCTTCAGCCGCCCGCCATCGAAAAGCACCTGCGTCGCCGACACACCCACCGACCACAGCAGGCTGGGCGCATCGAACAGTGTCTCGATCATGCGGCTGTCCACGCCGACGGTCGGCGCCAGCGTGATGCTCGGATAGAAGGCCGCGGTGGCAATGCCGATCTGCGCATTGGCCGCCGCCATCGCGCGCTCGGCCGAGGCCACGTCGGGACGGCGCTGAAGCACCTCCGAGGGCAGGCCCAGCGGAATGGCCGGTGGTGTCACGGGCCTCAGGTCGGGCGCGATGGAGAACGACGGCGCCGGCGTGCCGGTGAGCGTGGCCAGGGCGTGCTCGTACTGCGCACGTTGCTTCTTCAGCAGGTCGACCTGGGTCAGCGTGTTTTCCAGTAACGCTTGCTGCTGCGCCACGTCCAGCCCCGACACGGCACCGAGGTCATGCCGCGCCGTCACCAGTTCCAGGGCGCGACGCTGCAGCGCGATGCTGCGCGTCACCACGTCGAGTTCGATGTCGGTGGAGCGCAGGTTGAAGTAATTGGTGGCCAGGTCCGCGGACAGCAGCAGGCGCGCATTGGCCAGGTCGGCGGCCGACTGCTCGGCGGAGGCGGCGGAGCCTTCGACCAGTCGCTTCACCCGGCCTGCGAAATCGATTTCGTAGCTGGCCGTGAGGGACAGCGCGAAGTCGTTCTGCACCGTCTCGAAGTTGGATGCGTTGTAGTTCGTCAGCGGACGATTCGCGGAGATCTTGAAGCGCTGGGTGCGCGCGCCGATGCCGACCTGCGGATAGCGCGCGGCACTGCTCGCGTCCAGCGTGGCCCGCGCCTGCGACAGCCGCGCGACGGCGATCGCCACCGTCGGGTTGTCGGCCAGCGCCTTCTGCTGCAGCGCGTCGAGTTGCGCGTCGTTGTAGCGCTGCCACCAGCGGCCCTTGTCGAGCGCGTCGCCGGGCTCGGCCTGGCGCCAGGGATGCTCGACCTGCCAGGTGACCGGGAGGTCAGGCGTCGTCGGTGCGCGGTAGTCGGGGCCGACGGCGCAGCCGGCCAGCATCGCGACGACAACGACCGTGGCCAGC
The DNA here is from genome assembly GCF_037889975.1 of Variovorax rhizosphaerae. Taxonomy (NCBI): domain Bacteria; kingdom Pseudomonadati; phylum Pseudomonadota; class Betaproteobacteria; order Burkholderiales; family Comamonadaceae; genus Variovorax; species Variovorax rhizosphaerae. The sequence goes on along the minus strand of NZ_JBBKZT010000008.1, from coordinate 311,768 downwards.
GCGGCCGGCAGGAGGCCATCGCGGCGCAACGCCTTCACGGACTTTCCTTGGCCAGCGCCACGACATCGCCTTCGGCCAGCGAGTCGGACGGGTTGAGCACCAGGCGGTCGGTCGGCGCGATGCCGTCGATCAGTTCCACCGTCTCGCCGTAGTTGCGGCCCAGGGTGACCGTGCGCAGGCGCACCGTGTTGTTGGCGTCGACCAGCGCGACGCGCGTGCCCTCGGCGCGGAAGAGCAGCGCGTTCGCCGGCACGGTGAGCGACTGGCTCGGCGCCATCGGCAGGGATACCTGCACATAGGCGCCCGGCATCAGGATGCCTTCGCGGTTGGGCAGCGCGACCTCGACCTGCATCATGCGCGTGGCGGCATCGATGGCGCCGGAGGAGCGCGCGACCTCACCCTTGAAGGTCTGGCCGCGCAGCTCGGCCTGCGTCACGACCACCGGCTGCCCGGCCTTGATGAGCTGGGCATAGGCCTGCGGCACGTTGATGTAGACGCGCAGCGGGTCGGTCTGCGAGAGCAGGAACAGCGGCCTGCCGCCATTGCCGGCGCCTGCGTCGATCAGGTCGCCCACGTCGACGTTGCGCCGCGTGATGACGCCGGCGAACGGCGCCAGCACGCGCTTGAAGCCCTCGGTCTGCTTCAGGCGCTGCACGTTGGCATCGGCCGCGGCCAGGTTGGCGACCGTGGAAGCGACCGCGGCGCGGCGCTCGTCGAGGTCCTGCTGGGAGACCACGTCTTTCTGGCGCAGCGCCTCCCAGCGGGCCACGGTGCTCTTCGCAAGCGCGAGTCCGGCGGCCGCCTGCTCGCGCGCCGCGATCGCTTGCGAGAGTTGCTGGTCGACTTCCGGCGTCTCGATCTCGGCCAGCAACTCGCCTTGCTGCACGCGCGCGCCGATGTCCTTGGTCCAGCGCTTGAGGTAGCCGCTGGCGCGTGCGTTGATCGGCGATTGCACGAAACCCTGCAAGGTGCCGGGCAACGCCAGCGTCTGGCCTGCGGTGGGCTTGATCGGGAGGGCGGTCTTGACGTACTGCGTGGCGCGTTCCGTCGTGCCGGCCTGCAGCTCTTTCGCATTGGACATGCGCACGAGCACCGTGCGCGCAGCGCCGACGCCCAGCAGCACCAGCACGATGAGCACGAGCCAGCGGGTGCGGCGCAGGATCTGGCGACGCCGCAGCAGTTCGTGATGGTTGTCGGTTTCGCCGCCGTGGATGGCCAGGCCGGCGTGGCGTTGCTCGCTCATGGCCGGGCTCCGCAATGAATGGACGTGGGCGACATGGTTTCAGCTCTCCTGGGACGCCACGGCAGCGGGCGGCATCGGATGGTGTTGTTCGCGCGCCGCCTTGCGATGCGCAAGCCGGCTGTGCACGCCGGCAAACACCGCCGGCACGAAGAAGAGGGTGGACACGGTCGCGAACAGCAGGCCGCCGATCACGGCACGGCCCAGCGGTGCATTCTGCTCCGCGCCTTCGCCGAGGCCCAGCGCCATCGGGATCATGCCGATGATCATGGCCAGCGCCGTCATCAGCACCGGCCGGATGCGGGTCGCGCCGGCTTCCAGCGCGGCCGACAGCGGTGGCACGGCGGCGGCCAGCCGCTCCCGCGCGAAGGCCACCAGCAGGATCGAGTTGGCCGTCGCCACGCCCATGGTCATGATCGCGCCGGTGAGCGCCGGCACGCTCAGCGTGGTGCCGGTGATGAACAGCATCCACGCGATGCCCGCCAGCGCGGCCGGCAGCGCGGTGATGATGATGGCCGCATCGATCCACGACTGGAAGGTCACCACGATCAGCAGGTACACCAGCACGATCGCCATCGCCAGGCCGACGCCCAGGCCGATGAAGGAATCCTGCATGGTCTGCACCTGGCCGCGGATCGTGACCTGGTTGCCGCGCGACAGCTTCGGTCGCATCTCGTCCACCAGCTTCTTCACCTGGCCAGCCACGTTGGCCAGGTCGGTGCCCTGCACGCTGACGTACACGTCGATGACGGGCTGGATGTTGTAGCGCGACACCACCGTCGGCATGCGCGCCGCGCGCGCGTCGACCAGGTTGCCCAGCAGTTGCGGCGGCTGGCCGCCTTGCCCGGCGCCGCCGACGGGAATGTTGAGCAGCGCGTCCAGCGAGTCGATGTTGTACTGCGGCGTCTGCACCGCGACGTTGTAGACCACCCCGTTCTGCGGGTTGAGCCAGAAAGCCGGCGCCGTCTGCGAACTGCCCGACAGTGCGATCAGCACGTTCTGCCCGACATTGGACGCCGTCAGCCCGTACTGCTGCAGCCGCGTGCGGTCCATCTGCAGGCTGAGGCTGGGTGCGTCCAGGCGCTGGTGCACGTGCGCATCGACCGCGCCGGGGATCGTGCGGATCTGCTTGACCAGTTCCGCCGCGCGGGCGGCATTGCCGGCCTGGTCGTTGCCGCTGAACTGCACGTCGATGGCAGCGGGCAGGCCGAAGTTCAGGATCTGCGTGACGATGTCGGCCGGCTGGAAGAAGAACTCGGTGCCGGGGAAGCGCTTGGGCAGTTCGGCGCGCAGCAGGGTCACGAACTTCTCGGTGGGCTCGTGGCCGTCCTTCAGCGACATGAGGATCTCGCCGTCCAGCGTGCCGATGGTGCCGGCGTTGCTGTACGAGAGGTTGATGCCGCTGTTCGGCACTCCGAGGTTGTCGAGGATGGTCTCGAGCTGGTCCTTCGGGATCAGCTCGCGGATGGCGCGCTCGACGTCATCGGCCAGCCGCGCGGTTTCCTCGATGCGCGTGCCGGTCGGCGCGCGGATGTGCAGGCGGATCTGGCCGCCGTCCACGCTCGGGAAGAAGTCGCGGCCCAGCACGCCGAACAGGCCGCAGGACAGCACGCAGAAGCCGAGGAACAGCGCGATGAACGGGCCGCGCCGGGACAGCACGGTCGACAGCACCAGCGTGTAGGCGCGCCGCACACGTTCGAACTGCCGGTCGAAGCTGCGGTACATGCGCTGCAGCAGGCTGGGCTTCGCAGCGTTGGCATTGGCTTCATGCACGCCGCCCATCAGCAGCATCACCAGCGTCGGCACCAGCGTGCGCGACAGGATGTAGGAGGCGAGCATCGCGAACACGACCGCCTCGGCCAGCGGCACGAACAGGAAGCGCGCCACGCCCGTGAGGAAGAACATCGGCACGAACACGATGCAGATGCACAGCGTCGAGACGAACGCCGCCGCGCCGATCTCGCCGGCACCGGTTTCGATCGCCTCCTTCAATGGCGTGCCCATGTGCAGGTGCCGCTCGATGTTCTCGATAGTCACGATCGCCTGGTCCACCAGGATGCCGACCGAGAGCGCGAGCCCGCCCAGCGTCATGAGGTTGAGCGTCTCGCCCATCGCGTAGAGCACCAGGATCGACGCCAGGATCGAGAGCGGGATCGTCAGCGCGATGATCAGCGTGCTGCGCCAGTTGCCCAGGAACAGCAGCACCATCGCGGCGGTCAGCGCCGCCGCCAGCGCGGCCTCGGCGACCACGCCTTGCACGGCAGCTTTCACGAACAGCGACTGGTCGAACAGCGGCGTGATCTTGATGTCCTGCGGCATGCCCTGCGCCGCCGCCGGCAGCAGCGCGCGCAGGTTGGAGACGATGTCCAGCGTGGAAGCGCCGCCGTTCTTCAGCACCGACAGCAGCACGCCGCGCACGCCGTCCTGTCGCACGATGTTGGTCTGCGGCGAGAAGCCGTCGCGCACCTGGGCCACGTCGCGCAGGTAGGTGGTGGCGCCGTTGACGGTGCGCACCGGCAGGTCGTTGAGCCCGGCGATCTCGTCGGGCGAGCCGTTCATGCGCACGTTGTATTCCGTGCCGCCCAGCTTCACGGTGCCGGAAGGCAGGATCAGGTTCTGCGTGTTGACCGCATTCACCACGTCGGCCGGCGACAGGCCGCGCGCCTGCAGCGCCTTGGTGTCGAGGTCGACCGAGATCACCCGGTTCTTGCCGCCGTACGGAAATGGCACGGCCGCGCCGGGAATGGTGATGAGTTGCGGCCGCAACTGGTTGATGGCCGCGTCGAAGAGGGAGTTCTCCGCGCGCGTCGGGCTGGACAGCGCGAGCTGGATCACCGGGATGCTGGAGGCCGAGTACTTGATGACCAGCGGCGGCGTGATGCCGGGCGGCAACTGGCGCACTTGCGTCTGCATCGAGGCCACGACCTGGGCGATGGCGGTCTCGATGTTGGCGGTCGGCTGGAAGAAGACCTTGATGACCGAGATGCCGGCCAGCGACTGCGACTCGATGTGCTCGATGTCGCTCACCGTGGTGGTCAGCCCGCGCTCGCTCTGGCCGGAGATGCGCTGGCCCATCTCCTGCGCCGGCAGGCCGCCGTAGTTCCAGATGATGCTGATCACCGGAATGTTGATTTCCGGGAAGATATCCGTGGCCATGCGCAGCAACACGAAAGGCGTCGCCAGCACGATCAGCATCGCCATCACGATGAAGGTGTAGGGGCGGCGCAGGGCGAGTTGGACCATATAGTCACGAATTGTTACTTCATTCGGAGGCGGGCGCCATCATACGCACGGCATGAGCACATTTGGTGCCTGCCGCGAGGCTTTACGTTCCCGAAACAAACCCACCCCCCCGGCGTCTGCGACGCGCCCGACGGTCGCCAGACGCGTCTGCTCTTGCGGGCCGTCGAAGCATGCGCAGACAGGCTCCGAGCCGCGTCCCTCAGTCCTCGAAATGGCGCACCCAGCGGTCCGGCAAAGCCGGTTCCGCGGGTGCCCACGAACAGGCATTGTTCGCTCTGATTTCACGCGTTGCGGGTCACACGCGAGCGTGGTGGCGTACTGACGCCAAGTCGCGGTCGCGGGGGCGACTCAGCCTCCCGGCGGCGGCGGGTCGCTCCAGAGCGTCCCGCCGGTGGCCCAGTCGTGCTTGGCGATGTCGAAGAAGAGGATGTCGACGGAGCCGGGCGAGCCGCCGAGCGTGCGGACGGTGGCTTCGGTCAGGGCTGCGGCAAGGGCGCGCTTCTGCTCGACGGTTCGGCCTTCGAAGAGTTCGACGCGGATGGTGGGCATGGTGGGTTTCTCCTTTGACAGTGTTGTGATCCGGAATCGTGACAGTCTGGGGACGTGCCGAGAACATCGGGCATCCGCCTCCGTGGCGGTTCATCCCTCGCGATAGTCTGGCTCGCTGCGGTCGAGTCGACGCAGCAAGGCCGGCCATTCGACATCGCCGTCCCACTCGCTGCCGTCCCCCACCCATTCGGCGTAGGTGCGCGCGGCCAGTGCGTCGCTGACGACGCGCACCGCACCGCCGGTCGCCGCCATCGCGCGCAACTGCGCCTTGGCGGCGCGCTCCAGCAGGTGCATCAGCATCCAGGCCTCGGCCACGGTCCGGCCGACGACCAGCGTGCCGTGGTTCTCCAGGATCAGGCCGTCGAGTGCGCCGAGGTCGGCGACCAGCCGCCTCTGCTCGTCCGCGCCGAGCGCCAGCCCCTCGTAGGCATGGCGACCGAGCCGGCGGTAGAGCCGCATCGCGTACTGCGAAGTCGGCTGCAGGCCCTCCGGCAACATCGACAAGGCCACGCCCCAGGGCGTGTGCAGGTGGATCACGCATTCGACCTCCGGCCGCGCCGCGTGCACCGCGCCGTGGATCGCGAAACCGCTCGGGTTGACGCGCGCGCCCGAGCCGTCGACCACCTCGCCGCGCAGGTTCACCTTCACCAGGCTCGACGCGGTGATCTCGTCGAAGGTCGCGCCAAAGGGGTTCAGCAGGTAGTGGCCGGGCTCACCCGGCACGCTGGCCGACAGGTGGGTGTAGACCGTGTCGTCCCAGCCGTTCTGCGCGGCCATGCGGTAGGCGGCGGCGAGGTCGGTGCGGACTTGCTGTTCGGTGCGGGCCGGGCGTTGGCGGCGGTCGGAGTTCATGCGAGGCAGGTGGTCACACGGGGGAGGGAGCGCCACTTTAGCGCTGCCGTCCGGCGCCCGCCCGCCAAGCACATGCCGGGCGATTCCCGTACGATTTCTCCCGCTCAAAACCACAACGGAGACATGCATGCCTGACACCTATGTTCTTGTCCACGGCGCCTGGCACACCGGCGCCGAGATCGAAGCCGTCGCCGACGTCATGCGCGAGGCCGGCCACACCGTGCTGTGCCCGACCGTCGCTGGCAACCGGCCCGGCGACGACCGTGCGACCACCGGCCTGGCGCAGGCGATCGATTCGATCGTCGGCTTCATCGAGGAGAAGAACCTGAGCGATGTCCGGCTCGCCGGCCACAGCTACGGCGGCATGGTGATTTCCGGCGTGGCCGATCGCATCGCGGCGCGGCTGAAGCGGCTGGTCTACATCAACGCCTTCGTGCCGCTCGACGGCGAGTCGCTCAACGACATGGTGCCGCCGCACTACGTCGCGATGTTCGATGCCATCGCGGGCGCCGGCAACAACGCGGTCAACCTGCCCTTCGAGATCTGGCGCGACGCCTTCATCAACGACGCCGACATGCTGACCGCGCAGGCGGCGTACGCCAAGCTGAACCCGCATCCCTATGCCACCTTCACCGACAAGATCAAGCTGAGCCAGCCGCTGGCCGCGCTGGCGCTCGGCAAGTCCTACGTCAATTGCCAGCAGGACATCGCGCTGCCGCACAGCATGCCGTGGCATCCGCGGCTGTCGGAGCGGCTGGGGCTGTTCAGGCTGGTGGAATGCCCGGGCAGCCACGAGATGTTCTTCTCGAATCCGCAGCGGCTGGCGCAGGCGATTCTGGAGGCGGGGCGGGACTGAGCCTCAGCCCGGATTCTTGACGGGTAGATCCAGCCGCAGCCTGGTCACATTCGGATCACCAGGATCGCGCTGCGCCTTGAACCCCAGCTTGCGCGCCAGCGCCAGCATCCCGCGGTTGTCGTAGAGCGTGATGTCGGCCAACCGCTTGACGCCGGCTTGCTCTGCCGCCGCGATGAGGCGGCGCATGAGCTTCTCGGCCAAGCCGCGGTGCTGCCAGGCATCGGCGATCACGATGGCGAACTCGGCGGTGTCGAAGGTCTCCGGTGTATCGCCGCGTACATATCGTGCGACGCCGACTTCATGCACCTTGCCGTCGGCTTCGTGCGCCAGGGCGATCAGCGCGAGTTCGTGCTCGTAGTCGACATCGGTCATGCGGCGCAACTCGGGCTCTTCGGGAATCCGCGGCGACAGCAGTCGCGCGAAGCCGGTGGCTGGTGACAAGTGGTGCACGAAATCAGTGTGCAGTGCCAGGTCGTTGGCACGGATCGGCCGGATGCGGCACTCTGTGCCATCGGCCAATTGGAAGTCTTCTGCGAGATGACTGGGGTAGTCCATGCTGCCTCCATGCCAGAACGATCGAAGGATCCGCTTCGCCGAACCGCTGTTTGCTGCCCTCGGCGAAGGTCGGGCTGCCCGCACGAATCGAGGCCACCCGCGCTGTTCAGCTCAGCCGATGACCTCGGGCCAATCGGTATGAAACCACTGTCCTTCAGGCTTGTCGGTTCGCTCGTAGGTATGCGCGCCGAAGAAGTCGCGCTGCGCCTGCAGCAGGTTGGCCGACAAGCGCGCCGAGCGGTAGCTGTCGTAGTAGCCCAAGGACGCACTGAAGGCCGGGACCGGGATGCCGTTGGTGACGGCCAGCGCCACCACCTCGCGCCAGTTCTGCTGCGTGCGATTGAGCAGGTCCTTGAAGAAAGGCGCGAGCATCAGGTTGGCCAGTTGCGGCTCGCTGCGGTACGCCTCGGTGATGCGGTTCAGGAAGCGCGCGCGGATGATGCAGCCGCCGCGCCAGATCGACGCGATGCCGCCGAAGTCCAGCCCCCAGTTCTTCTTCTCGCCCATGGTCTTGATGAGGTCGAAGCCCTGCGTGTAGCTGATGACCTTCGACGCATAGAGCGCGTCGTGCACCTTGGCGACCAACTCCGCCTTGACCTTGTCGAGCGCGGGCGTCGGTCCTTGCAGTTGGGTGCTGGCCGTTACGCGCTGCTTCTTCTGCGATGACAGCACGCGTGCCTCGACGGCGGCGTTGATGGTGCTGATGACCACCGCGTTCTCGGCCGCGTTGAGTTGCGTCCACTGGCCCGTTCCCTTCTGGCCGGCCTTGTCGAGGATCAACTCGACCAAGGGCTTGCCCGTCTCCGGATCCTTCTGCTCCAGCGCCTTGCCGGTGATCTGGATCAGGTAGCTCTGCAGTTCGCCTTCGTTCCATTCGTTGAAGATCGCGGCCATCTCGGCGCTCGTGAAACCGGCCGCCTTGAACAGGCTGTAGGCCTCGCAGATCAGCTGCATGTCGCCGTACTCGATGCCGTTGTGGATCATCTTCACGTAGTGGCCCGCACCGCCCGGGCCGATGTGGATCACGCAGGGCTGGCCGTCGACATGGGCCGAGATGCTCTCGAAGATCGGCTTCATCACCTCCCAGGTGGAGGCCGGACCCCCCGGCATGATGGCTGGCCCCTTGCGCGCGCCTTCCTCGCCGCCCGACACGCCCGCGCCGATGAAGCGCAGGCCCTTGGTCGTCAGGTACGCATCGCGGCGCTCGGTGTCGGTGTAGAGGCTGTTGCCGCCGTCGATGACGATGTCGTCCTTCTCCAGCAGCGGAATGAGTTGCTCGATGACCTGGTCCACCGCAGCGCCGGCCTTGACCATGATCTGGATCTTGCGTGGCTTGGCCAGGCTCTGCACGAAGGACTCGAGCGTGTCGCAGCCGACCAGCTTCTTGCCCGGATGCTTCGCCACGAACTCGTCGGTGACGGAGGGGGTGCGGTTGTAGACGCTGACCTGGAAGCCGCGGCTTTCCACGTTCAACACCAGGTTCTGGCCCATCACGGCCAGGCCGATCAGGCCGAAGTCGCTCTTCTTGTCAGTGCTGCTGCTCATGTTGTCCTCTGTCCTTGGGGTGTGCGGCGGCGTCAGGTCGCCAACCGGGAAGCATTGTGCCGGTCATACGAATGGCGATGTGGCCGGCCACCAGGGAAGCCCGCAGAATGAACATCCTGTCCACATCAAGCTCCCTCGAGTTTTCCTCATGGCACGTCCCGCGCCGGATTGTTCGCTGGAGCCCGCGGCGCGGACGCTCCGGCTGTGGCTGTGGCTGTGTGCGGCCGTCGTGGGCGCGCTGGCTGCAGGCGCCACGGTGGGCCTGCGCTGGCTGACGCAAGTCGTCGAATGGCTGGCCACAGGGGGCAGCGGCGGCCTGGTCGAGGTCGCGCGCTCGCTGGCGCCCTGGCACCGCGCAATGGTTGTCGCGGGGGGCGGACTGGTCGCCGGGTTGCTGCTGGATGCCGGCCATGCCTGGGCCCGGCGCGGACCGGGGGGCGACCGTCACCTCGACTACATCGATGCCGCCCGGCAAGGCCGGGTCGACCTCAACGACCGCACGACCTTCACGCGCACGGCCTCCGCGGTGGTGTCGGTCGGCACCGGCGCGTCGATCGGGCGCGAGGGGCCGATGGTCCAGATGGCCGCGTGGCTGGCCGCACGCCTGGCGCAGCTGCTGCCGTTCACCCCGCCCGAGCGCAGCATCCTGTTGATTTGCGGGGCGGCAGCAGGCATCGGGTCGACCTACCACGCGCCGGTGGCCGGGGTCGTGTTCGTGCTGGAACTGGCGCTGGGGTTCTTCGCCCGGCGAACCGTGGCGCCGGTGCTGATCGCGGTGAGCACAGCGAGCGGCCTGATCCACTGGCTGCTGGATCCGGCGCCGCTCTATGTGATGCCAGTCGCCCACCTGCATTCCGCGAGCCTGGGCGTGGCGCTGCTGGCCGGCGTTTTCTTCGGGCTGGCGGGTTGGGGCCTGCTCGCCTTGCTGAAGCATTGCCGCCTGCTGTTTGCGCGTGTGCCGACGTACGCACTGCGGCTCGGCCTGGGTGGGTTGCTGGTCGGGCTGCTGTCCGCGGCCATGCCGGAAGTCTGGGGCAATGGCTACAGCGTGGTGTCGCGGGTGCTGCAGGAGGGCATCGCGTGGCAAACGCTGGCGATGATCCTCTTGCTCAAGGTGCTGGCCACCGCGTTGAGTTCGGGCAGCGGGGCGGTGGGCGGCGCGTTCACGCCGTCGCTGTTCGTTGGCGCCGCTGCGGGCTGCGTGCTGGCCCAGTTGGCCATGCTGTGGCTACCGGCCGCGCTGGTCGGCGACCCGCGCGCGATGGCGGTGATCGGCATGGCGGCGATGCTTGCAGCGATGACGCATGCGCCCGTGATGGCCATCGTCATGGTGCTGGAGATGACCAACCAATTCCACCTGGCCATCCCGGTGATGCTGGCCAGCGGCATGGCCTATGCAGTGAGTACGGGATTCGGCGCGCACCCGCTGTATGGCAACCCGATCGAGGTTGACGAGTCGGGCAAGACTTGAGATGAAGCCTACCGCGCGCATGCGCCTGCGGCGGCCGGCGGCGCGGGGCGGTCGCCAGAGGCAATTGCTCTTGCACGCCGTCCGAGCCTGCGCAGACAGGCTTGGAGCTGCGGCCTTCAGCCGCTCAAGGGGGCGGCGCACCCAGCGTCCCGGCAAAGTCGGTTCTGCTGGTGCCCACAAAACAGGCATTGCCCGCCCTGCCAAGTCCGCCTTGCCCGGCGCACCGATCACGGCGCACCGGCCGTGCCTCAACTTATTGCGGCTGCAGGTTGATCGCCTTGGCGATCGCGCGATAGCGGGCGGTTTCCGCTTCATAGAACTTCGTGGCCTCCGCCGTGGACACCGGTGCCGAAGGCGTCGCCATCTGGACCGCGAGTTGCGTGCGGACGGACTCTTCCTTCAGCGTGGCCACGATGCCGGCGTGCAGCTTGTCGACGATCGCATCAGGCGTTGCCTTGGGCACGAAGAAGCCGCTCCAGATCGTGTATTCGAACTTAGGCAGTTCCTTGCCCTCGGCCGCGGTGGCCACGTTCTTCAGGAAGGGCGAGCGTGTGGCGCCAAGCTGGCCGATGATCTTGATGCGGCCCTGCTCGGCCAGCGCGCCCATCGCGGAGCTGTAGACCAGCACGGCAAAGTCGACCTGCCCGCCACCCAGGTCCTGCAGCAGCGGCGCGTTGCCCTTGTACGGCACATGGCTGAGCTTGATGTTGGTGCGCTTCTGCACGTCTTCCAGGATGAAGTGGTAGAGCGAGCCGATGCCCACGCTGCCGTAGTTCAGCGGCTTGTCGGCCGACTTGCGCGCCAGCGCGATCAGTTCGTCGACGTTGTTGGCGGGCAGGTCCTTGCGCGCAACGAACACCATCGTGGCGTCGGTCATCGGGTGGACCAGGCGGAATTCCTCGGCCTTGAGCTTGATCGCGGCGTTGGCCAGCGACGCCAGGATCACTTCGTTGGGGCTGCCCTGGAAGATGTAGCGCCCGTCGGCCGGCGCGGACAACACCTTCTGCGCCGCGATCGAGCCGCTGGCGCCGCCCAGGTTCTCGACGATGACCTGCTCCTTCAGCGCAACGCCCAGCGGCGTGGCCACGATGCGGGCCGTGGAGTCCGAGGGTCCGCCTGCGGGGTAGGGCACCATCAGGTTGATGGGTTTGCCGCCGACCTGCGCGTGTGCGGCACCCGCGGCCAGCAGCAACGCCGCCAGCAGGGCACCGAGTTTCTTGAAATGGGTCATGTCTTGCCTCCTGAAAGTTTTAGTTGGATTGCCATGCTGATGCCAATGCAAAGATTCCGATGCATTCCTCGATGACGTTGGCGAGGATATGAGTGAAAAAGCGCATGAGCCAGCGGATAAACGCGATGCCGGTGGGGCCAATCCCGGGGCCGCGGCAATTCTGGAGGCGCCCGTCCGGGCCGTTTCGTAAAGGAGACGCGCCGCGCCGACGGCTATGCCGCAGACGTTCCAGCGCCGCAACGCCTCCGCCATTCCAGCAGCTCGAAGCCGGCCATCCCGAGCCCCATCGCCAGCACGAAAACCAGCGCCTTGGGCTCGCCCAGGCCCAGCGCCACCAGGCCCGGGCCGGGGCAGAAGCCGGCGATACCCCACCCCACGCCGAAGACCAGGCTGCCGAGCACCAGCCGGCGGTCGATGCGGCCTGCAGCGGGCAGCTTCATGTCCGCGCCCAGCAGCGAGCGCGTGCGCCGTCGCGCCGCCAGGAAGCCGAGCGATGCGACCGACACTGCGCCCCCCATCACCAGCGCCAGCGACGGGTCCCAGCGCCCGAACAGATCGAGAAAACCCAGCACCTTGGCCGGGTTGGCCATGCCCGACACCAGCAGCCCGACGCCGAGCACCAGGCCCGCGATGAACGAAACCAAGGCCTGCATGTTCACCCCCACAGATGGCGAATCGCGAACACCGTGACGAAGCCGGCCGCCGTGAAAGTCAGCGTCGCGACCATCGAGCGCGGCGAGAAGCGCGACACGCCGCACACGCCGTGCCCGCTGGTGCAGCCCGACCCGTAGCGCGTGCCGATGCCGACCAGCAGCCCGGCCACGGCCACGCCGACGAATCCGATGTCGACCTGCACCGGCGCCATCGCACCGAACAACCCGAAGACAAGCGGCGCGACGACCAACCCGAGCAGGAAGGCGAGGCGCCATCCGACGTCGCCGCGCGCGGGCCGCAACAGCCCGCCCATGATGCCGCTGATCCCCGCGATGCGGCCGTTGAGCAATGCGAACATGCCGGCGGCCAGGCCGATCAACGCGCCACCCGCCAGCGCATGCCAAGGCGTGAACGCGGCCCAGTCGATGGCAATGCCGAGCGAAGCCATCACCTCAGCCCTGCGCTCCGGCTGAAGGCGCCGGCCGCAGCCCCATCGCCTCGTACACGCGCATCGCAGCCCAGGCATCGTTCGCCGCGTAGCGCAGCTGCCCTTCGCTCAGGTGCTTGCTGGACCAGTTCGAGGTGCTCTGCTTGCGTGACTTGCTGAAGCGCTGCCCGAACACCAGCGCCACCGCGGTCTTCACGCCGACCGAATTCTTGTAGCCGCGGCGCCGGAACACCGTGTCGAGATCGATCACCGCTTGCGGCTCCACGCCCAGCTTGGCGCGGATCTGCGTGCGGTCGCTGGAGAGGCCGAAGCCGACCTTGGTCAGCGCGCTGGAGGCCAGCAGGCTCGCGGCGGCGGCGCGGCAATCGGCGTCGTGCAACTGGAACACCCAGGCATGGTCGAGCGTGGCCAGCTGCAGCGTGTGTGGGCCGCTCGACACTTCGTTCTTCAGGAAGGTGGGCTTGGATTCGGTGTCGAAGCCGACCACGTCGAGCCGGCCCAGCGCTGCCAGGGCACGTGTCGCGTGTTCCGCGGTGGCCACCAGTTCGATGTCGGGCATGTCGAGTCCGGGGAACTCTGCGAGCAGCGCGATTTCCTCGCGCGTGGGCAGTGGGGGTGGCGGCGTCGTGATCATCGGGTGGCCGCCTTGCGGGGTGCTTTGGTGGTCTTCGCAGCCTGGGCGGTCCTTGTGGCCTTCGTGGCCTTTGCGGCTTTCGTGGTCTTGGCGGCCTTTGGCGCATGGCCGGATCGCATGGCAGCCTCCCAGGCAAGACGGCCCCAGCTCGCGGCCTCCTCGCGGTCCTCGAACACATCGGCGGGCGCCTGGCGGTAGGACGTCTGCATCATCTTCCCGGCCCGGAGGTATTCGAAGTGGGGCAGGGCCAGCAGGTCGAAGTGCGCGACGTTCTCCGCATCGGTCTTCAAGTAAAGCGTCTCGGCGACAACCAACCCGATCATGCGGCCCTCGTGGAAGATGCCGTGGCCGCCGAACATGCGCTTCGCCTCGATGCGGCCGAAGCGCTCGAAGACCTCATGCAGGCTGGAAACAAACTCGCTCATGCCCTGGTCCTTGCCGTGTTGGATGGGCGCGCCGACAAGTCAGCGTTCGTTGCCCGGGTCGCAATGGTAGGCAACCCGCGGCACGCCCGTGCCCGGATGCCGGTCGATCGCGCCGGGCGTCAGGCCGCAGCGCGCGTAGAAGTGCTGTGCGTTGACGTTGTCCAGGGCCACGTGCAGCTTCCATCCCTCGGGCATGCGGCGGCTGGCTTCGTCGATCAGCTTGCGCCCGAGGCCCTGGCCCTGCACATGCCGGTCGACATACAACTGCGCGACATAGCGGTGCGCCGTGTGCAGCACCATGAAGCCCAGCACCTGCTTCTCGCGTTCGAGCAGCCGCAGTTCGCTGGGCGGCCCGAACTCCGCCTTCACGCGTGCGAGCCAATGCCCGATCGGCTCCAGCACCACCGAATCGCGGCGCGCCGAAGACCACGCGCGGCGCCAGATGCCGGCCACGGCGACGGCTTCCTCGTGCGTGAGGCGGCTGTCGCGGATGTGGGCGGTGGGCGCCGGGGTCATGTCATTCGTGCGGTTCGACGTGAAGGGCCCGCGCATGATGCGCCAGGTGGTCGGCCATGAAGCTCTGGATGAAGTAGTAGCCGTGGTCGTAGCCTTCGTGCCGGCGCAGCATGAGCGGCTGGCCGATGGCGGCGCAGGCGGCTTCCAGCAACTGCGGATGCAACTGCTCCGGCAGGAATTTGTCGGCCAGGCCCTGGTCGACCAGGATGCCGCCGGGGTAGGGCGCGACGGGCTGGTGCTGCATCAGCACTGTCGCGTCATGCTCGATCCATCGCGTGGTGTCGGCGCCGAGGTAGCGGGTGAACGCCTTCTCGCCCCACAAGCATTGCGTGGGTGCGCAGATGGGCGCGAAGGCCGACAGCGACTTGAACAGCCCCGGATGGCGCAAGGCCAGCGTGAGCGCGCCATGCCCGCCCATCGAATGGCCGAAGATGCCGAGCCGCTGCATGTCGAGCGGCAGGCGTTCACCGAGCAGCGGCAGCAGCTCATCGACAAGGTAGCTTTCCATGCGCCAGTGCTTCGCCCACGGGGCTTCGGTGGCATCGAGATAGAAGCCGGCTCCCACGCCGAAATCCCAACTGTCGGCCTCGCCGGGCACATTGGCGCCGCGCGGGCTGGTGTCGGGTGCGATCAGCGCGATGCCGAGGTCGGCCGCCATGCGCTGCGCGCCGGCCTTGACCATGAAGGTTTCCTCGGTGCAGGTCAGGCCCGCGAGGTACATCAGCGCCGGCACCTTGCCGATCGCGGCCTGCGGCGGCAGGTAGATCGAGAAGCGCATCGGCAGGCCGATCTCGCGCGACTCGTGTTCCAGGAAGCGCTGCACGCCGCCGAAGCAGCGGTGTTCGGAGAGGAGCTTGAACGAGGAGGTCATGAAGTGTGAAGGGCAACGAGTTCGAGGACGGCATCGGCGAACACGCGCGGCACTTCCTGCGGCATGTTGTGGCCGACGCCCGGCACGATGCGGTGCGAGCGCGGGCCGGTGAAACGGGCGGCATGCACGGAGGCTGGGGCCGGGTCGCGCACGCCGTCGTCGGCGCCGTCGAAGGTGATGCAAGGGACGGTGATGGCGGGTTGCGCGGAGAGCCGGCGTTCGATGTCGGCATAGGCCGGATCGCCCGGCACCAGGCCGAAGCGATGGCGGTACGACTGGACCACCACGTCGACGAAATCCGGGTTGTCGAAGGCCGCCGCGCTGCGCTCGAAGGTGGCGTCGTCGAAGCGCCACGTCGGCGACCAGAGCTTCCACAGCAGCTTCGTGATGCCGCGCCGGTCCTTCGCCAGGCCGGCCCGGCCGCGTTCGCAGTGAAAGTAGTACTGGTACCAGAGGCGGTGCTCGTTCTCCGCGGTGTCGGGCTCCATGCCGCGGGCGATGTTCTGGATGTTGTAGCTGTTGTACGAGACCAGCCCGGCACAGCGCTCTGGCCACAGCGCCGCGACCACGCAGGCCGCGCGGCCGCCCCAGTCATAGCCGGCGAGCACGGCGCGCGGGACTTTCAATGCATTCATCAATGCCAGCAGGTCGGCGCCGAGCGCGGCCTGTTCTCCGGAGCGCGGTGTCGCAGCGTGAAGAAAGCGGGTGGCCCCGTAGCCGCGCAGGTACGGCACGATCACGCGGCAGCCCGCCGCGGCCAGCATCGGGGCGACCTCGACGTAGGCATGGATGTCGTACGGAAAGCCGTGCATCAGGAACACCGGCTTGCCGTCGGCCGGGCCGGCTTCGAAATAGGCGACTCGCAGTACGCCGGCTTCGATGTGCTTCAACGGTTCCAAGGTTTCCATCGAGCGATCCTGATTCAGAGGGCACATCATTCCAGAAACACTGCGGATCCGGCTTTGCCGTGCCGCCGGTGTTGCTCCCGGTGGGTGGGCGGTCCACACGAATCGAGGCCAACCCGCGCAGGGACAACATGCTTTCCGGGTCGCTGCGGGTGCTCCTGCTCGAAAGCGAGAGGTCGCAGCACGCCAGTGCTGCGGCGACCTGGGGGCGAGCTTCAGTAGATCACCACGCCCCGGATCGACTCGCCGCGCTTCATCAGGTCGAAGCCCTTGTTGATGTCCTCCAGCGGCATCGTGTGCGTGATGAGGTCGTCGATGTTGATCTTGTTCTCCATGTACCAGTCGACGATCTTGGGCACGTCGGTGCGGCCGCGTGCGCCGCCGAAGGCCGAGCCTTCCCACTTGCGGCCGGTGACGAGCTGGAACGGCCGCGTGCTGATCTCCGCGCCGGCCTCGGCCACGCCGATGATGATGCTGCGGCCCCAGCCCTTGTGCGTGCATTCCAGCGCCTGGCGCATCACCTGCGTGTTGCCGATGCATTCGAAGCTGTAGTCGGCGCCGCCGTCGGTCAGTTGCACGATCGCATCGACCACGTTCGGCACGTCCTTGGGATTGATGAAGTGCGTCATGCCGAACTTGCGCGCCATCGCTTCGCGCTCGGGGTTCAGGTCGATGCCGATGATCTTGTCGGCACCGACCATCTTGGCGCCCTGGATCACGTTGAGCCCGATGCCGCCCAGGCCGAACACCACCACGTTGGCGCCGGCCTCGACCTTGGCCGTGAAGATCACCGCGCCGATGCCGGTGGTCACGCCGCAGCCGATGTAGCAGACCTTGTCGAAGGGCGCGTCCTCGCGGATCTTGGCCATCGAGATCTCCGGCGCGACCGTGTAGTTGCTGAAGGTGGAGGTGCCCATGTAGTGGAAGATCGGCTTGCCGTCGAGGCTGAAGCGGCTGGTGGCGTCGGGCATCAGGCCCTTGCCCTGGGTGCCGCGGATCAGCTGGCAGAGATTGGTCTTGCGGCTCAGGCAGAACTTGCACTGGCGGCATTCCGGCGTGTAGAGCGGAATGACGTGGTCGCCCTTCTTGAGCGTGGTCACGCCGGGGCCGACGTCGACCACGATCCCCGCGCCTTCATGGCCCAGGATGGCCGGGAAGATGCCTTCCGGATCCGCGCCGGAGAGGGTGTAGTAGTCGGTGTGGCAGATGCCGGTGGCCTTGATCTCGACCAGTACCTCACCGAACTTCGGCCCCTCCAGGTCGACGGTTTCGATGGTCAGCGGGGCGGCGGATTTCCAGGCGACGGCGGCTTTGGTTTTCATGGGGGATCGGTATCGGTGGGCGGTGGATGACAGCGCTCACTATAGAGGGGAGTTCCCGGCGCCAAGACGGCATGCCAATGAAAAACCGATGGGGTGCCGGCCATGGCTTGTGGCGGCGATGGTGTCGGGTATTGATTTCACATTTGTGAATAAACTGTGTCTAAAGCGTCGTTGCATGAGCCCTCGCTGCCGGTCCAGGGCGGTACGCCGGCGGCCACCAGACCAACGGGCGGCGCAGCCCTGCTGGCGGCAGTTGGCAGGCCGCCTGGTGAAGGAAAAGCGCAACCGAGTCCTTTGCATTGAAGCGGGTAAACCCCAAAAAAGATCGTTGATCGATCAGGTGATTGCGCTGATCGATCACGCGATGCGGCCTGCTTCTGTACGCCACGATGCGGGCCTCCTAAAGTGGCGGCTCCTTCCCACCGGAGACAAACAGATCATGATCAGCGGCAAGACCACCCTCATCGCTCACCTCGGCTACCCGACCGAGTCATTCAAGGCGCCCATGATCTACAACCCATGGTTCGACAAGAAGGGTATCGATGCGGTCGTGATGCCGATGGGCGTCAAGCCGGAGGACTACCCGTCGGTGCTCAAGGCGCTGGCTGCGCTGACCAACCTGCGCGGTGCGCTGGTGACGATGCCGCACAAGGTCACGACGATGAGCCTGGTGGACGAGGTCACGCCAACGGCCCGCATCGCAGGTGCCTGCAACGCGATCCTGAAGCGGCCCGACGGCACGCTGCTGGGCGACCAGTTCGACGGCGCCGGCTTTGTACGCGGCGTCGAGCGCAAGGGCCGTGCGCTCAAGGGTGCGCGCGTGCTGGTGTCCGGCGCGGGCGGGGTCGGGTCGGCCATCGCGGCATCGCTGGCTGGCGCCGGCGTGGCCGAACTGGCGTTGTTCGACATGAATACCGCCTCGGTGGAAGCGCTGGCCGACCGCCTGCGCGAGCACTATCCGCAACTGGTGGTGAAGACGGGTTCGAAGGACCCGGCCGGCTTCGATGTGGTGGTCAACGCCACGCCGCTGGGCATGAAGGAAGGCGATCCGCTGCCTTTCGACATCGACCGCATCGCGCCGACGACCTTCGTGGGCGAGGTGGTGATGAAGTCGGAATACACGCCGCTGCTGAAAGCTGCCAAGGACAAGGGCTGCGCGATCCAGGTCGGCACGGACATGCTGTTCGAGATGATCCCGGCGTATCTGGAATTCTTCGGCTACGGGACGAGTACGCCGGACGAACTGCGTGCTTCAGCGCAAATTCAATACTGAGTCCCGACGCCCACCCGAGAATGCCAAGACCATGAAAAAAATACTCGTCCTCAACGGCCCCAACCTCAACCTGCTCGGCACCCGCGAGCCTGCGCAATACGGCTACGAAACGCTGGCGGATGTCGAGCGCATGTGCGCGGAGGCTGGAGACAAGCTCGGCGTGGCGATCGAATGCCGCCAGTCGAACCATGAAGGCCAGTTGATCGACTGGATCCACGAGGCCGGCCGCGAGATCGCCGCGGGCAACATGATCGGCGTGGTGATGAATCCGGGCGCCTACACGCACACGTCGATTGCATTGCATGACGCGATCAAGGGCGCGAGCGTCACGCTGATCGAGTTGCACATCTCCAACGTGCATGCGCGCGAGGAGTTCCGCCACCACTCGTACATCTCGCCGGCAGCGCGCGGCATCATCGTGGGACTGGGCGTGAAGGGCTATCCGCTGGCGATCGAGGCGCTGGTGCGGCTGGCTGGGTAGCGCCTGGTTCGCAAGGAAGGGCCAGCAGGCGTGTGATTCGAGCGGCGGCCCTGCAGGCATTGCGAATTTCGTCCTGTTGATGACGGAGCATTGCAGGGGTGGGGTTCTGATTCGGGGGTGCCATGCCGCCAACGAGCCACAGGGTCGCAAGGATGGACATGCCGCTCCCGCGAGGACTGTGCCGACGCCAAGGATGAGCAGTGCTTTCGGCCTCATGCCAGCACCAGCCCCGACGGTCGAAGCGCCGCGTTGGTCGCCCTCGGTCTCAAGAGCCCCCAGGGCCGTGCCGGCCCGCCCCCCGCGGGGGATTGAGTCGAGATGGCAAAGCCACATCGACTCAAGAGCATTCCAACCCCGTGGCCGGGGCAGGCGTTCGCAGAGAAACGGACTCAACGAGTTTTGTTTCTCAAGAGGCGTGCCCTCTTTGGCGCAATGACACCCAACAACTGCATGAACTCTCCCTGATGAGTCGAACGTGATCGGCACGGACTGGCGACTGTCGATCTCGGTGCGGACTAATCCCTGCTATCTCGTTGACGTGCTCGAAAGGTGCAGGCACAAGTGCGTCTCGCTGTGAAATTGTCCGGCGATGAACATGGCGTCCGGCTCGACGCCGAAGGCACGGAACCCGAACGATTCGAACAGCCGGAGAGCGATGGCGTTCCCGCTGTTGACCGTCGCATTGAGTTGTCGTACGCCGGGCACGTCCGCGGCAAATGCCAGGAGGTGCGCCAGCAGCGCCCGTGCAACGCCCATGCTGCGGTAGTCGGGCAGCACATACATGCCCCAGATCAATCCCTTGTGCGACCGATGGGTGACGCGTTCGCGGTCGAACGCCACCGCGCCGATCAACGACTGCGCCCGGAAGGCGCCGAAGAACGCCAGGTCGACTCCGTGTTGCAACAGCGTGGCCACGACCGAGGTCGGCCAGTCTTTTTCCTCCTCATGGCTGGACCCGAAGGCCGTCGGCGCTTCGAGCAATCCGGCAAGGCGCAAGGCCTGGACCGCGGGTGCATCGGAAACCAGAAGGCGGCGAATATTCATGTGAAGGATTTCGGACGACGGTCGTGCCTGGACGCGGGTCGTGCGAGGAGCGTGAAGACGCTGGCGACCAGCACGATGGCGCACCCCGCTTCGAAAAGAATGAAGGCGTTGATCCGCGGGCTGACGGAGCACATCGGCGCGTAGAGACAGTGCCCGAGCGACAGCAGGCTCATGGCTGAAAACGCGAGCAACGGCGCACCGCCCAGGCACGGCCGGCCACGCGCGAAGAAGCCATAGCCCGCAGCAGCGAAGGGCGTCATGAGAAACCAGAATGCGTCGACCAGCAGTGGGGTGGCCCAGGCGGGCTCCGGATACTCGGGAAAGGACAGCACGTTGTCGACGTAGTGCAGGACGGTCGACAACACGTTGGTTGCCACCAGCCAACCGAGGAACCGAAGCCGACGAGAGTCCTGCAAAGGGCCCTTCACGGCTTCACGTCCGCGGCACGATCCTGCATCCCGGCGTTCATCTTGCTCCCTGGGCCTCGCCAGCGTGAACTGAAGGATTTCAGGACGGTGACAGTGTGGCGAGGTGGGAAAGCATAGTCGCTGGCATTCGGGCGTTGCAATGGGAACTGAGAAAAATGGCCAGCGGCTTGTCGTTCAACCGGCTATTTCACAGCCTCCACCTTCACCCGTGCATTCGGCACCTCCCCGAACATCTCCGGCGCATACATTGCCTCCACCCGACTCGGTGGCAGCGCAAACTCGCCGACGTTGTTCAGCCGCACCGTGTATTCCATCTTCACCACGCCCTTCGGCAGGTACTCGTAGTAGCTGCGGAAGAACTCGAAGGAGCGCTCCTCGAACGCGGCCCAGCCGGTGCCGGTCTTCTTCTCGCCCTGTGTCGCGATCTGCGAATCGCGCCCCAGCCCACCGCCGAGGATCGTGGCGCCACCGGGAATCGGGTCGGTGATGACGACCCAGGTCATGTCGGCGCTGGCATTCACCTCCAGCGACACGCGCAGCACGTCGCCGCGCGTGTACTTGCCGGCGGAGGCCTGCTCGACCGGCGTGATGCTCTTCTTGATCGCATAGCCGGCCGCGAATGGCGCCTTCAACTGCACCGCGGCCACCGACTGCATCGTGAGCCACGGCTTGCCGGTGCCGGTCTGCGTGACCTGCAAGTTCTCGCGCGCGGCCGGCGGGTTGGACCATGGCATGAACATGCTGTTGTTGCGCAGGTTGCCCGGTGAGGCCGGCGCACCGAAGGCCGTGGTCTGGTTCGGCGCGCCGCCCGCGTCGCTGGTCTTGATGCGCTCGACCTTCCCCCAGTCGACCTGCGCCCTCATCGCGCCGAGCGTCGCGGCGGTGAGGCCAGCGACCGGCGTGGCCTCGAACTTCTTCGAGAACTTCTCCAGCGCCAGCCCGCCCCACAGGTTGGCCGTGGTGGTGAGCCATGCGCCTTTCTGCTGCCGGCCGATGAAGCCATTGGCCAGCCGGCCCATGTCCTCCTTCCATTCGGGGTCGTCCATCACGGCCAGGATCAGGCGCGCGGTGTTGACGTCGCCGTTGGTCATCAGCCACCACCAGTAGTCGTCCTGCTCGGTGCTGAAGATCAGCTTGGTGCCCTGGTAGCTCAGGCGCGCCTTGAGGATGTTGCTGGCCTCGGCCATGCGCTCGTCGCGCTTGGGAACATCCTTCACGCGTTGCAGGATCTGCAGCCAGTCGATCACGGCGCCGGTGGGCCACTGGTTGGGCGCGATCGTGATGCTGCCGAGCATGCGGCCCTGTGCCTTGCCGTAGCGCGACAGGGCTTCGAGCGCGGCGAGCTTGCGCACGTCGAGGTCCTTGCGCGGGCTCCAGAACTCGCGCTGGAGGCGGCCTTCGACGAAGGCGATCAGCGCGCTCTCCATCGGTGCGCGAACGTTGTCGGCGATGGCAAAGCCGGGGTCGATCGCCGAGGCTTCGTGCGTGGCCGCCAGCAGGTAGGCCGTGAGGGTGTCGCTGCCACGGTTGGACTCACCGTCGCGCGGCGGGAAGTAGCTTGCGAGGCCATCGCCGTCGAGGTAGGTGGGCAGTTGCGCAATCACGGCCTGCCACATCTTCGCGTCGCGCAGGCCAACGGCCTTGCTGGTCTTCTGCTCGAGGCAGATAAAGGGATAGTTGGCGAACCAGTCGCGCACGCCCGTCATGCCTTCCGCAAGGCTCGGCTGCAGCGACAGGCGCAGGCCGCCGCGACCGGGCAGGGCGTCTGCGGGCGGGGCCACGTCGAGCGTGAAGGTGCCATCGACCTGGACCAGCGTGGCCTGCTGCACCGTGAGCGGAACGGCGGGCACGATGCGCTGGCGCACCTTGAGCGCGTCGGCCGCGCCGCCGAGCGAGTCCTTCGCAGAGATCTCCCACAGGATGGCCTCGGCGCGCGTCTGCGCCAACTGCGCGGGCGCCGTCACGTTCCACGCCACCTCGCGCGATTCCCCGGCGGGAATATCGACCGTCTGCGGCTCCATCGTGAGCAGCGTGGCGCGCGGCGTGGCGACCACCTTCATCGCCTTCTGCGTCGTGTTGCGCAGCGTGATCTGCGCGCGGAACTGGTCGTCCTCGCGCACCAGCGGTGGCAGTCCGCTAATGATCTGCAAGTCCTGCGTGGCCTGGATGCTGGCCTGGCCGGTGCCGAACATGCCGGTGCCCGCATCGGCCACGGCCACGATCTTGAAGGTGGTCAGCGCATCGTTGAGCGGGACTGTGACCTTGGCCTGGCCGTTGGCATCGAGGACGATCTTCGGGTTCCACAGCAGCAGCGTGTCGAGCAACTCGCGCGTCTGGCCCTTGCCGCCGCCACCGCCCGCAGGCACCGCCTTGCGCCCATAGTGCCGGCGCCCGACGATCTCCATCTGCGCGGTCGACGTGCCCACGCCCCAGCTGCGCCGCTGCAGCATCGCCTCGAGCAGGTTCCAGCTGGTGTTGGGCATCAGCTCCAGCAAGGCCTGGTCGACGGCGGCCAGGGCCACTTCGGCGCCGGCCGCGGGCTTGCCGTCGGGAAGCTTGCCGGTGATGGTCACCTCGGCCTTGCTGCGCACCGGGTAGCTCGGCTTGTCGCTGGCCACACTCACTGCGATCTGGTGTGCCTGCGTGCCGACGCGAATCTCCGCCAGGCCCATGCGGAAGGCGGGCTTGCTCAGGTCGACCAGTGCGGTCGGCGCGACGTATTCACGGCCTTCGTACCAGAAGGCGGTCCACCACTCGCGCGGCGACTTGAAGCCCCAGGTGAAGAAGCTGTACCACGGCACCTCGCGCAGCCGCCCGCGCAGTGCGAGCACGCTGACGTAGGCGTTCGGGCCCCATTCCGGCTTGACATCGAGGGTGACGGTCGGGTCCTGGCCGTTGAGCTGCACGACGTGCGTCTCGATGACCCCCTCGCGCTCCACCGCGACCAGCGCCGTCGCGAAGCGGAAGGGCATGCGCACCTGGAAGCGGGCCACTTCGCCAGGCTGGTAGTTCTTCTTTTCCGGGAGCACGTCGATGCGGTCGTTGTCCTCGCCGCCGAACCAGATCTCGCCTTGCTTCGTCACGTAGACCGAGCTGGCGGCCAGGCTCGTGCGGCCTTCCTTGTCGTTGGCGTTGACGACCAGTTCGACCTGGCCGGGCTCGGCGAGCGACGCATCGCACAGCAGCAGGCCGCGGCTGTCGCTCTTGCCCTTGCAGACGCTGCCCAACTCCTTGGTCTCGGTCTTGTTGTCGTAGGTGTAGAAGCCGCCGACCATGCGCTTGCGGCTGCTGGTGGTGATGACGGCGGTGGCCTTGACGTCGATGGGCACGTCGGCCAGCGGCTTGCCCGCGAGATCGAGCGCGAGCGCCTGTAACTTGAGCTTCTTGTCTGTGGAGATCCAGTTCTCGGCCTTGATGCCGGCGATGACGGCGGCGGGCCAGAGGGTCTGCGTGCTGCGGAGGGTCTGCACCTCGCCGTTCGGGTCGGCATAGCTGGCTTCGAGCAGCAGTTCGCGCGGCGCCTTGGAGGCGGGCAGCTTGTCGACGGTGACCTTGCCGGCGCCGTTGCGGTCCAGCGTCACGGGCAGCTTGTCGGCCACGATGCGGTTGTTGTCGCTGGCGGCGGCTTCCTCGTCGGCGTTGCTGGCGCTGTCCTGCTTGCGCGGGGGCGTGAAGCTGAACATGTCGTAGTCGGCGAAGCTGATCGACTTGCTGCGCGTGAGGGCCGACACGCGCACCGGCAGGTTGGCCGCACCGCCGCCGGCCACGTAGTTGATCTGCACGTCCGCGGGCACGGATGTCACCGCGACGAGCGGGTTCTTGTCGGCGGGCGTGACACGGCCTTCCAGCACCGGCAGGCGGAACTCCTCGACGCGGAAGCTGCCCGAGTTGTAGCTTTGGCGACGGCCGTCCTCGTTGTCGCCCTCGGCCTGTTCCTTGCCGTTGCGCATCATCACCTCGTACACGCCCAGCTTGGCGGCGGGCGGGATGGCGAAGGTGTTCTCCGCGCTCTGGCCGCCGGTCGCGGTCTTGCGCCACTTGAGGTCCTGCGTGAACTGCTGGCCGCTGCCGGTGTGCGTCACCACCAGCGTGTCGGGCACGCTCTCAGGCAGGCCGAAGCCGGTGCGGGTCTGCGTGCGGATGAGGTGCTTCATCGACACCGTTTCACCGGCGCGCAGCAACGTGCGGTCGAAGATGGTGTGGGCGACGCGGTCGGGCTCCGGGTCGAGGCTGGTCGGCACGTTGAAGCGCCAGGGCTCGATGCCGCGCTGCCAGTCGCTCCAGGTGAAGGCGAGGTCTTCGGCGCCCGTGTCGTCCTTGGCGCGCGCGCTGACGAAGTAGGCGCCACTGCTGTAGTCGACGTCTTCCTCGCCGCCATCGCCAGGGCACTTGGGTGCTTCGGGCGAAACGCCGCTGAGCGTGATCAGCCCGTTGGCATCGGTGGTGCCGCTCACCACCTCCTTGCCGTCGCAGCCCCACACGCGCACCTTCGCGCCGGCCACGACCTTGCCCTTGTCGAGCGTGGTCACCCAGGCCACGGCGTTCTCGCGCCCGAGCTTGAAGTGCACGGCCAGGTTGGTGGCCAGCGCGCTGGTGCGCACATACATCGTGCGGTCGGCGCCGTAGCGTTCGTCGAGCAGCGAGCCGCCGAGCTTCTGCGATGCGATCTCCAGCACGTGGAAGCCCGGCGTCAGCGGAATGCCCACCACTTCAAAGGGACGCGGGCCGCCGCCTTCTGCCTTGGGCATGTCCAGCGTCTTCACGCCGGACTGGCCGTTGAGCAGGGACAGCATGCGCGTCTGCACGCTGTCCTTGTCGTCCTTGTCGATGATCCTCGGCAGCGGTCCCTTCACGTCGCGGGCGGCCACCTTGCGGGTGACGGTGTAGCTGTTGTCGTAGCGGCGCACCTTGCGGAACCACGCGATGATTTCGCTGTCGGTCTGCGGGTTGAGGTCGCTCACCTTGCCGGGGGTCAGCGCCTGCAGTTGCAGGGCAGGTTCCACGTTGCGCACGGTCACCGGCATCACGGCCACGCCGCCCGGCTCGGCAAAGCGCTCGACCACGCCGAAGGGCGCCGCCGCGAACTTGGCCAGCGGCGGCATCGCGCCGGTGGCGACCTTCATCGGAAAGGCGCCGGGGGACGCCACAGGGCGGTCCGACGCGTCCTTGAATCCGGCAGGCAGTTCGATGCTGAACTGCGTCTGCTCGGGGAAGGGCGCCGGGAAGCTCACCGAGTCGACCAGCGTCTCCGCATTGGCCTGGCCCTGGTCATCGAACTTGGGCGAGACGGTCTTGCCACCGCCCTTCAGCGCGATCTGCGCGGCAAGGGCGCGTGACACCGGCGAATTGAAAGTCAGCGTCATCGGCCGCAGCGGCAGGCAAGCCGCCTGGGCGTTCTCGCGTTCGCAGGTAAAGGACACGGCGAAAGGCTCGCGCACCTGGAAGTTGAATCGGCGCTCCACCTTGTTGGCCACGCCCGATGGCGTGGCCACGCCGGCGCCGTAGACCAGCTGCACCTTGGCCGATGGCGGCAGCGTGCGGTTGCAGCGCACCGTCGCAAAGCGCAGCGGATCCTTGGCCGCGCGCTCGGTGGCGTTCATCGATTGCAGCAGGGCGGCGCGGTCGGCGTCGGCCAGTGCCACTACGGGGATGCGCTCGCCGATGCCCTCGGCCTGGCACCACATGTTGGCCAGCAGGCTTTGCGACGTGGCGGCGCCGTTGAGTTCAAGCAGGAAGAATTGCTGCTCGTCGATGCTGCCGCCGCCGGGCCGCACGCTGCGGACGAAGGGCCCGCCGGTGTTGAACTGCCAGCTTGCGGCGCCCGTCAGCTCAGTGCCGGACGCCGACTTGAACCCGGCGACCCGCGTCACCGTGCAGCGCACGCCCGGCCCCAGGTCGTTCTCGAAGTCGTACACCCACTGCTTCTCGTTGACCCACCGGCCTGTGCCCTTGGACGCCGCTGCATCGCTGCAGTTCACCGCCAGCGGCGCGGGCGCCTTCGGATCGCCGAAGTTGACGGCCGCCTGGTCGAAGCGGGCGGAGATCTGCCGCACGCGCGCGACCTCGCCCTGCGGCGTGAGCCCGGTGACCTGCAGTGCCTGGGCGCCCAACGCGACGGCGGCGAGCACGGTGGCGGCCACGACCTTCTTGCGAATGTTCAAACGGTCTCTCCTTGACGACCAAAGGACTGCACGCCCGGTTCACACATGGATGCCCCCGAGGGTGAGTGCCAAAGGCGCGGTGCCATGATTCCAACGCGCGGGCGTACCGACGCCGCCATCACGCCATTCTGGTTGCGATTGCCCCGGTTTTTCCTGTTCCCCCTGCAAGGGGAAACGCTCTTGTACGCGGCGGTGCTTGCGCTGGCGAGCCCTGATTGTCTTCGTCGTCCTGCTGCCCTTCGTCGCCATTCTGGTGGAGATCGGCATCCTGCTGGCGGCGAGCCGCGATGCCTTCATGGTGATCCACTTCAACTCGCAAGGCTTCCTGCATGCGCGCGACTTTGGGGGTGACGGCCGGTGCGCGAATGATGCCGAACAAGCTGTCGAGTTGCCACGAGGCGCCGGCCCGCGACAATACGCGTCCGAGCGGCCCGCTGTCGCGGCCGCACCCCCCATTCAAGCCAGTCATTCCCATGGACAAAGAAGTCGACCCCGCGGTACTCGCGGTCATCAATGAAAAACGCCTGACGGGCGAGAAGCGCACGCCCGTGGACATCATCTCCAGGATGGGCGTGTTCGATGCGCGCGAGAAGGCCTCCGACCAGGCTTGGCTCGCATCGGGCGACAACGTCATCATCACCATCTGGGCCGAATTCGTGAGCGTCGGCACGGGTGGACGCTGGTTCTACCTGGAGTCGCTGGACACGCACCATCGGCTCGGCGGCGGCGGTGAACGCACCGCCTTGCAATCGCAACGCGCCAAGGACCGGATGCAACTGCTCAAGCGCTCACTGGACCTGGGCCTCAGCGTGCGGGCCGTGCTGCAGACCAACCGCGTTGCCATCGCCGGCCTGGAGACCGACAAGGCCGCCAAGGTGTCGGTGCGCGTGCAGGATGAGCAGGAATGGCATGTCGCTGCGTGGGATGCCGACGAGAAGGTCGCTGTGCTGGTGCGCGGTCCGCAAGGTTGGCTGCCGACCGAGGACGAGGTGAAAGTTGCGCGGGCACGGGGCAGTGTCCCGGCGGCACCGCTGCAGGCAGTCGCCGCCGGCGACATCACGCCGGAGTCGGTGCACGCGGCTGCGATCGACTACCTGACCAAGCATTTCGCCGGCTACGGCTACAAGCCCGAGAACGTGTCGAGCCAGAAGCTGGGCTACGACATCGAGGTGACCGACAAGAAGGGCAAGACCCTGCTCAAGCTCGCGGTGAAGGGCACCGCCCCGGGGGTGAAGACCTTCAAGCTCACGGACGAGGAACGTGCTGGCGCCGACAAGGGCGATCTCTGGCGGCTGGTGGTAGTGACGGATGCGATCGGGCCGGCGGCTCAGCACAAGATCTACAAGCCGGATGAGGTGGAGAAGGTGCCTGGGCTGGAGTCGTAGTTGTAGTTGTGGCTTGGCGTCCTTCTGGTGCTTTCGAAATGCCCGAATCGGTTTCTTCCCAACTGGCGTCCGAGGCACTTGCGGCGAAGAACTTGGCAAGACGAAATCAAACGCGCCGCAACATGGTGTTCTTGGGTGGCGTCGCGGTCGGTCTTGTGGGTGCCGCGGCTGCGTATGTCTTCCTGCCGGAGACACTGTCGCCCAATTGGAGAGATGTCTTCATTGGCGGAATTGCAGTTGGGGTCGCCATAGCCGGAATCGTTTGCTTCCAGTTTCTTGGAATGCGTTCGTCGCCGACCGCTGCTTGTCCACGGTGTCGGTATTCGTGGGAAATCAAGGAGGGGCGTTCGGTCCCAACATCGGAACAGATGCCAAGCTGGGACAAGTGCCCGGGATAATCACTGCCAATGCGCACTGAGTTGTTGAAAAGAATGAGTGAAAGTCCCGGTACTCCCCGAGACTCCTGACTCACCGCCCCGCCCCGGCATCGATCCACCGCGCGGGCCACGCGCCGGACTTCACCATCTGCTGGATCAGCTCCGTCGCCAGCGCGATCACCGCCGCGGCAGCTGGCGTTGAAGGGCGCGCGAAATTGGTCGCACACACCACGCGCCGCGCCATCCCTTCGTCGGTCACGATGGCAGCACGCAGCTTCCCCGCAGCCACTTCCTCGGCCACCGATGCCATCGAAAGAATGGTGCTGCCGATGCCTGCCTCGACCGCCTTCTTCACGCTGGTCAGCGAGTCGACCTCGGCGATCACGTCGAGTTCGATCGATGCCGCCGAGCAGGCCTGGTCGATGATGCGGCGCAGCCCGTGCTCTCGACCAGGCAACACCAGGGGATAGGCCGCCACCTTGGCCAGAGCGATGCGCGCGGCGATGCGCGGTCCGTTGGCATGGGTGACCAGCGCCAGCCGTTCTTCCAGCAGCGCGCGCTTGGCCAGCGCAGGCTCGGAGGCGTCACCGAAGAGGATCGCCAGATCGAGCCGGCCGGCGCGCAGCCATTCGCTCAGGAAGCCGCTGTAGGCCTCGACCACCTTCAGCCGCACGTGGGGCAGCCGTTCTCGGCAGGCCTTCAGCAACGGCACCGTAACCAGCAGCGCGATGGTCGTGGGCAGGCCGATGGCGACATCGCCGCGCGGCACGGCATTGGCATCGCGCACCGAGAGCCGCGCACGCTCCACGTCCGCCAGCACCACCCGCGCATGCTCCAGGAAGGCCCGCCCGGCCTCGGTCAGCGCCATGCCGCGGCTGGATCGCTCGAACAGCTTGCCGCCCACCTCGTGTTCCAACGCCGCGATCTGCTGGCCGAGCGCAGGCTGCGCCACATGCAGCCGGCTGGCCGCCTGCAACAGGCTGCCGGCCTCGCAGACCCCGACGAAGTAGCGCAGCTGGCGCAGTTCCATGGCTAGGTGTTTGTCATATAGCTCGTAGGCCGACAATGTATTTCACAAATAGCATGGCGCCAACCAGAATCGACCTCGACGAGAACAAGCAAGGAGACCCCGGATGACCCTCGACATCGAACACCTGCGCAACTGGATCGGCCGCACCGAATCGCGCAACGACATTGCCGCCGCCACGCCAGTGCAAGGCCTTTCGGCCACGCTGGACCGCGACGACGCCACTCCGCAGCCCGGCGATCCGGTCCCGCCGTGCTGGCACTGGCTGTACTTCCTGCCGATGGCGCGGCAATCGGAGATCGGTGCCGACGGCCATCCGCAACGCGGCGGCTTCCTTCCGCCGGTACCGCTGCCGCGCCGCATGTGGGCCGGCAGCCGCATCGACTTCCTGCGCCCGCTGGCCATCGGCAGCAGCATCCGCCGCGACTCGCGCATCGCCGATGTCAGTGGCAAGGAAGGGCGCAGTGGCTCGCTGGTGTTCGTGCGTGTGCACCACGAGATCTCCGACGAACACGGCGTGGCAATCCACGAAGAGCACGACATCGTCTACCGCGACAACCCCAAGCCAGGCGACCCGGTGCCGCCCGTGCAACTCGCGCCCACCGAACACGATTGGGTGCGCCCCATCCAGGCCGACGACGTCTTCCTTTTCCGCTACTCGGCCCTGACCTTCAACGGCCACCGCATCCACTACGACCGCCGCTATGTCACCGAGGTCGAGGGCTATCCCGGCCTCATCGTGCACGGCCCGCTGATCGCGACGCTGCTGCTGGACCTGTTGCGGCGCAACCTGCCGGATAGCACGGTCACGCGCTTCGCATTCCGTGCGATGAAGCCCACCTTCGACACCACGCCCTTCGAGGTCTGCGGCCGCCGCAGCGAAGACGGCCGCACCGTCCAGCTCTGGGCGAAACACACCGACGGCGCACTGGCGATGGAAGCCACCGCCACCCTCGCCTGAACATCCACTTCACCACACACAAAGAGACGACACCCATGTACAACGAATCCGACCAGCACCAGGAAATCCGCGATGCCGTGCGCCACCTGTGCTCGCAATTCCCCGACGAGTACTTCCGCAAGGTCGACGAGCAACGCGCCTACCCCGAGAAGTTCGTCGATGCCCTCATGGAAGCCGGCTGGCTCGCCGCGATGATCCCGGAGGAATACGGCGGCACCGGTCTCGGCCTGACCGCTGCGACCGTGATCATGGAAGAGATCAACCGCAGCGGCGGCAACTCCGGCGCGGTGCATGGCCAGATGTACAACATGGGCACGCTGCTGCGCAATGGCAGCAAGGCGCAGAAGGACAAGTACCTGCCGCCCATCGCCGCCGGCAAGCTGCGCATCCAGTCCATGGCCGTGACCGAGCCGACCACCGGCACCGACACCACCAAGATCAAGACCACCGCCGTGAAGAAGGACGGCCGCTACGTCGTCAACGGCCAGAAGGTCTGGATCTCGCGTGTGCAGCACTCCGACCTGATGATCCTGCTGGCGCGCACCACGCCGCTGGCGGACGTCAAGAAGAAGTCCGAAGGCATGTCGATCTTCATCGTCGACCTGAAGCACGCCATCGGCAATGGCATGACAGTGCGGCCCATTCCCAACCTGGTCAACCACGAGACCAACGAACTCTTCTTCGACAACCTCGAGATCCCCGAGGAGAACCTCATCGGCGAGGAAGGCAAGGGCTTCAAGTACATCCTCGACGGCCTCAACGCCGAGCGCACGCTGATCGCGGCCGAGTGCATCGGCGACGGCTACTGGTTCATCGACCGGGCCACGAAGTATGCGAACGAACGCATCGTGTTCGACCGGCCCATCGGCAAGAACCAGGGCGTGCAGTTCCCGATCGCGGACGCCTTCATCGAGATCGAGGCGGCCAACCTCATGCGCTTCAAGGCGGCCGAATTGTTCGACGCCAACCAGCCGTGCGGCGCGCAGGCCAACATGGCGAAGTACCTCGCGGCGAAGGCGTCGTGGGAAGCGGCCAACGTGTGCATGCAGACGCACGGCGGCTTCGGCTTTGCGAACGAATACGACATCGAGCGCAAGTTCCGCGAGACGCGGCTGTACCAGGTCGCGCCGATCTCGACCAACCTCATCTTCTCGTACGTGGCCGAGCATCTGCTGGGTCTCCCGCGCTCCTTCTAAGGCAACGACACCATGCGCCACGCCCACTTCATTCGCTGCCCCCTGTGGAGTCGATCATGAGACCCCTCGATGGCATCACCGTCGTCACCCTGGAGCACGCCATCGCGGCGCCGTTCTGCACACGGCAACTGGCCGACCTCGGCGCGCGCGTCATCAAGGTCGAGCGGCCCGGCAGCGGTGACTTCGCCCGCGCCTATGACGAACGCGTGCGCGGCATGGCCTCGCACTTCGTCTGGACCAACCGCTCGAAGGAAAGCCTCACGCTCGACGTCAAGCAGCCGCAGGCGCAGGACGTATTGGCGAAGCTGATCGAAGGCGCCGACGTGCTCGTGCAGAACCTCGCGCCGGGCGCTGCGGCGCGCCTCGGCCTGTCCTACGAAGCCTTGTGCGAGAAGCATCCGCGACTCATCGTCTGCGATATCTCGGGCTACGGCGACGACCCGCAGAACAAGGGCCCGTACCGCGACAAGAAGGCCTACGACTTGCTGATCCAGAGCGAGTCGGGCTTCCTCTCGATCACCGGTTCCCCCGATGAACCGGCGAAGGCCGGCTGTTCCATCGCCGACATCGCGGCGGGCATGTACGCCTACACCAACATCCTGTCGGCCCTCATCCAGCGCGGGCGCACCGGCAAGGGTTGCCGCATCGATGTGTCGATGCTGGAGAGCATGGTCGAGTGGATGGGCTATCCGCTGTACTACGCCTTCGACGGCGCCACGCCGCCGCCCCGCGCTGGCGCCGCGCACGCGACCATCTATCCGTACGGACCTTTCCCCGCCGGGGATGGCAAGACCGTGATGCTCGGGCTGCAGAACGAGCGCGAATGGGAAGCCTTCTGCCGCGTCGTGTTGCAGCGACCGGAACTCGCAACGGATGAACGCTTCGCATCGAACTCGAAGCGCACGGCCGCCAGGCAGGAAGTGCGGGCGCTCATCGTCGAGACCTTTGCCGCACTCAGCGCCGAACAGGTGATCGCACGTCTCGACGACGCACAGATTGCCAACGCGAGCATGAACGACATGCGAGACGTGTGGTCGCATGCCCAGTTGCAAGCACGCGGCCGCTGGACCCAGGTCGAGACGCCGACAGGCCCCGTTCCCGCGCTGCTGCCACCCGGCCAGAACGGAAACTTCGCGCCCCGCATGGACGCCGTGCCCGCACTCGGACAGCACACGGCATCGATCCTCGCGGAACTGGGCTACAGCCCGGATGCAATGGACGCGATGCGCAGCGCCAAAGCCATCTGAACAAATCACTGGAGACATCCATGAATCACACCTTTGCAAAGCGCCGTCGTATCGCCGCTGGCTGCGCGCTCGCCCTCGTGTCCGCGCTCTCGACGCCAGTCGCGCTGGCGCAGGCCTATCCCGACAAGCCCGTCACCCTCGTCGTACCCTTCTCGGCCGGTGGCCCGACCGACCTCGTTGCGCGAATCCTCGGCGCCGCCATGACCCGCACGCTCCATCAGCCTGTGCTCATCGAGAACAAGACCGGCGCCGGCGGCACCATCGCCGCCACCTACACCGCCAGGGCCAAGCCCGACGGCTACACCTTCCTGATCCACCACAACGGCATGGCGACCGCGCCCGCGCTGTACCGCAAGCTCTCATACAACCCGCTCACCGACTTCGAGTACGTGAGCCAGGTCATCGACGTGCCGATGACGCTCCTAGGCCGCAAGGACCTGCCCGCCAAGGACTTCAACGAACTGCGCGCCTACCTCAAGGCCAATGGCGACAAGGTCACGCTGGCGCATGCGGGGCTGGGCGCCGTGTCGCACCTCTGCGGGATGCTGTTCCGCCAGGCGACCGGTGCCAACCTCACCACCGTTCCCTACCAGGGCACCGGCCCGGCGATGAATGCGCTGCTGGCCGGCCAGGTCGACCTGCTGTGCGACCAGACGACGTCGACCACGCAGTACATCAAGGCCGGTTCGGTGAAGCTGTACGGCGTGACCACGCCGGCACGGATCAAGTCGATGCCCGATGCGCCGACACTGTCGGAGCAGGGCCTCAAGGGCGCCGAGATCGTCGTCTGGCACGGCATCTACGCACCCAAGGGCACGCCCAAGGAGGCCATCGACAAGTTCGGCGGTGCGCTGCGTACGGCCCTGGCCGATCCGGCTGTGGTCAAGCGCATGGACGAGTTGGGTGCGGTCATCGTGCCGGAGGCGAAGCAGACGCCGGCTGGCCTGCAGACATGGCTGACGCAGGAAACGGCGCGCTACGCCCCGGTCATCAAGGCCGCAGGCCAGTTCGCGGATTGACGCAAGCCATGCCACGAACGCACCTCGAAGCCGGCGCGATGCCGGTCCACGGCGCCGGCGCATCGAAGTCGGACGCCCAGACCCAGCGCTGCGCCCAGGCGCGCAGCCTGCTGTTCGTACCGGGCAACCGGCCGGAGCGCTTCCAGAAGGCCGCGCGCAGCGGCGCCGACGTCGTCATCCTGGACCTGGAAGACAGCGTGCCTGCCGCGGACAAGGGCTCGGCACGCACGGCCATCGCGCGCGAATGGGCCGCCCTCCAGGCCTGCGACGTGCCGCTGGTGGTGCGGATCAACGCATCCGACACTGCAGCCGGTGAAGACGACCTGGCCTGGCTGAAGGGCTTGAATCCGCGACCCGCCGCCGTCATGGTGCCCAAGGCCGAGTCGCGCGAGGCTCTCGCCGCCGTGCACGAGCGCCTGGATGGGATCGTCACCCTGCCGATCATCGAGAGCGCTGCGGGATATGCCGCGCTCCCTTCCTTGGCCGCAGCACCCGGCGTACTGCGCCTGGCGGTCGGGCACATCGATTTCATGGCCGACGTTGGCATCCAGTGCGACGAGCAGGAAAGCGAACTGGCGCCACTGCGCTTCGCCGTCGCGATCGCAACGCGCCTGAACCGGCTCGCACCCGCCGTCGATGGCGTGACGGTGCAGATCGATGACGAAGCGCGACTGCGCATCGATGCCCAGCGCGCGCTGCGCTTCGGCTATGGCGCCAAGCTGTGCATCCATCCGCGCCAGGTGGCCATGGTTCATCAGGCGCTGGCGCCGACCGAGCCCGAACTGGAATGGGCACGCCGCGTGATTGCCGCCGATGCCGCGGCGGAGGGCGCAGCGGTGCAACTGGATGGCCGCATGGTGGACCTGCCCGTCGTATTGCAGGCACGCCGCACGATGGCGCGAGCCGCGGACTCCAGCACCGTGCGGACCTGAGCCGCGGGGAACCCCGGCCGCTCTTGTGGAGGGCGGTGGCCGGTTCAGCCAGAGCCCTTGCCGAGTGCGCAGTCCGAGCCCGATACGATCGAGGCATGACAACCATCCAGTCCCGGCGCAAGCTGATCGTGATCGTCCTGCTGTGCCTGGCCGTGGGAGGCGCGCTGCTGCGGCAGTTCGCGGCCCAGGGTTCGATGCTGCGCGACATCGGCACCTTGTTGATGCTGCTGTGGCTGCCGATCGTCGGCAACATCATCGGGTGGCTCATCGGGCGGCTGCGGCGTCCACCTGCGCCCGAGCCGGAGACCTTCGGTGGGCCGGAGACTTTCAATCCGCATGTGTGGGTGGAACTCACCTTGCGCGCGACATCGGTGCCGAGCGAGGACGTGCCTGCCGCCATCGGCGAGCACCGTTGCGCGCTGGTCGTCGGCAACGATGGCTTCACCGCACGCTGGTTCGTGCGCCCCGGCGAACTCGTGCGGCGCGGCCAGCCGCATGCCGTGCAAATCGAGTTCCTGGCGCCAGCCCTCGCATTGCCGAAGTTCCAGCGCGACGCGGCCTTCCGCATGCTGGTCGGCGGCGCGTTCATCGCCGACGGAAGGGTGCGCGGGTTGCCTGGCTCGCCGGAGCCCTCGGCGCAAAACTGAGCTGAGCCGCGAATCGCGCCTATTGCATCTGCTTCAGGTTCCCGATGCGCACGAGCATCTCGGTGAACATCTGCATGTCGGCATCCAGGTCGGCCACTTCCTTGAATTCCTTCGCGTTGTGCGCCGTGTATTTCTTGCCCGGCATGGCCGGTCCGAAGTTGATGGCGTTGGGCATCAACTTGGCCGTGGTGCTGCCGGCCGTGGGCACGGGCTTGGCTTCGAGGCCGGTGGTGTCGCCGAAGATGTTGAGCAGCGTCGACAGCCACGCCCCCTTGGGATCGCGCGCCATCCACTCGCCCTGGTTGTAGTCGATGGTGATCTTCGCGGCATGGGACGCGGCCCAGGCGTCGACCTTGGCGGTGACGGCCTTCTGGAGTTCCTCGGGCGTGCGGCCGCGCGGCATGCGCACGTTGGTCGTGACTTCGAGCTTGCCGTCGCTCTCGCGGATGAGGTTGGGCGAGAAGGTCAGCGGGCCCATGAAGTCGTCCTTGTAGCCAAGACCCATCTTCTCGCCGAGGTAGCCGGTGCCGTAGAGGTCGACCAGGTACTTCGTCGCCTTCGCGTAGTGGTTGTCGGCGAGCGGCACGCCGGACCCCTGCAGGAACAACGCCAGGCGCGGCAGCGGGTTCACGCCCTCTTCGGGACGCGAGCCGTGGGCCGAAACGCCCGTCACCTTGACGTCCACGCCCTCGGCGCCCTGCGCCACATCGATCGCGAACTTGCCGCCCTGGCTTTCGTACTTCTGCATGAAAGCGGCCTTGGCAGCGTTCAGTTTCGCGGCGACGGTCGCCGGGTCGCCGCCCTTCAGTTTCGCGGTCGCGTTCTGCGGGACCGTGTTGGCGGCCGCGGCGCCCGCCATCGCGACGATCGCCGTTGTCGTGCCATCGGCGGGCTCGGCCGGGAAGAACACCTTCAGCGCACCCGTGCCCTTCTCCGCCACAACGGCTGGATACTTGCTGTCGAGCACGATGTTGTAGTCGGGCAGGGCGGTCTTGGCGCGGTAGTACTTCATCGCATCGCCGCCGGTTTCCTCGGTGGTCTCGATCATGAGTCGAATCGTGCGATCCAGCGGCAGGCCGCTTTCCTTCACCGTCTTCATCGCGAACAGCACGGCCGCGATCGAGCCCTTGTCGTCGATGGTGCCGCGGCCATAGAGGTAGTCGCCCACGCGCGTGAGCTTGAAGGGGTCGAGCTTCGTACCGTCGTCCAGCACCCATTCGTCGGCCACGACCGGCACCACGTCGGCGTGCGTGAGGATGCCGAATTCGCTGCCGGTCGTTGCAGTGTTGGCGGGCAGCTTGACCTCGAAGATGCGGTTGTCGACGTTGCGGAACTGCAGGCCGAAGTCCTTGGCCATGCCTTCGACCAGCGTGCCGAACGTGATGATGGCCTTGTTCTCGTGCGGCGGGATCTTGTCGTCGCGCACCGTCGGAATCGCCACCATGCGCGCCGTGGCGGCGATCACCGCGTCATGGTTGCGAAGGCGGTTGTAGAGGCCGAGCAGGCGGCTGATGTTGATGAGGTCGTCACCGGCGAGCGGGGCCTTCTTGCGATATGCATCGACGGCCGGCTGGAGCGCCGGGTCGGACTTGGCTGCCGCGTCGAGGAAGGTGTTGAAGTCGGTAGCAGGCGTGGCCTGCTGCGCGGCGACGAGCTTGTCGAGCCCGGGCTTCTTGATCGTGTCGGCCACGGTTGCCGAGGCCGCGAGGGCCAGCGCCAGCGCGATGCCGAGTGGGAGGAAGGAGGATTTCTTCATGGAGGGCTCCGCTGAACGTTCTTGTCTTGACGACGCGACCCGGGCAAGGTGCGTCGGACGCAAGCTTGTTTTAACCCAGAAAAAGCAGTTGGATGCGCCCGAGTGCGCCGTGATCGGCGTGCCAGGCAAGGCGGTAGAACGCGGCGGGCTCATGCCCGCAAGGCCGAGCAACGCCGCATGGCGCGTCGAGCGCGGTGCAATCGGGTGCATAGCGCTATCACCCCGGCGGTGAACGTGATCGAAGGCAGAAGTTTCAGGCTCCATGCTGCTTTTCCAAAGGTTGAGCGCGGTCAACTGCTTTTTCTAGGTTTAACTCAACTCCGTGCGCCATGACGCTGACGAAGCGGCTGCCGGTGTGCGCCAGGTGAGCGACAAAGGGCGGTTCCCAGGTGGGCAGCGGCGTGGAGAGGTACACGCGGTCGCGCTGCCGCGACGGCTGCACGACCAACTCACGCGCGAACCCGCGTCGGTTGCGCACGTCGTGGCAAGAGCCTTGCCTTCCGGGTGATGACCTGACCGGAGCCCGAACCGGTAAAGCTGTTGCCATCTTCGGAGAGCGTTCTTGTGACCTTGGCCTCTTGCGTGCCCGCCAGCGTCCCGTCGGGGTCGAAGCGCATGAGGATCAGGCCAGCTTTCTCCTGGGCGCCGGCGAATTCGAGGACGCCCGGATCCGCTTGAGCCGCTCGATGGCCATTGCGCCCGATCCTTGGCTGACCCACCTGGGATTCGGATTGCTGGAATTGGCAGAGCAACGCACGGCACAGGGCATCGCCGCACTGCGCCGCGCCGCGACGCTGCCCGATGCGACGCGGCCGCGCGCCGTGCCTGGCGTGGAGCTTGCGCGGCTGGGGCAGCAACACGAGGCCCGCAGCATCCATGGCCAATGGCTGAGCGATTCGAAGATCCGTTATGTCCTGCCGACTTCCTTCGCATCGCTCCACGCCGCGTTGGGGGAGCCGCGACAGCGCTGGCATCGCTGGAACTGGGACTTGCCCTTCGCGACGTCCGCATGGTCTACCTGAAGGACGACGATCACCGGGCGGCGCTGCGGTCGGAGCCGCGCTTCGTTGCGCTGCGCAAGGCACGCAAGCTGGACAGCTCCAAGCCGGGACGGGTGCCGCTTCAAGTTGAACCCGGCGTCCGCAGTGGAAGATTCACGCCTTCGTCAGCCGATCCGCACCGGCACGAAGATCTTGTCGTCCCCGCGCAGCACCAGCAGCGCCACCGAGGCGGGCGACTTGCTCATCACGTCCTTCACCTGGTCGACGCTGCGCACCGGCGTGCCATTGACCGCGAGCAACACGTCGCCGGCTTGCACACCCGCCATCGCCGCAGGACCACGCGCCGCCTCGACCACCAGGCCGCCGCTGTCGACACCGGCCTCGCGCCGCTCATCGGGTTGCAGCGGACGCAGCGCCAGGCCCAGCTTGCCCTGGCCGGCCGCGTCGTTCGCACTCGCGACCTTCTCGGCCTTGTCGGCGGCATTGCCGAGCTTGGCCGTGATCGTCTCGGCCGAGCCCTTGCGCCAGATGTCGAGCTGCACCTTCGAGCCCGGCGTGGCCATGCTGATCACCGATGGCAGGTCGCCCGACGAGACGATCGGCTTGCCGTCGACCTTGCGGATCACATCCCCGGTCTGCAGGCCGGCCTGGTCGGCCGGGCCACCCTTCTCGACGTTGGCGATCAGCGCGCCTTCCGGCTTGTCCAGCTTGAAGGAATCGGCCAGCGTCTGGTTCACCTCCTGCACCGACACGCCCAGCCGCGCATGCTCGACCTTGCCCGTCGCGACGATCTGCTTCTCGATCTTGGTGGCCAGGTCGATCGGGATCGCGAAGGACACGCCCTGGTAGCCGCCGGTGCGGCTGTAGATCTGCGAGTTGATGCCGACCACTTCGCCGCGCGAGTTGAACAGCGGGCCGCCCGAATTGCCGGGGTTCACCGCCGCGTCGGTCTGGATGAAGGGCACGGCGCTGTCGTCCGGCAGCGAGCGACCCTTGGCGCTCACCACGCCGGCCGTTACCGTGTTCTCGAAGCCGAAGGGCGAGCCGATCGCCAGCACCCATTCGCCGACCTGCAGGTTGTCGACACTGCCGAGCTTGACCACCGGCAGGTTCTTGGCCTCGACCTTGAGGACCGCGACATCGGTCTTGGGGTCGGCGCCCAGCACCTTGGCCTTGAGTTCGCGCCTATCGGTGAGCTTGACGATCACTTCCTTGGCGCCCTTCACCACGTGCGCGTTGGTCAGGATGATCCCGTCCGCGCTCACGATGAAGCCGGAGCCCTGGCCGCGCACGGTCTGGGCATCGGGTTGCGAAGGCGCGCCGCGCTGGCCACGCTTGCCGGGTTGCTGCATGCCCGGAGGCACACCGCCGAAGCGCTTGAAGAATTCGCCGAGCGGATCGCCGTCGGCAAAGGGGTTGCCGCCGTCGTTGCTGGCCGTTTCATCGGCCGAGCGCGTGCCGACCACGCTGATATTCACCACGGCCGGGCCGTTCTGCGCGGTGATCTGCGAAAAATCCGGCAACGCCACCGGAATGCCGGTGGTGGTGGTCGCCGTGGCGACCGGTGGCGTTGCCGCAAACGCGTGTGTCCCTTCCAGCGCCTGGACGCTGACGCCGCCAATGACGCCGGCGGTGACGAGTGCCAGCATCAGGCGGGTGGGGGTGAGGGATTGGAGACTCATGATTCGGTCCTTGTGAAGTGGATGACGGAATGATGAGGAGCGGGGCTTAGGAGGGGCTTAATCGGCGCGAGGCGCGGGCTCAAGCAGCCGAGGGCGCCGCTGCCGGAAAGGACACGCTGACCTTCAGGCCGCCCAGCCGATCCGATTTCCCGAGCCGAACCGTGGCGCCATGCCGCTGCGCGATCGCTTGCACGATCGCCAGGCCCAGCCCGCTGCCGCTGGCCCCTGCGTCGGCCGCGCGGTAGAAGCGGTCGAAGGCGCGCTCGCGGTCCGCTTCGGGAATGCCCGGGCCGCTGTCTTCGACGCGAAGCACCGGCGCATCGGCTTCCAGGGAAAGGGTCACATCAATGCGCCCATCCACCGGCGTGTACTTCACCGCGTTGTCGAGCAGGTTGCCCAGCAGGATGTGCAGCGCGGCAGGTTGGCCCTGCACGGTCGCGGGCACGGATTCTGCGAGACCCAGGTCGATCTGGCGCTGCTGCGCCTGCGGCAATACGGCCGCGATGGCCTCGGCGACCAGCGCCTCCAGGTCGACCGTCTGGCTCGGGTCGTCTGGCGGCATCGACGCCGACTCCTGCCGCGCCAGCGCGAGCAACTGGCCCACGAGCCGGATCGACCGGTCGATGCCCTGCTGCAGGCGCACCGTGGCCTGCTCCCGGCTGGCGTCGTCGGCGGCCCGGCGCAGTGATTCGGCCTGCAATTTCAGCGCGGTCAGCGGCGATCGCAATTCATGGGCCGCGTCTGCCACAAAGTTGCGCTGCGCGTCGAAGGCATTGTCCACGCGCTCGAACAGCAGGTTCAGTTCCTGTACCAGCGGGCGCACCTCGTCGGGCAGGCCCTGCATCGACAGGGGCGAGAGGTCGTCGTCGGCCCGGCCCGCGACCTCGCGCTGCATGCGCTGCACCGGCGCCAGCGAGCGCGTGATGATCCAGCCGACCGCCAGCATCAGCAGTGGCGCCATCAAGGCCAAAGGCAGCGTCGCGCGCAGGGCCAGGCCGCGTGCGCGGGCCTGGCGCGCGTCCATGTCCTGCGCGATCTGCACGGTCTGCAACGGCGTCTGCAGCGAATAGACGCGGTAGCGCGTGCCGCCCACGGTGGCATCGGAAAAACCCAGCACGGCTTGGGGCGGCAACTCGGCACGCGCGGAGCGGAACACCTGCGTGCCGTCCGGCCCCCAGATCTGCACGAAGACGTCGTAGCCTTCTTCGCCAAAATCGCCATCGGCGTTGCTGCCGAGCAGGGTGCTGCCGCGCAAGGTGTGCGCCATCTGCTGCAGGTGCATGTCGAACAGCGCATCGGCATCGCGCAACGCACCGCGATAGGTCGTGATGCCGAGGCCGAGGCCAGCCAGCAGGATCGATGCGAGCACGAATAGCAGCAAGCGCCCGCGCAGCGAGTGAAGCGGCCCGCGCGCTTTTGCGCTCATTCGCGCGGCACCATGTAGCCGAGGCCGCGCACCGTCTGGATGAGCCCGGCGCCGAGCTTCTTGCGCAGGCCGTGGATGTAGACCTCGACCGCATTGCTGCTGATGTCGTCCTTCCAGCTGTAGAGCTTCTCTTCCAATTGCGCACGCGACAGCAGCACGCCGGGCCGCGCGATCAGCGGCTCGATCACAGCCCATTCGCGCGCGGACAGCAGCACGGGCAGGTTGTTGAGCGTGGCTTCCTTCGTCGCGGGGTTGAGCGTCACGCCCATGTGCGAGAACACCGGCTCGCCGTGGCCGGCGCGGCGGCGGATCAGGGCGCGGATTCTGGCCAGCAGCTCGGTCATGTCGTAGGGTTTGACGACGTAGTCGTCGGCGCCTGCATCAAGGCCGGCCACGCGGTCGCCGACCGCATCGCGCGCGGTGGCGATCAGCACCGGCACGCTGTCGCGCCTTGCACGCAGGCTGCGCAGCACATCGAGCCCATCGCGGCGCGGCAGGCCCAGGTCGAGCAGCATCAGGTCGTAGTTCTGGGAGCGCAGCGCGGTGTCGGCCATTTCGCCGTCGCGCACCCAGTCGACCGCATAGTGCTCGCCGCGCAGCAGATCGAGCAGCGATTCGCCGATCATGGTGTCGTCTTCTACGAGCAGCAGGCGCATGGTGGTCCCGGAAGGTTGAGCTGGAGCCTGATTGTCGTTTCGCCGCTTAAGCCGGTCTGAACAGGTGCTTGAGGCGATGTGGGGGCGGGCCGGGCGCAGCTTGACCGTCGGGGCACTCCAAGCCTGTAGCATCGCCCGTCTTGCCTTTCGGCACCCTGCCTCTTTCACCCCTGCCATCACGATGAAGCGTCAATGGGAAATCGACGCCCTGCGCGGGCTCATGCTCGTGCTGATGACGCTCACGCACCTGCCTTCGCGCCTGACCGATCCGCTGGGGCAGCCCTTCGGTTTTGTCTCGGCAGCCGAGGGTTTCGTGTTGCTTTCGGCCTACGTGTCGGGCCTGGTCTACAGCCGACTTGCGCAACGACAGGGCATCACGGCGATGCGGTGGGCGTTCGGGCGGCGGGCGTTGAAGGTGTGGCTGGCGCAGGCGGCGACCTTGCTGCTGTTGTTCACCGTGATCGCCGGCCTGGGCGTGCGCTTCGAGCAGCCGGCCGTGACCGACCTGGTGTCGTACTACCTCGCGCAGCCACGCGACGCGTTCGTGAGCGGGCTGTTGCTGGTCTACGAACCGCCGCTGCTCGACATCCTGCCGATGTACATCTTCTTCATGCTGGTGAGCCCGTGGGTGCTGGGCTTCGCGTTGCGGCATGGGTGGGGGCTGGTGATGATCGCGAGCGTTGCGCTATGGGGGATGGCGCAGTTCGGGCTGAGCGAGTGGGCCTACGGCGTCGCCGTGAGGCAATTCGGGCTGTCGGTGCCCTACGAGGAAATGGGCTCGTTCAATACCTTTGCCTGGCAGTTCGTCTGGTTCACGGGCATGTGGATCGGCATGGGGCGGCAGGCGCAGGGCGCGAAGCCCTTGCACTTCCCGTGGTGGGTCGTGGTGTCGTCGATCGTGGTGGCGGCGTATTGCTTCGTGTGGCGCCACTTCGGCGACGACGGGCAGGCGCCGTACGGCGGTGACGTGGCCATGAACCTGCTGTTCGACAAGTGGCAGCTCGGGCCATTCCGGGTCATCAACTTCGCGGCGCTCGGCGTGCTGGCGGTGCGCTTCGGACCCAGCGTGATCGAGCGGCTGCCGCGAAGCCGGATGCGCCCGCTGGAGGCCATGGGTTCGGCCTCGTTGCCGGTGTTCTGTGCGCATCTCGTGGCGGTGCTGCTGACGCTTGCGTTCTACGGCAGCAACCAACTGGCCCGGCCCGCATGGGGGGATGCCTTGCTGCTCGCCGCGGTGTTCGCGTGGCTGTACGCGGTGGCGCGGATGACGCTGTGGTGGGAGCGTCGAGGTTCCCGGATACGGTAACGGTGAGCCGAACGGAGATCGCAGAGGTTCGGCTGTCCGCTCCGGCGTTCGACAACGATCAATGCCTGGCGCTGATCGTTTCGGGCGGCAACAGGTGGGGCGCCACCGCGGATTG
Source organism: Variovorax rhizosphaerae (assembly GCF_037889975.1). Classification (NCBI taxonomy): domain Bacteria; kingdom Pseudomonadati; phylum Pseudomonadota; class Betaproteobacteria; order Burkholderiales; family Comamonadaceae; genus Variovorax; species Variovorax rhizosphaerae. Next base: position 268,331 of record NZ_JBBKZT010000008.1, on the reverse strand, counting down.
CCAGATGCGGTACCCGGCATCGGTCATGTGGAGCATGTCGGGGAGGAACAGTTCCGTGCGCGGGCGGCCGTCGGTGCCGAGCATGGGGGTGTAGATGTCGATGAAATCGCTGTTGGCCTGGGTGCGCAGGTAGGCAGCCACGATGTCGTTGGTCTCGCGGATCTGCGAGAGCAGGGCGGCGCGCGAGGGGCTGGGCTTGATGGAGATGAAGCTGATGCGCGTGTTCGGCAGTTCGGCGCGAATGGCGGAGGAGAAACGGACGTAGCTGGTCAGCACCTTCAGTGGCGCGTGTCCTGCAGCCAGGTCGTTGTCGCCGGCGTAGACGACCACTTGGCGTGGCTTGTAGCGCAGCACCAACTCGCGCACCAGGAGGCTGCAATCGGCCAGCGTCGAGCCGCCGAAGCCGCGATTGAGAACGACGGACTGCCCGGGGAAGTCCGCCGCAAGATGCTTCCACAAGCGAATGCTCGAGCTTCCGACGAACACGATGCCCTCCGGTGCGGGTGGTGCCTCCTTGTCTGCCCGCGCAAAGGCGGCGAGGTCGCCGAGCCAACGTGCCTCGGCGGCGGCCTGTATGCCCGCAGGGGGTGGTGGAGGGGGAAAGTCTTGCGCGCGGACTGCGGGTGCGGCCAACGCTGCCAGCATCGCTGTGCAAAGCGCCAGCTCGCGAAAGTGTCTTCGGCAAGTGGAAATCCGTAGTGCGTCGGGCATTGGCAGGATCACAACGTCTTTTCGATGAGCGGGCCGTGGAACAGCACGGGGCCGGTCGGGCCGCGTTCGCTCGGCACGCCGCCGCGGGGCTCCAGGCTGATGGCCAGCGCGGGGATGGCGCGCAGGTTGGCCTCGGTGGCGGTCAGTTTCAAGGCGGGTGCATCGCCCAGCACGCCGAGCGAGCGCGGCGCCGCGCCGGGCGGCAAGGCCCAGAGCTGCAGCGACTTGTCGGCGCCCGGCTGGTAGTTGCCGATGCGTTGCAGCACGAGCTGGTTGTTCTTGGGATCGAAGGTGACGAGCATCGACGCGGTGGCCTTGTCGTCGGCCAGCACGGCGACGTATTGCACGGCGGGCGTGGTCTGCAATTGCCGCTGCAGGTCGAGGCCGGCGACCACGGCGATGACGGTGGCGAGCGCACCTGCCAGGCTGGCGCCGCGCCACAGCGCGAGGCTGCGCAGCCAGCCGGTGGCGGGCGCGGCAGGTGTTGCGGGCCCTGCGACAGGGGCGGAGGCGCGTTGGCGCGCCATGGCATCGCTGGCCTGTTCGGCGTCGATCAGGTTGCGGATGCGTGTCCACACGGCCGCGTCGGGCACCACCGAGGGCTGCAGTTCGGCCATGCTGGCGAGCCGGCCCTGCCACATCAGCGCCGCTGCGCGCACCGGCGCCTGCTCGCGTGCGATGGCCTCGAAGCGGCGCCGGGCGCCACCGCGCATGGTGCCCAGCGCATGGCTGGCGGCCAGCAGGTCCAGCAGTTCGGGGTGGGCGGCGAGGTTCATGGACGGCTTTTGTTCACGCGATGCGCGCCATGCAGTCGCGCAGCTTCTCGAGGCCGCGGCGGATCCAGGTCTTGACAGTGCCCAGCGGCAGCTTGAGCTGCTCCGCCAGTTCGCCATGCGACAGGTCGCGCAGGTAGGCCAGGCTGACCACCTCGCGCTGCCGCCCTTCGAGCTGGCCCAGGCACTGGTGCAGCGCAAAGGCCTGCTCGCTGGCATCGGCCAGGTCCTGCGGCGAGGGCGCATCCGAGGGCAGCGTCTGCGCCATGGCATCGTCGAATTCGTCGGTGATACGGCTCCGATCGGCGGTGCGCTTGCGCAGCAGGTCGAGCGCGCGACTGCGCACGATGAGGCCGAGCCAGGCCATCGGCGGGCTGAGTGTGGCGCGGTAGTCGACGGCCACGCGCCAGATCGTGAGGAAGGTCTCCTGCAGCACGTCCTCCGCCCATTCGCGCTGGCGCACGACGCGCATCGCCAGGCCGAACAGGCGCGGCGAAGTGCGCTCGTAGAGCAGGCGCAGCGCCGCCTCGTCGCGCTGGCCGACACGGTCGATCAGCGCCATCAGTTCGGCGTCCGGGCTCGCGGGAGTCATCGGCGGATTGTGGCGCAGGCAGGGGCATGAAGGGGGTACGCCTTGTAGGCGCGGGCAGATTCATGGAGAAGTTTGAATCCGATGTGCGAGTCGCCGCGTACCGGAAGTTGCAGGGGGCGGCCACAACGCACAAAACAGCCGCGCCTGCCCGTGGCGTTCCCGTTCATCCCTACTTTCAAAGGATCAGATCATGCAATTCCGAATCGTTCCCGCCGCGCTGGCCATCGCAAGTCTTGCCGGCCTCGCCGCCTGCTCGGGCATGGGCGCCAAGCCCATGATGTATTCGCAGGCCATGCTGCCCGACCCGGTGAAGGTGCCGGCCGGCCACGTCGTGGCCATGGAAACTGTCGGCACCGGCGACATCACGTACGAATGCCGCGTGAAGGCGAGCATGCCTGGCCAGCACGAATGGGTGTTCGTCGGCCCGGATGCGAAGCTGTGGGATCGCATGGGCGCGCAGGTCGGCAAGTACTACGGGCCGCCAGCGACGTGGGAGAGCATGGACGGCTCGAAGATCACGGCCACGCAGGTTGCGGTGGCGCCGAATGGGACGGACAACATCCCGTATCAGTTGGTCAAGGCCAATCCGGCGATGGGCGCCGGGAAGATGCAGGGCGTGAGCTACATCCAGCGGGTTGCCACGCGCGGCGGCATTGCGCCCGCCATGCCTTGCGCCGGGGGGAACATGGGTGCGAAGCAGGTTGTGAAGTACCAGGCGGATTACATCTTTTATCGGGCGATGTAGTTCAGTTCGTGCGCGCTTCGAAGTCCGCCCGGCATGCGGTGCGCGCCGGGCGCCTTCACTGTGCCGGCCCCTTCGTGGCTCCCCTGCAGTGCTCCCGTTTGGCGGGGTCCACATGAACTCGCTGCGCTCAAACAGCATGTGGCCCTGATCCGCCAAACGCTGCGCGCTTCGGCGGCACAGAGGCGGCACCCGGCGCGCACCGCATACCGGGCTCCGAGGTGTTCAACGGTCGGCTTTCCTTCGCCTCACCCCCGAACTCGGGTGCACTTCTGACCAACTGCAAACGCGAATGCTGTTGGTCGCGTTGCTTGTTCAAGTGTTCCAGCAGGCCGGGGCGTATTCGCGTCGAATGCTCGTGACAATGACGAGGACCTCCGCCTTGAGTCCGGCACAAGCCGCTGAGGGGGCGCGCGTTTCTGCGTCTGTACGAGAACAAGTCCGCCGAACAAACTCCGAGCCCGGTATGCCAAGCGCGCTGGGCGCCGCCTCTGTGCCGCCGAGGAGCGGAGCGTTTCGCGGATCAGGGCCACGTGCTGTTTGAGCGAAGCGAGTTCACGTGGACCCCGCGAAACGAGAGCACCGGAGGGAAGCCCCGAAGGGGCCGGCACAGTGAAGGCGACCAGCGCGCTTGGCATGCCGGGCGGCCCCCGCAGCGGGAACGACACGTCCCCTGAAACGAAGCAATTACGCCAGCCGCTTGCGATGCCGCGCAATCTGCGCCCGCACCTGCGCCGGCGCCGTCCCACCCAGCGTGTTCCGCGCATTCAGCGACCCGCGCAAGCTCAACACCTCGTACACGTCTTTCTCGATCTTCGGATTGAACTCCTGCAGCACCTTCAGCGGCAGTTCCGACAAATCGACGTTGTGCGAGATCGCCGCCTTCACCGCATGCGCAACCGCCTCGTGCGCGTCACGGAAGGGCAACCCCTTCTTCACCATGTAGTCGGCCAAGTCCGTCGCCGTGGCATAGCCGCGCAGTGCAGCTTGTTCCATCGCTTGCGGCTTCACCGTGATCCCGCCGACCATCTCGGCAAAGATGCGCAGCGTGTCCTTGAGCGTGTCGACAGTGTCGAACAGCGGTTCCTTGTCTTCCTGGTTGTCCTTGTTGTAGGCCAGCGGCTGGCCCTTCATCAACGTGATCAGGCCCATCAAATGGCCGACCACGCGGCCAGTCTTGCCGCGGGCGAGTTCGGGCACGTCAGGATTCTTCTTCTGCGGCATGATCGAACTGCCGGTCGTGAAGCGGTCGGCGATCTGGATGAAGCTGAAGTTCTGGCTCATCCACAGGATCAGCTCTTCGCTGAAACGGCTGATGTGGATCATCGCCAGCGAGGCGGCCGAGGTGAACTCGATCGCGAAGTCGCGGTCGCTCACCGCGTCCAGGCTGTTCTGGCACACGCCTTCCATGCCCAGCGTCTTCGCGACCATCTCGCGGTCCAGCGGGTAGCTGGTGCCGGCCAGCGCGGCGGCGCCCAGCGGCAGGCGGTTCAGGCGCTTGCGCACGTCGGCCATGCGCTCGGCGTCGCGCGAGAACATCTCGACGTAGGCCAGCATGTGGTGGCCGAAGCTCACCGGCTGCGCCACTTGCAAATGCGTGAAGCCCGGCAGGATCACCTCGACGTTCTTCTCGGCGATGTCCAGCAGCGCCTTCTGCAGGTCGCCCAGCAGATCGCTGATCAGGTCGATCTCGCCGCGCAGCCACAGGCGCACGTCGGTGGCGACCTGGTCGTTGCGGCTGCGGCCGGTGTGCAGGCGCTTGCCGGCGTCGCCGACGAGCTGGGTCAGGCGGGCTTCGATGTTCAGGTGCACGTCTTCCAGGTCCAGTTTCCACTCGAACTGGCCGGCTTCGATTTCTTCACGAATCTGCTTCATCCCGCTTTCGATTGCGGCGTGGTCCTGCGTGCTGATGATCTTTTTTGCGGCGAGCATGCAGGCATGCGCCAGCGAACCCTCGATATCCGCCTGCCACAGGCGTTGGTCAAATCCGACACTGGAGGTGTAGCGTTTGACCAGGTCGCTCATCGGTTCGGAGAACAGGGCGGACCAGGCTTCGGATTTCTTGTCGAGTTGGTTTTGGGTCATGGCGGGCAGGTGGAGGCAATAATGGTTGTCACGCCATGTATCAGTGATGCGCAACCTGTCGATTTTATCGGCCGCACCTTCGGCCAGCCCATCGGCCGCCCCATCGAGTGGCTCGCCGGCCTCCAAGCACGCGCCCGCCCATCCGCGGGTGGTGCTGTTCGACGCCTGCCAGGTGGGCACGGTGTTCCGGGCGGTGCTGTTCGTGGAGGCGGTGATCGCGGTGGGCGCGATGTTCGTGGCGGCAGGCCCGCAGGACTGGCTCGGGCTGCTGGCGACGATGACCGGCGGCGCCCTGCCGGGCACGCTGCTGTGGCTCATCCTGACCTGCGCCATCAGGAAGCCGTTGGCCCGGCTGCCGCGGCTGGCCCAATATTCGATCGGCGTGCTGCTGGGGGCGGTGTCGGCGCTGTATGGCTGTGGCCTGCTGCGCTTGACGGGGGTGCTGCCGGTGGCGCCCTGGCTGGCGAGCGGCCTGGCGGGCGCGTTGCTGGCGGGCGTTGCGATCACGGTGCTGGTGCTGCGTGCGCGCGGCCGCACCCCGGCGGCCACGACGGCGCGGCTGGAGGAACTGCAAGCCCGCATCCGGCCGCACTTCCTCTTCAACACGCTCAATTCCGCCATCGCCCTGGTGCGCGAGGAACCGGCCAAGGCCGAGACCATGTTGGAAGACCTGGCCGAGTTGTTTCGCCGTGCGCTGGCCGACCCGCACGAACCCGTGACGCTGGCCGACGAGATCGCCTTGGCCGAGCGCTACCTGGCCATCGAGCAGGTGCGCTTCGGCGAGCGGCTCCGCATCACGTGGCAACTGGACCCCGGTGCGAGCGGCGCGAAGCTGCCGCCGCTGCTGTTGCAGCCGCTGGTGGAGAACGCGGTCAAGCATGGCGTCGAGCCCAGCCCCGAAGGCGCGACACTGCGTATCCGCACCGAGCGGCGCGGCGGCATGGTGGTGATCGAGGTCATCAACAGCCTGCCGCCCTTGCGCTGGGCCGACGAGCCGTTGCCGCGCGGCCACGGCATTGCGCTCGCCAATGTGCGCGACAGGCTGCGGCTGTTGCACGATGTGCAGGCGCAGTTTCGTGCGGGCGTGGATCAGGGGAGCTACAGGGTGCGAATCGACATCCCGGCCAAGTCTTGAAGGCAATTGATTGATGAACTCGTTGCGTACCTTGATCGTCGATGATGAACCGCTGGCCCGTTCGCGCCTGCGCACGCTGCTGGCCGAATGCGACGCCCCGGCCGCCGATGTGGTCGGCGAGGCCGCGCAGGCCACCGAGGCGGAACAGCGCCTGGATGAAACCCCCACCGACGTGGTGCTGCTCGACATCCACATGCCCGGCATCGACGGCACCGAATTCGCCCGGCTGCTGCGCGGAAGGAACGACGCGCCGGCCATCGTCTTCGTCACGGCGCATGCGGGCCATGCCGTCACCGCTTTCGAGCTGGACGCGGTCGACTACCTCACCAAGCCCGTGCGCGCCGAACGGCTGCAGCAGGCGCTGCAGAAGGCCGAGCGCTACCTCAAGGAAAAGCGCGCCGCGCTGCCGGACCCGAACGAGGAAGTGTTCCTGATCCAGGACCGCGGCCGGGCCGAACGCGTGCCGGTCGCCGAGGTGGTGTACCTCAAGTCCGAGTTCAAGTACCTGACCGTGCGCACCTCGTCGCGCAGCCACATCTACGACGCCAGCCTGGCCGAGATCGAGGAGCGCTACCCCGACCGCTTCGTCCGCGTCCACCGCAACGCCCTGGTCGCCCGCTCGGCCATGCGCGCGCTGGAGAAGTACGACGACGGCGAGGACATCGACGGCTGGGCGCTGCGGCTGCGCGGCATCGCCGAGCCGGTGGTGGTGTCGCGCCGGCAGTTGTCGGTGGTGCGGGATGCGCTCAAGGATTCGAGATGAGCGCTGCGCCGGGCCGCCCCAAGCAAGCACGCACCCTCTCGGGGCAAGCGAGGACATGAAGTCATGAGCGCCTTGCCTGCCCCGCCACCGCCTCGGACGGCGGAGCCTGCGGTGCAGCCCCCGCCGCAGCTCACCGGGCCTGTCGAGCTCACGGAGCCCGTCGAGCCCGCGCAGGAGCGCGTGATGCTCCATATGCCGGTCGACGTTCGCAGCCTGTCGCTTGCCGTGCTCGCGGTGCTGGGTGCGATATTCGCATTGCGCTGGGCCGCGGCTGTCTTCATCCCGCTGATGCTGAGCCTTCTCCTCACCTATGCGCTGGCGCCAGTCGTCGAGCGCCTGGCGCGCTGGCATGTGCCGCGCGCCCTGGGGGCGGGACTGGTGTTGCTTTCCATCGGCGGCGCGTTCGGTACCACGGTCTACAAGCTGGCGGACAGCGCGGGTGCATTGATGGACTCGCTGCCCGTCGCTGCCCAGAAGCTGCGAATGGCAGTGCGTCCGCATGGCCCCGTGCGGCCCGGCACGCTCGACAACGTGCAGCAGGCTGCCGCGCAACTCGAACAGGCGGCCAGCGAGAGTTCGGCCAAGGTCGCTGCCCAGAAGGGCGTGGCCCGCGTCGTGGTCGAGAAGCCGGCATTCAACGTGCGCGACTACCTGTGGACTGGCACGCTCGGCCTGCTTGGCGCAGCCGGGCAGCTCACGCTGGTGGCCTTCCTGACCTTCTTCGCCCTCGCTTCCGGCGACACCTTCCGGCGCAAGCTCGTGAAGATCACCGGCCCCAGCCTGCAGAAGAAGAAAATCACCGTGCAGGTGCTAGACGACATCACCGGCCATATCGAGCGTTACCTGCTGGTGCAGATCCTCACCAGCGCCATCGTCGGCGTGGCGACCGGGTTGTCGTTCTGGGCCCTGGGCATGGAGAACGCGGCCGTGTGGGGAATCATCGCGGCCGTCACCAACCTCATCCCGTACATCGGCGCGATCCTCATGATGGCGCTGTCGGCGCTGGTCGCCTTCATGCAGTTCAATTCGGTCGACATGACCTTGGTCGTGGGCGGCATCTCGCTGGTCATCCACACGCTGGTCGGCAACCTGCTCACGCCCTGGCTCACCAGCCGCACCAGCCGCATGAATGCGGTCGCCGTGTTCGTGGGCGTGATCTTCTGGGGCTGGCTGTGGGGTGTGTGGGGCCTGCTGCTGGGCATCCCGATCATGATGGTCGTGAAGGCGGTGTGCGACCGGGTCGAAGATTTGCGCCCACTCGGCGAAATACTTGGCGACTGACCGTCCGGCTATGCTTGTCGGTCGGTGGCGTGCGTACCAGATTGCGCAAACAATACCCAATTCCGAAAACCCTCGAACCAACTTCCGGTTGCCCCGGCCTTCTTTCCCGTGACCATTCTCGACGCCCGCCAATCGGGGCTCGCCAACGGCGGCCCGAGTTTTTCCCTCGGCAACCGGCTTGTGCGTGCGCTCTGGATTCCGATCTGGCGTATCGGTGCCGGCTGGACGCCGCGCCAACTGCATCCGTGGCGCCGTTTCCTGCTGCGTGCCTTCGGCGCGAAGATGGCGCCCGGCAGCGACGTGCGCGGCAGCGCCAAGGTCTGGTACCCGGCCCACCTCGAAATGCACGAAGGCGCGATCATCGGACCGGGCGTGAATGTCTATTCGATGGGCCGGATCACAATTGGTCGCAAGGCCCTGGTTTCGCAAGGCGTTCACCTCTGCGCCGGCACCCATGACTTCGACACCCCCCTGTTCCAGCTGGTGGCCAAGCCCATCACCATCGGCGCCCACGCCTGGGTCGCGGCCGAGTCCTTCGTGGGCCCGGGCACGCGCATCGGCGAAGGTGCGGTGGTCGGCGCGCGCGCCGTGGCCTTTGGCGAACTCCAGCCCTGGACTGTCTATTCGGGCAACCCCGCTCGGGTGATTCGCCAGCGGCGTCGCTTCGAGATCTGACGTCCGGAGCCCGGTCGTTCAGGGCCGCCACGCCTTCGCGACTTCCGCCGTTCGGTACCCGAACCCGTCTTCATCACCACCCGAAGAACCGCAACACCGCTTCCCGCTGCCGCAACGTATCCGCCCGCCCCAGCGCCATCAGTTCGCGCGTGAACCCAGGGTCGAACAGCAGGTAGCTGGCCAGCGCAGCGCCCTTCACGTGGTAGAAGCCGCCGTCGCCGTTCATGCCGCCGAAGATGTGGCGCACCGGCGCGGGCAGGGCGCCGACATGGCGCGCGGCAATCACATCGAGACGCTCGGACGGCGAAATCACCAGCAGCTCCAGCGGCCGAAGCGCGGCGGTGGTACGCAACTCGGCTGGAATCAGGGCCAGCGTGGCGTTGATCCGCTCCATGCGCTCGATGTCCACGCCCAGCGAGTCCAGGAAGATGCTGGACATGGCATGGCCGGCGATCTGCGCCAGCGTGGGATAGCCGGTGTGCGTGTTGGGCGCGGGTTGCGCCTGCGGCTGGGTCATGCGCCCGGCGCCGATCACGAGGATCCGCTCGGCACCGAGGTGGATGGTCGGTGAACTGGGCGCCGATTGCCGCATCGAGCCGTCGCCGAAGTATTCGACATGCCCACCCACCGTCAACGGCATCGCCGGAAACACGAATGGAATGGCCGACGATGCCATCAGGTGGTCGTGCGTGATGGGACAGCAAACGGCATGCCTTTGTGAGCGCACCCAAGGCTCGACAGGCGTTGCAGACTGGAAGAAGGTGACGTGCTCGCCCGAGCTGTAGCTCGATGCGGTCACGGCCAGCGCCTGCAAGTGGCCCGCGAGCATGAGTGATGGCAGGCGGGTCAGCGGAATCTTGCGCTTCAGGAATTCGGCCAGCGGCGTGTTGTCCAGCAGCGAGCGCGGCTGGATATGCAGGATGGAACCGACAAAGCGTCCGAGCCCGAGCATCTGGCCCCAGCGCGTGCCGCTTCCGAGCATGGCAATGGCGTCGTCCTGGTAGACCTGCTCGACATGGATGTTGTGCCAGAGGTCCGCGATGTGGCGCACCACGGCATCGAAATCGTCGGCGCCGCAGGCCAGGGCGGCGGCATTGATGGCGCCTGCCGAGGTGCCCGCAATGATCGGGAAGGGATTGGACTGGTGGCCCGCGCCCGCGCTGCGGCGCAGGTGGGCAATGGCCTCGAGCACGCCGACCTGGTAGGCGGCACGCGCGCCGCCGCCCGTCAGCAAGAGGCCGGTCGGCCGGGCCATCTGCGATGGAAGGGTCGGCGCGGAAGGCATGCCGCGGTCCACCTAGAGCCTGCGCGCACGCCCCGCGGAGAAGTCGCGAAGGCATGCTGAAGTGCGCGAATCGAGGCACACGCGCAGCGTGCAACGCAGAGTGGGTCGCCTGGTCATTCCTCCCTTTCGGATCGAGCAGCCGCATGGCTGGCCAATCCCGTCTCCGTATCCAATGTGTGACAGGCCCTAGACTACCTGCCCTTCAGGAGATTGAGCAATGGCACTATCGCAAGAGTCCCTGGCTGCGGCGCTGCAGTCGGTCCAGGACCCGAACACAGGCAAGGATTTCGTCAGCACGCGGGCACTCAGGAACGTGCAGATCGAGGGCAACGACGTGTCCTTCGACATTGAGCTGGGTTACCCCGCGCGCAGCCAGCATGCAGCCCTGCGCAAGGCGCTGGTCGACGCGGCGCGCAAGGTATCGGGCGTGGGCAATGTTTCGGTCAACATCCAGACGCGCGTGGTCTCGCATGCGGTCCAGCGCGGCGTGCAATTGCTGCCCAATGTGAAGAACATCATCGCCGTGGCCTCGGGCAAGGGTGGTGTCGGCAAAAGCACGACCGCGGCCAACCTGGCGCTGGCGCTGGCGGCCGAAGGTGCGAGCGTGGGCCTGCTCGACGCCGACATCTACGGACCGAGCCAGCCGATGATGCTCGGCATCGAGGGCCGTCCTTCCAGCGAGGACGGCAAGACGATGATGCCGATGGAAAACCACGGCGTGCAGGTCATGTCGATCGGCTTTCTGGTCGACCCCGACGAGGCCATGATCTGGCGCGGCCCGATGGCCACGCAGGCGCTGGAGCAACTGCTGCGCCAGACCAACTGGAAGGACCTCGACTACCTCATCATCGACCTGCCGCCCGGCACCGGCGACATCCAGCTCACCCTGTCGCAGCGCGTGCCGATGACCGGCGCGGTGATCGTCACCACGCCGCAGGACATCGCGCTGCTGGACGCGAAGAAGGGCATCAAGATGTTCGAGAAGGTCGGCGTGCCGATCCTGGGCATCGTCGAGAACATGGCGGTGCACGTGTGCTCGAACTGCGGCCATGTGGAGCACATCTTCGGCGCCGAGGGCGGCAAGAAGATGGCGGCGCAGTACAAGATGGACTACCTCGGCGCCTTGCCGCTGGACATCAACATCCGCCTGCAGGCCGACAGCGGCAAGCCCACGGTGGTGGCCGATCCGGACGGCACGGTGGCCGCCATCTACAAGGACATCGCGCGGCGCGTGGCGGTCGGGATCGCGGAGAAGGCCAAGGATTTCTCGGCCAAGTTCCCGACCATCACGATCAGCAAGAACACCTGATACGACTTTGCAATCAATCGCAGAACAAGGCGGAGCGCCGCAGACAGTGCTGTAGCACGGCAAGGCGCTCGAACGCAGTCATGCGGCTGATTTGCGAAATCGTATGAAGCGATTCGGGTGGGCATTCGCGCTGGGGCGGCCCCGCGGCCGCGTACATGTCCGCCCAGCGTGCGAAGCACTTGTGCATCGGGATGGGCCATGGGTTCGTTGGGTCCTGGCTGCCGCTGACCGGGGTGTTGACCGTGGTTCCGTTGTGAGCGGTGGCATCGGGCCGGGCATGCGCGACAGCCGCAGGTGAGCACGGCTGGCCGGTGAGCGACGGCGTCGGCGTGATGGGCACTGACTCCGCCATGCTGCATCAAGTGTCCAGCGGCAACCTTGTTAGATCGATAGACTGGTCAGTGAGACAAGCGCTGGCCGCGGTGGCCGGCGCCCGAGGCGAGGCACATGCAAAACCCAGCCACCCGATCAGAACCCAGGGCGATCCCGCTCGCCACACCCGACGAGTTGCGAGACCGCATCCGCCGCAAGAGCAAGCTCAAGGGCCGCCAGCCCGAGGAGGGCGCGCTGCAACGCGTGCGCGAACTCATCGGGCCACGGCCCGAGGGCGGGCACCGGCGCGACCTGTTGATCGAGTACCTGCACATCCTCAACGACGCCCACCGTGGCCTGCATGACACCCACCTGGTGGCGCTGGCCGCCGAGATGAAGATCCCGATGGCCGAGGTGTACGAGGTCGCGACCTTCTATCACCACTTCGAGGTGCTGCGCGGCGACGAGCAGGCGCCGCGTCTGACGGTGCGGGTGTGCGACAGCCTCTCCTGCGAACTCGCGGGCGCGGGTGATCTGCTGGAACGCCTGCCTGCGTTGCTCGGCGCCGCAGGGCAGGGCGACGTGCGCGTGGTGCCGGTGCCGTGCATCGGCCGCTGCGAGCAGGCGCCGGCTGCGCTGGTGCATCAGACCGCGGTGCCGTTGGCGACCGCCAGCAAGCTGGTGGAGACGGTGCGGCACATGCAGGATGGGGCACCGGCGGCGGCCCGGCCGGCGAACGCGGCGGCCATTCACTTCGAGCCAGCGACACTCGCGGAGCAAGGCGTTTCGCCGCCGTCGCAAGCGATCGAGGCCATCCCGGCCCACACGGACTACGCCACCTATCGCGCGCACGGCGGCTATGCCCTGGCCGCCGCACTGGCCGGTGGCCAGCAAGATGTCGAGAAAGTCATCAAGGTCATGGAAGACTCCGGCCTGCGCGGCTTGGGCGGCGCGGGCTTTCCGACCGGGCGCAAGTGGCGCATCGTGCGCGACCAGCCAGCGCCCAAGCTCATGGCAGTGAACCTGGACGAGGGCGAACCCGGCACCTTCAAGGACCGCGTCTACCTGGAGCGCGATCCGCATCGCTTCCTCGAAGGACTGCTGATCGCCGCGCAGGTGGTCGGCATCGACGCCTGCTACCTCTACCTGCGCGACGAATACCACGATTGCCGCCGCCTGCTCCAGGCCGAACTGGCGGCGCTGCAAGCCAATCCGCCGTGTGTCCTGCCGAAGATCGAACTGCGCCGCGGTGCCGGGGCCTACATCTGCGGCGAGGAGTCCGCGATGATCGAGAGCATCGAAGGCAAGCGGGGCGAGCCGCGCATGCGGCCGCCCTACATCGCGCAGGTCGGCCTGTTCGGCCGGCCCACGCTGGAACACAACTTCGAGACGCTCTACTGGGTGCGCGACATCGTGCAGAAGGGCCCGCAATGGTTTGCCGGCTTCGGCCGCCACGGCCGCAAGGGACTGCGCTCCTTCAGCGTCAGCGGGCGCGTGAAGCTGCCCGGCGTGAAGCTCGCGCCGGCCGGCATCACGGTGCAGGAACTGATCGACGAATACTGCGGCGGCATGCTGGATGGGCACACGCTCCATGCCTACCTGCCGGGTGGCGCATCGGGCGGCATCCTGCCGGCCAGCATGAACGACATACCGCTGGACTTCGACACGCTGCAAACTCACGGCTGCTTCATCGGCTCGGCCGCCGTGATGGTGTTGAGCCAGCATGACCGCGCACGCGATGCGGCCCTGAACGTGATGCGCTTCTTCGAACATGAAAGCTGCGGCCAGTGCACGCCCTGCCGCGTGGGCACGGCCAAGGCCGCCGCCTTGATGGACGCCCCGACGTGGGACAACGACACGCTGGAAGACCTTGCGCAGGTCATGGGGGATGCGTCGATTTGCGGACTCGGGCAAGCTGCGCCCAATCCGATTCGCTGTGTGCAGAAGTATTTTCCGCAGGAGATTGCATGACCCGCGCAGAACACGAAGTGCCAGGCTTGGAGGGCACACGCTCATGAACGCGCCGACCCATCTCGCGGAGCTGCTGCCGGAGGTCATCGAGTTCACGCTCGACGGACGTGCAGTGGAAGCCTTCGAAGGCGAAACGATCCTGGTCGCAGCGAAGCGCGCCGGCGTCGAGATTCCCCACCTTTGCTACAAGGAAGGGCTGCGGCCCGACGGCAACTGCCGGGCCTGCGTGGTCGAGCTGAAGGGCGAACGCACGCTGGCGCCTAGCTGCTGCCGCAACGTGACGGCGGGGATGGAAGTCCAGGCCAACAGTCCGCGAGCGTTGAAGAGCCAGAAGATGGTGGTGGAGATGCTGCTGTCGGATATGCCGGACAAGGGGTACAAGTGGAACGATGGGGGTGTCGGCCCTCACCCCGACCCTCTCCCGCAGGCGGGAGAGGGGGCAAGAGAAATTCCTCGCTCGCTGGCGGGCGATGGGGCGAGAGACCTTCCTCGTTCGCTGGTGGGCGGTAGGGCAACTGAACTCCCTCTCCCGCTCGCGGGAGAGGGCCGGGGTGAGGGCAAGCCGGTCGGCCAGCATGGTGAACTGAGCGACTGGGCGCAGCGCCTCGGCATCGAGGTCCGCCCCCAGCTCAAGGCCCTTCGCCGCGAGCAACCCAAGCGCGACGTCACCCACCCCGCCATGGCCGTCAACCTCGACGCCTGCATCCAGTGCAACCGCTGCGTGCGCGCCTGCCGCGAGGAGCAAGTCAACGACGTCATCGGCTATGCCATGCGCGGCGAGCACAGCAAGATCGTTTTCGACCTCGACGACCCGATGGGCGACAGCACCTGCGTGGCCTGCGGCGAATGCGTGCAGGCCTGCCCGACCGGCGCGCTCATGCCCAAGTCCCACATCGGCTCGCAGATCGTCGATCGCAAGGTGGATTCGGTCTGCCCCTTCTGCGGCGTCGGTTGCCTCATCACCTACAACGTGAAAGACGAGAAGATCGTCAGCGTCGAAGGCCGCGACGGCCCGGCCAACCACAGCCGCCTCTGCGTGAAAGGCCGCTTCGGCTTCGACTACGCGCACCATCCGCAGCGCCTCACCGTGCCGCTGATCCGCAAGGCCGGCGTGCCCAAGGCCTACGGCGACACGCCGCGCCCCGGCGACTGGCACGAGACCTTCCGCGAAGCCACCTGGGACGAGGCGCTGGCCCTGGCCGCCGGCAAGCTGCGCAGCCTGCGCGACACGCACGGCAAGAAGTCGCTGGCCGGCTTCGGCTCGGCCAAGGGCAGCAACGAGGAGGCCTACCTGTTCCAGAAGCTGGTCCGCACCGGCTTCGGCAGCAACAACGTCGACCACTGCACGCGGCTCTGCCATGCGTCCAGCGTGGCGGCCCTGCTCGAAGGCGTGGGATCCGGCGCGGTCAGCAACCAGGTCAACGACGTCGAGCACGCGGAAGTGATCCTGATCATCGGCTCCAACCCGACCGCCAACCATCCGGTGGCCGCCACCTGGATGAAGAACGCCGCCAAGCGCGGCGCCAAGATCGTACTGGCAGACCCGCGCATCACCGACCTCGGCAAGCATGCCTGGCGCACGCTGCAGTTCAAGGCCGACACCGACGTGGCGATGCTCAACGCGCTGATCCATGCGGTCATTGACGAAGGCCTGGTCGACGAGGAGTTCATCCGCAACCGCGCCAGCAACTACGAGGCCCTGCGCGACAACGTGAAGGGCTACAGCCCCGAGGCGATGGCCCCCATCTGCGGCATCCCGGCCGGGACGCTGCGCGAAGTGGCGCGCGCCTTTGCCACGGCCAAGGGCGCGATGATCCTGTGGGGCATGGGCATCAGCCAACACGTGCACGGCACCGACAACGCGCGCTGCCTGATCGCGCTGGTGACGGTCACCGGCCAGATCGGCAAGCCCGGCTCCGGCCTGCATCCGCTGCGCGGCCAGAACAACGTGCAGGGCGCCAGCGACGCGGGCCTGATCCCGATGATGTTCCCCAACTACCAGCGCGTCGACAACGCCAGCGCGCACGCGTGGTTCGAGGACTTCTGGCACACCAAGCTCGATGAGAAGCCCGGCTACACGGTGGTCGAGATCATGCACAAGGCGCTCGCGCCCGACAGCGACCCGCACAAGATCCGCGGCATGTACATCATGGGCGAGAACCCCGCGATGAGCGACCCCGACCTGAACCACGCACGCCACGCCCTGGCCAGCCTGGAGCACCTGGTCGTGCAGGACATCTTCATGACCGAGACCGCCTGGCTCGCCGACGTGGTGCTGCCCGCGAGCGCCTGGCCCGAGAAGACCGGCACCGTGAGCAACACCGACCGCATGGTGCAACTGGGCAAGCGCGCGCTCGACCCGCCGGGCCAGGCCAAGGCCGACCTCTGGATCATCCAGGAGATCGCCCATCGCATGGGCCTGCAGTGGAACTACGAGGGCGTCGAGTCCGGCGTCGCCGCGGTCTACGACGAAATGCGCCTGGCCATGCATGCGGCCATCAAGGGCATCACCTGGGAGCGGCTGCAGCGCGAATCCAGCGTGACCTACCCGTGCCTGGCCGAGGACGATCCCGGCCAGCCGACGGTCTTCATAGAGAACTTCCCGACCGCAACCGGCCGCGTGAAGCTGGTGCCGGCCGACATCATCCCGGCCGACGAGCGCCCCGACGCCGAGTACCCCTTCGTGCTCATCACCGGCCGGCAACTGGAGCACTGGCACACCGGCAGCATGACGCGCCGCGCGACCGTGCTCGATGCGCTGGAGCCGATGGCGACCGCCTCGATGTGCCAGGCCGACCTGGGAAAGCTGGGCCTGGAAGCAGGCGATGTGGTCACCATCGCGTCCCGCCGCGGCGAGGTGGCCATTCACCTTCGTCGCGACGACGGCACGCCGCAGGGTGCGGTTTTCGTGCCCTTCGCTTACTATGAGGCCGCGGCGAACCTCATGACCAACGCCGCGCTCGACCCCTTCGGAAAAATTCCGGAATTCAAGTACTGCGCAGTGTGCATCCAGCGCGGTGGCATGCCCATGGCGGCAGCGGGTTACGGAACAGGAACCGGGGAGACAAGAACCAACCTGGCGCAATGATCCGGCACACCGTTTTCTTCAGGCTGAAGCATCCACACGGCTCCATCGCCGAGGCCGATTTCCTCGCGCGCGCCATGAAGCTCGGCCCGGCGATTCCGGATGTGCGCAATTTCAAGTGCGTCAGGCAGGTCAGCAACAACAGCGAGTTCGACTGGGGTCTGCTCATGGACTTGGCCGACCAGGCCGCATATGACCGCTACGACGCGCATCCTGTGCACAGGATGTTCGTCGCCGAGCGCTGGCAGCGGGAAGTGGAGGCCTTCGTGGAGATCGACTACCTGGTGGGCGACGAGCCCGGGGAGGCCTGATGGCGGTCGCGCCCCGCGCCAGGCCCGAGGACTTCTTCACCGATGCGGAATGGGCCGCGCTGACGGCGCGTTCTTCCTGGCGCGGCCCGTGGCTGGTTGCGCATTGCTGGGGTGTCATCGGGCTGGCGATGGCCATGGGCGTGCTGTGGCCGGTGACCATTCCGCTGGCCGTGCTCATCATCGGCACGCGGCAACTGGGCCTGTTCATCCTGATGCACGACGGCGCGCACGCCGTGCTGCATCGCAATCGCAAGGTGAACGACTGGTTGGCCTACTGGCTGTGCTCGTCGACCTTGCGCGTCTACCGGCCGTACCACCTTCAGCATCATCGTTTCGTGCAGCAGGCCGAAGACCCGGACCTGGTGCTGTCCGCGCCGTTCCCGATCACGCGCGATTCGCTCTGGCGCAAGGTGGTGCGCGACCTGAGCGGCCAGACCTTCGTCAAGCAGCGCTTCGGTCACTGGCTTGCTGCGTTCAAGGCGCGCAAGCCCGGCGACTCCATGGTGGCGCTGGTCGCGCAGGAACTGGCGAAGGATGGCCGTTTCCTCATCGGCAACGGCCTCTTCTTCGCGCTGTTCGCCGCGGCGGGCTATGGGTGGGTGTGGCTCGCGATGTGGCTGCTGCCGATGATGACCTGGCTGCCGCTCATCAGCCGCATCCGCAACATCGCCGAGCATGCGCTGGTGCGGGAAGGCGAATCCGATCCGATGCGGCAGGCCCGCACCACGCATGCAAGCTGGCTCGAACGCATGCTGGTCGCGCCGTACTGGGTCAACTACCACTGCGAACACCACATGTTCACCAGCCTGCCGTGCTGGAGCCTGCCGAAGGCGCACCGGCTGCTGCAGCGCAAGGGCATTGCCGCGCGGATGGAGACGCAGTCGGGGTACGTGCGCTTGATGACGCTGGCCACTGCGGCCTGAAACTCCGCTGCGCGGCGCCAGTCGTGCGGCCTGGCTGTAACGCATGGTTGCGAATCTCCGGCCGCCGTGGGGCACGCGGCCCGCATGGCAGTCATCCAATGGCCGGTTCCGCGCGTATCAAGTCAGTGTTCCCTCCAAGGAGTTCGAGATGAAGATGCTTGCTCTTTCATTTGCCATCGCTTCCGCCCTGTTGCTGGCCACGGGCGCCCAGGCGCAGACCCCCAGCGACAAGGCCGCGGCCAAGGCCGAGCGCAGGATGGAGGGCAGCGAGGCGGCGAAGAACCCGCTGCCGGCCGAAGGCATCAATCCCATTCCTGCCGCGCGGCCGAAGGCGTCGCCCGGCGACAAGGCCGCTGCCAAGGCCGAGCGCAGGACCGAAGGAGCCGAGGCATCGAAGAACCCGCTGCCTGCGGAGGGCATCGAGGAAGTCCCGGTCTCGAAGCCCAAGGTGTCGAAGGCCGACCGCGATGCGGCCCGCCAGGCGCGCCGGGCCGCGGCGGCCAAGGCCAACAAGGCCGGCGAACTCAAGCCGCAGAACTACTGAACGCCTGCAGCGTCTCGAAGCCGGCGGATTCCGGCTCCGCGGAGCGCTGGAACACGACCGGTTCCCTGCGGCTCTTGTTCAGCAGCAGGCGTGTGACGTCGGGCCGTGAATAGTGGCCGCCCGGATCGCCGGCCGCCTTGGCCAGCGAGATCATCCCGAGGTCGATGTCGGCGATGACCAGCCCTTCCTGGTCTTCCGGCAGGTTGGTGCCCAGCGGTGAGCCGTCCGGGCCGTAGATGCGTGCGAAGCCGCCGCCCTTGAGCAGCATCTGCTGCTTGCCTGGGTCGGTGCACAGCAGTTCGCTCATGGCCGGGGAGACCGTGGCGCACGGCGCGATCACGAAGCACTGGCCTTCAGCGGCGTAGATCTGGCTGGCGGCGTTGTTGACCTCGGCGCCGAGCGCGTAGGCGCCGCCGCGGTACAGCGAGAAGCTGGGCCATGCGGCGCAATGGATCTGTTCGTTCTGCACGTACATCGCGTACTTGCTGAGCGGCTGCAGATGCTCCCAGCAGCACAGCGAGCCGATGTTGCCGATCGGCGTCTCGCACACCGTCAGGTCGGAGCCGTCACCTTCGCCGAAAACCGTGCGCTCCACGTGCGTGGGCTTGAGCTTGCGGCGCGTCTGCACCACGTCGCCCTGGTCGTCGATGAGCGCCTGCGCGATGTAGAGGCTGCCGCCGGCCTTCTCGCTGAAGCCGGTCGAGACCCAGATCTTGTGCCGGCGCGCCGCGTCGCGCAGGCGGTCGAACTCGGGCGAGCCGAGCACCAGCGAGTTGTCGTTGTAGCGCTGCACGAACTGCATGCCCCAGGCAGGCGAATCGAGCCAGATCCACCACGGATAGCCGGGGATCCAGGTCTCCGGGAAAGCGATGAGCTTGACGCCCTGCGCCGCCGCCTGGCCCATCAGGTCGATGGTCTTGCCGATGGTGGCGTCGAGGTCCAGGAACACGGGGGCCGCTTGAACTGCGGCGACGCGAAGCTTGGGATGGGTCTTGCTGGGCATGGTCTCGATCTCCAGGAATGGTGGAACGGGCGCCGCAGCCGCGGGTTGGCGCCGTGGCATGCGGGTTGCGTCAAGCGTAAATTGACGGCCCGGGAACGCCTTGTCCAAAACTGGCGGCGTTCTTGTCCGAGCGTGTCGTCGCAACCGCAACCCTGGAGCCTCTCCATGAATTACCTGCTCAGCACCGACGTGGTGCCGCGTTCGCAGCGGCTGGCCTATTGGACGGACATGATCTGCAACGTCTACGTCCAGCTGGGCTGCGACCCGGTGAAGCAGCCGGAGCGGGGCGCCTTCGACGGTCGCATCCTGCAGCACGAGCTGCCGGGGCTCAACGTGACGGTGGTGTCCTCCAGCGCGCAGCACGTGACGCGCACGCCCTCGCACATCGCGCGTTCGTCGGACGACTACTTCCTGGCCGCCTTCCAGTCGCGCGGCACCGGCATTGTGCGCCAGGATGGGCGCGACGCGCTGCTGCAGGTCGGCGACTTCGCCATCTACGACACCACGCGGCCCTACGAGTTGGTCTTCGATGCCGACTTCGAGCAGATCGTGCTCAAGGTGCCGGGCCAGCAATTGCGCAGTGCCTTGCGCGACACCGACAAGCTCACGGCGACGACGGTGTCGGGCCGCGAGGGCGCGGGCCACCTGATGATGAGCATGATCCGCACGCTGCGGGAGGACATCGACACCTTGCAGCCCGCGTCGGCCTGTGCGGTCGCGCATGGCGTGCAGAGCATCCTGGTGGCCGGCCTCCAGACCTTGCCTGCCGCGCGCACGCGCGGCGTGAGCCAGCTCACGGCGTACCAGCTGGCGCGCGTGAAGCGGTCCATCGACGAGCGACTGGCCGATCCGACGCTCTCGATCGGCAACCTGGCGGCGAGGCTCGGCATGTCGACGGGGCACATCCACCGGCTCTTTCGCAACGAGCCGGTGACGGCGGCGCAGTACCTCTGGGAGCGCCGGCTGGATGCTTGCAGCCGGGACTTGCTGGAGCCACGGCTGGCGGGCCGGCCGGTGGCGGAGATTGCCTATGACCGGGGCTTCAACGATGCGGCGCACTTCAGCCGCGCGTTCCGCGAGCGATTCGGCAGCTCGCCCAGGGAGTGGCGCCGGCAGAAGGTGTGAGTAATCCTGCTGTGGAAGCCGATCTCGGGTCTGCGGTGTTGGCTCCGGCTTGACAAGCGCCACCGCGCAGTTGTCAGCCTCTGCCGCAACGTCGTTGTCACCGCACGAGAGTGCGGTTCCGCTCCGCGAACCGGCCTCCCGGCTGACGCCCTCGCTACGGGATCTTCAAACCTTCTGCGCCGTGCCAAGCATCCAGTCTCGATCGCCAAGTCGTATCGACTTGAGGTACGTGGCGCAACCTCCGGTTTGTTAAAATTCTCACAAACCGAGAGGAATCCGACACATGGCATCGCCCGCACACGCCGCAAGACTTCAAAGCCTCAACGATGCGCTTTCACGCGACGGCGTGTTGCGGCTGCGCGAGGCGGCGCAGTTGCTGCAGGTGTCGGAGATGACGGTACGCCGTGCGGTGTCGGCACACCCGGAGATGTTCGCGTACCTCGGTGGCTACATCGTCAAGGCGAGCGATCTGGGCGCAGGGTCCGGCTACAACCTGCAGGAGGAAGAGCGCAGCCAGGCGCTGGCCAAGTCGGCCGCGTGTGCGCATGCGTGCAGCCTGATCGGGCCGGAGGACACCGTCTTCATCGATTGCGGCACGACGCTCGAGCACTTGGCGCTGCAGCTGCCGCCGGACCTGCCGGTCACGGTCATCTGCTATTCCCTCAACCTGGCGACGCGGCTGGCCTCCAAGTCTGCGGCCCGGCTGGTCATGCTCGGCGGCCTGTTCCACCAGGGATCGGCCGCTTTTGTCAGCGCCAACAGCTGCACCACGCTGGCGGGCTTCGGCATTACAAAGGCCTTCATTTCCGCGGGCGGGATCGATGCCCAGCGGGGCGTGAGCTGTTCGAACATGTACGAGGTGCCCATCAAGCAGCAGGCCATTCGTTCGGCGCACGAGAAGTACCTGGTCGCGGACTCCAGCAAGTTCAACCGGCTCAAGCCGGCCCTGTTCGCGAGCCTGTCGGAGTTCGACGCGATCATTTCGGAGAAGGGCATCCACCGCCAGCCCTGAGGCAAAGCTGAACAAGGCGCCGTGCTGGCAGGTGCACGAGTGCGCGACGCGACTTGTCCAACCTCGGGCAAAGCGCACGTGATCAGTCATGAATGGCTTGACTTGCCTTTCTTGCGGATGTTAGATTAATAACAAAATAGTGTTATTAAAATAACCTCCAGGAAACAGTGCCCGGCGCATGACAGACATGGACACCCAGACAGAAAGGATCGCCCTGCGATTGATGGACCTCACATCCCTCAACGACGAAGGCGCGCGACGTGCCGCGCAGATCCTGCTGGAACGCGGCGCGGGCTGCGTCGTCATCACGCTGGGGGCGCGCGGCGCCTTGCTGCACGACGCCCATCGATCGCTGCTGATCCCGACCTTCAACGCGGGCGCGGTGGTCGACACCTCCGGCGCCGGCGATGCCTTCAATGGCGGCTTCGTGGCCGCACTGGCCGAGGGCCTGGCCTTGCCCGAAGCTCTGCGCTTTGCCAGCGCCGTGGCCGGCATCTCGGTCACGCGGCCGGGCACCGCTTCTTCCATGCCATCGCGCGCCGAGGTCGAGGCGCTGCTGGCCGCTTCTCACTGACCCAAGCCTCGCTACAAGAACCATTCAAGGAGATGACCAATGAATTCGCCTGATCGCAACACCCCGCAACCCCGCGGCTTGTCCCGTCGCCAACTCGTCACCGCGGTGGCGGCGAGCGCCCTGACCGGGTTCGCCGGCAGTGCCAGCGCGGCGACCTTCCCTGACCGCGCCCTCAAGGTGATCCTGATGTTTCCGCCGGGCGGCGGCTCGGACAGCCAGGCGCGCCTGGTCTCCGAGAAGCTGAGCGGACTGCTCGGCCAGCCGGTGGTGGTCGAGAACCGGCCGGGCGGCGGCGGCACCATCGCGGCCAACGCGGTCAAGTCCTTGCCGGCCGACGGCTACACGCTGCTGCATTCGGCGATCGACCTGATGACGCTCACGCCGGCCTTCAATGCGGCGGCCACCTACTCGCCGCAGGACTTCCTGCCGCTCGCCTCCATCGCGACCGCGCCGCCCTTGCTGATCGCCCGCTCCGAGTTCCCCGCCAACAACGTCGCGGAACTGGTGGCGCTGGCCAAGAAGAAGCCCGGCGCACTCAGCTACGGCACCTGGGGACCGGGTAGCGTGCCGCATGTGGCCGGCGAGTGGCTGCAGCAGCAGACGGGCATCCAGCTCACGTCCATTCCGTACAAGGGCGAGGTCCCGCTCATCCAGGACATGCTGGGCGACCAACTGCCGCTGGGCTGGGCCACCTTGCCCGCGCTGCTGCCCCACTTGAAGGCCGGCAAGTTCAAGGTGCTGGGCGTTGCCGCGGCCAGGCGCGAGCCGCTGCTGCCCAACGTGCCCACCTTCATCGAGCAAGGCATGCCCGACTTCGCCATCTCCGGCTGGATGGGCCTGTTCGTGCGCAAGGGCACGCCGCCCGAACTGGTCACGCTGCTCAACGCAAAGATCAACGAGGTCCTGAAGATGCCGGACGTGCAGGAGCGCATCAAGGGCGTCGGCCAGACCCCGGTCATTTCCACCAGCGCGCAGTTCGGCGAGATCGTCGCCAAGGATGCGACGCGCCTCAAGCCCACGCTGGAAGCGTTGGCGCCGGCCATCCGCAACTGAGCGAGCGATGAAATGAACGCCAAGCGCAAGATCATCATCGACCAGGACGCCCACGGCCCTGCGTCGACCAACCTGCAGTCCATCCTGATGCTGCTGCAGGCGCCGGAGGTCGAGGTGCTGGGCATCTGCGTGGTCAGTGGCGATGGCTGGTGCGACGAGAACGTCGCCCACACCTTGCGCCTGCTGGAGATCGCCGGACGCACCGACGTGCCGGTACTTCGCGGCGCCGCCTTGCCCTTGCTCAATTCACAGCGCCGCATGCAGAGGTGGGAGGGCCTGCATGGCCTCTGTTCTGGAAGGGCGCATGGACCGAGCGCCTGTTCGATGGACCGCCGAGCGCCGGGGCGCATCCCGACCAGCCGCACTTCATCCTTGAGCTGGCGGAGGGCATGCCGATGACGCAGGCCGCCCCGGGAACGGCGGCCGAATTCCTGGTGCGCAGCGTGCGGGCGCATCCCGGCGAGATCAGCATCTGGGCCGAGGCCCGCTGACCAACCTGGCCCTCGCGTCGCGGCTCGACCCTGCCTTCGCATCGTTGGCGGCGGAACTGTTCTTCATGGGCGGCAGCTTCCGCCCGGTCGCGGCCGACAACCACTTCGCCGAGGAATACCGTCACAACCCGCGCCACGAGTTCAACCTGCGCTGGGACCCGGAGGCTGCCTCGCTGGTCCTGAAGGAGCCGTGGCGGCGCATCGCACAGATCCCCGTGGATGCCACCAGGCGCACACACTGTGGTCGGCCGACCTGCAGGGCAGGGCGGGCGCGGGCGGGGCGACATGGAGCGACTACCTGGGCCGGTTCGGCCGCTGCCTGCCGATGTGGGACGAAGTCGCTGCCGCCGTGTGGCTGGACCTGGCGCTGGGCACGCGCCGCGAGACCATGCTGGTGGACGTGGACACCGCCTTCACCGCCAACTACGGCGGTGTGCTGAGCTGGCCCCTCGGCCGGGGGCCGGGCCTCGGCGAGCAAGCTCTCGAGGTGGTGCTGGACGTCGACGTGGCGCGTGTCGAGGATTTGGCGCTGCGGCTTCTTTGCGGCGACCCTGACTTCGAAGCACCTGCTCACATGCCCGCGCTTGCCCATGTCGTCAGCCTTCCAAGATAATAAAAAAGGACACGCCAAAAGTCCGAATGTCGGTGGCTGAACATTCGGCGAATACAAAAGACAACGGGAGACAACACCATGAGTCCATCCGCACACCGTGCCACGCGCCCCTGCGACCCGGTGCCACGCGCCCGAAGGCATACCCCGAGGATCTCCGCGGCCCATCCCTGACCTGGGCTTGAGCCATGAATGCCGCTCGCTGGTTTTCAGCGTCCTACGGCGAGGCGCGCGCGCGCTTCCTCCGCGCTGCGGCGCGCAATGACATCGCGGTACAGAGCCATCTGCTGGCCACCCATCGCGGCCTGGAGGACGAGCAATTGGCGACCGATGTCGTGCGCCTCGGCCCCCCGAATGCGAAACGCCTGCTGGTCACAACGTCCGCCACCCATGGCGTCGAGGGCTTCTGCGGCTCCGCAGCGCAACTGGCCCTGCTGTATGACAAGCCCTTGCAAGCGCTGCTGCGCAAGCTCGACGTGGCGATCCTCATCGTCCACGCGATCAATCCCTACGGCTTCTCGCACCTGAGCCGGACGACCGAGGACAACATCGACCTGAATCGCAACAGTGTCGACTTCGGCCAGCCCCTGCCGCGCAATGAAGCCTACGACCTGCTCGACAATTTCCTGGTGCCCGAGGACTGGCCGCCGTCGCGCGCCAACGAACGCGCCATCGAGCGTTACATCGCCGATCGCGGCGAGATCGCCTACCAGCAGGCCGTGACGGCGGGGCAGTACACCCATGCCGAGGGCATGTGCTTCGGCGGACGCCGCAAGGCCTGGAGCACGCAGGTGCTGCAAAGCCTCTTCACGCAATTCGGCAGCAACTGCCAGCGCATCGGCTGGATCGACATCCATGCGGGGCTCGGCCCGTACGGGCATGGCGAGAAGATCTGCTTTGGCAAGGCCGGCACGGAAGAAGTGCAGCGCGCGCGTGACTGGTGGGGCGCCGACGTGATCTGTCCGGGCGAAGGAACCCCTGCCGAGTCGACCGCATGGGGGCGGGTGTGCGACACGCTGCGCACGGCATGCCCGCATGCGGAGACCGCCGCCATCGCGATCGAGTTCGGCACGGTGCCCCTGGTCGACATGCTGCACATGCTGCGCGCCGACACGTGGCTGCGCCGCCACCCCGACGCGCCTGAATCGCAGCAGCATGCGCTGCGCGACGAGATCCGCGCCGCCTTCTGCTGCGAGGAAGAGGGCTGGATGGGCCTGACCCTGGGCCAGTCGCGCGGGGCGATCCTGCAGGCGGTCTACGGGTTGTCACGCACGGGTGAAAGGTCGCATTAGGGCCTGTTGACTGGTGTCATGATGTGTGCCCTTCAATGAGGTACATGACATGGGCGCACAGTGGAAAGCAAAGGGCAAGGAAATTGCCGCCAACGCCAAGGGCCGGCTGTTCAGCCGCCTGGCCAAGGACATCATGGTCGCGGCACGCGCGGGAGCCGACCCGGCAGGCAATTCGAAGCTGCGGCTGGTGCTGGAACAGGCCCGCAAGGTGTCGATGCCCAAGGACACCATCGACCGGGCGATCAAGAAAGGCTCTGGCGTTGGCGGAGACGCGGTGCACTTCGACCATGTGATCTACGAAGGCTTTGCGCCGCACCGCGTGCCGGTGATGGTCGAATGCCTGACCGACAACGTGAACCGCACCGCGCCGGAGATGCGGGTGCTGTTCCGCAAGGGCCAGCTCGGCTCGTCCGGCTCCGTGTCCTGGGACTTCGACCATGTCGGGATGATCGAGGCCGAGCCCGCGCAGGCCGGCGCGGACCCGGAGGTGGCCGCCATCGAAGCGGGCGCGCAGGACTTCGAGCCGGCCAATGAAGACGGCGTCACGCTGTTCATCACCGAGCATGCGGATCTCGACATCGTGAGCCGCGCGCTGCCGGCGCAGGGCTTCACCGTGCTGACGGCCAAGCTGGGCTACAAGCCGAAGAACCCGATCGACCCCGCCAGCCTGAGCGCTGGAGACCTGGAAGAGGTCGAGAGCTTCCTGGCGGCGATCGATTCGAACGACGACGTGCAGAACGTGTTCGTCGGACTGCGGTCTTGATGCCGCCTGCTCCACGAAGGGCTGAGCAAGTCCCGCATAGCGTGCATCCTAGGGGCTAACCCCTAATTGGCGCGAATAGTGATCGAGTGTGTTCGATCATCGAACGCGCACGGAGTCGGAGAGATTGTGAACGGGGACGGCTGGTTTCACAGTCGCTCCCATGCACAAACAAGAGACAAATCGTGAAGCACACGTCACCGGCACCGCCGGTGAAATCGGCGCTGATGTTGGCGTGATCGTTGGCCGCGGCTTCCGCCGCGAGGGCTGAAATCATGCGCAGATCCGTCGCCACCGTATCGCTCAGCGGAACGCTGCGCCAGAAGCTCGAAGCCATCGCCGCCGCCGGATTCGACGGCATCGAATTGTTCGAGAACGACTTCATCAACTTCAACGGCAAAGCCGCCGACCTGCGCAAGATCACCCAGGACCTGGGCCTGGGCATCGACCTGTACCAGCCCTTCCGTGATTTCGAAGCCAGCCCGCCGGCGCAGCACCTGCGCAACCTGGAGCGTGCCGAGCGCAAGTTCGATGTGATGCAGGCGATGGGCGCGGAACTGGTGCTGTGCTGTTCCAACACCTCGCCGCTGGTTATCGACAGCCCGGAGCTCGCGGCCGAGCAACTGCACGAACTGGCCGAACGCGCGAAGCAACGCAACCTGCGCATCGGCTTCGAGGCGCTGGCCTGGGGCAAGAAGACCTCGCTCTACGGCCAGGCCTGGGACATCGTGAAGCGCGCCGATCATCCGAACCTCGGCCTGATCCTCGACAGCTTCCACACCTATTCGCTGCAGGACGACCCGGCCGGCATCGCCGACATCCCCGGCGACAAGATCTTCTTCCTGCAGATGGCCGACGCGCCGCTGCTGGCGATGGACGTGCTGCAGTGGGCCCGCCACCATCGGTCGTTCCCGGGCCAGGGCGAGTTCGACATGGTGAGCTTCCTGGAGAAGACGCTGCTGGCTGGCTACACCGGCCCGCTGTCGCTGGAGATCTTCAACGACGTGTTCCGCGAAACGCCGAACAAGCGCACCGCGGTTGACGCGATGCGTTCGCTGCTGTACCTCGAAAGCCAGGTGCGCGACCGCCTCGCCAAGGCACCGGCGACCGACGTCAAGGCGCAACGTGCGCTCAAGACCATCGACCTGTTCAACCCGCCGGCCGCGCCCAAGCTGTCGGGCTACTCGTTCCTCGAATTCGCCGCCGACGAAACATCGGCCGTGTCCCTGGGCACGATGCTGGAGCAACTGGGCTTCAAGCGCGTCGGGCGTCATCGCTCGAAGGCGGTTGTGCTTTACAGGCAGGGCGACATCCACATGATCGTCAACGCGCAACCGGACTCTTTTGCACGCGCCCGGTTCAACCTGCATGGCACATCGGTCTGCGCCCTCGGCCTGCGCACCGCCGATCCGGCCGCCGCCGTGGAGCGCGCCACCGCGATGATGTCGCAGCGCCATGACAGCCCGGTCGGCCCGAACGAACTGCATGTGCCCGCGATGATCGCGCCGGGCGGCAACCTGGTTCACTTCGTTTCGTCCGAACTGGGCGACTCCGGCCTGTACGAAGCCGATTTCATCCTTGAAGACACCGCCGCCGTACCCGGCGCCGGCCTGCACCGCATCGACCATGTCGCGCTGGGCCTGCAACTGGACCAGCTCGACACCTGGGTGCTGTTCTCGCGCGCCGTGCTCGGCCTGGAAACCGGCGAGAGCCTGGAGCTGGCCGACCCCTTCGGCCTGATCCGCAGCCGCGGCGTCGCCAATGCGGACCGCAGCGTGCGCCTGGTGCTCAACGTGTCGATGAGCCAGCGCACCCGCACCGCGCAGACGGTGAGCCGCACCGGCGGCGGCGCCGTGCATCACATCGCGCTCGACTGCGCGGACATCTTCGACACCGTTGCCAAGCTGCGCGCCAACGGCCTGCGCTTCGTGCCGATCTCCGACAACTACTACGACGACCTGCCCACGCGCATGGACATCGATCCCACGCTGCTCGCCAACATGCGCGCAGCAGGCGTCCTGTACGACCGCTCGGCCGCTGGCAGCTACCTCCACATCTATACCGAAAGCTTCGAGAACGGCCTGTTCTTCGAGGTGGTGCAGCGCATCGATGCCTATGACGCCTACGGCGCCAGCAACGCGCCCGCACGCATGGCATCACAGGCCCAGCAACAGTAGACCCTCCCACCGCAACCACCTCAAACCCTCGCCCGCAGAAAACACCCGGAGACACATCCCAATGACAACACCTGCCACCTCGCCTCACGGCAACCAGTCGAAGAAAGCCACCGCCAGTGGCTGGATCGGCTCGGCCCTCGAGTACTACGACTTCTTCATCTACGCCACCGCCGCGGCGCTGATCTTTCCGCAGATCTTCTTCCCCAAGGGCGATCCGCGCATGGCCATCATCGCGTCGCTCGCGACCTACGGCGTGGGTTACGTCGCGCGTCCCATCGGCGCCTTCGTGCTCGGCCACTGGGGCGACACGCACGGCCGCAAGAACGTGCTGGTCATGTGCATGTTCCTGATGGGCTTCTCGACCATCGCCGTCGGCCTGCTGCCGACCTACGACCAGGTCGGCCTCTGGGCGCCGGCGTTGCTGGTCGCGATGCGGCTGATCCAGGGCTTCGCGGTGGCCGGCGAGATCTCGGGCGCCAGCTCGATGATCCTGGAGCACGCACCCTTCGGGCGCCGCGGCTTCTTCGCCAGCTTCACGCTGCAGGGCGTGCAGGCCGGCCAGATCATGGCCGCCGCGGTGTTCCTGCCGCTGGCGCACTTCATGGACAAGGATGCCTTCAACAGCTGGGGCTGGCGCATTCCCTTCCTGCTGAGCTTCATCGTGATCGTGGCCGGCTACATCATCCGCCGTGAAGTCGATGAGACGCCGGCCTTCGTGGACGTCGACGCCAAGGGTGAAAAGCCGAAGGCCCCGATGATCCAGGCCGTCGTCGAAAGCTGGCGCGACATGCTGCGCGTGATGTGCTGCTCGCTGATGAACGTGATCCCGGTCGTGACCACCATCTTCGGCGCGGCCTACGCCGTGCAGCCCGGCTACGGCATCGGCTTCGACAAGGACGTGTACCTGTGGATCCCGGTGATGGGCAACATCGTGGCCGTGCTCGTGATCCCGCTCGTGGGCAACCTGTCGGACAAGATCGGCCGTCGCATCCCGATCATGGTTGGCGCAATCGGTGCGGGCCTGCTGTCCTTCGGCTACCTTTACGCCATCAGCATCCACAACGTCCCGTTGGCGATCGTGTTCTCGCTGCTGATGTGGGGCGTGGTGTACCAGGGCTACAACGCGATCTTCCCGAGCTTCTACCCGGAGATGTTCCCGACTCGCACCCGTGTCTCCGGCATGGCGATCTCGCAGAACCTCGGCACGCTGATCACCGCGCTGCTGCCGGCCCTGTTCGTCGCCGTGGCCCCTCCCGGCGCGACCAACATCCCGGTCCTGATCGGCACCATCACGCTGTCCATCTGCGTCGTCGCAGCCATCGCGGCCTTCACCGCCCGTGAAACCTACCGGGTGCGCATGAAGGACCTGGGCAACCCGAACGCGGTGCCCGTGCCCAAGGCCGAGTACGACCGGCTGCGCGAACAGGCTGTGGCCGACGGCAAGCTGCAAGTTGCTTCGGCTTGACAAAGGTAGTCGATAGTCATTTCAGGCAAATCGAGGCAATCCCGCCCGAAACGCCTGTAGACGTGTAGACGCTGTCCGGGCCGATGCGCAAGCATTGGCCCATGTCTGAAGAAAAAATCGAGTTTTACAAGGGGCCGGCAGCGGGATGGGGCGCGCTTCGCGCCGTGACCAATGCGCTGTTGCAGCAAGAGGCGACGCTCAAGGGCGGGAAGCTGCTCCTGTCAGCCAACCAGCCGGACGGTTTCGACTGTCCGGGTTGCGCCTGGCCCGACCGGGACCACCACTCCAGCTTCCAGTTTTGCGAGAACGGGGCCAAGGCCGTGGCCGCCGAAGCCACCTCGCGACGCGCAGGCCCCGAGCTCTTCGCGCAGTACACGGTGACCGACATGATGGGGCAGAGCGACTTCTGGCTGGAAGACCAGGGCCGCCTCACCCACCCCATGGTCTACGACGCGTCCACCGACAAGTACGAGCCGATCGCATGGGACGACGCCTTCGCCCTGATCGCCAGGCACCTCAACGCCTTGCCCGACCCGAACCAGGCGCTGTTCTATACCTCGGGGCGTGCCAACAACGAGTCGGCGTTCCTCTACCAGGTGTTCGTGCGCGAGTACGGCACCAACAACTTCCCCGACTGTTCCAACATGTGCCACGAGCCGACCGGCACCGCCATGAACCGGCAGTTCGGCGTAGGCAAGGGCACGGTCACGCTCGACGACTTCAGCCTGGCCGAGGCGATCTTCGTGCTGGGCCAGAACCCGGGCACCAATCACCCGCGCATGCTGACCGAACTGCGCGCGGCCAACAAGCGCGGTGCACGGGTCGTCAGCTTCAACCCGCTGCGCGAGCGCGGCCTCGAGCGCTTTGCCGATCCGCAGGACAAGTTCGAGATGGCCACCTTCGGCTCGTCGCCGATCAGCACCAACTACTTCCAGTTGCGCGTGGGCGGGGACCTCGCAGCCATCAAGGGAATGATGAAGCACCTGCTCGAGCGCGAGGACGCGGGCGAAGCGGTGCTGGACCATGAATTCATCGCGACGCACTCCGTCGGTTTCGACGCGCTGGCGCAGGACCTGCGCAGCGAGTCCTGGGCCTTGCTGGCGCAGGAGTCGGGCCTGAGCGAGGCGCAGTTGCATGAGGCCGGCGAACTCTATCGCTGCGCCGGCAGCGCCATCATCTGCTGGGGCATGGGCATCACGCAGCACAAGCATGCGGTGGCGACGATCCAGATGATCGGCAACCTGCTGATGATGCGCGGCAACATCGGCCGTCCGGGCGCGGGTGCGTGCCCGGTGCGCGGCCACAGCAACGTGCAGGGCGATCGCACGGTGGGCATCTGCGAGAAGCCCTCGGCTGCGTTCCTCGACCGCATGCGGGACGTGTTCGGCTTCGAGCCGCCGCGCAAGCACGGCCATGACGTGGTCGACTCGATCCGGGCCATGCTCGACGGCAAGGCCAAGGTCCTCTTTGCACTCGGCGGCAACTTTGCCGCGGCCACGCCGGACACCTTCGAAGTCTGGAAGGCGCTGCGCCAGTGCGACCTGACGGTGCACGTCACCACCAAGCTCAACCGGAGCCACATCGTGCACGGGCGCGAGGCGCTGATCCTGCCCTGCCTCGGCCGCACCGAGATCGACGTGCAGGCGGGCGGCCTGCAGGGCGTGACGGTGGAAGACTCGATGAGCATGGTGCACATCTCGGCGGGCATCAACGCGCCGGCGTCGGAGCACCTGCTGTCGGAGCCGGCCATCATCGCGCGCATGGCCGCGGCCACGCTCGGCGATCGCAGCAAGACCGAGTGGCTCTGGATGATCGAGGACTACAACCGCATCCGCGACAAGATCGAAGCCGTGTTCGACGACTTCAAGGACTTCAACGCGCGCATCAAGGTGCCTGGCGGCTTCCGCCTGCGCGTGGCCGCAAGCGATCGCATCTGGGAGACGGCTTCTGGCAAGGCCAGCTTCCTCACGCATCCTGTGTTGCAGGACACGGCCTCGCACCGTGCCCGCGCGACGGTGCGCGACACGGTCGTCTTCACGCTGATGACCACGCGTTCGCACGACCAGTACAACACCACCATCTACGGCCAGGACGATCGCTACCGCGGCGTGTTCGGCCAGCGCCGCGTGGTGTTCATCAATGCCGAGGACATCCGTGCGCTGGGCATGAAGGATGGCGACTGGGTCGACATCAAGGCGGTCTGGGGCGATGGCGTCGAGCGCCGTGCGGACAAGTTCAGGCTCGTGAGCTACGACATTCCGCGCGGTGACATCGGGGCCTACTACCCGGAGACGAATCCGCTGGTGGCACTGGCATCGGTGGCCATCGATGCAGGCACGCCCACTTCCAAGTCGATACCCGTGGTGCTGGTGCCGCACGGGGCGTGACGGTGCACGAGGTCGAACCCGGCGCTGCCATGCTGCCGCCGGTGACTCGCCACGCCGTGCAGGTGGCGGGCGATGGTGGCCCCGCCGGATTTGCCTGCGATGAAATGCTCGCTGCCGAAGTGCCGGTGGCACTGGTGTTCAACGGCGTCTCGCATGCAGTGATGATGGCCACACCGCAAGACATCGAGGCCTTCGCACTCGGCTTCGCGCTGAGCGAAGGCATCCTCGACCATCCGCGCGATTGCCTCGACATCGAGGTGCGGACGCACAGCGCGGCGCAGGCGTCCTTGCCTGAAGGCGTGCAGGCCATCGAGGCCGGCATGACCATCTCCACGCGCAGCTTCGAAAGGCTCAAGAGCCGGCGCCGTAGCATGGCCGGGCGCACGGGTTGCGGCGTCTGCGGTGTCGAAAGTTTCGGCGGCCTGGACCTGGATCTGCAGCCGCTCGCGCCGCGCCGCTGGATCGACCAGGTCGACGCGCGGGCCGTGCTGCGCGCGATGGCAGCATTGCCGCCGCGCCAGTGGCTCAACGCGGAAGCCCATTCGCTCCATGCCGCCGGTTGGGCCACCGCCGAGGGAGTGCTCACCGACGTGCTCGAGGACGTGGGCCGCCACAACGCACTCGACAAACTGCTCGGCACGCTGGCGCGCAGCGGCCGGCTTGCTGAACCCGGCTTCGTCGTGCTGACCAGTCGCTGCAGCCATGAACTGGTGCGCAAGTGCGCGCGCCTCGGCATCGCGGCAATGGCGACGATCTCGGCGCCCACGGCGATGGGCGTGCGCATGGCCGAACTGGCCGGCGTGCGCCTGTGGGGCTCGTGCCGTGCGCCGCGGGCGGTGATGTATGCGCCGGGCCTGACGGAAAGACCTCCCACCCATTGCCGCGACTGCCGGACACACGGGTAATCGCAAAGGTCGGGGCGCGTTGAATTGGGCTATCGTCCATGCATGTCCGCCTTGCCATCCATCCCCGACGCCGACGACGCGCGCCCCACGCTCGACGTGGCCGTGGTGATGCGCCGCGAGCGGATCCACGGGCCGGCCAGCCGATGGCAGCAGTGGCGCTGGGTGCTCGACAGCGTGGTGCGCGACGAGCCGCGCTTCGGCCGCGAGGTGCAACTGCTGGCGCCAGGCGACGATGCGCAGCGCTGGCTGCATCCGGGCTTCCAGGTCCAGTTGTTCCGCGACGACCTGGAGGGCTACTACCTCAACGCCAGCACCTCCGCGCCCTGCTGGTTCGTGCTGTGGCGCATGGACGAACAGCAGACGCCGGCGCTGGCCGACGTGCCGATCGCCAGGCCGGTGGCGGTGAGCCTGAGCTATCACGATGCCGGCCGCTGGCTCGATGCGCAGGAGTACGTCGACCAAGTGCCCGCGCCGCTGGAGATCGTCGGTTGGCTCAGCGCATTCGTCGACGCCAACTACATCGTCGAGCCGAAGCGCCGCCATCGGCCACAGAGCTTCCAGCCGCTGGTGGACCGGAATGGCAATGCGGCGAGCGTCTCGACTGAAAAGCCCCGGGGCAGGGGAGCCGGTGATGTCTGAAGGGCCCCCGGGTCCGGGTCATGCCCAGCCCGCCCCCCGCGGGGGATTGAGTCGAGATGGCAAAGCCACATCGACTCAAGAGCATTCCAACCCCGTGGCCGGGGCAGGCGTTCGCAGAGAAACGGACTCAACGAGTTTTGTTTCTCAAGAGGGCTTCCTGAAACGCTGGTCGCGGCGCAAGCAGGAGGCGGCGGTGGTGCCTGCGCCCGTGCCCGCGCCGAAAGACGCAAGCCAGCAACCCGTCGTTGCTGCGCCGGCGGGAGGAGGTGAGGTGCTGGCGCAAGAGCCCGCGCCACTCACGCTCGCCGACACCGAATCGCTGACGCTGGCTTCCGACTTCAAGCCCTTCCTCGCCGCCAACGTCGCGCCTGCGGTCAAGAACGCAGCGTTCAAGAAACTCTTTGCCGATCCGCATTTCAACGTCATGGACCGGATGGACATCTACATCGATGACTATTCCAACTTGGCGCCCCTGCCTGCCAGTGCGTTGCGCCAGATGGCGAGCGCAAAGTTCATGAACCTGTTCGAAGAGGAAGAAGCAAACGAAGCGCCAGCGAGCGCCAGCCCGACCGATACCCCGGCCAGTCCCCCAGCCGCCATCCAGGCCGATACCCCGGCCGACAGCGCACCCGATTTCCCAGCCAGCCCGCCCGTTGTCGCTTCGGCCCAAGCCGAAGCGCAACCTGCCAGCCAACGACCCGATGACCCGCAAGACACTGATCTGCGACTGCAACCAGACCATGCCGCTGGAGCCGAAGACGCTCGGCGCGGCGCTGGCTGAGCCGCTCACTCTCCACACCGGCCTGTGCCGCCGCGAGGCCCCAGCGTTCCAGCGCGCGCTGGCCAGCGGCGATGAAATCGTGGTGGCCTGCACGCAGGAAAAACGCCTGTTCACCGAACTGGCCGAGCAGACCCCCGGCGCCGCCGAGGCCGGCACGGTGGTGCGCTTCGTCAACATCCGCGAGACGGGCGGCTGGAGCCGCGATGCCCGCAGCGCGATGCCCAAGATCGCCGCGCTGCTGGCCGCCGCCCATCTGCCTGAGCCGGAGCCAGTGCCCACCGTCACCTACGCGAGCCAAGGGCGGCTGCTGATCGTCGGCCCGCTGGACCAGGCCGAGGGCGTCGCAACCCTGCTCGGCGACACGCTGGCAGTAACGATCTTCTCGCAGCGCCCGGGCCGCACGGGCGGTGCGCAGGAGCGCCGCTATCCGGTGATGGCCGGGCGCATCGAATCGCTCACCGGATGGCTGGGCGCCTTCAAGCTCACCTGGTCCCGCACCAATGCCATCGACCTCGACCTGTGCACGCGCTGCAATGCCTGCGTGGTGGCCTGCCCAGAGCAGGCGATCGGCCTCGACTACCAGATCGACAACGACAAGTGCACCTCGCACCGCGACTGCGAACGTGCGTGTGGCGTGGCCGGCGCGATCCGCTTCGACCGGCCCGCGCAGTCGCTGGACGTCGCCTTCGACCTGGTGCTCGACCTGGGTGCCACGCCGCTGATCGACTGGCATGCGCCGCCGCAAGGCTATTTCCGGCTGCCGGGCGGAATGGCGAATGCCGATGGCCTGCAGACCCTGCTGCGCTTGCGCGAGCTGGTCGGCGAATTCGACAAGCCGAAATTCTTCGACTACAAGCAGAAGCTCTGCGCGCACAGCCGCAACGAAGTGGTCGGCTGCAACGCCTGTGTCGATGTCTGCTCCGCCCATGCGATCAGCAGCGACAAGGCGCGCCAGCGCATCGTCGTCAACCCCAACCTCTGCGTCGGTTGCGGCGCCTGCACCACCGTGTGTCCGACCGGTGCGCTTGGCTACATCTACCCCCGCGCCCCCGAGCAGGGCCTGCGCATGCGCACTTTGCTGTCGACCTACCGCCAGGCCGGCGGCAAGGATGCGACGCTGCTGTTGCACAGCGATGAGGGTGGCCAGCGCCTGATCGGCGAACTCGGCCGTGCGGCACAGCTGGGGCGTGCGCATGGCGTGCCGGCCAACGTCCTGCCGCTGGCGCTGACGCATGTGGCCAGCGTCGGCATCGACCTGTGGCTGAGCGCCATCGCCTTTGGCGCGTCGCAGGTCGTGGTGCTGGCCATTGGCGACGAAGCGCCGGACTACCTTGCGGCGCTGCGCCAGCAGATGGACATCGCACAGGCGTTGATGAACGGGCTCGGCTATCAGGGCAAGCACTTCACGCTGGTCGAGGCGAGCACTTCCGCTTCGCTCGACGCTGCGCTGGGTGGGTTGCGCGACACGCGCCGCACCTTGCCCGCGCAAGTCGCCCGCTTCGCTGTCGCGGCGGAAAAGCGCACCACGCTGGAATTGGTGCTCGACCACCTGATGGACCACGCGCTTGCCTTGGGTTCGGCATCGGGCGGCTCCGCGACCGCGCTGCGTTCGGCACCCGGCGGCCCCGCGAGCGCGTTGGCCATCCCGCTCCCCGCCGGCTCGCCGCTGGGCGCCATCACCGTCGACAAAGACGCCTGCACGCTGTGCCTGGCCTGCGTCGGCGCATGCCCCTCCGGCGCCTTGCTCGACAACCTGAACGCGCCGCAACTTCGCCTCATCGAGAAGAACTGCGTGCAATGCGGCCTGTGCGAAACCACCTGCCCGGAGAACGCCATCGCGCTGGTGCCACGCCTGCTCGCCGCGCCCGAGCGCAAGCAACAGGTCGTCCTCAACGAGGCCAAGCCCTGGGCCTGCGTGCGTTGCGGCAAGCCCTTCGGCACGCAGAAGGCGATCGAGGCGATGCTGGGCCGGCTGGTGGGCCATTCGATGTTCCAGGGCGAGGCCTTGGAGCGACTCAAGATGTGCAGCGACTGTCGCGTCATCGACCTGTTCAGCGCCCCGAACGAAATGAAGATCACCGACCTATGAGCGAGCCGCCCTTCGCAACGTCCGCACTGGACGAAGAGATAGCCCGCGCCGAGGTCTACGGCCTTCTGGCGCGCCTCTGGATCGCCGCGCCCGACGCCGAACTGCTGGATGCATTGGCCGTCGCCGTGACCGAGGCGCCGGCCCCGGGCGGCTTCCTCGAAGCGCCGTGGCGCGACCTGGTCGGCGTGGCGCGCGGCATGACGCCGGCAACTGCGCACGCGGAGTACGACGCGCTGTTCGGCGGCGTCGGCCGGCCGACGGTGCTGCTCTACGGATCGCACTACCTCAGTGGCTTCCTCAACGACAAGCCGCTGGCCGCCCTGCGCGCCGACCTGGCCCGCTACGGCCTGGCGCGCGACGAGTCCCTCGGCGAGACCGAGGACCACATCGCCTGCGTTTGCGAAGTGATGCGCTACCTCATCGCCGGCGATGACGCCGCCGTCGCCAACCTCAAGGAGCAACAGACCTTCTTCGCCAGGCACCTGCAGCCGTGGGCGGCTGCAATGTGCGATGCGGTGCTGCAGCAACCGGAGGCCAGGCTCTATGCGTCGCTGGCCCGGTTCACTCAAGCGTTCATCGAGGTCGAGGCGCAGGGGTTCGACATGCTCGACGGAACATAGAAACTCCAGGGCGGCGGAGCCTATCTGGCCGCCTGTGCCGCCTGAAGCAGCTTGATGGCTTCGGCGCGCTCCGGTATCGGGGCGCGACCCTGCAACTGCAGGGCCAGGTCCAGAGGGGTGAGTCCCTTGCCGTCCTTGATGTCGGTTCGGGCTCCGTGGTTTAGCAGCAGTGCGACATCCCAGGGGCTGCCAATGACTGCGCTGTGCAGCGCGGTCCATTTGACAGGGCTCAACGCGTGGGGCGCGTTGATGTCCAGACCGGCAGCGATCAGGTGCGATAGAAGGCGCTCCTGTTCTACTTTGTCTTTCATGTCAAAGATGATCATCGCCCCGGCCGTCTGATTCAATTCGGCGAGTTCGGCGTCGGTGGGATGAAGGTCATAGACGTTCTGTCGACACAGCCAACTGATGGGTGTGCGGCCGCTTTGCATGCACCACATGGCATCGAGCAAGTCATAAGACCGGATGTGAATTGCCAAGTATGCAGCGAATGCGGCAATGATGCCGCCGAGCGTCCACGCAACTCGCCTTGGCCATCGTGTGCTATGCCGCCTTGTCGGCACCGTGATCAGCATCTCCAGGCGTACCCGACGGCGCCACCGGACGCGAAGAAGGGGACACGGGGGAGGCGTGCGGATTCGCCGTTGATCAGCATGAGCAGCTGGATGCGGAAATTGGCCGCCACTTGTTTCCGAACAACTTCGTAGATGGTTGCGCTTGCCAGGTTTTCTTGTGTCGCATGCTTCCACCAATGCTTCACGTAGCGTCTTGCGAGTTTCTTGACTGCCTCTGAAACCGTTGTGCTCGGGCGTCTGGAGATGACTGTGCTGACGAGTATGTCGACATATCCAACCGCGTACGATGCGTCGACGGCGACGATCAGGTTTTGCTGTGCAAATCGCTTCGCTCCCGTCCCGATCGGTAAAGCGGCTATCGAGCCGGCCAGGTCCGGCCAGAAAAAATTCAGGATGCTTCGCGTTTCCTTCTCATCGAAGATCAAATCCGAGTCCGAAAGCTCCGGCACGGTAGCCAGGGTAATAGTCACAGGTCACTCCCTTGTTTGTTGTAGGCGGGAGTGTACCGATGCGGGTTGGGGGCGCAGTGGATCGCGTTGTCGGCTCGCCACCCGGCGACTCGCATGAGCGCCTTGATAGCCCCGTCGATTAGGGTCAGGACTAATATCCGAACAAGACCAAATCAGGTCATATCGACCACCAGCCAATTTCGGGGAGTTCGAAATGAGCCACAGCCTTTCCAGCGGTGACGACCGCATCGCGGTCCCCGCATCGCGTCGACGCTTCTTTGCCGGTGCCGCCGCGGTGGGCGCGGTGGCCACCGTCGCCGCGGTCTTGCCTCGCAGCAATGAATCCCCCGCCGAAGCCCAGGCTTCCCCTGTACTCCCGCCCGCACCCGACAAGGGCGGCGGCTATTCGCTGAGCGAGCACGTCAAGCACTACTACAAGACTGCCTCGATCTGAAGGAGGCATCCAGCCATGTTGTTGACACCTCGGAAGAGTGGCGCCAGCGCCGCTGCGCCTACATCCCCTTTCATCCACAGCCTGCGTCGCGGCCTGGCCAACGCGCTGCCCACGCTGGACCGGCGCACCTTCCTGCGCCGCTCCGGCATCGGCGTCGGCGTCGGCCTTGCGGCCAGCCAGCTCACTCTGATGCGCAAGGCCACCGCCGCTGATGGCGCGCAGCCGGCCATCGGCGCCGGCAAGGTGGAAGTCCGGCGCACGGTGTGCTCGCACTGCTCGGTCGGTTGTGCCTCCGACGCCGTGGTCGAGAACGGCGTGTGGGTGCGGCAGGAGCCGGTGTTCGATTCGCCGATCAACCTGGGCTCGCACTGTGCCAAGGGCGCCGCGTTGCGCGAACACGGCCACGGCGAGTTCCGCCTGCGCTATCCCATGAAGCTGGTCAACGGCAAGTACGAGCGCATCAGCTGGGACACCGCGCTGCAGGAAGTCACCGACCGCATCAAGGCGCTGCGCGATGCGAGCGGGCCGGACTCGGTGTACTGGATCGGCTCGTCCAAGCACAACAACGAGCAGGCCTATCTGCTGCGCAAGTTCGTGAGCTTCTTCGGCAGCAACAACTGCGATCACCAGGCGCGCATCTGCCACTCGACCACAGTCGCGGGCGTGGCGAACACATGGGGCTACGGCGCCATGACCAATTCGTACAACGACATGCGCAATGCCAAGGTGGCGCTGTACATCGGCTCCAACGCGGCCGAGGCGCATCCGGTTAGCATGCTGCACCTGCTGCATGCCAAGGAGCGCGGCTGCAAGGTCATCGTGGTCGACCCGCGCTTCACGCGAACCGCAGCCAAGTCGGATGAGTACGTCCGTATTCGCTCGGGCTCCGACATCGCCTTCCTGTTCGGCATCCTGCACCACATCTTCAAGAATGGCTGGGAAGACAAGAAGTACCTGAACGACCGCGTGTTCGGCATGGCCAAGGTGCGCGACGAGGTCATGGCCAAGTGGACGCCCGACAAGGTCGAGGAGGCCTGCGGCGTGCCCGAGGCGCAGGTGCTGAAGGTCGCAACCTGGCTCAACGAGAACCGCCCCGGCACCATCGTCTGGTGTATGGGCCAGACGCAGCACACCATCGGCAATGCGATCGTGCGTGCGTCCTGCATCCTGCAGCTTGCGCTCGGCAACGTCGGCAAGAGCGGCGGCGGCACCAACATCTTCCGCGGGCATGACAACGTGCAGGGCGCGACCGATGTCGGGCCCAACCCCGATTCGCTGCCCTCGTACTACGGCCTGGTCGAAGGCTCGTGGCGGCATTTTGCCAATGTCTGGGGCGTGGAGTACGACTGGATCAAGAGCAAGTTCGCCTCGCCGGCGATGATGACCAAGCCCGGCATCACGCTGTCGCGCTGGATCGATGGCGTGCTCGAGAAGAACGAGCTGATCGACCAGGACTCGAACCTGCGGGGCGTCGTCTACTGGGGCCATTCGCCGAACTCGCAGACGCGCGGGCTCGAGATGAAGAAGGCGATGGACAAGCTGGAACTGCTGGTCGTGGTCGATCCCTATCCCTCGGCAACGGCCGCAATGGCTGCGATGCCGGGGGCGGAGGTCAACCCGAACCGTGCGGTCTACCTGCTGCCGGCCTGCACGCAGTTCGAGACCAGCGGCTCGGTCACGGCATCCAACCGGTCCATCCAGTGGCGCGAAAAGGTCATCGAGCCGCTGTGGGAGAGCCGCCCGGACCACATGATCATGTACCAGTTCGCGCAGAAGCTCGGCTTCGGCTCGGAGCTGGTCAAGAACTACAAGATGCAGAAGGTCAAGGGCATGGACGAGCCCGTGCCGGAAGACATCCTGCGCGAGATCAACCGCAGTTGCTGGGCTGCCGGCTACACCGGCCAGAGCCCGGAGCGCCTGCAGGCCCACATGCGCAACATGGGCGCCTTCGACGTGAGGA
Organism: Variovorax rhizosphaerae; assembly: GCF_037889975.1. Lineage (NCBI taxonomy): Bacteria > Pseudomonadati > Pseudomonadota > Betaproteobacteria > Burkholderiales > Comamonadaceae > Variovorax > Variovorax rhizosphaerae. Next base: position 227,413 of record NZ_JBBKZT010000008.1, on the reverse strand, counting down.
CGCTCAAGGCCAAAGGGCCGCTGAAGGACAAGATCAACGGCTACGACATCGGCGGTGACTACTTCGGCCTGCCCTGGCCCTGCTACGGCACGCCGGAACTCAAGCATCCCGGTTCGCCCAATCTGTACGACACCAGCAAGCACGTGATGGATGGCGGCGGCAACTTCCGCGCGAATTTCGGCGTGGAGCGCGATGGACAGAACCTGTTGGCGGAAGACGGCTCGCACTCCGTGGGTGCGGACATCACCACCGGCTATCCGGAACTCGACCACCTGCTGCTCAAGAAGCTGGGCTGGTGGGACGAACTCAACGACACCGAGAAGAAGGCGGCCGAAGGCAAGAACTGGAAGACCGATCCCTCGGGCGGCATGATCCGCGTGTTCATGAAGAACCACGGCTGCCACCCCTTCGGCAATGCCAAGGCGCGTGCCATCGTCTGGAACTTCCCGGACCCGATCCCGCAGCATCGCGAGCCGCTCTACGGCAACCGGCCCGACTTGGCGGCCAAGTATCCGACGCACAACGACGTGAAGACCTTCTGGCGCCTGCCCACCCTCTACAAGAGCGTGCAGGAGAAGAACATCGCGGACAAGGTGGCGGAGAAGTTCCCGTACATCCTGACCTCGGGGCGGCTCGTGGAATACGAAGGCGGCGGGGAAGAAACGCGATCGAATCCGTGGCTGGCGGAGTTGCAGCAGGAGATGTTCATCGAGATCAACCCCAAGGTCGCCGCAGGCAAGGGCATCCGCAATGGCGACCGCGCGTGGGTGCATACGCCGACCGGTGCCAAGCTCAATGTGCAGGCGCTGGTTACGGAGCGCGTGGGGCCCGACACGGTGTTCATGCCTTTCCACTTTTCCGGTCACTGGCAAGGCGTCGACATGCTGCCCTATTACCCGAAGGGTGCCGCGCCGATCGTGCGGGGCGAGGCCATCAACACGGCGACCACGTACGGATACGACATCGTCACGATGATGCAGGAAACCAAGTCGACGATCTGCAACGTCGAGAAGGCGTAGTCACATGAAATCCGATGGTCACCAATCCGCTCGGCGGGAGGCATAGATGGCAAGAATGAAATTCGTCTGCGACTCGGAACGTTGCATCGAGTGCAACGGCTGCGTCACGGCCTGCAAGAACGAGAACGAGGTGCCGTGGGGCGTGAACCGCCGTCGCGTGGTCACGCTCAACGATGGCGTGCCGGGCGAGAAGTCGATCTCGGTAGCCTGCATGCACTGCTCCGACGCGCCCTGCATGGCGGTCTGCCCGGTGCAATGCTTCTATCGCACCGAAGAGGGCGTGGTGCTGCACGACAAGGACGTGTGCATCGGCTGCGGGTATTGCTCGTATGCCTGCCCGTTCGGCGCGCCGCAGTTCCCGTCGCAAGGCACCTTCGGCATGCGCGGCAAGATGGACAAGTGCACCTTCTGCGCCGGCGGCCCGGAGGCCAATGGTTCGCAGGCGGAGTTCGAGAAGTACGGCCGCAATCGCCTCGCCGAAGGCAAGCTGCCGGCCTGTGCCGAGATGTGCTCCACCAAGGCTTTGATCGCCGGTGATGGCGACGTGGTGGCGGAGATCTTCCGCACGCGCGTCGTGCAGCGCGGCAAGGGCGCCGAGGTGTGGGGCTGGGGCACCGCCTACGGCTCGAAGCAGGCTGGCAATCCGCCGGCCAACGGGGTGACGAAGTGAGCCGCGCGCACGGCCGGCTCGCGGTCATGCTGGCTGTCGTGGTGCTGGCCGCGTGCTCCGAGAAGCCGCAGACCAATGCCGAAGGCGTGAAGCACGATGCCGTGCCTTGGTCGGGCACCGGCACGGCGGCCAACACGGGCACCGCGTTCTCCGCGCCCGGCTGGAAGGTCGGTGAGAAAGTGGCTTGGGAACAGCAGCTCAAGAACCGCGCGCAGAACGGTCAGAACGAATACAACAAGGATTAGGACGGAGGCCGCCCCATGCGCAAAGCGCTCCACGCCCTATGCCTGTCCCTTTCGCTGAGCCTGCTGGGCGTCGGCGCTGCCGTGGCACAGACCGCCGCCCAGCCGCCCGCCGCCGCGCCAGCGGGCGTGCAGAGCCAGAACATCTTCGAGGTCAAGCCCGAGGCCAGCGCCGAGCCCGGCTACCTCGACCAGACCAATGGCGAGCGCAACAAGGTCCAGCCAGGAAACAACGCCCCGATGTGGCGGCAGGTGAGCGGTGGCGTCACCGGCTACAGCAGCCTGCCCCTGAGCGAGGCGCCGGAGGCGGGCAACCTGATCCAGCGCTTCGTGCAATACCCCGGCTCGCGCTTCACCAACGCCGGCGAGGCCTGGCGCCAGGTGCGCAACGACTGGCTCATCCCCTACGGCGCCGCGCTGTTGTTCGTGACCTTGCTGGCGCTGGCCATCTTCTACTTCGCGAAGGGCCCGATCACGCTGCACAGCGCCGAGACAGGCCGCAAGATCCAGCGCTTCACGCCCTTCGAGCGCGCCACGCACTGGTCGAACGCCATTGCCTTCGTCACGCTCGCCCTGAGCGGCATCGTGATGGCCTTCGGCAAGTTCTTCATGTTGCCGGTGATGGGCAGCGCATTGTTCGGCTGGCTCACCTATGGGCTGAAGAACGTCCACAACTTCATGGGGCCGTTGTTCGTCGTGACCACGCTGTTCATGATCGCGACGTTCATCCGCAGCAACTGGCCAGGCAAGGACGACTGGCAATGGCTCAAGAAGGGCGGCGGTCTGTTCGGCGGCACGGAGCCGCCATCGCATCGCTTCAATGCCGGCGAGAAGATGGTGTTCTGGGGTGGCGTGCTGTTCCTCGGCAGCATCGTCATCGGATCGGGCCTGTACCTCGACAAGTTGCTGCCGGGCGTGGTCTACCTGCGCGAGAACATGCAGATCGCCCACATGATCCATGCGGCGTCCACGCTGCTGATGATGGCGATGATCATGGGCCACATCTACATCGGCACGCTGGGCATGAAGGGCGCGTACAGGGCGATGCGCAAGGGCGAGGTCGACGAGACCTGGGCGCGCGAGCATCACAAGCTCTGGTACGACGACATCGTGGCCGGCAAGATCCCGGCGCAACGCTCGGGTTCACAGCCAGCTGCGCGCGTGTCCGGCGCGAAAGGACTCAGCACATGAAGCATTCGGTTCCGATCCTCTGCGTCTCGCTGGCGCTGTTTGCCTCCACGGTTGCGGCCCGCTTGCCCGCGCCGGCCCCGACGCCGGAAGCGCAGGCCAAGGCGGCCGAGGCCGCGGCCCGCACAGCCTGGGTCGGCAAGACGGACAGCTACAAGCTCTGCGTTGCGCAGGACAACGTCGCCGCCAAGTACCGGGCCAGCGCCACGGCGGCGGGCAAGACCGTGCCCGCAGCGACCGCGACGCCGGCGTGCACCGACCCCGGCCCCTTCGTGTATGTCGCTGCCGAGCCGGCGAAGCCGCTGGAGGCCTCCGGCGCGCATTCGCCCGCGACCACCGCCGCATCGCCGCCGAGCACCGCGGCACCGGCCGCAACCACCAACCCGACGCCCAAGCCCTGACGCGACAGCCGTGCTGTCGCCATCGACCACCCGACGCGATTTGCTGCTCGCCGCCGCAGCCGCAGCGCTGACGGCCGGTTGCCGCTCCACGCGCATCGACATGCCGCCAGCGCAGAAGGTCGCGGGGGCCATTCCGTCCGACTGGCCATCCGCCTCGCCCGAAAGCCAGGGTATCGACGCCGCCGCGCTGGCCGATGCGCTGGACGCCGGTGCGCGCCTGCCCGCCATGCGCAGCCTGGTGGTGGTGCGCAACGGAATGCTGGTGGGCGAGCGCTACTACGGCGGTGCCACGGTCGACGAGTTACTGCCGATCAACTCCGTGACCAAGAGCGTCTCATCGATGCTGGTGGGGCAGGCTTTCCAGAGGGGGCAACTGCCGGGGTTGTCGGCCACGGTCGGCAGCCTGTTGCCGGAGGCCGCGGCACGGGCGCCGGGCTCGGTCGTCACGGGCGTTTCGTTGCAGCAGATCCTCAGCGGGCGCACCGGCCTGGACTATGACTGGCGCACGCAAACGCCTCTGTTCGCCAGTGCCGCGGACCCCGTGCAATTCGCCTTGGGCTTGACCGCCAGCAAGGCCGGGCCCGATGCGTGGAGCTACAACGACGCCGCCGTCGGCCTGCTGTCGCCCATCCTCCAGCGTGCACACGGGCTCGACATGGCCGACGTGGCGTCGCGCGACCTGTTCGCGCCGCTTGGCATCGAGCGATTAGCCTGGCGGCGCGACCGCACCGGCAATCCATTGGCCTACGGCGGCCTTGTGCTGCGCACGCGCGACCTGGCGAAGCTCGCGTGGACGATGGTCGATGGGGGCAAGTGGCGGGGCACGCAGGTGTTGCCTGCGTCTTGGGTGGCCGAGAGCACCAGGCCGCGCGGACCGGCGGACTGGCGTGTGACCCCGATTACCGACATCGGCTACGGCGATCTCTGGTTCACAGGCTCGATGCACGGTCGGCGTGTGGTGTGGGGCTGGGGCTACGGCGCACAGTTCGCGCTGCTGGTGCCGGAGCTTCGGATGGCCGTTGTCACGGCTGCCCTGGCGCCGCGCGTCGACGCGTACGCGCAGAACAACGCCGTCATGGCGTTGGTCGCGCAGGTGGTTCGGGCCACGGGGGCGGGTCCCTCCGCCTGACGCAGCGCATGGCGGTCGCGGCGGCCAGTGGCCCGGCCGTCCGGCGCATGCCGACCGCTTGATGACGCATATGAATACCAAAGTCGTAGTTTGCTTCATGTCGTCACTGCGCACATGAACCGGAAAGCCTGCCCATGCGCCCGCCAGCGCATCGCCTGCCGCTCCTTGCATTTGCATTCGCCTGGATGCTTGGCGCAACGCCCGCCATCGGGGCGGATCGGCAAACCGGCCTGTCGAGCATGAGCGACACCGAACTCGATGCCGGCATGAAAAAACGGCGTCCAGCGCGTGCTGCAGCAGGTGCCGATCCGCACGGAAGACCAGGCCACCTTGATCGGCGCCGAATACGAGTCGCGCTCGCGCGTCGCAACCTACCACTACATCCGTCCGGTCGGCATGGACGCGTCGGCGCTGCGCAGCCGCATCACCGCCAAGAACTGTGGCACGCCCAATGTGCGCGCGTTGCTGGCGCGTGGCGTGACGTTCCGGCACCTCTACATGGTGCGGGAGCAGCAGATCGACTTCTCCGTCACCCAGCGCGATTGCCCGAAGGTGAGTTGACCTGGGGCCGGCGCATCGCTTTTGGGCTATCGTGCCCGGCATGTCCCTGCCTGATGCTTCAACGCCTTCCGATACGGCGACGCTCCCCGGCCTCCACGCCCGTTCGCAGTCCTTGCCCCGCCTGACCAACGCCCGTGCGCCACTCACGCGCGAAGTCGCCGTCATCGACGAGCACGGCGAGCGCGGCACCGTCTCCATCCCCGCCGAGCGCGACCTCACCGTCTACGTCGACCGGCGCGAACTCGTCACGCTGATGACCCTCGGCGCGCAGCCGGAGCTGCTGGTGCTGGGCTACCTGCTCAACCAGCGGCTGATCGACTCAGCCTTCGATGTCGAATCGATCACGGTCGATTGGGAGGTGAACGCGGCGGCTGTCAGGACACACGCCGGCATCGACCGCATCGAGGAGCGCACTGCGAAGAAGGTCGTGACCACGGGCTGCGGGCAAGGCAGCGTGTTCGGCGACCTCATGGCCGGCATCGACGCACTGAAGCTGCCCGACACGCGCTTCACGCAGGCGCAACTCTACGCGCTGGTCAACGCCATCCGGCTCCAGGAGAGCACCTACAAATCGGCCGGCTCGGTGCATGGCTGCGCATTGTTCACGCTGGAAGCGGACGGTGGCGTGACGATGCAATGCTTCGTCGAGGACGTGGGCCGGCACAACGCCATCGACACCATCGCCGGCTGGATCGCGATGCAATCGCCCGCTACGCTCGCGAAGGGCCGGGTGTTCTACACGACCGGCCGGCTCACCAGCGAGATGGTCATCAAGTCGGCGCAGATGGGCGTGCCCATCGTGGTCTCGCGCAGCGGCATCACGCAGATGGGGCACGAAGTGGCGCAGCGTGTCGGGCTCTGCGCGATCGGGCGGGCGACCAACCGGCGCTTTCTTTGCTATGCGGGAGAAGGGCGGCTGGTGTTGCAGCCGGAACCTGTTGTGGGCGGCTGAGCCCGGCTTCGCGCGTGCCCCGGCTCACCGGACATCGACGTCCACCGGCTGAAGCGCACGCACTTCTGTCTCCCAGGGCCGCTTGAATTCGAAGCGCAATTGCCGGCGTCCGGGCGCAGTGCAGGTCAGGACGAAGCGCTGGCGCGCCGGGCCGCCGATGCCCGTGTCGCCGGGCACGCTGTCGGCTTCGCTGAGCTGACATCCCTCGGGCGCCGCCGGAAGCAGCCAGACGACGCCCGCGCCTGGGGCAGATTCCAGTTCGATCACCAGCGGGCTTCCGCGCGTGGCTTCAAGATGCATCGGCGGACGTTCGATGGCGGGCATTCAGGTCTCCTTCGGCAACGCCGGGCGCCACGATGATGCGGCGCCCGGGTGGGTGGGTCAACGTTTGGACGGGGGTCAATTCCAGCCGTTGCTCGGCGCCGTCTGCCAACGGTTCCACAAGCCAAGATCGCTGCCGCAGGCAAAGAGCTGCATCCGGCCGTCCTGGTTGCTGGCGACGGCCTGGTCGCCGCCGACGACGCCACCCAGCGAGTCCCATCCGCTCCAGCTTGGCGTCCCACCGGTTTGCCAGCAATGAAACACCGCGCCGTTGGTGCCCCGAACGAAGGCCTCCAGCCGACCGTCCTTGTTGCGACCGAGCGCCGGGGCACTCGTGATGCCGCCGCCCAGCGAGGCCCAGTTGCTCCAGGCGGCCATGGGCCGGGGTTGTTGCCAGATATGCCACATCGCGCCGTCGGTACCGCGGCCAAAGACCTCGAGCCGCCCATCCGCGTTGTTGATCACGCCGAGGCCGCTCGTCAACACGCCGCCGCGCGAAGCCCAGGGGCCGAACGCACCGTTGGGGACGACCTGCCAGACGTGGATCAAGGCGCCGCCCGCGCTGAGCATGAACACTTCAATGCGACCGTCGGCGTTGTTGGCCGCCACCGGGTTGCCCTTGAACTGGACACCCAGGCTGCTCCATGCCGTCCAACCCGCTTGTGGACCCCCTTGCCGGATCTGCCACAGCGCGCCATCGGAGCCGCGCGCGAAGACCGCGACCCGGCCATCCGCGTTGCGCACCGCCGTCGGGTCGCTGGTGATCACGCCGCCGAGCGGTGCCCAGCCGCTCCAGCCGCTGTTGGGTGCCACCTGCCAGATGTGGTGGAGCCCGCCATCGGTGCCGCGCACGAAGACTTCGAGGCGACCGTCGGCGTTGCTGACGACGGCCGGCGCACTGGTGAGGATGCCGCCCAGCGACGCCCAGCCCGAGAACGGCCCGCCCGGACTGGTCTGCCACATGTGGTACAGCGCGTTGTCGGTGCCGCGCGCGAACACTTCGATGCGGCCGTCCTTGTTGACGCCGGTGACAGGCTTGGTCGTGATCTTGCCGCCCAGCGGTTGCCAGCCCGATTGCGGCAGCTTCACGCCGGTCGCGCCGTACATCGGGAAGAACTGGCCGTTGAACTTGAGGTCGGCGTAGGCGATCTTGCCGAAGCCTCCGCTGCCCCAACTGACGTCCCACGAGTTCTTGATGATCCAGCACTGCTCCGCCTCGGAGTAACCGATCACCAGCACGCAGTGGCCCCCGACCTTGGCGCCGCTGACATGGTGATAGACGCCGCCGGAGTAGTTGAAGAAGTCCTGGTAGACGTCGAAGCAACCCGTGACCGGTCCGATGTTCGTGAGGTGGTTCTTGGCCGCGGTTTCGTTGGCCAGCGCATGGCGTGCGTTGATCTTCGTGATGCGGGTGGCGCGGTTGGGTGCCAGCCTGCAGACCGGCGGTCCCGCCCAGATGTTGTTGCCGGGAAACGCGCTCGCGTACGGGAAACCGGCTTCATCGCTGATGCCGCGCGCGATCACCTGGTCGAGGCATTGGTCGGGCCACCAGCCGCTGCAGTTGGCGCCGTGCGACGAGCAGAAATGCGAGTCGGCCTCCGACAGGTCGACCCAGCGTCCGGTCTCGATGTGCGCCATGGATTCGATCAGCGCCGAAGTGCCGAAGGACACGCAGGACCCGCAACCGCCCTGGTTCTTCACGGGGCTGACATGGTTGCCACCGCGATTGCGCCAGTCGACCTGCGCGGCGAAAGCCGGTGCGGCTGCGAGCATCGGCGGCGCGGCGAAGGCCGCGGCCATGAACTGCGCGGATTCCGGGCTTGGCACGGCGCCCAGCAATCGCGCCTGTTGTTCCGGGGTGAGTCGGGACACCGCTGTATCCGCAGCGCGCCATCGCGCGCTTCGTTCGGTCAGCAGTTGGGTGAGTTGTGTGACAGCAATAGGCGTAGTAGCCATTTTTTCCTCCTTGAATGTACGAATCGACTGGCCTGTACAAGGTCTTGTCAGGTCCGGTCGAGGGGCAGTCTGGGTGCGGGGCTCTCATGCGCCATCCTCAAAAGTAGGGGTCTATGCCTTATGGCCGTGGTGACCGCGCATGCCCGCATCGACGACCGGAAGGCCTTCGATTCGTGGGGTGCCGCAGGCATCGGCTATCGTTCGCCGCATGAATGCATCCCTACGCCTCGGTTGGCGCACGCTATGGCGCGACTTGCGCGCCGGCGAACTGCGCCTGCTCATCGTTGCCGTGCTGCTGGCCGTGGCCGCGCTCACGGCGGTCGGCTTCTTCGCGGACCGATTGAAGGGCGGGCTGCAGCGCGACGCGCGCCAGTTGCTGGGCGGCGATGCCGTGCTGGCCAGCGACAACCCGACGCCCCAGGCCTTCATCGATCGCGCGCGTGCGCTTGGCCTGCAGTCCACCGGCAGCTATGGCTTCCCGACCATGGCTCGCGCCGACGATGCGCAAGGTGGCGCGACCAAGCTCGTCGCGCTCAAGGCCGTGACCAACGGCTATCCACTGCGCGGCAGCGTGCAGACCGCGACCTCGCCTGACGTGCCCGGCGCAAACACGCGCGACGTGCCGGCGCCGGGCGAGGCATGGGTCGATGCATCGCTGCTCGAGTCGCTGGGCTTGAAGATCGGCGACCGCCTGCTGCTCGGGGATACCGACTTGAAGATCGCCCGCATCATCACGCTCGAGCCCGACCGTGGCGCAGGCTTCATGAGCTTTGCGCCGCGCGTGATGCTCAACCAGGCCGACGTCGCGCGCACCGGCCTCGTGCAGCCGGCCAGCCGCGTGAGCTATCGCTTTGCCGTGGCCGGTGAGGCGGGTCCGGTCAAGCAGTTCAGCAATGAAGTCGATGCCGGCATCAAGAAGGGCGAACTGCGCGGCATCCGGCTGGAGTCCTTCGAGAGCGGCCGGCCGGAGATGCGCCAGACGCTCGACCGGGCCGAGAAATTCCTGAACCTCGTGGCGCTGCTCGCGGCCTTGCTCAGCGCCGTCGCCGTTGCGCTGGCTGCGCGCGGTTTCGCGGCCAGCCACCTCGACGACTGCGCCATGCTGCGCGTGCTGGGCCAGAGCCAGCGCACCATCGCGGGTGCCTATGCCTTCGAGTTCGCGGTGGTCGGCCTCGTGGCCAGTTCACTGGGCGTGGCGGTCGGCTTCGGCATCCACTACGTGTTCGTCGTGCTGCTGGCCGGGTTGGTCGAGACGGCCTTGCCTGCGGCGACCTTGTGGCCGGTCGGGTTCGGTCTCGGCATGGGGTTGACCTTGCTCTTCGCCTTCGGGCTGCCGCCGGTGCTGCAACTGGCCCGGGTGCCGCCGCTGCGCGTGATCCGGCGCGACGTGGGCGGCCTCAAGCCGGCGTCGATCACGGTGCTGAGCGTCGGCGTGCTCGGCTTCGCGGCCTTGCTCATCGCGGCCAGCAGCGACATCAAGCTCGGTCTCATTGCGGTCGGCGGTTTTGCCGGCGCGGTGGCGGTGTTCGCGCTGTTGAGCTGGCTGGCGGTGAAGGTGCTGCGTCGCAGTGTCAATGAAACGACTGCGCCGCGCTGGCTGGTGCTGGCCACGCGCCAGATCTCTGCGCGGCCGGTGTATGCGGTGGTGCAGGTGAGCGCGCTGGCGGTGGGTCTGCTGGCGCTGGTGCTGCTGGTGCTGTTGCGGACCGACCTTGTCGCCAGTTGGCGGAAGGCCACGCCGCCCGATGCGCCCAACCGCTTCGTCATTAACGTGATGCCCGACCAGAGCGACGCCTTCCAGAAATCCCTGCGCGATGCAGGCATCAACAAGTTCGACTGGTACCCGATGATCCGCGGTCGCCTCGTGGCCATCAACGACAAGCCTGTCTCGCCGGACGACTACACCGAGGACCGTGCCAAGCGCCTGGTCGACCGCGAGTTCAACCTCAGTAACAGTGCCGAGGCACCGCCGCACAACAGCATCGTCGCGGGCAAATGGACGCCCGATGCGCAAGGCGAAGTCAGCGTGGAGGAAGGCCTGTCCGAGACGCTGGGCCTGAAGCTCGGCGACAAGCTGCGCTTCGACATCGGCGGCATCCCGAGCGAGGCGCGCGTCACCTCGCTGCGCAAGGTCGACTGGGGCTCGCTGCATGCCAACTTCTTCGTGATGTACACGGTGGCGACGCTCGCCGACGTGCCCATCACCTACATGGGCGCGTTCCGCGCGCCCGAGACCAAGGGCTTCGACAACGCGCTGGTGCGCGCCTATCCGAACGTCACCAACGTCGACATGAGCGCGACCATCGTGCAGGTGCAGCGCGTGCTTGACCAGGTGATCCGTGCGGTCGAGTTCCTGTTCGGCTTCACGCTCGCGGCCGGGCTGGTGGTGTTGTTCGCCGCGGTCACGGCCACGCGCGAGGAGCGGGCGCGCGAGTTCGCGGTGATGCGTGCCGTGGGTGCGCGCGGGACCTTGCTGCGGCAGGTGCAACGCGCCGAACTGGCGGGCGTCGGCTTGCTCGCCGGCTTCCTGGCCAGCATCGTCGCCTCGGCGATCGGCTGGGCGCTGGCCCGCTACGTGTTCGAGTTCACCTGGACCGCGTCACCGGTGGTGCCGATCTTCGGGTCGTTGGCGGGAGCTGTGCTGGCGCTGGCGGCGGGCTGGTGGGGCTTGCGCGAGGTGCTGCGGCGGCCGGTGGTGGATACCTTGCGGAGGGCGGCGGAGTAGACGCGCTCAGAGCACTTCAGCGCGCAACTGCGGGAACACCTTCGACACCTTGTCGAGCAGGTAGTCCCCATAGCGTCCATTGAACGCATGCACGTTCGCCCGGTCCCAGCGCTCCGTGCTGTCGTCGCGCGCGTCCGCGCCGGCCAAGCCTTCGATGCGCTGCACGCGCGCTTCGAAGTTCGGATCGAAGAACAGCGGGAACGAAAGCCGGTCGTGCCCGGAGGTGTTGCGCTTCACGCGGTGCGGCGTGGACTTGTAGAGCCCGCCGGTCATGCGGTCGAGCATGTCGCCGATATTGCAGACGAAGGAGCCCTTGATCGGTGGCGCGTCGATCCAGCCTGCCGGCGTGTTCACCGCAAGGCCGCCGATGTGGTCCTGGTGCAGGATCGTCAGCAGCCCGTAATCGGTGTGCTCGCCGACGCCCCATTGCACGTCCATGCCTTGCGGCACAGCTTGCGACGGATAGTTGAAGAGGCGGAACAGGATCAGCGGATCCGAGGTGTAGCGTTCGGCGAAGTACGAGGCCGGCAGGCCCAAGCTCAGCGCGATGCCTTCCATCAGCCGATGGCCCAGCGACGTGACCGCGGCCATGTAGTCGAGGATGGTCTCGCGGAAGCCCGGCACCTCGGGGAACAGGTTGGGACCGTGCACGGGCATCTTCGCCTGAACCAGCGGATGGGTGGCGGGTAATTCGGTGCCGAGGTAGAGGCCTTCCTTCCAGTCCGGCCGCCCGGATGTCAGCTCGCCGCCGAGCGGGAAGAAGCCGCGCCAGGCACGCCCACCGAGGGCCATGCGCCATTGCATCTTGGTCTCTTCCGGTAGCTCGAAGAACTGGTGACTCAGGTCTTCGAGCCGCCGCACCAGCGCCGCATCGACGCCGTGGCCCATGACATAGAAGAAGCCATGCGCGCGACAGGCCTGACCGATCTGAGCGGCGACGGCTTCGCGTCCAGGTGTGCCGGCCACGAGCGGCGCAACGTCGATCACGGGCAGCGAGAGGAGGTCGGGAGAGGTGGTCATCGTCGTGGAGAGCTTGTCATGCATCGCGCGCAAACGGCGAGCGGATGTCGGAGAGGAATTGTTGCGCACGCGGATGCTGCGGGCGGTTGAAGAAATCGTCGGGCGTGGCGCGTTCGAGCACGCGGCCTTCGTCCATGAACAGCACGCGGTCGGCCACTTCGCGCGCGAAGCCCATCTCATGCGTCACGCAGACCATGGTCATGCCGTCCCGCGTGAGGTCGCGCATCACGAGCAGCACCTCGCCGACCATCTCCGGGTCCAGTGCGCTGGTGGGTTCGTCGAACAGCATCAGCGGCGGTTGCATGGCCAGCGCACGTGCAATCGCCACGCGCTGCTGCTGGCCACCCGAGAGTTCGCTCGGCCAGGCGCTGGCCTTGTTCGCGAGTCCCACGCGCTTCAACAAGACCATCGCACGCTCCTCCGCCTCGTCGCGGCCGAGGCCGCGCAACTGCATCGGCGCCATGGTGCAGTTCTGCAGCACCGTGAGGTGCGGGAACAGGTTGAACTGCTGGAACACGAAGCCGATGCGCGAGCGAAACGCATTCACGTCGAGGCCGCGCGCATGGATGTCCTGGCCATCGAGCGTGATGCGGCCCGACTGGATCGGCTCCAGCCGGTTGAGCGTGCGGATCAGCGTCGACTTGCCCGAGCCCGAAGGCCCGCACACGACCACCACCTCGCCCTTGCGGATGGTCTCGGTGACGTCGGCGAGGGCGTGGTAGCTGCCGTACCACTTGTTGACTTTTTCAAGCTCGATCATGCGGGCACCTTGCGGGTGACGTTGGGTATGCCGCGGCGCGCGAGCCGGCGTTCCAGCCAGTAGGCGAAGCGCGACAAGCCGAAGCAGAGGATGAAGTAGGTGCCGCCCAGGATCAGGTAGATCTGCGCCGGCTTGGTGAACACCTGCGTGTTGATCTGCGTCGCGATGAAGGACACCTCGGCCAGGCCGATGATGTAGCCCAGCGAGGTCTCCTTGATGGTCGAGACGAACTGGTTCACCAGCGAGGGCAGCATGCTGCGCAACGCCTGCGGCAGCACCACCAGCCGCATCGCCTTGAAGTAGCTCAGGCCGAGCGCGCGGGCCGTCTCCATCTGCCCGCGCGGCAGACCCTGGATGCCGGCGCGCACGATCTCCGCAAGGTAGGCCGCATCGAACACCACCAGCGCGATCAGCATCGTGGTGAACTGGTCGGTCTTCACGCCGGTCACGCTGGGCAGGAAGAAGTAGGCCCAGAAGATCACCATCAAGAGCGGCAGCCCGCGCACCACGAACACCAGGCCCGTCACAGGCAGGCGCAGCCAGCGCCACGGGCTCACGCGCGCCAGCCCGAGCACGATGCCCAGCGGCAGCGCCAGCAGCAAACCGCAGGAGGCCAGCAGCAGCGTCAGCACCAGCCCGCCCAGCGGGCCGTTGGGGTATTGCCCGATGAGGAAGTACACCCAGTAGTCGTTGATGACTTGCAGCATCAGCGGTGGCCTCCGCGGCGGACCGCCCGAAGCGCGGACGCGCGAACCCCGGGGGGCTTGTTCAGCATCGGCCCGTTCATATCGTCCTCACCGGAAAGCGATGGTGGTACCAGGTCGCAAGCCCCGTGATGGCCAGCGACACCGTCAGGTAGGCCGCGCTCGCGAAGGCAAAAGACTCGGCGCTGCGAAAGCTCGCGCTCTCGACCTGCCCCGCCTGGTACATCAACTCGGCCACCCCGATCACGGTGGCGATGGACGTGTTCTTCCACAGGCTCAGCGTCTGCGAGATCAGCGGCGGCACGGTCACGCGCAGCGCCTGTGGCAGCACCACGCGCCGCATGGTCGCGAGGTAGCTGAAGCCCAGCGCACGCCCGGCCTCAAACTGCACGGAAGGAATCGCGCGGATGCCGCTGCGCATGTCCTCGGCCATGAAGGCCGCCGTGTACAGCGCCAGCGCAATCACGGCGCTGTAGGCCTCGATGTGGCCCGCATAGAGCGTCTGCTTGATACCTTCCGGTAGCAACTCGGGTGCGCCGAAGTACCAGAACAGCATGTGTGCCAGCAGCGGGATGTTGCGGATCGATTCCACGTATGCAAAGCCCAGCCAGCGCAGCGGCGCCATCGGCGACAAGCGCAGCAGTGCGACCACCAGCGCAATGGGCAGTGCCAGCGCCAGCGCGACCGCCAGCAGCTGCAGCGACAGCAGCAGGCCCGCGACCAGCATGTCGTGGTACTTGCCTGTCAGCAGAAGGGAGTAATCGAACAAGGGCATCGGAATTCCGGCGGCGTGTGGGAGGGCGCCTGCGCGGACATGATGTTACGCAGGCGCCGCTGCCTCCCGCGCGTCGAAGCCGTCCCATGCGCTCCGGCGACGTGTTCGCGAGGGCACCGCTTCGGGTGAAGATCGATCGTAGGCGCAGACCCACAGGCTGCGGCGACGAGCGCGTGCAGGCGGGCGCACGCATCGGGTGCGAAGGTGTTTTGCCAACATTGAAGGAGACACCATGACCAAAGTTACAGCAGCACTTTTCGCAATCTGCTTCGGGTTCACGTCCGCCTCCGCGATGGCACAAGCTGTCGCGCCACCCGCCGGCGGCAGCTCAGGCAAGGGCAGCGCCGTCGCACCCCCGAACCCCACGTCGGGCAGTTCCAAGGACACGAAGCCGATGTCTGATCACCCGGCCGTCAACAAGGATGGCACCGGCACCAGTGCCGACAACACCGCGCCGGAGCCGACGGCAAAGGATTCAATGGCCAAGGACAACATGCCCAAGCATCCAGCGGCGAAGGAAGGCACCAAGGCCTCGACTTCGAAGTAAGGCCGTACGGCACCGCCATGCCGGACACATGGCGAGTGCTTGAGCTTTATTCGATCTTGTCGGTGTTGAACTTGAAGTCGCGCGACTGGAAGCCCGACGCAGTGTCCGGCCCATACCACTTCACGAAGATCTTCTGCGCCTCGCCCGACTTCTCGAGATCGCGCAATGTCTCGTCCACCACCGCCTTGAGCGCGGCCTCGCCCTTCTTGATGCCAATGGCCAACGACTCGGTGCTCAGGTTCTGCTTGAGAACCACGTACTGCGCCTTTGCCGGGCCCAGCTTGGCATAGCTGCGCAGCAGCGCCGCCTCGTCGTCCACGTAGCCCACGCCCTTGCCCTGCTGCAGCGCCTGGAAGGCCTGCTGGCTGGTGTCGAAGGTCACGACCTCGACGTTGGGCACTGCCTTGCGGATGTTCGGCTCCTGCGTGCCGCCGCGGATGGTCAGCACCTTCTTGCCGGCGAGTTGCGGCACTTCGGTAATTCCACTGTCCTTCTTCACGATGGCCTTCTGGCCGGTGACGAAGGTGGTGAGCGAGAAGTCGATCTGCGCCTCGCGTTCCTTGTTGTGCGTGAGACCGGCGGCCACCAGGTCCACGTGACCCTGCTGCAGCTCCGGAATGCGCGCGGCCACGGCGATCTGCTTGAGCACCGGCTTCACGCCGATCTTCTTCGCGATGGCGTCGACCAGGTCGACTTCGTAGCCGACGATCTGGCGCGTCTTGGGATCGACGAAGGTCGCGGGTTCGTCGGTGCCGAGCACGCCGACGACGAGTTCGCCCTTTTTCTTGATGTCGGCCAGTTGGTCGGCATGGGCAAAGCTTGTGCCCATCAGGAAGGTGGAAGCGGCCAGGGCCGCGGCGATGAGGGTAGGGCGCATGTTGTTCTCTCCACTCGGGAAAATGAAATACGGGGGCGGAACCTTATCAACAAACCGCCGGGTCATGAAATCGCCTGTTCGCATATCCATATGCGCCGTATCCCCGCCTCCGCTCCGGCCCACGCGTGCGGAGGGATACTCCTGCCCATGCAGATTGAAGAAAAAGCCCCGTTCGCGACGCCCTTCGAATGGATCGGCGGCGAAGACAAGGTCCATGCGTTGGTCGAGCGCTTCTACGATCTGATGGACCTCGAACCCGCGTATGCACGGCTTCGCGCCGTGCACGGCACCTCGCTCGACAACGCGCGGCAGCGCCTGTATTGGTTCCTGTGCGGCTGGCTCGGCGGCCCGCAGCACTACACCGACCGCTTCGGCCATCCGATGCTGCGTGCGCGGCACCTGCCGCAGAGCATCGGTGGCCATAGCATCGGCATCCGGGAGCGTGACGAATGGCTGGCCTGCATGGACCAGGCAATGGGCGAGACCGGCGTGCCCGACGCTCTGCGTGAACGCCTTCGCAATTCCTTCTTCCAGACCGCGGACTGGATGCGCAACCGCGCTGGATAAACCAAGCAATCAACCCTCATGAACTCGATCATCATCATCGGCGGCGGCCACGCCGCTGCGCAACTTTGCGCCGGACTCGTTGAAGCGGGGCAGGGCGCGCGCGTGCACCTGGTCTGCGAGGAAGCCTGCGAGCCGTACCACCGGCCACCCCTGTCCAAGACATTCCTCAAGAGTGCAGAAGAAGCCACGCAACCGCACAAGGCCGCCGACTGGTACCGCGATGCGGGCATCACGCTGCATCTGGGCGACGCGGCGCAATCGATTGACCGCGCGGCCAAGACCGTGTCGCTCCGCTCCGGCGCGGTGCTGCCCTACGAACGCCTGGTGCTCGCCACCGGCACGCGTGCGCGACAACTCTCGGGCCTGTCGACCACCGCGCTCGACAACGTCGTGTCGCTGCGCGCCGCCGATGAGGCGCAGCGCCTGCGTACCCGCCTGCTGGAAGCGCAGGATGTGACGGTGCTCGGCGGCGGTTTCATCGGGCTGGAGGTCGCGTCCACGGCCAAAGGCCTTGGCAAGACCGTGCGCGTGATCGAGGTGGCGCCGCGCCTGCTCGGTCGGGCCGTGTCGCCGGACCTGTCGGCGCACGTGCTCGCCTCGCACCGCGCCGCGGGCATGGACATCGTGCTCGGGGCGAAGTTGGGCGCGTTCGATCTCGAGGGTCAACACCTCGCCTCGATCGAAGTCGATGGTGTGAAGCAGCCCGTCGACCTCCTGCTGCTCGGCATCGGCGCTGTCCCCGAGACCGCGCTCGCGCAAGCCGCCGGCATCGAATGCGCGGACGGTATCGTGGTCGACGCGCACATGCAGACAAGCGATCCCAACGTGCTTGCCGTCGGCGACTGCACCCGCTTCCCCGACCGCCGCGCCGGCCGTGCCTTGCGCCTGGAGTCCGTGCAAAACGCCAACGACCAGGCCCGCACCGCGGTCGCCACGCTCACCGGCGCGCCGAAACCGCACGACGCCTTGCCCTGGTTCTGGTCCGATCAACTGAACTTGCGCCTGCAGATGGCCGGCCTGATGCCCGCCGAAGGCACGCCGGGCCTGACCACCGTGCGCCGTCCCGGACCAGGCGCGAACCCGAATGCGTTCTCGCTGTTCCACTACGTCGGCGGACAACTCGCCTGCGTCGAGTCGGTCAACGCGCCGGTCGATCACATGATGAGCCGCAAGTTGCTGGAGGCCGGCAAGAATCCGGATGCCGCGGCGGTGGCGGATGTGGCCGTCGCGTTGAAGTCGTTGCTCGCGTAAGCGCGGCGCGAGGCTATTTCCCCACAGGCGCCAGCAACACCACCAGCGCGCCGGCCCCACCTTCGGCCGGCTTGGCCTGCACGAAGGCCAGCACCTCGTTCTTCTGGATCAACCAGCGCTGCGTCTTGGTCTTGAGCACCGGTTGCTTGCCGGGCGAGCCCAGCCCCTTCCCGTGCACCACGCGCACGCAGCGCACACCGGCCTTGTGCGCACCGCGGATGAAGGCGCCGAGGGCATCGCGCGCCTCGTCGCTGCGCAGCCCGTGCAGGTCCACTTCCCGCTGGATCGACCATTCGCCCGCACGCAGCTTGCGCGTCACGTCGGTACCGATGCCCGGCCGGCGAAAGCTCATCGCATCGTCGACGTCGAGCAGCGTCGTCACGTCGAAGTCGTCGCTGATCGATTCGCGCATCACGCGTTGCTCGTCGAGCTGGTGCTGGACTGGAATCGGCGCTGGCGGCTCGGGCGCCAGCGGCACGGCGGCCTTGCGGCGCAGGGGTTGCGTGGCGCCGATGGCGCGCGAGAACAAGTCGCTTTCGGCCAACCGCTTTTTCTCGGTGGCGGCGCGCACTGCGGCCTCGGCCGCTTCGCGCTCGCGCTGCTCGGCCAACGAACGCTGGATCGTCTTCAGGTCGGCGAGCGTCTTGAGGTTGCTGGAGGATTTGGAGGCCATTGCCTCCATCCTACGAGCTTCCTGCGACACGCCCCCTACACCAGTCCGCGCTCGGCCATCGACAGCGACACGCCCTTGCCGACGATCACATGGTCCAGCACCCGCACGTCGATCAGCGCCAGCGCGGCCTTGAGCGTCTGCGTCAGCAACTCGTCCGCGCGCGAAGGCTCCGCGCATCCGCTCGGATGGTTGTGCGCCAGCACCACGGCGGCAGCCTGCCGGTGCAGGGCGCGCGTCACGACCTCGCGCGGATAGACGCTGGTCTGCGTCAGCGTGCCGCGGAACAGTTCCTCCATCGCGATCAGCCGATGCTGCGCATCCAGGAAGATCACCGCAAAGACCTCGTGCGAGCGCGCCCCCAGGTGCAGTTGCAGATAGTGCTTGACGGCATCGGGCGAGTCGAACACGGCGCGCGCCTTGAGCTGTTCGGCCAGGCCGCGGCGCGCCAGTTCCAGCACCGCGCTGAGCTCGGCCCGCTTTGCGCTGCCGCCGAGTCCCTTGATGCCCTTCAGGTCATCCAGGCTGGCATTGAGCAGCCCGGCGATGCCTTCGAAGCGGTCCAGCAATTCCTGCGACAACTGCAGCACGTTCTTGCCGGCGATGCCGGTGCGCAGCAGCAGTGCGAGCAGTTCGGCGTCGCCCAGTGCGCCCGCGCCGCGCGCGATGAGTTTTTCTCGCGGGCGCATTTCGGCCGGCAAATCCTTGAATGTCATTTTTCCGGGGTCTCCACGACCCCACTCCCTTGAAAATCTCGCCCAGGCCCCGCGCCACTTCGTGCGCTCTCTCCGCCCCTGTCAAGGGCAACACAGCCAGTCCGGCGAAACCGTTTCTGCGGTGTTTCCCCGCATGGCAATCCGACTCTTTGGCGGCTGTTGGTGCGGGGGCGGTCAAAAAACTAAAATGCGGAGTTCAGTTTATCGGGACTTCCCACCTTGTCTGCGCCCACCCTTGCCGTCGTCACCCCCGGCTCCTTCCTCACGCTGCACTACCGGCTGGCCGGCCCTGCGGGCGACATCATCAACACCTTCGCCGACAAGGCTGCCACGCTGTCGCTTGGCACCGGCGAATTGTCGCCAGCAATGGAGAAGCGCCTGATCGGCCTGGAAGAGGGTACCCATGCCACCTTCGAACTCGCTGCCGGCGAAGCTTTCGGCGAGCGCAATCCCGAGATGCAGCAGTGGGTGGCCAAGAAGCTGCTCGCGCAGATGGGCGACCCCGACGAGCGCTATGCCATCGGCGACGTGGTCCAGTTCCCGACACCCGATGGCCTCGGCAGCTATGCCGGCGCCGTCATCGACTCAAACGATACCGCCGTGCATTTCGACTTCAACCATCCGCTCGCAGGTCAGCCCGTGACCTTCGAAGTGCAATTGATCGGTGTGTTGTGAGCGCAGGTACAAGAAAACTGGAAGAAGTCCTGCTCGCCGAGCCGCGCGGCTTCTGTGCGGGCGTGGACCGCGCCATCGAGATCGTCGAGCGCGCCCTCACCAAGTTCGGCGCGCCGATCTACGTGCGCCACGAGATCGTCCACAACACCTTCGTGGTCAACTCGCTCAAGAGCAAGGGCGCGATCTTCATCGAAGACCTGGCCGAAGTGCCGCCGGGCGCCACGCTCGTCTTCAGCGCGCACGGCGTGAGCAAGGCGGTGCAACAGGAGGCGCGCGATCGCGGCTTCGACATCTTCGATGCCACCTGCCCGCTCGTCACCAAGGTGCACGTCGAGGTCGCCAAGCTCGCGAAGGAAGGCTTCGAGTTCATCATGATCGGCCACAAGGGGCATCCCGAGGTCGAAGGCACGATGGGTCAGTTGTCCAGCGGCATTCACCTGGTGGAAGACGTCGCCGACGTGGCCCGTGTGCAGCCGGGCCAGACCGAGAAGCTGGCGGTGGTCACGCAGACCACGCTCAGCGTCGACGATGCCGCCGAGATCGCCGCGGCCGTGCGGGAACGCTTCCCCTCGGTGCGCGAGCCCAAGCAGCAGGACATCTGCTACGCCACGCAGAACCGGCAGGACGCGGTCAAGATCATGAGCCCGCAGGTCGACCTGGTGATCGTCGTCGGCAGTCCGACCAGTTCCAACAGCAACCGCCTGCGCGAATTGGCACAGCGCCTCGGCACCGAGAGCTACATGGTCGACGACGCGACCGAGCTGAAGCCCGAATGGTTCGAAGGCAAGTCACGCATCGGCCTGACCGCTGGCGCCTCGGCGCCCGAGGTGCTGGTGAGCGAGGTGATCGATCGGATCCGCAGCTTCGGCGCCGTGTCGGTGCGCAAGATGGGCGGCATCGAAGAGACCACCAAATTCCCCTTGCCCAAGGGCCTCAGGCTCGAGCCGCCACCGCCGGGACACCTCGGTTGAGCGCGCTCGCCGATATTCGCTGGCGCGACGAAGTCGACGCTGCAGCGCGGCGCCTGCGCGACGGGCGCGCCGCGCGCTTCCTGCGCGAGACGCCACTCTGGAAGCTGCAGCCGCCTGCGCTCGGCCTCGATGCTGCGGAAGGCGTCGAGCTTTGGCTCAAGCTGGAACACCAACAGGTCAGCGGCAGCTTCAAGGCGCGCGGCATGATGAACCGGCTGCTGGCCCATGACATCCCGGCCAGCGGCGTGGTAGTCGCCTCGGGCGGCAATGCCGGCATCGCGACGGCGGCGGCGGCCCGTGCGCTCGGCGTGCGATGCGAAGTCTTCCTGCCCGGCGTCTCGCCCGAAGCCAAGCGCGCCCGGCTGCGCGCCCTGGGCGCCGACGTGGTGGTCGTGGGCGAGCAATACGCCGACGCGCTCGCTGCCTGCCTCGCGCGCCAACGCGAGACCGGCGCACTGCTGACACATGCCTACGACCAGCCCGAAGTCGTCGCCGGCGCCGGCACGCTGGGCCGTGAGATCGAGCAGCAGGGCGGCCTGCCCGATTCGGTGCTCGTCAGCGTGGGCGGTGGCGGACTCATCGGTGGCCTGGCCGCCTGGTTCGAACAACGCAGCCGCGTCATTGCGCTGGAGCCCGAGCGAGCGCCGACCCTGTTCCGTGCGCGCGAAGCCGGCGAGCCGGTCGATGTGGAAGTGGGCGGCGTCGCAGCCGATTCGCTGGGCGCCCGACGCATCGGCACTATCGCGTGGGAGATCACGCAACGCCAGGTGCGCGATGCCTTGCTGCTGCCCGATGAGGCGATCCGCGCCGCGCAACTGTGGCTCTGGAAAGAACTGAAGCTGGCCGTCGAGCCGGCCGCCGCGCTGCCGCTGGCTGCGCTGCAGACGGGCGCCTACGTGCCGCGCGCCGGCGAGAAGGTGTGCCTGGTCATCTGCGGCGCCAACGTCGATCCGGCCAGCCTGGCTTGAGTCTCTCGCGGTGGTTCGTGGCCGCTCATCGAGGGCGAACAACGCTTTTTCGTGGGCACCCGCGGAACCGGCTTTGCCGGGCCGCTGGGTGCGCCCCCTTGAGGGGGAGTGCCGCAGGCGCATTCGGGGGTGGGTTCATTGACTCGCGTGCTGGACATTGACCATCCACGGCACGCCGAACTTGTCCACCAGCATGCCGAAGCCGGCGGCCCAAAAGGTTGGCGCGTAGGGCATCGTGACCTTGCCGCCTTCACCCAGCGCATCGAACAGCTTGCGGCCTTCTTCCACGTCGCTGCTTTGCACCGACAGCGTGAAACCCTTGTAGCCCTCGAAGGGCATGCCCGGCGGCATGTCGGACCCCATGATCTGCTTGCCGCGCGCCTCGAAGGTCGCATGCATGATCTTGCCCTTGTAGTCGTCGGGCGTCTGTGGACCCATCGGGCTGTCGCCGAAGGTCATGCTGAAGAGGGTCTTGCCGCCCAGGCACTTGCCGTAGAAATCGAAGGCCTCGGCACAGTTGCCGTTGAATGACAGATACGCTTCCATGTGGTGTCCCCTTGTGTGAGTTGGTAGGGCGCTGATGGTAAGTCCGCGGGCTCGAGTCGCGAGTACGCCTGATCCGACGCACGGAATACGGGGCCAATGCTCCCTAAAATCGATGCATGCTCGATATCACACTGTTACGCAAGGACCTGGCCTCGGCCGTCGCGCGCCTTGAGACCCGCAAGAAGAACCAGCCCTATCTCAACGTCGAGGCGTTCAGCGCGCTCGAAAGCGAGCGCAAGGTCCTGCAGACCCGCACTGAGGAAATCCAGGCCCGCCGCAACACGCTGAACAAGCAGATCGGGCCGCTCAAGGCCAAGGGCGAATCGGTCGATGCGCTGATGGCCGAGGTCAATGCGCTCAAGGCCGAGCAGGAGTCGGGGGCGACGCGCCTCGACGCGCTCCAGCCCGAACTGCAAGCCTTGCTGCTGGCCGTGCCCAACCTGCCGCATGCCAGCGTGCCGCTCGGCGAAGACGAGCATGCCAACGTCGAGATGCGTCGCTGGGCGCCGAAGGGCGGGGCCGGCGCCTCGGCCACGCCGCTCGGCTTCACGCCGAAGGACCACGTCGACCTCGGCGAACCGCTCGGCTTGGACTTCGCGATGGGCGTCAAGCTCTCGGGCTCGCGCTTCGCTGCGATGAAGGGGCCGATTGCGCGCCTGCACCGCGCGCTGGCCCAGTTCATGATCGACCTGCAGACGCAGCAGCACGGCTACACCGAGTGCTACGTGCCGTACATCGTCAACGCCGACACCCTGCGCGGCACCGGCCAGTTGCCCAAGTTCGAAGGCGATCTCTTCGCGGCGAAGAAGGGTGGCCAGGACGGTGAGCCGGCCCCGGACCATTCGGCGCTCTACCTGATCCCGACGGCCGAAGTGCCCCTGACCAACTTCATGCGCGACGAGGTGGTGGCGGAGTCGACGCTGCCGATCAAGCTCACGGCCCACACACCGTGCTTCCGCTCCGAAGCCGGCAGCGCCGGGCGCGACACGCGCGGCATGATCCGCCAGCACCAGTTCGACAAGGTCGAGATGGTGCAGATCGTGCACCCGGAGAAGAGCTACGAAGCGCTGGAGGAAATGACCACCCACGCCGAGGCGGTGCTGCAGGCGTTGGAGTTGCCTTACCGCGTGGTGCTCCTGTGCACTGGCGACATGGGCTTCGGCTCGACCAAGACCTACGATCTCGAAGTGTGGCTGCCCGCGCAGGACACCTACCGCGAGATCAGCTCGGTGTCCAACTGCGAAGCCTTCCAGGCGCGACGGCTGCAGGCGCGCTTCAAGAACGCGCAGGGCAAGAACGAACTGGTACACACGCTCAACGGTTCCGGCCTGGCTGTGGGCCGCACGCTGGTCGCCGTGCTGGAGAACCACCAGAACGAAGACGGCTCGGTCAACGTGCCGGCCGCGTTGCAGCCGTACATCGGCGGTTTGGCGGTTTTGCGCGCTTGAGCTGCAAGGCAGGCAAAAGTGCCTGCTATAATCGTCGGCTCGACAGACACTGGAGAGGTGGCAGAGTGGTCGAATGTACCTGACTCGAAATCAGGCGTACGTGCGAACGTACCGAGGGTTCGAATCCCTCCCTCTCCTCCAGAAATGCGATGCCACCGTCGCAATTCCCTAAAAGCCCGCCAGCTCACGCTGCAGCGGGCTTTTTTGTGCCTGTTTGCGCAGCACGAACTCAATCGCCCCAAGTGAATTCTTTCGCCTGACGGCCCCCTGGGCAATTCGCACATTGCGCGCCGAACATCTCGTTTTGCCTTTGTTGCACATGCTGTCCCAGCGTTAAACTTGATGAAATGCTCCGCGATTTGCACAAGAGAACCATGGTATTAGTGGGCTGTTTTTGTGCCGTTACCAAGGGCCCCCTCATCGGGGCTTTTTTGTGGGCCGTCGAATTGAACAGGGTTTCGTCATGAGAGGAGGATCAACCTTCGCCGGGCTTGGCAGTGCCTCCTTTGCCAGCCTGACGCCGGCACCTGCCACGGCAGATGAGGCCGAGCCGTGGGTTCGTGGCGAACTGATCCGCAGCCTGATGCGCTCGGCGCGCGGCTCGCACCTGTTCGGCGCTGCGTTGATGCCGGCGATGGTCAGCCTGTGCTGGGGCTATGTGCCGACCTGGCAACTCGTCGCCTGGTTGGCCATCGGCATCGCCGCGACAGGCTGCCGGGTCTGGGGCGAGCGGCTCTATGCGCTGCGCTTCGCCGAGACGGATGCCGCGTCGCAGGAGCGCTTCGTCTACCGCTATCGGTACCTGTGGAGCGCAAGTGCCTTTGCCTGGGGCCTTTCGGTATTGATCTTTTTCGAGCGCGTTCCAGTGGTCAGCCAGTTCATGTGCTGGCTCATGGTGGCGGGTGTCGCGACCTTTCCGTTGAACGGGCTGGCCTTGCATCCGCCGC
The DNA here is from genome assembly GCF_037889975.1 of Variovorax rhizosphaerae. Classification (NCBI taxonomy): domain Bacteria; kingdom Pseudomonadati; phylum Pseudomonadota; class Betaproteobacteria; order Burkholderiales; family Comamonadaceae; genus Variovorax; species Variovorax rhizosphaerae. The sequence continues at coordinate 202,807 of NZ_JBBKZT010000008.1, read as the reverse complement.
TGCTGCAGCGCTACGTGAACACGCTGTTCATCACGATGATGGCGGCGCTGGTCTTGCGCGTGGTGCAGTTGCGCTTTGTCGAGCTGCATTTCAGCTACGGTTTCCTCTTGTTGCCGGTGCTGCACTGGTGGTTGCTGTTGCGCGCCGGCAAGCGCATTCACGAGACCTCGCGCAACAGCTTCGAGCTGCTGTTCCACAACCACATCCTCATCAATTCGTTGACGCAGCAACGGCAGGCCGCGGTGTCGGCCGTCGCGATGAAGAATCGCTTCCTGGCCAGCGCCGCGCACGACATGCGCCAGCCGGTGCTGGCCTTGTCGCTGTACGCGGACTGGCTGCGCAACGAGCCCGATCTGGTCGAGGAGATCGCGCCGAAGATCGTGCGGGCGACGCATGCGGTCAATGCCCTGTTCGACTCGCTGTTCGACCTGGCCCGCATCGACTCCGGCCAGGTGCGCCTGCACATCGAGCGGGTCGACATCACGCAACTGCTGCATGACCTCGAGTTGCAATACCGTCCGGTGGCCGAGTCCAAGGGCCTGCGCTTTCGGGTGCACTCCACCGGGGGGGCGGTGCTGACCGATCCAATTCGCGTGCGGCGGATGATCGGCAACCTGCTGGCCAATGCGATCAAGTACACGGCCGAGGGGGGTGTGCTGCTGGCGTCGCGTGCCACGCCCGAGGGCGTGCGGATCGAGGTGTGGGACACAGGTATCGGCATTGCGCGCGAGCACCTGCGCGACGTGTTCCTGGAGTTCTACAAGGTGGCCGATCACGCGGGCACATCGGATGGCTTCGGCCTGGGCCTGGCCATCGTCGCACGCCTGTCGCACGCGCTGGGGCATCCGATCAGCGTCCGCTCAAGACTGGGTCGTGGCAGCGTGTTCCGTGTCGCCCTTCACGACGCGGACGAATCGCAAGCGCAGACCCGGATCTCGGGCTCGGTGGGTTGAGAGGGCACGGGCCTTTCGGTCCTTCTGCGGCGGACACTGACCCTTGGCGTTGGCGCCGGCATCCATGGCGCCTTGCGCAATTGTTGAGCCTCTGCGGCCGCTTTCGCCGTCACAAGCGGGGTGAACGGTACCGCTTCATGGATCGACAAATCGACATCGTGGCTGCCGTACGCGTTGCGATGCCTTCACGCCTTCGGCGATGAACGTTGCCGCGGGCGGGCATCCGCTCGGCGTCGCGACCAGGGCAATGCGTGAGCTTGGAGTTGGGGGCTGCGCCATGAAGCCGGGCCTGGCCGGCCGCAGGCGCCCCCGGAAGGGGAGTCGCCGCAGGAAAGTGCGCGGCGACCGGGGTGAGTTCCAGTTAGATGGCGCCGGAAGAAAGCAGGCCGTGGCTGCGTGCGTGGTGCAGCGCCTGCGTGCGGCTTTTCACGCCAAGCCTGCGGAACAGGCGCCACAGGTGGACCTTGACCGTGTGCTCGCTGATGTCGAGTTCGTTGGCAATCTCGCGGTTGCTCATGCCTTTGTCGAGCATGGCAATCAGCTGGGTCTGGCGCTTGGACAGCTTGCCGGTGTTGGCGCTGGCAGCTGCGCTTTCTTCGGATTCCGTGTCGGCCATCAGCAGGCCGCGGAGTGCGGCGGCGAGTTCGCTGGAGCCGGCGGACTTCTCGATGTAGATGTCAGCGCCGGCCTCGATGCAGGCTTCTTCCATATCGGCCGCGGGCGAGGCGGAGTACACGGCGATCGGTACATCGGGGTACAGCTGCTTGACCGAAACCACGCCCGACACGCCCGTGATGTCAGGCAGTTTCAGGTCAAGGCAAAAGAGGTCGGGTTTGCCATGCTGCTTGACAGCATTTGCCAATTTGTCGAGCCGGTCGAGCTCCACAATGTTTTCGGCCGGGCGCAGGCGCCTTAGCACCATGACGATTGCGTCACGCATCAGGGGGTGGTCGTCTATTACGTAAATGCTCATGATGCGTCAAGTGTACGTGGGCATTGGTTTGAGCACTACCTCAATTACGGCGTTTAAGTGCGCCTAAAAAATAGCTATTTCTTCTTATCTTCGCCAGAATTGGCTAATACATTGAGTGCTTCGACTACAGCATTGGCGGTTTCGGTGGGCAATGGCGGCAGGTGGTCGACCAAGGCGGGCAGCGCCGCGCCGCGCTCACGCTGCAACAGGCCGATGGCCTTGCCGGCTTCCTGCGGCGTGGCGAAGGCCAGGCTCTGAAGCAGCAATTCGCCACGCGCATCCAGCAGCTTGAAATAGAACTGGCCGTCACTTTCGCGGTACTGCTTGAAGCTGGGCAAGGCGGTGGTCTTCGCGGACTTGGTCTTGCCCGCGGCCTGCTGCCCGGCCCCGAGGTTGCGCAGGCCCACGGCATGGCGGAGTCGCCCCATGAACGGTTGGGAGAGCGCGCGTGCCTTGGCTGCACCGGCGAGCAGCGTGGTCTCGATGCGCGCGGGGTCCTTCATCAGGGCTTCGTAGTGTTCGCGCAGCGGCGTGATCTCGCGATCGATGCGTTCGAACAGCACTTGCTTGGCATCGCCCCAGCCGATGCCGTCGGCATAGGCCTTGCGCAGGGCGTCGGTCTCGTGTTCGTCGGCGAAGGCCTGATAGATCTGGAACAGCGCGGAGCCTTCCGTGTCCTTGGGCTCGCCCGGTGCGCGCGAGTCGGTGACGATGCTGGCGATCTGCTTCTGCAATTGCGCGCGCGGCGCGAACAGCGGGATCGTGTTGCCGTAACTCTTGCTCATCTTGCGGCCGTCGAGGCCGGGCAAGGTGGCGACGGCGTCGTCGATGAGCGCCTCGGGCAACGTGAAGTGCTCGCCGTAGAGGTGGTTGAAGTGCTGGCCCATGTCGCGGGCCATCTCGATGTGCTGGATCTGGTCGCGGCCCACCGGCACCTGGTGCGCGTTGAACATCAGGATGTCCGCGCCCATCAGCACGGGGTACATGAACAGGCCTGCGCTCACGTCGGCATCGGGGTCGTCGCCCCTGGCCGTGTTCTTGTCGACCGAGGCCTTGTAGGCATGGGCGCGGTTGAGCAGGCCCTTGCCGGTGACGCAGGTGAGGAACCAGGTCAGCTCGGGGATCTCGGGGATGTCGGACTGGCGGTAGAAGGTGACGCGCTCGGGGTCGAGGCCGCAGGCCAGCCAGCTGGCGGCGATTTCCAGCGTGGAGCGCTGGATCAGGGCCGGGTCGTTGACCTTGATGAGGGCGTGGTAGTCGGCGAGGAAGAAGAAGGTCTCGACGCCGGGCGCGACGCTCTGGCGCACCGAATGGCGGATCGAGCCGACGTAGTTGCCGAGGTGCGGCGTGCCGGAGGTGGTGATGCCGGTGAGGACGCGCAGGGGGGAGGGAGTCGTCGCCATGGAAAGACTAGCTGAGCAATGAGACAAGGGGGCTGAACACGGCGCGAATGACGGTGTAGCCGACATCCATGAGCGGGCTCAGCCAATACTTGCTGACGATGCCCGCAAGCACCAGCCCCATCACGATGAAGAAGCCGAAGGGTTCGATGCGCGCGAGGAGTTCCTGCGCCCCGCCGCGCGGCAGCAGACCGGCCAGGACGCGTCCACCATCCAGCGGCGGGAGCGGGAACAGGTTGAAGGCCCACATCACCAGGTTGACCAATATGCCAGCCCGCGCCATGCCGATGAAGAATTCTTCCTGGATGCCGGTGGCGGCCATCGCGACCAGCACCAAGTACCAGAACAGCGCCTGCACGAAGTTCGAGGCGGGCCCCGCGAGCGCGACCCAGACCATGTCGCGCTTGGGATGGCGCAGAGCACCGAAATTCACCGGCACCGGCTTGGCGTAGCCGAAGAGGAAGGACCCGGAGGTAGCAAAGTACAACATCAGCGGCATCAGGATGGTGCCGATCGGGTCGATGTGCTTGAGCGGATTCAACGTGATGCGGCCCATCGCCCACGCCGTGTTGTCGCCGAAATAGCGCGCTGCATAACCATGCGCGGCCTCGTGAACCGTGATCGCGAACAACACCGGCAAGGCGTAGATCAGGACGGTTTGAATCAGGTTAGGTATATCCACCCGTGGGATTGTCTCAGAGGCCCAGCACGCCCAAGGGGCCGCGTCCGCGTCGCACCAGCACCGGGTCGTCGCCCGCGCCCATCGGCGTGAGGTCGACCACGGTGGTGGGTTCGGAAGGACAGGCGCCTGCATCGATGACGGCGCCGATCTGCTTTTCGAAACGGTCGCGGATTTCCTGCGCGTCGTTCATGGGCTCGGTCTCGCCGGGCGGGATGAGCGTGGTCGCCAGCAGCGGCTCGCCATGCAGGGCCAGCAGTTCGCACAGCACGGTGCAGTCGGGCACGCGCAGGCCGATGGTCTTGCGCTGCGGATGGCTCACGCGGCGCGGCACTTCCTTGGTGGCTTCGAGCAGGAAGGTGTAGGCGCCGGGCGTGGCGGCCTTCAGCAGGCGGTACTGCTTGTTGTCGACGCGCGCGTAGTTGGACAGCTCGCTGAGGTCGCGGCAGAGCAGGGTGAGGTGGTGCTTGTCGTCGACCTGGCGGATGCGGCGCAGCTTGTCGACCGCGTCCTTGTCGTCGAGGTGGCAGACGAGCGCGTAGCTGGAGTCGGTGGGCACGGCGACGATCTCGCCGCGCGAGAGCAGCGCGGCGGCCTGCTTCAGCAGGCGCGGCTGCGGGTTGTCGGGGTGGACTTCGAAATACTGGGCCATGGAAGATTCTTGCTCAGGCTAGCGTGTTGTCCCGCAAATAGCTGCGCATGAAATCGCGCCTTTGGTGCCATGGCGGCGTTGCAAATCCTCGTGATACCTGCTCGTATCGCTGTGGTTTGCGCCTTGTCCTGGCACGAATGGCATCGATTTCATCTCGCGCAGCTGTTTGCCGGACAGCACTCTAAGGCTGCGTCATGACTCCGCCGGCTCGATCGGAATGCGCCGCTCGCGCACCGTGAGCCAGGCGCCGGCCGCGCCACAGGCCGCGATCATGCCCATGCCGATCAGCGAGACGTTGTCGGGGATGTGCGAGAACATGACCCAGCCGCCGAGCATGGCGAAGGCGATCTGCGCGTAGAGGTAGGGCGTGAGCGTCGAAGCCGGTGCGCGTTGGTAGGCCAGGATCAGCAGGAAGTGGCCGACGGTGCCGCCGAGGCCCATCATCAGCAGCAGCGCCCACCACTGCCACGAGGGCAGCGCAGTCCAGACGAAAGGCAGCGGAATCGATGCGATCAGCGTGCCGACCCAGCCGGTGTAGAAGTGCATGGTCAGCGGGTTCTCGGTGCGCGCGAGCTTGCTGGTCAGCACCTGGAAGCAGGCATTTGTGAGCACCAGGCCGATCGGCAAGAGGATGGCCCAGCTGAAGGTGCCGCCGCCCGGGCGCAGGATGACCAGCGTGCCGGCAAAGCCGCCCGCGACCAGCGCCCAGCGCAGCGGCGACACATGCTCCTTGAGCGTGGTGGCGGCCAGCAGCGTGACGGCCAGCGGCGCGATCAGCACGATGGCGGTGAATTCCGCCAGCGGCATGTAGCGCAGGCTGAGGAAGGCAAGCACGCTGGTGACCAGCAGCAACGCGCCGCGCAGCACCTGGTAGCCGGGCTGGGCGGTGCGCAACAGCGTGGTGCCGTGCAGCGGCAGCAGCACGGCGGTGGTGGCGACGGCCTGAAAGGCATAGCGGAACCACACGCCCATCAGCACCGGAACGGCGGTGACGGAAATCTTGGTGGCGGTGTCGAGCGTGGCAAAGCAGGCGATGGCGAGCAGCACCAGGCCGATCGCGCCGAGGATGCGCTCCGACTCGCGGTCACGCTGCGGCTGCGGCTGCGGCACGCGTGGCGTGGCGGCGGACAGGTTGACGACTTCGCCCGTTGCCTGACCCCCTTCGAGCGGCTCCGTGCCCTTGACCGGCCGCGCTGTCGCGATTGCCGTGCGCTGGGGCGCGCTCACTGGATTCTGTCTTCCAGCAACTCCCAGACCGGCGTGAGCTTGCCGGGCAACAGGGGGAGCTTGCCGAGGTCGATGTGACTTTCGTCGGGGCTGTGGAAGTCGCTGCCGCGCGAGGCCGCGAAGCCGAATTCGAGTGCCTTGTCGGCGTACTCGACGTACTCGGCCGCGGAGTGGCTGCCAGTGACGACTTCGATCGCCTGGCCGCCATGGGCCTTGAATTCGAGGAACAGCGCGTATTCCTCGTTGGCGGTGAACTTGTAGCGGCCCGGGTGCGCGACCACGGCGATGCCCTTGGCGGCGGTGATCCAGTGCACCGCGTCCTTCAGCGTGGCCCAGCGGTGCGGCACGAAGCCGGGCTTGCCCTCGGTGAGGAACTTGCGGAAGACCTCGTGCGTGTCCTTGCAGTGGCCGTTCTCGACCAGGAAGCGTGCGAAGTGGGTGCGCGAGATCAATTCCGGGTTGCCGACGAACTTGAGCGCGCCTTCGTAAGCGCCATGGATGCCGACCTTGGCCAGGCCTTCTGACATTTCCTGCGCCCGTTCGCCACGGCCGCCGCGCGTCGCGATCAGGCCCTTCTTCATGCCTTCGTCGTCCGGGTCGAAGCCGAGGCCGACGATGTGCACGGTCTCGTTGGCGAAGGTGACGGAGATCTCGGTGCCGGTGAGGTACTTCATGCCGTTGGCATGGGCCGCGGCGCGGGCGCGGTGCTGGCCGCCGATCTCGTCATGGTCCGTCAGGGCCCAGAGTTCGACACCGTTGGCCGCGGCGCGCTCGGCGAGCGCTTCGGGGGTCAGGGTGCCGTCGGATACCACGGAGTGGCAATGAAGATCGGCGTTGAGGATGGAGGGCACGCTTCGATTCTATTTCGGATCGAATGAGCGTGCAGGGCGCATGGCCGCTATGCCATACGCTATGAAAAATATAGCAATGAAGGGCCGTGCACTGGCGATTTCAGCGCTTCTTGCGCAATGCGAGCCAAGCCGCGAGGCCGGTGAAGCTGGCGATGATGGCCACCACGATCCAGAAGCCGTGCTTGTGTTCGGCCAGCGGGATACCGCCGACGTTCATGCCGAAGAGGCCGGCCATGATGTTGATCGGCAGCGCCAGCACCGTGACCACGGTCAGCACGAACAAGCTGCGGTTGTTGTCCTCGTTGACGTTGGCCGCGATTTCCTCCTGCAGCAGCTTGATGCGTTCCTGCAGGGCCTGCATGTCGTGCAGCACGAGGGAGAACTCCTCGGTCGCGCTGCGCAGCTCGTCCGCGTCGTTGCTGGTCATCCAGGCGGGCGGACGCTGCAGCAGGCGGAACAGGGCGGCCGGCTCGGGCGCCAGAAGACGTTGCAAGCGCACCAGCAGTCGGCGTTGCGCGCCCAGGCGCACGCGCTTGTGGTCGAGGCGGCCGGCGAGTTGCTTGTCTTCGATCTCGTCGATGCGCGTGGTGACGTCGCGCACGATGTTCATCAGCACCTCGGCCTGCGTGCGCAGCAGGTGCTCGAGCAGTTCCGTGGTGGAGCGCGGCGCGTCGCCCGCTTTGACCGCCGTGCGCAATGCGTCGACCGAGCGCAAGGGCTTGGTGCGCGCGGTGACCACGAGGCGCGGGCCGACGCCGATCCACAAGGTCGAGATGTCGGAGGGTTCGAAGCCGAACTCGAAATGCAGGTCGTTGATGACGGCCACCAGCGCATCGTCGGCGCGCTCGATGCGGGTCGAATGCAGGCCGTCGCGCAGCGCTTCGTAGAAGGTGTCGGGCAGGGCGGCGTGGCGGATGAGCCAGCGCTCGGCCTGGGCATGGCTGAGGTTGAAGTGCAGCCAGAGGTAGGCGCCGGTTGGCGCTTGCGCCGCCGCGCCAAGCCATTGCGCGGCTCGCGCCGAATCGACTTCGAGCGACGGCTCGCCCGAGCTGGCGTCGAAGAGATAGCCGCAGATCAGGCCGGCTTCATCGCCGCCGTAGTTGGCGGCGGCGAGTTCATGGAACAGGGGCAAGGCGGGACGACATCAGAAACGTTGGGTGAAGAGCAAGTGCAGCGAGCCCGACGGACGCACGGACGGCGGCGGCGTTGGGACTCCAGCCATGTCCGGGGCTGCGCAACATGTTCCGGCAGGCTGCCCAATCCTCTCGCCGCAGCGTGACGGTACGGTGACAGTGGTGTGACGGCGGGCGTTTGCGGCCTTGTCTGTCATCAATCGGTCATGCGGCGCCATCAGGATGGTGCATCGGCGCGCCCTGTGCGCCTGCGACTTTCCGGAGAAACCGCCATGACGACGATGCCCGCCACCCTGCAAGACCACGATGCCCTCATGGACCGCATCGCGCGCGACCTGATCGACAGCTACGACGAAGAACTGGAACTGGAGATCGAGGACCGCGAGATCGACGAGGACGGCGCGCCCGTCGGCACCGACAAGGCCGCGCGCCAGCACTACTTCAAGGAACTGTTTCGCCTGCAGGGTGAACTGGTCAAGCTGCAGGACTGGGTTCAGCACACGCGGCAGAAGGTGGTGATCCTGTTCGAGGGGCGCGATGCGGCCGGCAAGGGCGGCGTGATCAAGCGCATCACCCAGCGGCTCAATCCGCGCGTGGCCCGTGTTGCCGCATTGCCGGCGCCGAACGATCGCGAGCGCACGCAGTGGTACTTCCAGCGTTATGTGTCGCATCTGCCGGCCGCGGGCGAGATGGTGCTGTTCGACCGCAGCTGGTACAACCGCGCCGGCGTCGAGCGCGTGATGGGCTTCTGCACCGACGAGGAGTACGAGGAGTTCTTCCGTTCGGTGCCGGAGTTCGAGCGCATGCTGGTGCGATCGGGCATCACGCTGATCAAGTACTGGTTCTCCATCACCGACGAGGAGCAGCACATGCGCTTCCTCGGCCGCATCCACGACCCGCTCAAGCAATGGAAGCTGAGCCCGATGGACCTGGAAAGCCGCCGCCGCTGGGAGGAATACACCAAGGCCAAGGAGATCATGCTGGAGCGCACGCACATCTCCGAGGCGCCGTGGTGGGTGGTGCAGGCCGTGGACAAGAAGTCCGCGCGGCTCAACTGCATCACGCACCTGCTTGGGCAGCTTCCGTATGAAGAGGTGCCGCATGCACCCGTGGTGCTGCCGCCGCGGGTGCGCAATGCGGACTACCTGCGCCAGCCGGTGCCGGCGGAGATGTACGTGCCGGACATCTATTGAGATTGAGCAAATCCTTCCGGTGCAATCCGGAGCAAACGCCCGTCGTTCGGGCGCGGCGTGCTATCCGAACCATAGCGGAACGCCGTTGAGGCGCGGAAGCTGCTACGGTGGGCATGTGGCGCGTCGATCTTCTTCCTCCGCCCTCACGCGGGCCTACCAGCGCAACCTCAAGGCGCTGACCAAGGCTGCGATGGGCACCAGCAAGCGCCTGGCGAAGCAGGTGGGCAAGGAAGTGGCGCGCGCCACCGAGCGGCAACTCAAGCCGCCACCCGGCGCCGGGGACTGGCTGACGGGCATGGCGATGGGGCCGGGCGGCACGCGCGGCTATCACCTGTTCAAGCCGCACATGGCGATGGCCCCCGGCGAAAAGATGCCGCTGATGGTGATGCTGCACGGCTGCGGCCAGACCGGCCGCGACTTCGCCGCGAGCACCCGCATGAACCGACTTGCCGCGCGCGAAGGCTTCATGGTGCTCTACCCGGAGCAGGACAGGCTGCACCATCCCCAAGGCTGCTGGAACTGGTACGACACGCGCTCCGGCCAGGCCGACCGCGAGGCCGCGACCTTGATGGCGGCGCTGGACCAGGTCAGCCTGCTGTACCCGGTCGATCGCGAGCGCGTGGCGGTGGCGGGGCTGTCAGCCGGAGCAGGGATGGCGGCGCTGTTGGCCACGCGCTATCCGACACGCTTCGCCGCCGTGGCCATGCACTCCGGCGTGGCGCCGGGTGCGGCGCGGTCGAGCGCAACGGCCATCGGCGCGATGAGCGGGCGGCGCGTGCCGTTGGTGCCGGCTGTGGCTGTTGGCAAGGCCTTCGGCGCGGCAGCGGTGGGCACGACGCTGCCGCCGATGCTGGTGCTGCATGGCGACCACGATGCGGTGGTCGCGGCCAGCAACGCGGCCAATGCGGCGGCGGTGTGGGCCACGGCCACCGGCGCGCGGCCGGGTGTCGAGCGGCTGTTGCAACGCGGGAAGCGCTATCCGGCGCGCGTGACGGACTTCAAGCGATCGGGGCGCATCTGCGTCACGCTGTACCAGGTCGAGTCGCTGGGGCATGCGTGGAGCGGTGGCGCGTCGCGGCTGGCGTTCAGCGATGCGGGTGGGCCGGATGCGTCGAAGCTGGTGTGGGCGTTTGCGGCGCGGGCCTTCAGGGGCGGTGCGCCGCGCACGCCGGTGCTGTAAAACATCCGCCGTGGATGCCACTCCAGACAACAACCCGCCGATCTGCATCGACCTTCACCTGCCGACGGATGCCCTGCATGGCGCGGTCCATTCGGCCATCGATTCCTTCCGTGCGGTGAACGGCATCGCGCGCAGCCGCGATGGCCGCAACTTCGAAGGCGCGGTGGCGTGGCGTCTGTTCGATGAGCACGGCGTGCAGCTTGCGCTGCAGGCGCCCGTCTACCGTTCCGACGAGGAGTTGCGCTGGTCGACCGACCCGATGCGCGTGCGCGGCACTTTCATACCGCCGCTGGAGATGATCACGCTGCCGCAGTTGATGCAATGCGTCGAAGCCAATGCGCCCACCGTGAAGCGGCTGCGCGCCGCGATGGCGGAAGGCCACTTCATCTGTGCCGTGGGCACGGGAGTCTGGCTGGTGGCCGCGGCGGGGCTGCTCGATAAATTGAGCGCGCCGGTGCAATGGGGCTATCAGTCGGGCTTTGCGCGCGCCTTTCCGGCCGTGGATATCTCCAATGACGAGATGCACCGTGCCGCCGATCGCATCCTCTTGGCCAGCACGCCGGCGTCGACACATGCCTGCGTGCTGGGGTTGCTGTCGATCATGGGCGCGGACCCGCTGGCGCAGGCCACGCGCGAGAAGCTCCTGTTCGACCCGGCCCGCCAGTTCGTGGCGTCGCGCATCCCGCTCGACAAGGTCAGCGGCATCACGCGCGACAGCCCGTTGTATCGCGCGGTGCAGTGGATGTCCGCGCATGCCGAGCTGTCCTTCACGATCAAGGACGCGGCCGTGCATGCGGCGGTCAGCGAACGGACCCTGGCCCGGCTGTTCCAGCAGCACTTGGGCATCTCGCCGCATGACTTCCTGACCGACATCCGGATGAAGCGCGCGCAGATGTGGCTGGAGGTGACGCTGCGCTCCGTCGAGGAGATCGCGCATGACTGCGGCTATGCCGACGTGTCGGCCTTCCGTCGCGTCTTCAAGGGCCGGTTCGGCCTGACGCCGATGGCGCACCGCACCCGCTACACGACGCGTGCGCCGCGTGCGCGCTGGAAGCTGGAGCAATTCGAAGACGACAAGCCGCCTGGCTGAGCGTCGCATCCGACTGCGCGAGCGCTGTCCGGATCTGCACCGACGTTGGCTGTTTTTCGCCCCCCTGCGAGCGGTCGGCTTCCTACAGTGGAGCCACCCCAAGCAACCCCGGAGCGAACCTCATGGCCTACGCTGATTCAGGCGGCATCAAGATCTATTACGAAGTCCACGGCGAAGGCCGTCCCATCGTTTTCGTGCACGGAGGCGGCGGCAATTCGCTCTCGTGGTTCCAGCAGGTGCCGCACTTCGCCAAGGACTACCGCGTCATCACGGTGGACTTGCGTGGCTTCAAGAATTCGAAGTGCCCGGACGCGCAGGTGCATCCGAAATACTTCCCCGACGACATGCGCGCCATCCTCGATGCGGAGGGCATCGACAAGGCGGCCTTCGTTTGCCAGTCGCTCGGTGCGTGGGCGGGCTTGCCGCTCGCGGCCAGGCACCCGGAACGCGTGGCCGCGCTGGTGCTGACCGGCTCGCCGACGCCGGCGTACTCCGAGGAGAACTGGAAGGTGCTCTACGAATCGGGCGAGCGCTTCATGAACCGCGCGGGCCGCGGCGTGGCGACCGGCTTCCTGGCGCCGCACTTCATCGAACGTCACCCCGAGATGAAGTTCCTCTACGACCAGATCCGCGTGCTCAATCAACCCTTCGACGCGCGCCGCATGCAGGACGACGTGGTCAAGGTGCATCCGCAGGACTTCGCCGGGTACCAGGTGCCGACGCTGATGATGGGCGGCGCGCTCGACTTCTTCCTCACGCCCGACAGCCACAAGCATGTGGCGACGCTCATCCCCGGCGCGGAGCTCTACGACTTTCCGCAATCGGCGCACTCGGCTTACTTCGAGGAACCCGAGCATTTCAATCGCGTCGTCGGCGAGTTCTTCGCGCGTCGCCATCCGGCTTGATCACACACCCAAGGAAATCATCATGTTGAATCGACGCAATTTCGTGGCTGCCGGCGCCTTGCCGCTGTCGATGGCACTGGGCATCAAGCCGTCCATGGCGCAGGCGCGCTATCCCACCAAGCCGATCCGCTGGCTGGTGCCGTCGCCGGCAGGCTCGCCGATCGATGCCATCGCGCGCAAGCTCTCCGAGTTGCTCGTGACGCGCCTGGGGCAGCCCATCGTCATCGACAACAAGCCGGGTGCGGTCGGCTCGATTGCTGCCGCTGAAGTGGCGCGTGCGTCAGCCGATGGCTACACCTTGCTGTTCACCACCGGCGACCCGTTGATCGGCGCGCTGGCGGTGCTAAGTTCGCTGCCTTATGACCCGCGCAAGGACTTCGCCTTCATCAGCAAGGTCGCGGCCAACGGGCCGGTGCTGGTGGCGCATCCCAGCGTCAAGGCCAACAACCTGGCCGAGTTGATCGCGGGCATCAAGGCAGGCGGCGCCATGCCCTACGGCTCATGGGGCCCGGGCACCTTGCCTGCGCAGGTCATGGAGTCGATGGCGCGCCAGGCCGGCGTGAAGCTCACGGAGGTGCCGTACCGCGGCTCCCCGCCTGCGCTGCAGGACGTGTTGGGCAACCAGATTGGCATGACCTTCACGGGGCCCAATCTCGCGGCGCCGCTGATTGCCGACGGCAAGCTGAAGGCACTCGCCGTGGTCGGTCCGCGCCGCTCGCCGTTGTTGCCCAACGTGCAGACCTTCGCCGAGGCGGGCTTCAAGGGCTTCGTGTTCACCAACGAGATCTGGGCCGGGCTGGTGGCGCCGGCAAAGCTCGACCCTGTGATTCGCGACCAGCTTTCGGAGGCGGTGCAGGCCGCGGTGCGCGAGCCCTCGTTGCAGAAGTACCTGGCGGAGGCCGGCTTCACGGCCATCGGGAATTCGCCATCGGAGTTCGCGCAACAGTACGCGGCGGAGGTCGCGGTGGTGCCGCCGCTGATCCGGGAGATGGGGGTGACGCCGCAGTAAACGAAACGCCCGCCCGTGGCGACAGCCAGGGGCGGGCGAAGCTGAGTTGCGGGAGGAGGGTCAGTCGACAGAGACTTTCACGCGCTTCAACACTTCGGCATAGCGGGCGCGGTCACCCTGCATCAGGTCCGTCACCTGCTGCGCGGGGCCGGGGCTGGCGATGAAGCCGAAGGTCGCGAAGCGCTCCTTCACGTCGGGCTGCACGAGCGCATCGTTGACGGCCTTGTTGATCTCGCCGACGGTGGCTGCGGGCGTTGCGCGCGGGGCCATCAGCGCGACCCATGTGAGTGCATCGATGCCCTTGGGGGCGCCGGCTTCGGCAAGCGTCGGCACGTCGGGCATGGCCGGAGAACGCGCGCTGTCGGCAATGGCCAGGAAGCGCAACTTGCTGGAACGCACGAGCGGGCCGGCGGTGGCGATGCTGCCGAAGGCCCAGTCCACCTCGCCGGTCGATACGGCCGCGTAGAGCTGCGACGTTTCCTTGTAGGGCACATGGGTCATCTCGACGCCCAGGGCGCCTTCCAGGCGCGCCGAGGCCAGGTGGATCGGGCCGCCCACCGCGTTCGAGCCGTAGGTGATCGGCTTGCCCTTGCCGGCCGTCGCGGCGAGCAGGTCCTTCAAGGTCTTGAACGGACCATCGGCACTCACCGTGATGAAGAAGGCGGTCTTGTAGAGCAGCGCGACCGGGGTCAGGTCCTTCTCCGGGTCATAGGCGAGCTTCTTGAAGATCAGCGGGTTGATCGACAGGTTGCCGACGTCCGTCACGACCAGGTCATTGCCCGTGGGCGGGGCGCTCTTCACGACGTTGATGGCGACGACACCCGCGCCGCCCGGCTTGGCATCGACCACGACGGCGCGGCCCCACTTGGCCTGCATCTTCTCGGCGATGACGCGGGCCACCGTGTCGGGGCCGCTGCCGGTGGGCAGCGTGCTGGTGATGCGCACCGGGCCAGGGCTCAGGCCCGCGGGGGCTTCTGCGCTGGCGGCCGAGGCCAGGGCGAGGAGGGCGATGGCGAGAAGGCTTTTGCCGGTCATGGCTTGTCTCCTTTTGTTCTTTGCTTCAGGCTTCGTCGACGATCGCATTGCGCAGCACGCCGAGGCCTTCGATCTCGACTTCGCACACGTCGCCCGGCTTCATCCAGACCTGCGGCTTGCGCGCCAGGCCCACGCCCGAGGGCGTGCCGGTGATGATGATGTCGCCAGGCTGCAGCGCCATCGCTTCGGAGCAGGCCGACACCAGCGTGGCCACGTCGAAGATCATGTCGCGCGTGTTGGCGTCCTGCAGCACCCTGCCGTTCAGGCGGCAGGTCAGTTGCAGGCCCGATGCGCCGGCGGGCACTTCGTCCGCGGTGACGAACTCCGGGCCGAAGGAGCCGCTGTTGTCGAAGTTCTTGCCCAGCGTCCACTGATTGGTGCGCAACTGGTAGTCGCGGATGGAGCCGTCGTTGAAGAGCGAGTAGCCGGCGACGTGATCGAGCGCCTCTTCCTTCGGGATGTAGCGCCCGCCCTTGCCGATCACGGCGACCAGTTCGGCCTCGTAGTCGAACTGTGTCGACACCTTGGGACGCTGCAGCGGGGACTCATGGCCGACCCACGAAGAGACGTAGCGCTGGAACACCACCGGGTGCTTCGGCGGGTCGAAGTTGTTTTCCGCGGCATGGTCGATGTAGTTCAGGCCGATGGCGAAGGCCTTGGCCGGATTGAGCACGGGCGGCAGGTACTGGAGGCCTGCGATCGGGCTGCGCGTGGTGGCGCTGGCGATGGCGTCGCGCGCGGCCTGCATGCCGGCCTCGCCCTGGCGCAGCAACTCGTCGAGCGATGCGGGCAGGCCGAGGGCGGTGAGGTCGACCAGCTCGTCGCCGATGCGGGCGCCCAGCGCCGGCTGGCCGTGGTCGTTGGTGAATGCGATGAATCTCATGGGGTGTCTCCGGTGGCGGTTTCGAATGGGGTGATGAAGTCGTTGGACATCGGCGTGGCTTTGCCGGTGCGCTTGTGTTGGGGCGCGCTGCTGGCAACGGGTTGGCCGGTGGCGGTCAGGAGCACATCGCCGACGGGCCATGCATCGCCGCGCCAAGCGACGTGCTGGTCAGGGCGGATCAACGTGTAGCGTGCTTCGTAGAGCTGCTTGATCACGCGTTCCTGCGGCTGCAGGACCTTGAGCGGGACGCCGGTCATGCGGGCGGCGGCCTCAGCTTGCGCGAGCACGGCAGCGTCCGCGTCGTGCGAGGCCAGCAGCGTGAAGCCGCGACCGAAGTGGTCGTAGAGCGACGAACCGTCGTGCAGCCAGGCATGCGGCGCCAGCGCACCGGGGCGCGCCGTCGGCACGTAGTTGAGGAAGTCGTGCGCGGGGGCCTCGGTGCCGTCCGGGACGATCACCGGCGAGCCGTCGTAGCGGTAGCCGAGCACCACGCCCAGCGTGTTGAACTCGCGCAGCTTGGCGACCGCGATGCGCTTGCCGACTTCGCTGCGCAGCCGTGTGCCGGCATCGGTCGCATCTTCCAGGCCTTCCTGCCAGAGCTGGTTGCCCAGCACCGAATGATTGGCCACCGCCTCGTCCATGACGAAGTCGTGCACGGGCCGGCGTTCCTGCTCGTAGCTGTCGAGCAGCGCCCGCCCGCCCCAGCCTTGCAGCACGGCCGCGATCTTCCAGCCCAGGTCGACGCCGTCGGCCACGCCCATGTTCATGCCGTAGCCGCCGAAGGGCGGGTGCAGGTGGCAGGCGTCGCCGATGAGGAAGGCGCGGCGGTCGCTGTACTTGTCGGCGATGAGGCGGCTGGCGACCCATTCGTCGGTGCTCAGCACCTCGATCGCCTGGTCGGCCAGGCCGGTGGCCTTGCGGATCAGCGCGGCGGCTTCGTCGTTGTTGAGCTTCTGGTCCGAGGCCATTTGCGTGGGCATGAAGAACCACTTGTCGCCGCTGTCCATCGGGCCGATGAGGCTCGGCGCGTCGCCGTTGATCTGCCAATACATGATGGCCGGGCCATGCGCGTGGGCCTGCGCCAGGCCCGGTGCGCGGAACACCACGTTGTAGTTGCGCGAGAGCCCGTAGGTGCCGTGCATCTTCGCGCCGATCGCGGTGCGCACCGTGCTGCGCGCGCCGTCGGCACCGACGAGGTAGTCGCAGGCGACTTCTAAGCTGGTTCCGTCCGCGAGGTTCTTCAACTGCGCGACCACGCCGCGGTCGTCCTGCGTGAAGCCCAGCAATTCGGTGCTGAAGCGCAGTTCCACGCAAGGCAGCGTCTGCACATGTGCGCGCATGACTTCTTCCACCGAATACTGCGGAATCCACTGCGCATGCTCGGAGTACAGGGGGTTCTTGCCCGGCGCGCAGTACATCGCGTTCTCGATGCGCGCGAGGGCCGGGCCATTCAGGCGGGTGCAGAAGACGATGTTCGACGGGTAGTCGACACCCAGCGGCGACGCGGCGCGCAGCTTGTCGGCAATGCCCCAGCGGCGAAGGTGTTCGCGGGTTCGCACATTGGTTGTCTTGGCGCGGGGCGCATAGCCGACGCGGTCGTTGCGCTCGATGAGCAGGCAGGGGATGTCACGCTGGCCGAGTTCGATGGCCAGCGCCAGGCCGGCCGGGCCGGCGCCGACGATCAGGATGCGAGGTGCTTGTCTTGTTTCCATGTCTTGTCTCCTTGGGGGTGAACGTGGGTCGTTCATCGGGCTGATGGACCGGATTGTGGAAACTGGAGCGAAATAACAAAAGATGGCAATATCGGTCGATCGATACCTGAAACGTATCGCAAGGCTCATCCGATGAAGTTGCACCACCTGCGCGACCTGCTGGCCGTGGCCGACCACGGCAGCCTGCGCGCCGCCTCCCGCGAGATCGGCATCGCCCAGCCCGCGATGACGCGCAGCATCCAGGAACTGGAGCGTGAACTCGGCGCGCCGCTGTTCGAGCGCAAGGCGCGCGGCATCGTGCCCACCGCCATCGGCGAGGCGTTCATTCGCCGAGCCCGCAGCGTCGACAACGAGCTGACGCGCGCGCGCGACGAGGTGGCGCAACTGCGCGGCCTGACCCACGGAAACCTGCGGGTCGCGATGTCGATGGTGCCGCACATGGCGTTGCTGCCGGATACGCTGCGGCCCTTCCGGCTGCGCTTCCCCGACGTGCGGCTGGACATCGTCGATGCGGTGTACCCGACCGTGGCCGCCGAGATGGCCGACGGCACCATCGAGTGCTACGTCGGCCCGGCGCCGGAGCTGCTGCCGGACGGCATGCGGGTCGAGAAGCTGTTCGACAACACGCGCGTGATCGTCGGGCGCAAGGGCCATCCGCTGGCGCAGGCGAAATCGCTGCGGGCGCTGGTCGACGCCGAATGGGTGACCACCTCGATCACCGAGCAGGCCGAGCACGAACTGGGGCCGCTGTTCGCGCAGCACGGCCTGCGCGAACCCACGCTGGTGCTGCAGGCGCATTCCGCGCTGACGCTGATCGTGGCGCTGCTGTACTCCGACATGCTCACGATGCTGCCGGTGCAGTGGATGCACTTTCCGCTGACGCGCGACGTGCTGCAGGTGATCGAGGTGGCCGAGCCATTGGCTGCACCGCCGATGTGCATCATCCAGCGCGCCGGGTTGCCGCTGACGCCTGCGGGCGAGTATCTGTGCGATCTGCTGCGGCGGGCTGCGGGGCATGTGGAGACAGGCGCGCCTGATCGGGGCGCATCTGCCTGATCGCGTCGTCAGTCGGGAGGTGGCG
This sequence comes from Variovorax rhizosphaerae, assembly GCF_037889975.1. Lineage (NCBI taxonomy): Bacteria > Pseudomonadati > Pseudomonadota > Betaproteobacteria > Burkholderiales > Comamonadaceae > Variovorax > Variovorax rhizosphaerae. Next base: position 184,851 of record NZ_JBBKZT010000008.1, on the reverse strand, counting down.
GTAGTGCCGCGAGCTTGGAGGCCACCTGCTTGCATGCAGAGATCAAGTCCCGGACGATGCGTTCGTCGATGTTGAGGTTGCCTTCGTACTCGCCAAGGTTGCGAATGTGATGGCACTTCGTCAGTACCCGCCAGGTATCGGGCCCGAGGCCGAGCGTATGGGGGAGGACTTGAAAGACGATGTAGCGATTGCCGGAGCGATAGCCGTTCCATCGCAGTGCAGCCAGGCACATGGCGTGCGCGGCGTTGTAGGCCAGATCGAAGCGGCTCTCCAATGACAGCTGCGCAACCTGTGCATCCTTGAGTCGTGCCAGGCCGGAGCGTTGCAGCCCGGCAAATTCCTTCGCATCTGGCGGTTCCGGATGGAGCGGCTTGCCCGGTCCGCTGAGGTTTTCAAGCGGGGAGGGCATGTTCGTCCCCGATCACCCAGATCTTGGGTTGGGCCAGTACGCGCTCGACGAATGACTCGCGGTCCTTGAGTTTTTTCGCGAGCTCCTTTCTTGTCAGGATCGTTGGATTAACGGTGCGTCCGAGCCTTGCCGAAACCGCATCGAGTGCGATGAAGAGGTCGCCGTACGACAACTCGTCGCTGATCAGCATCAAGTCGATGTCGCTGGCGGCGGTGTCGCTCTTCTTGGCGACGGAGCCATAGACAAAGGCGGCATCGATTTGTTGCCGCAGCGGGGCGAGTGCGCTTTGCAATGGCCCGGCCAAGCCGAAAGTCTTCTGGACGATTCCGCACAATTCCGCGTAGATCGGCGCCGCAGCATTGGCCTGATAGTGCTTCTGGTTGCCGACCTTGGAGGTGATGAGCAGGCCGCTGTCGGTAAGTTGCTTGAGTTCGCGTTGCACCGCACCTGATCCGGCGCCGGTGAGCTTGACCAACTCAGTGGCAAAGAAGCTCCGCTCGGGTTGGCCGAAGAGGTAGCCGAGGACGCGTTGTTGCGTTGTCGTGAACAGGGCGTCGGCCATGCCAGCCCCCTTGGGCTGCGCCGGCTTGATTTGCGTGGATCTACCCATATTGGGTATCTTAATACCCAATTTGGGCATTTTGAAGGTGTGCGCGATGGTTGTGCGTATATTCTTGCATCAGATGATGCTATATTTGATGCATTCATCGGGAGCCGCCATGCGCACGACAGTAACCCTCGACGACGACTTGCTGGCGCAAGCCCGCACCTACACGGGCATTCAGGAAAACTCGGCCTTGATCCAGCAGGCACTCAAGAGCCTGGTGCAACGCGAGGCGGCGCGGCGATTGGCGCTGCTCGGTGGTTCCGCCCCAGGTCTGGCGCCTGTGCCGCGTCGGCAATCAAGGCCTTCCAGTGATCCTCGTTGATACCTCGGTCTGGATCGATCATCTCGCGCGCGGAGATGCTCAACTTCAGGCGTTGCTCGAAGATGATCAGGTGCTCACGCATCCATACGTGATCGGAGAAATCGCTCTTGGCAGCTTGCCGCAACGAGACGAGACCGTTGGCGCACTCCAGGCCCTGCCAGCGATAGCCGTCGCCAGTACGGAAGAGGCGTTGGCGTTTCTCCGCAACGAGAAGCTGTTCGGCACGGGCATCGGCTATGTCGATCTGCATCTTCTGGCGGCGACACGGCTTGAACCCAGTGCGCGATTGTGGACGCGCGACAAGCGACTCCTGCAGGCGGCCATCAAGCTCGATCTGGCGGCCTTCGCCCCGCACTGACCAGCGCCCCCTCCGCTGGGCGCCCTGTACGCCACCCGGCGTATTTCTCGAAACGCCCCCCGTCCGCAGACTCCTCTCCATCGTCAGCAAGCGCTGGCGAAAAACTCAACCACCACCGGAGAAGGATGCTCATGCAACGTCGTTTCACACTCAAGGCGCTCACTGCCAGCGTCGCGCTTGCCGCCCTTGGCGCTGCGCCCGCATTCGCTGCCGACACCATCAAGGTCGGCGTGCTGCACTCGCTGTCGGGCACGATGGCGATCTCGGAAACCGTGTTGAAGGACACCGTGTTGATGGCGATCGACGACATCAACAAGAAGGGCGGCGTGCTGGGCAAGCAGCTCGAGCCCGTGGTCGTCGACCCGGCTTCGAACTGGCCCCTCTTCGCCGAGAAGACCAAGCAACTGTTGGGTCAGGACAAGGTCGCCGTGATCTTCGGCTGCTGGACTTCGGTGTCGCGCAAGTCGGTGCTGCCGGTCGTCGAGGAAATGAACGGCCTGCTGTTCTATCCGGTGCAGTACGAGGGTGAAGAACTCTCGAAGAACGTGTTCTACACGGGTGCGGCCCCCAACCAGCAAGCCATTCCGGCGGTCGACTACCTGATGAGCAAGGAGGGCGGCGGCGCCAAGCGCTGGGTGCTGCTGGGCACGGACTACGTGTACCCGCGCACCACCAACAAGATCCTGCGCGCCTACCTGAAGAGCAAGGGCGTGGCCGACAAGGACATCGACGAGAAGTACACCCCGTTCGGCCACAGCGACTACCAGACCATCGTGGCTGACATCAAGAAGTTCTCGGCCGGCGGCAAGACGGCCGTGGTGTCGACCATCAACGGCGACTCCAACGTGCCCTTCTACAAGGAACTGGGCAACGCCGGCCTGAAGGCCAAGGACGTGCCGGTCGTCGCCTTCTCGGTGGGCGAGGAAGAACTGCGCGGCGTGGACACCAAGCCGCTGGTGGGTCACCTGGCCGCATGGAACTACTTCATGTCGATCAAGAACCCGACCAACACCGCCTTCATCAAGCAGTGGAGCGACTATGCCAAGGCGAAGAACATCGCCGGCCACAAGGACAAGCCGCTGACCAACGACCCGATGGAAGCGACATACATCGGCATCCACATGTGGAAGCAGGCCGTCGAGAAGGCCAAGTCGACCGACACCGACAAGGTGATCGCCGCCATGGCCGGCCAGACCTTCACGGCGCCCTCGGGCATCGTGTCGAAGATGGACGAGAAGAACCATCACCTGCACAAGAGCGTGTTCATCGGCGAGATCAAGGCCGACGGGCAGTTCAATGTGGTCTGGAAGACGCCGGGCCCGGTCAAGGCCAAGCCGTGGAGCCCATACATCGAAGGCAACGACAAGAAGCCTGACTACCCCGCCGGCAAGTCGATGTAAGTGTCTCTTTCCCTCTCTCTTCGGGGAGGGGGCAGGGTGAGGTCGGACGGTGGTCGGATCGATCGCCGTTCTTGTTTGGCCCGTTGCTTGCTAGTGACTGGCAGGAGCCCTCGTCGCTGCCCTCCTCCGGGTGAGAGGGTGCAATCCAGGGGGATTTATTGCATGTCTTATCCAATGCTCAGACGCTCGATCCATGGCCTGCTGGTGACCGGTGCGCTCCTGCTCTGCGCCGGCGCCCATGCGCTGACGGCCCAGGAAGCGAAGGCCATCGCCTCGGGCGAGACCGAGGAGCGTGTCGCCGCGCTCAACAAGGCCGTTGCCACGGCCGATGAGAAGACCGCGGCCTTCATCCAGGCCATGTCCGACGATGCGGTGAAGTTCACCGCGGACAAGGTCTTCGTGATGAAGGACGACAAGGGCTACGACCCGGTCACTGGCGCCGAGCTCAAGGTGCCCGACGACGCGGAAGACGTGGTCAACAACAACATGATGCGCGGCGCCTTCGACGCCGCGCAGTCCGTGCTGAAGCTGCTCGGCAGCAAGGACGAGGCGGTGCGCCTCGAAGCAGCCAATGCGCTGCTGAAGAACCCTGACGAGTCGCGCATCCCGATGGTCGAGAAGGCCCTGGCGGCGGAGACCAACGAGGGCATCAAGGCCAAGCTGGAACTGGTGCGGGCGGCGTCGCTTCTCAACAGTGCAGACAAGGCCAAGCGCATCGCCGCCGCGGGCGCGCTCGCAGAAAGCAAGAGCCCCGACACCAAGCTGCTGCTCAATGAACGTCTGACTGACGAGTCCGATGCCGAGGTCAAGGCCGCGCTGAAGAAGGCCATCGCCGGCATCGACGATGCCCTAGTGTGGGGCGACCGCATCAACGCCATCTTCAGCGGCATCAGCCTGGGATCGGTGTTGCTGCTCGCAGCACTGGGCCTCGCGATCACCTATGGGCTGATGGGCGTCATCAACATGGCGCATGGCGAGCTGATGATGATCGGCGCCTATGCGACCTACGTGATGCAGGGCATCTTCCAGAAGTTCTTTCCCGAGTCGATGTTCGGTTGGTACCTCGTCGCGGCGATCCCGGTGTCGTTCATGGCATCGGCGCTGGTCGGTGCGGTGCTGGAGCGCGGCGTGATCCGCTTCCTTTATGGCCGACCGCTGGAGACGCTGCTGGCCACCTGGGGCATCAGCCTGATGCTGCAGCAATTGGTGCGCTCGGTGTTCGGTGCGCAGAACGTCGGCGTGGAGAACCCCGGCTGGATGAGCGGCGGCTTCACCATGCTGAGCAACGTCACGCTGCCCTGGAACCGCATCTGCATCATCATCTTCGCGGGGCTGGTGCTGCTGGCAATGGCCTGGCTCATCGGCAAGACGCGGCTCGGATTGTTCGTGCGCGGCGTGACGCAGAACCGGCCGATCGCCTCGTGCATGGGCGTGAACACGGCGCGCATCGACACGTATGCGTTCGCGCTGGGTTCGGGGATCGCCGGATTGGCGGGCTGTGCGCTGAGCCAGATCGGCAACGTGGGTCCGGACTTGGGTCAGAGCTACATCGTCGACTCGTTCATGGTGGTGGTGATGGGCGGCGTCGGCCAGCTCGCCGGCACCGTGTATGCGGCGCTGGGCCTGGGCATCCTCAACAAGTTCATCGAAGGCTGGGCCGGCGCGGTGCTGGCCAAGATCGCGGTGCTCATCTTCATCATCATCTTCATCCAGAAGAGACCCCAAGGGATATTCGCCATGAAGGGCCGGAGCGCAGAAGCATGAGCAACGTCGCACTACCCTCCAAAGGCCCGCTGCTGAGCCGCAAGGGCTGGACCGCTTTCATCGTGGCGCTGATCGTGATCTGCGCCATCGCGCCGATGCTGAACCTCTGGGTGCCGCGCGACAGCATGTTCTACATGAGCGACTACGCTGTGGCGTTGCTCGGCAAGATCATGTGCTACGCGATCTGCGCGCTGGCGATGGACCTGATCTGGGGCTACACCGGCATCCTGTCGCTGGGCCACGGCATGTTCTTCGCGCTCGGTGGCTACATGATGGGCATGTACCTGATGCGCCAGATCGGCCTGGACGGCAACTACAAGAGCGAGCTGCCGGACTTCATGGTGTTCCTCGACTGGAAGACGCTGCCCTGGCACTGGACCTTCAGCGGCAGTTTCATCATGACGCTGATCCTCATCGTCGCGGTGCCCGGATTGATCGCCTTCGTGTTCGGCTTCTTCGCCTTCCGTTCGCGCATCAAGGGCGTGTACTTCTCGATCATCACGCAGGCCATGACCTTCGCGGCGATGCTGCTGTTCTTCCGCAACGAGACGGGCTTTGGCGGCAACAACGGCTTCACGGACTTCAAGCGCATCCTGGACATCCCGATCGCGACGCAGAGCATGCGCATGACGCTGTTCGTGATGACGGGTTGCACCTTGCTGGGCTTCTTCCTGTTCGGCAAGTGGCTGATCGGCAGCAAGTTCGGCCGCGTGCTGCAGGCGATTCGCGATGCGGAGACGCGCGTGATGTTCTCGGGCTACAACCCGCTGCCCTACAAGCTGACGATCTGGGTGATCTCGGCCGTGATGTGCGGCGTGGCGGGTGCGTTGTATGTGCCGCAGGTGGGCATCATCAACCCCGGCGAAATGAGCGCGGCCAATTCGATCGAGATCGCGATCTGGGCTGCGGTGGGTGGACGTGCCACGCTGATCGGGCCGATCATCGGCGCCTTTGTGGTGAACGGGGCCAAGAGCTGGCTGACGGTGGTGGCGCCGGAGTACTGGTTGTACTTCCTGGGCGCCTTGTTCATTGCGGTGACGCTGTTCCTGCCGGATGGCATCGTCGGCCTGGTGAAGAAGTGGATCGCGCGCATGAGGGCGCCGAAGGATGCGGCCCCCGAACTGAGTGAAGGGCGGCTGGAAGCACAACGTTCGCTGGCTGCATCGGAAGGCGTGGAGCCTGCCGCGCTGCCGAAGAAGCCGCCTCCAGGCGCGGCCGTAAGCGAACCCGAAGGAGCACGCGCATGACCCCGGACTTGATGGAAGAGGGCGCACGGCGCATTGCCCGCCACTCGGGCATCGATATCGAAGGCATGACGGAATCGGGTGGCCGCGAGGCGGGCTTCGGACGGCATGTGGTCGATGGCGAAGTCGACATCACGCACGGCCGCATCCTGTATCTGGAAGACGTGAGCGTGAGCTTCGACGGCTTCAAGGCGATCAACAAGCTGTCGCTCGACATCGCGCCGGGTGAGCTGCGTTGCATCATCGGCCCCAATGGCGCCGGCAAGACGACGATGATGGACATCATCACGGGCAAGACGCGGCCGGATTCGGGCACGGTGTTCTTCGGCAGCACGATCGACCTGCTGCGGCATCGCGAGGCGGAGATCGCGCAACTGGGCATCGGGCGCAAGTTCCAGAAGCCGACGGTGTTCGAGCAGTTGACGGTGTTCGAGAACCTCGAACTGGCGTTGAAGACGAACAAGGGCGTGAAGCATTCGATGCTGTTCAAGCTGGATTCGGCGCAGAGCGACCGGTTGGCGGAAGTGCTGGAGACGATCCACCTGAGGGACAGCGTGTCGCGCATGGCGGGCAACCTGAGCCATGGCCAGAAGCAGTGGCTGGAGATCGGCATGCTGTTGATGCAGGACCCGAAGTTGCTGTTGCTGGACGAGCCTGTGGCGGGCATGACCGATGAAGAGACGGCGCGCACTGCCGAGCTGTTCCTCACGCTGAAGGGCAAGCATTCGCTGATGGTGGTGGAGCACGACATGAGCTTCATCAAGACGATTTCGGAGATCGTGACGGTGCTCTGCGATGGGTCTGTTCTTGCTCAAGGCACGCTGGACGAAGTGCAGTCGGATGAGCGGGTGATCGAGGTTTACCTTGGACGCTGACTTGTCGTTTGTGTTGTGCAGCGGTGCAAGGGTCCGGGGTGCGTCGGCGGGCGGCATGCGGTACGGGCCGGCCGACCCTACTGCGCAGGTCGCTTCGCGACTCCCCTGCAGTGCTCGCGCTCGGCGGGGTCCACATGAACTCGCTTCGCTCAAACAGCATGTGGCCCTGATCCGCCAAACGCTGCGCGCTTCGGCTGCGCAGAAGGGATCGACCAACCCGCACCGCATACCACCCGCCGACGTGGACAGGCTGGTGTCGTGCTCCCCGTCCGCTGCGGTACGCGCCCTGGTCTTCCTCCAGCCATCCGCCGCAGTGGACAGGCTGTCAGTCTTCCGCCACCCATGCGCCGCAACAGACGGGCTGTCTGTCTTTCTCCAACCACCCGCCGCAGTAGACGGGCCTTTGGTCTTGCTCCCTCTCCCTCTGGGAGAGGGCCGGGGTGAGGGCAGCCGCCCCCCAAAGAGGGCGTGTCGTTTGATCCGCCCCAAGCTCGGTATGCGGTACGGGTCGGGCGATCCCCTCTGTGCCGCTGAGGAGCGCAGCGTTTTGCGGATCAGGGCTGGCGATTGTCTGAGCGAAGCGAGTTCGAGCCAGACCCCGCGAAACGCGAGCACCGGAAGGGAGCCGCGAAGCGGCCGGCACAGTGGGGTCGCACGGCCCGTACCGCATGCCGGGCGCTCGTCGTAAGGGAATCGCATTCGCGACGACACAACAAGAGAGAACCAATGACATGCTCACAGTCAAGAACGTCCATCAGTACTACGGCGGCTCCCACATCCTGCGTGACGTGAGCTTCACCGCCACGCTCGGCAAGGTCACCGTGCTGCTCGGCCGCAACGGCGTCGGCAAGACCACGCTGCTGAAATCGCTCATGGGCCTGGTGCCCATCAAGAGCGGCAGCATCGAATTCGACGGCCATCCGATCCAGAAGAAGACGCCCTACGAGCGCGCGCGCGCCGGCATGGGCTTCGTGCCGCAGGGGCGCGAGATCTTCGCGCGGCTCACCGTCGAAGAGAACCTGCGCATGGGCCTCGCCTACAAGAGCGGTGGCACGCCCATCCCGTCGGAACTGTTCGACCTGTTCCCGGTGCTCAAGCAGATGATCAATCGCCGCGGCGGCGACCTCTCCGGCGGCCAGCAGCAACAGTTGGCGATCGCTCGCGCCCTCGCGCCCAAGCCCAAGCTGCTGATCCTCGACGAGCCTACCGAAGGCATCCAGCCCAGCATCATCAAGGACATCGGCCGCGTCATCCGCATGCTCGCCGACCGTGGCGACATGGCCATCGTGCTCTGCGAGCAGTACTACGACTTCGCGCAGGAACTGGCCGACGACTACATGGTGATGGAACGCGGCGAAGTCATTGCGCGCGGCCTCGGCAAGGACATGGAAGCGCAGGGCGTGCGGCAACTGGTGGCGATCTGATACGGCTTTGCATTCGAACGCATGACTGCGTTGGAGCGCCTTGTCCTGCGCGCGAATGCCAGGCCGTACGACGCAGCGCACGTGCCGCGCCGCTCCGCGCGATGCCAGAACGGTCGGCCACGTACTGCGAATATGGCTGGCGCCCGGCGGCGCAAGCCATCACACTGCGCCGGACCATTCGGTCGTCATTACTGGAGTCCCCCCATGAAGATCCGCTTCGTGCCATTCCTGGCACTGCTGGTTGCTGCACTCTGCACCGTCAGTGCAAGCGCCGAGCCTGCATTCCCCAACAGCTTCAAGAACCGGACCGTCGCCATGGCCGACGGCGCGACGATCTTCGTGCGCTCCGGTGGCAGCGGCCCGGCCGTCGTGCTCATCCATGGCTTCGGCGACACCGGCGACATGTGGGCGCCGCTGGCACGAGAACTCGCGAAGACGCACCTGGTCATCGTGCCTGACCTGCGCGGCATGGGCAAATCGTCGAAGGCGGCGAGCGGCTACGACAAGAAGTCGCAGGCCGTCGACATCCGCACCGTCGTGACCGCGTTCAAGCAGGACCACACCGACGTCGTCGGCCATGACATCGGCACGATGGTGGCGTATGCGTACGCGGCGAGCTACCCCGACAAGGTCGACAAGCTGGTCGTGATGGATGCGCCCGTGCCCGGCATCGCGCCGTGGGACCAGATCATCCTGTGGCCGGCGCTGTGGCACTTCAACTTCGGCGGTCCCAACGCCGAAAAGCTGGTGGCGGGCCGTGAGCGCATCTACCTCGACCGCTTCTGGAACGAGTTCGCCGGCAACCCCGCGAAGATCGACGAGGCGACGCGGCGGCACTACACGAAGCTGTATGCGCAACCCGGCGCGATGCGCGCCGCCTTCGCGCAGTTCAACACCATCTCCACCAAGGACGTCGCAGACAACATCGCGTTCTCGAAGGACAAGCTGCCGATGCCTGTGCTTGCCATCGGCGGCGAGAAGTCCTTCGGCGCCAACATGGCGACCGTCATGCGCAACGCGGCCACCAACGTGCAGCAGGAGGTCGTGGCGGGCGCGGGACACTGGCTGATGGAAGAGAGCACGGCGACGACTGTCGGGTTGGTCGGCAACTTCCTGGCGGGTGCGCGATAGCTGCAACGCCAGGTGCTCCCTTGGCCGAGGGGCTGTTGCGACCCATTGATCGCTGCGCTTGAGCGTCGCTCAGGTGCGAGGCGCCGACAGCGCCAGATAGCTTGCGTCGCTGTCGAGGCTGCAATCCAGCAGGCTCGGCGCCACGTCGCGCTCCAGCGTTTCGAACATCGTGTCGACGAAATCCATGAGGTGATCCGACGCGGCGATGGCATCGTCGACCTTGCCGTCCGCCACGGCATCGATGACGGCGATGTGGCCTTGCACCGTGCCCTGCAGGTCGGCGTGGCCGGGCGTCTGCATGTGATAGATCCAGCCGATGCGCCGGAAGATCGTGTGCAGCGGACGCAGCGTGCCCTCGACGAAGGGCTCCTGCGCGGCTGCCAGGAACAGTTGGTCGATGTGCCGGTCGATCACATTGAACTGCTCCACCGTCATGTCGACGCCGTGCTCGATCAACTGGCGCTTGATGTGCTGCATGCGGTTGCGCTGTGACGCACCGGAACGCTCGGTGGCCAACCGGATCACGAAGCGTTCCATGTCGCGGCGCAGGCGCAGCAGCACCCGGTCGCGGGTGAGGTCGATCGGCGCGATGCGCAGGCCGTGGCGCGGCGTGATCTGCACCAGTGTGTCGGCCGCCAACCGGCTCACAGCCTGGTGCACGGGCGTGCGGCCGTAGCCGACCATGGCCTGCAACTCATGCATGGCGAGGAAGCGTCCGGGCGCGAGCTGGCAAGTCACCAGCAACTCCTCGATGCGTTCGTAGGCCTGCCGGGAAAGATTGGCGTCGCTGCGCCGCGGTGCGGCCGGCGCGCCTGCGTCGACAGTGACGCGCTTGGGTCGCGAGGGCGGGGAACGGCTGGGCATGGGGTTCCTTTGGGATCCGATCTGTCGCTGAAATACCAATGAATATCGAGCGCATTTTCCTCTTTTCATTCGCAGATGCGTTGTAGAAGAGGCAAAGAAATCCCTAGGGTATCCACTTATTAATATCGTGAAATATCACGATATTCTTTGCCCGTCGCTCCGAATGGCCCTCGCAGGCCGCGGAGGTCCTGCTGAACTTCAATCGATCCACATGGCAACCCTCATCACCGACGTCAAGGTCATCCTCACAGCGCCCGAGGGCATCAACCTCGTGGTCGTCAAGGTGGAGACCAACCAGCCGGGCCTGCATGGCCTGGGCTGTGCCACCTTCGCCTATCGCCACCTCGTCGTGCAATGCCTCGTCGAGGAATACCTCAAGCCGCTGCTGGTCGGCCGCGACGTGGGCGCCATCGAGGAGCTGTGGCAACTGATGCACCAGAACGCCTACTGGCGCCACGGGCCGATCGAGAACAGCGCCATCTCCGGCGTCGACATGGCGCTGTGGGACATCAAGGGCAAGATGGCCGGCATGCCGCTGTACCAGCTCTTCGGCGGCAAGGTGCGCGAAGGCGTGCCGGTGTACCGACATGCGGACGGGCGCGACCTCGCCGAGCTCTGCGACAACATCCAGAAGTACCAGGCGCAGGGCATCACGCACATTCGCTGCCAGAACGGCGGCTACGGCGGCGGTGGTTTCGGCGCGGCCCCGTCAACGGCGCCGAAGGGCGCACCGGACGGCATCTACCTCGACAGCCGTGCCTACATGCGCGACACGGTGAAGCTCTTCGAAGGCATCCGCGCCAAGGTCGGCTTCGGGATCCAGTTGTGCCATGACGTGCATGAGCGCCTCAGCCCCATCGATGCGATCCGATTTGCCTGCGAGATGGAGAAGTTCGACCTGTTTTTCCTCGAGGATGCGATCTCGCTGGAGGAAGGCAAGTGGCTGCGCCAGCTGCGCGAGAAGACCAACATTCCGCTGGCGCAGGGCGAACTCTTCACCAATCCGTACGAGTGGAAGACGCTGATCGCCGAGCAGCTGATCGACTTCATCCGCGTGCACCTGAGCCAGATCGGCGGCATCACGCCGGGCCGCAAGTTGCAGCTCTTCGCCGAACAGTACGGCGTGCGCACCGCGTGGCACGGGCCGGGCGACATGTCGCCACTGGGCCATGCGGCCAACATCCACATCGACCTGGCCGCGCGCAACTTTGGCGTACAGGAATGGTCGGGCATCGAGCCGCCGAACTTCGTGATCCAGGAACTGAAGGGGCCGCACGGCGCGCTCCTCGACGTATTCCCGGGACTGCCGGAGTTCCGCGAAGGCTACGTGTATGCCAACGACAAGCCGGGCCTCGGCATCGAGATCGACGAGGCGCAGGCCCGCAAGTACCCCTGCGAGAAGACCGTGACCACCTGGACGCAGACACGCCTGGTCGACGGCACCCTGCAAACCCCCTGAACGAACGAAAACATGTCCACTTCACTCTTCAGCCTCGCGGGCAAGACCGCGCTCATCACCGGCTCCTCGCGTGGGCTCGGCTTTTCCATCGCAGAGGGCATGGCTGCGGCTGGCGCGCGGTTGTTGCTCAACGGCGTGGACGACACGCGCCTGCAGGCCTCGGCCACCACGCTGCGCGAGCGGGGTTACCACGTGGACGCATTTGCCTTCGACGTGTGCGACGAGGCGGCCGTCGTCAAGGCCTTCGAGACCTTCGATGCGCAGGGCATCGAGGTCGACATCCTGGTCAACAACGCGGGCGTGCAGTTCCGCAAGCCCATGGTCGAACTCGCTACCGAGGACTGGCGGCGCGTGATCGAGACCAACCTGACGAGCGCCTTCGTGGTCGGTCGTGAAGCGGCCAAACGCATGATCCCGCGCCAACGCGGCAAGGTCATCAACATCGGCTCGCTCACCAGCGAACTGGCGCGCGCCACCGTTGCGCCGTACACCGTGGCCAAGGGCGGCATCCGCATGCTGACACGCGCGATGACGGCCGAATGGGCCGCGCACAACATCCAGGCCAACGCCATCGGCCCCGGCTACATGCTGACCGACATGAACCAGGCGTTGATCGACAACCCGAGCTTCGACGCATGGGTCAAGGGCCGCACGCCGGCGGGTCGCTGGGGCAAGCCCGACGAGCTCATCGGCACGGCCATCTTCCTCGCATCCGAAGCGTCCAACTACGTGAGCGGCCAGATCATCTATGTCGACGGCGGCATGGTGTCGGTGCTCTGACATTCACCCCAGGAGACATGACATGAAGACCTTTCTGACCCTCTGCACGGTCGCGGCATCGATGACCGCGACGCTGCTGGCGCCTGTTGCATCGCATGCCGCCGACTACCCGACGCGCCCCATCGAAATTGTTGTGCCGTCTTCCGCCGGTGGCGGCACCGACATGATGGCGCGCCTGTTCGCCGAGACCGCGAAGAAGAGCGTTCCGCAGCCCTTCATCGTGACCAACAAGCCGGGCGCGGGCGGCGGCATCGGCATGACCGAGGCGCAGCGCGCCACGCCGGACGGCTACAAGATCGGCGTGCTGATCTCGGAGCTCGCGATCATCCCGTACCTCAACATGACCAAGGTGACGACGGCCGACTTCATCCCGATCGCGCGGCTCAACGGCGACCCCGGCCTGATCGCAGTGCGTGCCGATTCGCCCTACCAGAGCATCGACGACCTGCTGGCCGCAGCGCGCAAGCAGGAAGGCGTCGTATCGATGGGCAATGCCGGCAGCGGCACGATCTGGCACCTCGCTGCCGCCGCGGTCGAGCAGAAGACGGGCGTCAAGTTCAACCATGTGCCGTTCCAGGGCGCGGCGCCGAGCGTGCTGGCGCTGGTGGGCGGCCATGTGGACGCCATCACCGTGAGCCCGGCCGAGATCGGACCCCACGTTGCCGTGGGCAAGGTGCGCGTGCTGGCCGCCATGGCCGACAAACGCCTGCCGCCGCCCTACGACAAGGTCGTGACGTTCAAGGAGAAGGGCATCGACCTTGTGCTCGGCACCTGGCGCGGCCTGGGCGTGCCGCTCAACACGCCGCCGGAGATCGTGAAGTACCTGCGCGACGCCACCCGCAAGACGGCGCAGGACCCGGCGTTCAGCGATGCGCTGGTGAAGGCCAACCTGCAGCCGGCCTACATGGAGGGCGAGCAGTTCCAGGCCTTCATGAACAGCCAGGCCGCGTACTTCAAGACGCTGCTGGCAGGCGTCGATCTCAAGAAGTAGCCCGCAGGCGCGAGCCGGTCCGGAGTCGACTACGGCCGGGCCTCGAATACCAGGTTGAACGGCGTCTCGGCCGCGCGCCGGAAGCGGGTGAATCCTCCCTCCTGCACGACGACCTCGCGAAGTCGCTGCTCCCCGGCCTGCGCGCCCAATCCGCGCCCCACTTCCTGCGAAAGAGAACACGGCGTGCAGACCATCGTCGAGGCGGAGTAGAAGATGCGCCCGACCGGGTTCAGGTTGTCCTCCAGCCGATCGTTGGCGAAGGGCTCGACGATCATCCACATGCCGTCCGGCTTCAGCGTCTCGCGCACATGACGCGCCGCACCGACGGGGTCGCCCATGTCGTGGAGGCAGTCGAAAAAGGCCACCAGGTCGAAGTCCTTGCCCGGATAGGTCTTCGCGCCCGCCACTTCGAAGCGCACCCGGTCGCCCACGCCCGCCGCCGCGGCGCGTTCGCGCGCGGCGTTGATCGAAGGCTCGTGGTAGTCGTAGCCGACGAAGGTCGACTTCGGGTACGCCTGCGCCAGCACGATCGTCGAGGCGCCGAAGCCGCAGCCGACATCGGCCACGCTTGCGCCGGCCTGGAGGCGTTCGCGCATGCCGTCGAGCGACGGGATCCAGCTCGGTTCCAGGTTGGCGCTGTAGCCCGCCCGGAAGAAGCGCTCGGTGCCGCTGAACAGGCTCGGATGGTGTTCGTGCCAGCCCAGGCCCGTGCCGTCGCGGAAGCTCTTCTGGACCTTGTCGAGGTCATGGAACAACGATGCCAGGACTTCAAACCCGCCCACCATGAAAGCCGGGCTGCTGTCGTCGGCCAGCACCATGGCCGCCTCGGGCGAGAGCGCAAAGGTCTGCGCCTTCGGGTCGTAGTCGACGAAGCCGCTGGCCGCCTGCGCGCTGAGCCACTCCTGCGCGTAGCGCAATCGCAAGCCCGATTTTTCGCTGAACTGGTCGATCGTGATCGGCCCGGCGCCCGCCATCGCCTTGTACAACCCGAGCCGGTCGCCGAGGATGACCAGTGGCGCGCTCGCCAGCGCACCGAATTCCCCGACCATCCGGCCCATCAGGGCGTTGAGCTTGTCTTCATCGATCTGCATGGCATCACTCCTCTTGTTGGCGTGGCGCTGCATCGCGGTCCGCGAGGACAGTCATGCGCGCGCCGCAGCCCTGGTTGGATCAAACGACAGCGAGGCCAACCCATTCCGCCCTGCATCGTCAGCCGGCCAATGGTCAGCCTGGAAACAGCCCGGTTGCGTCGGCCTGCATTATTCGAGTCGTGATGCCGGGCGGTTACGTCGGATTACATGAATCAACGGGTGCAACGTGCGGTCACGTGGACTCCGGCAGATTGGCGTGCGCGCCGGACTGAAGAGGTCGATGGGAGGTGTGAGGACGGATTCCCTGCACGGACTGGCAGGACTGGACCAAGGCATCCGCACTGTTTGACAGGGGTCACGCAGGCCTGCAACCGGGCAGGACTGAAGCGCCGGATGTTGCGCACCCGGCGCGTTCGGCGACCGGCGCCGGCGGAACGCGATCGTCACGCCGGCGCCGGGATCTTCGACAAGGGAAGGTGTGGTGCCTCAGGGACCTTGCTCGCCCGTGGCGCGGATTTCCACGCGACGGTCCGGCTGCAGGCAGGCGATGAGGTCGGCGCGCTTGCGGGCCTTGCCCTGCGCCTTGCAATCGGCTTCCGTGACCTTGAGTTCCGTCTTGCCGCGGCCCTCGGTCTGGATCACTGTCGCCGGCACGCCGCCGCGGCTCACCATGTAGTCGCGCACGGCATTCGCACGCGCAACCGACAGGCGCTGGTTGTAGTCGACGCTGCCCAGCGGGTCGGTGTAGCCGACGATCTGGATCGAGCGCGGACGGAACCCGACGGACCGGAGTTCCTGCAGCATGGCGTCGATGCGGCTTCGGCCGGTCGCGGTCAGGACCGCCTTGTCGAACTCGAAGGTGCCGTCAGCCGCAAGTTCGAAGTTGCGCACCGGCGGAGGCGGCGGCGGTGGTGGAGGAGGGGCCACCACCACCGGTGCACGCGGGGGCGGTGCCGCCTGCGCTACCTGCGGGACGGGGCCGAGCGGGATCTGCAGGCCCACTGTGACCAGCCAGTCGTCCAGGTGCCCCTGGTTGTTGACGAAGCGGCTGCGGTTGTCGTCGTAGCGGTAGCGCACGTCGGCCGTCAGGCGGCCCCAGGACGCGAAGGGCCAGACGACGCCCACACCCGCATTGGCCATGAAGCTCGTCTTGTTGTCGCTGCCGAATTGCGTGTGCACCTTGTCGTTGATGGCGCCGATGCCAGCGACGAGGTAGGGCTGCACACTGCTCATCGACCAGGCGCGCATGCCCTGCCGGCCCAGGAAGAACCACTGGGCATCGAGCGACGCGCTCCAGTTCTTGTACTTGTAGTTGACGAGGTTGCCCAGGTTGCCAAAGGGCCCCGGATTTCCATCGTACTGTTCGTACCCGCCACGCAGTTCGATGTTCCAGTAGGGACTGATCGGCTTGCCGACGGCGAGGCCTCCGCCCCAGCCATCGTCGGCGAGGCGGCCATTGTCCGTAAAGGTATAGCTGCCGAAGGGCGTGATGTACCAGCGGTTGTCGAAGTACTGGTCCGGTCCGTATGGTGTCTGCGCAATGCAGGCGGCATACGGGGCGGCAAGCACAAGGCAAGCCGCAAGGGTGCGTCGGTCGAGCATAAGAGCCTCACGAAGAAGGGTTGATGAAACCGCAGCGGAGACCCATTGAAGCCCAAAAAACATCAGTGGCCGCTCGCGTTGGTCGGCGACTCGCAACCAAGTGTGTTGCCCTGTGAATGGGAGTGAGCACTTGCGGTTTCAAATCTTGCAGCGTTCGTACCGTGTGAGTCGTGGGGCGGCAACGTTGAATTACGTGGGCTCGGGAAGGAAGTTTCTTGCGCCTGCGCGCGTCTTGGGAGCGAACCGTGGTTGCCGCACCGCGGCCCGCGGCCACGGACGCGCGAGCGCGGCGACGCTTGCGCTGCGCTCCGGATCCGCGAAATACTCGTCGGTATCGCGCGATGCCAGTGGCTCTGCGCAGGCCGGCCTGTGCATCACTTCACTCACCATGCGGGCGACATCCGGTGGATCTCTCACAACGCGTCCTGGGCTTCATTCCGCGCAGCCGCCGCGACCTGCGCCTGGCCAGCGGCCTGGTGCTTTTCACCTATGTGGCGACGCATCTTTGCTGCCACGCGCTGGGACTGGTGTCGCTGGACACCGCGGAGGAAGCGCTGCGCAACACCGTGCGCTTCTGGCACAGCTTGCCAGGCACGGTCCTTCTTTACGCTGCCGCGGCCATCCATGTCTCGCTGGCGCTGTTTGCCGTCTACGAGCGGCGGACTTTCCGCATGCCGCCGGTCCAGGGGATTCGCATCATCCTGGGGCTGGTGATGCCGATCGGATTGATCGCGCACTTCGTGGTCACCCGCTATGCGCATGACAGGTTCGGCCTGTCCGCGGAATACGCGCGCGTCGCGGGAGGACTCTGGGCCGGCGGCGCCTCGGGCCTGGCGCTCGGGCTTCTTGCGCCCGGTTGGATTCACGGATGCCTGGGGCTTCGCTTCGCCTTCGGCCACCGCGTCACGTCGCAGCGCGTCAAGCTCGCGCTGTTCGGCGCGGCGCTGCTGCTTCCGGTGCTGGCCGCGCTGGGATTCATCAACATGGGACGGGAACTGTACGCACCGTCGTCGGGGCATGTCGTCCCGCCACCCTACGGGGACGCCGCGCAGGAAGCCCAACTGGACCGGTCGGGCGGTGACGCGCGCTGGACGTACCTTTCATTGCTGCTGCTGATCCTGGTCGGCCGCATGGCGCGCAGCCTGAACGAGCGCCGGCGCAAGTCGGTGGTCTGGATCTCCTATCCGAGCCGGACCGTCAGCGTGCCGCGCGGCTGGTCGGTGCTGGAGGCGAGCCGGAGTTTCGGCATTCCGCACCAGGCCCTGTGCGGCGGGCGCGCCCGGTGCACGACCTGCCGGGTGCGCGTCGTGGAAGGCGCGTCGCATTGCCCCGATGCGAAGGTGGACGAGGCACGGGCCCTGCACCGGCTGGCCGGGGCGAAGGGGACGATCCGGCTCGCGTGCCAGTTGCGGCCCACGGGCAACGTGGAAGTCGTGCCGATCCTGTCCGGCGCGCGCGCGGGACGGCCGCCCGTGAGCCAGCCGTCATCCGATGCGGCGGAACTGGAGGCGATCCTGCTGCTGCTGGATGTGCGGCTCGACACCGCCTCGGTCGCGCCGAGCGCAGCCGCGCACGACGCGATCTACGCACTCAGCCACTTTCAATCCATCGCGGAAGCGGCAGCGGGCTCGCGCGCCGAAGTCTTCAGGCACGCGGCGTCGAGCTGGATCCTCCTGTTCCGCTGCGGCAGCGACCCGGCGGCGGTCTCGGCCAACGCCTTGTCGGTCGCTCGGCAGATCGACGCCGACGCGGCAAGTCTGTGCCAGGAACTCGCCAGGGACCTGGGACTGCATGCCAGCGCATCGTTGGCCATGCACGCCGGCAGGGTCGTGGTCGGGACGCTGGGCGCCGCGACGATGGCGATCGTCGGCGGGCCGGTCGAGGATCTCGAACGCATCCGCGGCAGACGGTCGGTGGCGAGCGGCAGCTTGCTCGTCTCCGGGAGCGCTGCAAGTGCCGCAAGCATTTCGCGGGAAGGCCTTGCCTGGCATCCGGGTCCACTTGGAGAGGGCGAGCCAACGCGCGGTGAAGCGTGGGCCGAAGTCCGCCTGACGGATCAGTGAAGCTCGACTGCTGTACCTCGAAACTTGACCTCCGCAGGTCCCCTGTGACGGCCAAGCGGCATCGCATTGAACGGCCGGCGCGGCATGTCGCGAACTGGCGTTCGGCCATGGGTGACATCCAAGGTTTCGGATGGATTGCCGCACAACAATCGTCCGACTGACGCCGTTCTTGCAGAGTTCGGCTTCGGGATCACGCATATGTCTTGAAGCGTGCGCACCGACGGGGTGTGCTCCCACAGGAGATGCGCACATCGTGTGGCGTCAGTGGGTGAGCGGGTGGGCCATCGAACCGGATGTCGATGCCGGCGTCGACCTGCAAGAGACGCAGCAAGCAATCGCGCAGACCCAGTCGATCCGCTATCGGGGCATACCCTGAATTGCGTGACGGCGGAACGACAGCTTCGATTTCTAGCATCAAGGCAAGGGCCCGCTCAGCGGCGCCAGTTCAGCAACTACCTGGAGACCTTGAAATGCAAATCACCGGAATGCTTCACGGCGCGCGCCTGCTCGAATTCGCAGGCTTTCCCACCACCGATGTGCTTGGCCCCGCGGCCAGCGAAGAGGAGATCAAGGCCATGCTCGACAAGCACGGCCTGATCTTCATCAAGCCCGTGTTCAAGGGCGGCATCGGCAAGAAGGGCAAGGCGGGCCTGCTGGGCCGCGCGAAGGACCTTCAGACCGCGCTTGCCGAGAAGGAGCGCCTCTACTTCGCCGAGCACCAAGTCGGCCACGTCAAGGCCAAGGCCAACGGCGTGACCTTCGAGGCCGGCGTGCCGGCCAAGCACGAGGTCTATTTCTCGATCAGCGATTCGACGCACTTCCGCGCGCCCACCATGACGCTCACGCACATGGGCGGCATGGACATCGAGGAGCTCGACAAGAGCCAGGTCGCGATGGTGCCCTTCGATCCGCTCACGGGCCTGAAGGCCTTCGTGGTGGCCAACGCGCTCACCGAGATCGGCGCACCCAAGGAAATCATTTCCCCACTGGTGCAACAGTTGCCCAAGCTGTGGGAGCTGTTCCACAACTTCGGCATGACCACGCTGGAGCTCAATCCGATTCGCATGCGAGAAGACAAGAAGGGCCGCCTGACGCCGGTGGCCTGCGACTTCAAGTGCGGCTTCGACCGCGACGACCCGCGCTGGCTGCGCCTGAAATTGCCGCCGCACCTGTTCGCGGCCGACTACTCGAACTTCGAGCAGGAGATCAACACGCTGCGCACCCACCAGGGGCAAAGCGACGTCTACGTTATCAACGACAAGGGCACGGTGCTGGCACCGACCTTCGGCGGCGGCGCCAACTCGCTGGTGACCGAGATGCTGGGCGATGCGGCCATCATCAGCTCCGACTTCGGCGGCAACCCGCCCTACGAGAAGATGAAGGAGGTGGCGCGCATCTGCTTCAAGCACTGGCTCAAGCAGTCCAACGTGCTGTTCATCATCGGCGGCAAGAGCAACAACACCGACATCTTCGAAACCCTGCGCGCGATGGCCGATGCGCTGCGCGAGCACTTCAGCGCGCATGGGCCGACGCCGCTCTACGTGGTGGTGGGACGCGGCGGTCCGAACCTGGTGCGCGGCATGGGCGCGCTGCGCGACACCTGCGATGCGCTGGGCCTGCCCTATCGCCTGTTCGGCTTCGACTCGGACATGAGCGAGGTGATCCAGTTCGCCAAGAAGGTCGACCTGTGGATGCGCGACGGCGGTCGTGAACAGATCGCCAAACGCCTGGGACTGGGTCCCGTCGTCGAAGCCCCTGTCACTGAAATCGCAGCCTGAGGAGAACACGCCATGCAAGCTACATCATTCCAGCGCCAGAGCGTCGGCGGCTTCAAGTACCACGTGGGCGTCAGCTCGCTCACCCAGGTCGCCTCGCGCGACGATCGCGTCTGCGTGCTCAACATCCTGGGCGGTGAATCGAGCGAGGTGACGCCGGTGAGCCACGTCTACTCGGGCGGCAACGTGGTCTGCGGCACTGCACCGGGCAAGGGCGGCGCTGTGCTCGAAACCAGCATCGGCAACATCCCCGTCTACAACAACGTGCGCGAGGCGCTGGCCGCGGGCCACCGCTTCAATTGCGGCGTGGTGTACCTGCCGCCCTCGGCGGCGCGCGACGGCGTGGCCGAGCTGATCCGCGTCAATCCGGAGCTGCGCAAGATCTTCATCATCACCGAGAAGATCTCGGTGCACGACGCGCGCGAGATCCGCGCCATGGGCCAGCAGAACGGCATCGACATCTTCGGCGCCAACGGCCTGGGCGTGGCCGATTCATGGAACCAGGTGCGCATCGGCGGCGCGCTGGGCGGCGACAAGCCGGGGGACTCGCTGCGGCCGGGCTCGATCGCCATCTTCTCCAACTCGGGCGGCTTCTCCACCACCATCGCGCAATACCTGCGCATGGCGGGCTGGGGCACCACCACGGTCGTCTCCAGCGGCAAGGATGTCTACATCCATTACGCAGCCCCCGAGTTCGCCTTCGCCCTTGCCAACGATGCGCGCAGCAAGGCGGCCGTGCTGTACTGCGAGCCGGGTGGCTACTACGAGGACGACGCGACCTTCACCAAGCCTGTCGTGGCCTGCGTGGTGGGTCGCTGGAAGAGCAAGCTCACGCGCGCCGTGGGCCATGCCGGCGCCATGGCCGGCGGCAACGACGACGCGCAGGCCAAGGAGCGCTGGTTCATGAAGAAGTTCGGCGTCGATGCGCTCTTCACGCCGGACAACCCCGTGGTCTCGGCCAAGGGCGCGGTGGTGACCAACATCGCCCACATCCCCGCCGCGCTGACGGCGGTGATGCGCGCCAACGCCACCATGCCGGACTTCGCGCCCGAGGGGAACCTGGCACTCAAGCCGTGGTTCGGCTCGGATGAAGGACTCGACCTGCCAGCAGAGCTTCGCCTGCCCGTGGTCGAGGCGCTGACGCCCTACAACGAACAGGTCGCGCTGCTCAACACGCAGATCGGCGGCGTGGTGCCGCGCCAGACCATGAAGGACGCGTCGGGCGCCTCGCAGATGGACCCCAAGACGCAGGTCAGCAGCCTGCACGGCACCACCATGCTGAACGCCGCGACCTTGTCGCTGGAATCGAACGTGGCGCTGGCCCTGGTGCACGACGCCGGCGGCGAGAACGACCGCAAGCTGATCGCGCCGGCCGTGGCCGCCTACATCAACCTGCACGGCCAACCCGAACTGGCCGCCGCGCAAGCCAGCCGCGAGGCCGGCAATGCGCCCAACGCGGTGCTGGCGACGGCCGCCGGCATCGTCGGGCCGCAGCGCCAGGAAGCGGCGCGTGCGGCGCTCAAGTTCATGATCGAGCGCTTCCACGCGGCCGGGCTGGGCATGGAGTTCGGTGCGTCATTGAGCGAAGACTTCGACATCACCAAGGTCGAAGCCGGCGACCAGGCGGGCCTGACCACCGGCACGCCGGACGCTCGCGCCCAGGCCTTGATGGAAGGCGTCGAGGCGCGCGGTGGCCGCTCGGTGTTCCTGCGCTGGCTCAAGAGCCTGCCCGGCCATCCGACCGAAGCAGCGGCACTGGCCGCAATCTCGGCCACGCTGGCCTGGGGCCCGTTGTCGCGCAAGCGCATCTCGCGCGCCACGGCCGAGAGCTTCCCGTGGTGGCTGCAACTGTTCGGCACGCTGATCGGCGCATCGGCCGACGCGAGCAAGCACGAGCCGGGTCGTTTCTGCGGCATCGAGCAGCAACAGTTGCTCGGACGCCTGAGCCTCGGCGAGATCGCCTTCGCAGCGCTGCTGGGCCACACGCCGGGCGAAGACGACTTGTTCGCCTTCCAGACACTCGTCGGCCTGCTCCTGACCAATGGCCCCGGCGCCATCTCCGCGCAAGGCGCCAAAGGTGCGGTCTCGGCCGACGGACCGGAGCAGCCCGATCGCGTGCAACTCAACAAGGCGCTGATCGGCTTCCTCACGCACACCGGCTATGCGCATGGCGGCAACGGCTACGAGGGCATTGCCTACCTGGTCGACCAGTTCAAGGACAGCGGGCTGAAGGACCCGAGCAGCACCGACCACGGCATCGACCTGCAGGCGCTGGCTGTGAAGGCGGTCGAGCAATATGCGCAGTACAAGACGCAGAAGAAGACGCTGGGCAGCCTCGACATCGCCAAGCTGCCGGGCGTCAATCATCCGGTGTTCAAGGACAAGCCGGTCAACCACGATCCGCGCGAGGTGTTCATCGGCCAGTTGTTCGAGCAGCGCGGAGAGACCAACGTGTTCCACCAGTTCTACCGCGCGCTGGTGCAGCAGCTGTACGAGGCCGGCGTGTCGCGCAACGTCTACTGCGTGAACATCGATGCAGTGATCGCCGCCTTGCTGCTCAAGATGCTGTGGAAACCGCTGCAGGCCGGCAAGATCGGCGAGCGCGATCTCGAGACGGCTGCCTTCACCATCTTCCTGTACCCGCGTATGCTGGGCTGCGCCGCCGAGATCGACGATCACCTGAACCGCGGCCGCAACATGGACACGCGCACGGTGGCTTTCAGCTGCAAGTTCGTGGCCTGACACAGTCTGGAGCCCCACGATGCTGACCGCACTCGCCTACCTGATGATCATCGTCTTCATGGCGCTGATCATGACCAAGCGCCTGTCCGCGATGGTCGCACTGATCCTGGTGCCCATCGTGTTCGGCCTGATCGGAGGATTCGGACTGGGGCTGGGCCCGATGATGCTGGACGGCATCAAGAAGCTCGCGCCGACGGGCGTCATGCTGATGTTCGCCATCCTCTACTTCGGCGTGATGATCGACGCGGGGCTGTTCGATCCAGCCGTGCGGGCGATCCTCAAGGTGGTCGGTGGCGACCCGATGAAGATCGTGGTCGGTACCTTCGTCCTCGCGGTGTTCGTCTCGCTCGACGGGGACGGCTCGACCACCTACATGATCACCTGCGCGGCCATGCTCCCGCTGTACAAGCGACTCGGCATCAGCCGGCTGGTGCTGGCGTGCGTGATCATGATGGCGGGCGGGCTCATGAACATCCTGCCCTGGGGCGGCCCCACGGCGCGAGCCGCGAGCGCGCTGGGTGTGGACGTGGGACTGATCTTCGTGCCGATGATCCTGCCGATGGTCATCACCGGGGCTTGGGGGGTCTTCGTCGCGTACATCCTCGGGCGGCGCGAGCGTACCCGGCTGGGAAGCCTTGCGATGGCGGGGGGCACGCTGGACGAGCCATTGCCGGAGGTCCACGCCGGCGACCCGAGCATCGCCAGACCCAAGCTGCTCTGGGTCAACTTCGCGCTGACCGTCGCGCTGATGGTGTTGCTGATCCTCGGCACCTTCCCCTTGCAGGTGTTGTTCATGGTGGCATCGTCGCTCGCGCTCATGATCAACTACCCCAGCCTCCAGGACCAGAAGGAGCGGCTCACCGCCCATGCCGCCAACATCGTGCCGGTGGTGTCGCTGATCTTTGCCGCGGGCATCTTCGTCGGCATCCTCTCGGGCACCAAGATGGTCGACGCGATTGCCGCCAGCGTCATCAGCGCCGTGCCCGACTGGATGGGCCCCTACCTGGCCATCGTGACGGCTGTGTTGAGCGTGCCGTTCACCTTCTTCATCTCCAACGACGCGTTCTACTTCGGCATCCTGCCCATCCTGGCCAAGGCCGCTGCGGTCTACGGCATCGGTGCGGCCGAGATCGGGCGTGCATCGTTGATCGGCCAGCAGGTGCACCTGTTGAGTCCGCTGGTGGCTTCGACCTATCTGCTCGTCGGGTTGGCGGAAGTCGAGTTCGGTGACCACCAGCGCTACACGCTGCTCTGGGCGCTTTCTGCCGCCCTGGTGATGCTGCTGGCGACCATCGTGCTTGGGGTTGTCCCGATCATGGGTCACGCTGGATAGCCGGAGGTCCGCCATGCCCAACGAGATCAAGACCATCCTCTACGCAGCCGACGTCAGCGACGATTGCGAGCGCGTGCTGGCCTATGCCATCGACATGGCCAACCGCCTGGGCGCCCGGTTGCAGGTGCTCACCGTCCTGCCGGACCAGCGCGAGAAGTCCCTGATCGAAGTCGATTCGCATGTGCCCCAGGATCTGCTCGACCAGTATCACGACGCGCGGGCCGTGCGCGCCAGGCAGCACATCGAGGCCCAGGTGGCGGCCTTCTACGCGGTGCGCGCCGACAAGACACCCCGTCGGCCCATTGCCGAGATCATCGTGAACGAGGGAGACGACGTTGCCGAGTTGATCCTCGACGAAGCCCGCACGGGATCGGCCGACATGATCCTCATGGCCTCTCGCGGTGAGGGGCTCCTGATGGGACTGCTGTTCGGTTCGGTGGTCAACGAGGTGACCCGGAAGAGCCCCGTGCCCCTGCTGCTGGTGCCGATCCGCGAAGAACCGGCAAGCGGAGCGCAGCCATGAAGCGCCTGATGTGCCTGGGGCTGGCGCTGCTGGCCTCGCTCTGCGCGGCCCAGGAATCGGAAGAACTCATGAGCTACGCGCCACGCGCGCAGGCGCCGCGCGGCTACCCGGCAAGCTACGCCGCGACGGTCAGGGCCGCAGAGGACGAAGGCAGGCTGGTGGTCTACGCCACCACCGATACGGCCGTCGCCCGACCGCTGATCGACGATTTCAAGTCGATGTATCCGCGCATCAACATCGAGTACGAGGACTTGACGAGCACCGAACTGCACTACCGTTTCGTCGCCGAGACGCAGTTGGGCGGCGGCTCGGCGGACGTGGTCTGGAGTTCCTCGATGGACTTGCAGTCGTTCCTCGTCAGCAACGGCTATGCGCAGACCTACGAGTCGCCCGAGAGCGCCGGCCTGCCGGCATGGGCGAAGTGGAAAGGCCAGGCCTGGGCCACGACCTTCGAGCCGATCGCGATCGCCTACAACAAGGCCTTGTTGCCAGCCGCCGAGGTGCCGCGCACGCATGCCGACCTGGCAAAGATGTTGAACGGGTCGGCCGAGCGCTTCAAGGGCAAGGTCATGAGTTACGACATCGAGAAGTCGGGCCTCGGCTTCTTCCTGGCCACGCAGGACGTGGGCGTCGCACCCGTGTTCTGGGACATCGCCCAGGGCTTCGGCAAGGTCGACGTACGCTTCGCGTCGACGACCGACGCCATGCTCAAGCAAGTCGCATCCGGGAAGACCACGATCGCCTACAACGTGCTTGGCTCCTACGCCGTGGCGCAGGCGCGCAAGGACCCGAACATCGGCTACGTCTTTCCTTCGGACTACACGCTGGTCATGTCGCGCCTGCAGCTCATCAACAAGAAGGCGGCCCATCCGAACGCCGCCCGGCTGTGGGTCGACTACATCCTCTCGCAGCGCGGCCAGACCGTGATCGCCAACCAGGCAGGCCTTTACTCGGTGCGCGCGGATGTGAACGGCGAAACGACCGCCGCGCGTCTGACGCAGACGCTGGGCAACAGCCTTCGCGCCATCGCGGTCGGGCCGAGCCTCATCGGCTACCTCAACAACCAGAACTATCGCGACTTCATTGTCCAGTGGCGCAAGGCGACCGAGAATGCGGCCGTCAATTCACGTTAATTGACATTTCGCGTCAACAACCAGGAAAAATTAATGAACTACACAAGTCCTGAGTTCTGGATCGCGCTGCTGCAGATCATCGGCGTGAACATCGTGCTGTCTGGCGACAACGCGGTGGTCATCGCCCTGGCCGCGCGCGGATTGCCAGTCGATCAACAGAAGCGCGCCATCCTGTGGGGCAGTGCCGCGGCGGTGGTGATGCGGATCGGCCTGACGATCGTCGCTGTCGAACTGCTGCGGCTGCCCTACCTCAAGCTCGTCGGCGCGGCGCTTCTGCTCTGGATCGCGGTCCAGTTGCTCGTCCCCGAGGAAGAGGGGGAAGGCCATGGCGGCGGCGGCACCAGCCTGGCCGCCGCGATCAAGACCATCCTGCTCGCCGACCTGGTGATGAGCCTGGACAACGTCATCGCGGTGGCAGCGGCGGCCAAGGGCAACACGGTGCTGCTGGTCGTCGGCCTGGCGATCTCGATTCCGCTGGTGGTGTTCGCCAGCCGCCTGCTGCTGACCTTGATGGATCGCTTTCCGGTCATCATCACGCTCGGCGCCGCACTGCTCGGCTGGGTGGCCGGCGACATGGCCGTCACAGACCCGATCGACAAGCCCTGGGTCGACCTGAACGCCGCGTTCCTGCATTGGGGCGCGCCGGCGGTGTGTGCGATCGGGGTGGTGCTGGTCGGCAAATGGCTCGCGGCACGCAAGGCCCCTGCCGTCGTGGAGGCGGCGCATGCGCCGGTCGCGAGGGCTGCCAGCGCCCCGGCGCTGCAGAACGTACTTCTCGCGTCGGACGGCTCGGAAGGCGCCTTGCAGGCCGTGCAGCGGCTCATTGCACTGCGCGGCGATCTGCGCGAGGGCGCAGCACTGAACGTGCATCTGCTCAACGTGCAGCGCCCGGTCTCGGGCGACGTGTCACGCTTCGTTGCCAGCGGCACGCTCGAGGACTATCACCGGGAGCGCAGCGAGAAGGCGCTGGTGCCGGCACGTGCGCTGCTCGATGCCGCAGGCATCAAGTACACGGATCATCGCCGCGTCGGCGATCCGGGGTCGGTCATCGCCGAACTGGCGCGAGCCGAGGCCTGCGACTTGATCCTGATGGGCGCGCGTGGCATCGGAACGAACACCGGGGCGCTGCTCGGCTCGGTGGCGCGCAGCACGGTCGAACTTTCAGCCGTGCCGGTGATGCTGGTCAAGTAGTTCATAGCGTCGCAAGGCAACTATCCGCTCGCCGGATAGCTTGCAGAGGCTTGTGGGAGCGCGATCAAGCCGAGCGACGACCGTACTACCTTGTGTCCGGGCGTAGCTGCCGCGGTCATGTTCACGCTGGGAAGACCGGAACGAGCTCACAGCGCGAGTTCGCCCCGCGCCCGGGAACCACCGCAATCGCTGCGCTGCTTCACCTGGCGGTGCTGCACCTACAGACCGCCATGGCAATAACGCCAGGGCGACAAAGACGCGGCTTGATGCGTCGAACAGCCAGACACTGGACTAATATCGTCCCGGGCCCGCCCTCACGGCAGGCCACGTCGCTCGGACGGTTCCGGGCGCTTACGTGAGAGTTCCAACACATGACTGCTTCTTCCGGCAGGCGCCGCTTTGCGCGCATCGACCGCCTTCCTCCCTACGTCTTCAACATCACGGCCGAGCTCAAGCTCGCGGCGCGGCAACGTGGCGAGGACATCATCGACATGAGCATGGGCAACCCCGATGGCGCGACGCCCGCGCACATCGTGGCCAAGCTCACCGAGGTGGCGAAGCGGCCCGACACGCACGGCTACTCGGCCAGCAAGGGCATCCCCCGCCTGCGCCGTGCGATCTCGCATTGGTACAAGGACCGGTACGGCGTCGACATCGACCCCGACAGCGAGGCCATCGTCACCATCGGCTCCAAGGAAGGCCTGGCGCACCTGATGCTCGCCACGCTCGACCGCGGCGACACCGTGCTGGTGCCCGACCCGAGCTACCCGATCCACATCTACGGCGCGGTCATCGCCGGCGCCGACATCCGCTCGGTGCCGGTGTCGCCCGACGTCGACTTCTTCGCAGAGCTCGAGAAGACCATCCGCGGCAGCTACCCCAAGCCGAAGATGATCGTGTTGGGCTTTCCGTCCAACCCGACGGCGCAGTGCGTAGAGCTCGGCTTCTTCGAGCGCGTCATCGCACTCGCGAAGAAGCACGACATCTTCGTGGTGCACGACCTGGCCTATGCCGACATCGTGTTCGACGGCTGGAAGGCGCCGTCGATCATGCAGGTGCCCGGCTCGAAGGACGTGGCGGTCGAGTTCTTCACGCTGTCCAAGAGCTACAACATGGCCGGCTGGCGCATCGGTTTCATGGTCGGCAATCCGGACCTCGTGGCTGCGCTGGCGCGCATCAAGAGTTACCACGACTACGGCACCTTCACGCCCTTGCAGGTCGCAGCCATCGCGGCGCTGGAAGGCGACCAACAATGCGTGAAGGACATCGCCGCGCAATACCAGCGGCGGCGCGACGTGCTCCACAAGGGCCTGATCGACGCCGGCTGGGAAGTCGACCTGCCCAAGGCCTCGATGTACATCTGGGCGCGCATTCCGCCGCAGTACCGCGAGATGGGCTCGCTGGCCTTCGCGCGCAAGCTGCTGGAAGAGGCCAAGGTCTGCGTCTCGCCGGGCATCGGCTTTGGCGACCATGGCGACGGGCATGTGCGCTTTGCGCTGATCGAGAACGAGGCACGCATCCGACAGGCGGTGCGCGGCATCAAGCACATGCTCAAAGCTGACGCGCAGGCTCTGGCTTGACCACGACCACGCCCGTCATGTACGCGTGCACGGTGCACACGTACTCGTAGCTGCCGGGCTTGTCGACGCGGCGGCTCCACTGCTTGCCGGGCCAAGAGCAGCGGTGCGGCAGGTGCGTTGTCCTTGAAGGCGACGCCATGCGGCGAGCCGTCGTCGTGTCAGCCCTCAATACACTGGCGCACAGCCGACATCTCGCCGGCGCAATTGCCATGACGACATTCCCCACCCTCTCACGCCGCCGCATCCTCGGCAGCGCCCTCGCTGCCACCACGCTCGGCCATCCCTTCCTGCAACTGCATGCGCAGACCTGGCGCGGGCGCGACCCGTTCACGCTGGGCGTGGCATCGGGCTGCCCGCGCCCGGACGGCATGGTGCTGTGGACGCGCCTCGCGCCCGACCCCTTGCAGCCAGGCGGCGGCATGGGCGATGCGCCCGTGGACGTGGCCTGGGAAGTGGCGCAGGACGAGCGCTTCCGTCACGTCGTGCAACGCGGCAAGGTGCTCGCCACGGCGGAATTGGCCCATTCGGTGCGCGTGGAGTTGAAAGGGCTGGCGCCCGGGCGCTTCTACTGGTACCGGTTCACCGCGGACAGTGCGCGCAGCCCCGTCGGCCGCAGCCGCACGGCACCGGCCGAGGACGATACGTCGACGCCCGCGCGCTTCGCCTTCGCCTCGTGCCAGCAGTACGAGCAGGGCTTCTACGCCGCCTACCGCGACATGGCCGCGCAGCCGCTGGACCTGGTGGTGCACCTTGGCGACTACGTCTACGAAAGCTCCTGGGGCTCGCGCCATGTGCGCAAGCACGTCGGCGGCATACCGACCGACTTGCCCGGATTCCGCAGCCGCCACGCCCTCTACAAGACCGACCCCGACCTGCAGGCCGCGCATGCCGCGCATCCGTGGCTCGTGACCTGGGACGACCACGAGGTTGCCAACGACTACACCGACGACATGTCGCCGGTCACTGCCGACCCCGCTGCGTTCCTGGCCATGCGCGCCGCCGCGTACCAGGCCTGGTTCGAGCACATGCCCGTCCCGATGCACATGCGGCCGGACGGTCCTTCGATGACCGTATATGGCCGCTACCGCTTCGGCCAGATGCTCGACGTGCTCCTCATGGACGGGCGCCAGTACAAGTCGCACCATGCCTGCCTGGTCAAGCGCAATCCCCCCCGGGCGACCGATTGTCCCGAACGCGTAGCGCCGGAGCGATCGTTGTTCGGCAAGGCGCAGGAGGCCTGGCTCGCGCGTGAACTGCAGCAAGCGCCGACGCGATGGACCGTGGTCGCGCAGCAGACCCTGATGGCCGAGGTCGATCGCAAGGCGGGGCCGGAGCGCGGCTACTGGATGGATGGTTGGGACGGCTACGCACCCGCGCGCGGCCGTTTGCTCGACGCGCTGGCGGCTGACCCGCGCCGCAATCCGCTGGTGGTCAGCGGCGACGTGCATACCTTCATCGCGGCGGACCTGAATCGCGAGCCCGACGGCAAGCCGGTGGCCACCGAGTTCGTGGGTGGCTCCATCAGCTCCGACGGCCCGAGTGCCGGGGCCATGGCCCCCTTGCTTGCGGAGAACCCGCACCTTCGCTATGGCCGAGGCGACGTTCGCGGCTATGCGCTGATGTCGCTGGATGCGCGCGGCTGCACGGTGGACTTCCGGGCGGTGGATGACGTGAAGCTGGCGGATTCGGCGGTGAAGCGGATCGCGCGTTTTTCAGTGGAGCCCGGTGCGCCCGGCGTGCATGTCGAAACGACCTGAGGACTTTGGCGCGGATGGCGCCGCGGGCCTTGTCCCACGAAAAGCAAAGGACTAGGGTTATTCCCTAGACTCGGGCCTTGCCCGCTCAACACCGGCCGGGCGCCCCCAGGAGGACCCCGGTCTTGAACGCTGCCAACCCCATGCCCGAGGGCGTGGACTCCCCGTCCATTGATCCGGACAAGGTCAATTTCACGCGCGCGATCCTTGCGCTCGGCGTCGGCGGTTTCGCCATCGGCACCGGCGAGTTCGTCATCATGGGCCTGCTGCCCGAAGTCGCCCGCGACATCGGCGTGAGCATCCCGCAGGCCGGCCATGTGATCAGCGCCTATGCGCTGGGCGTGGTCATCGGCGCCCCTGTGCTGGCCGTGGCGGCCGCGAGCTGGCATCGCCGCACCTTGCTGATCGCGCTGATGGCCTTCTTCGCGCTGGGCAATTTCGCGAGTGCGGTGGCGCCGGGGTACTTCTCGCTCAACCTGCTGCGCTTTGCCTCCGGGCTGCCGCACGGCACCTACTTCGGGGTGGCTGCGCTGGTGGCCGCGGCGCTGGCGCCACCCGGAAGGCGCGCGCGGGCGGTGGGGCTGGTCATGCTGGGGCTCACCAGCGCCACGCTCGTTGGCGTGCCCATCGCCGCATGGCTGGGCCAGGTGTTCGGCTGGCGCGCGGCCTTCGTGTTCGTCGGCGTGGTCGCGTTGATCGCGGTGGCGCTGCTGCGGCGTGACATCCCCGACATCCAGCCGGCCATCGGCGCGAGTCCTTGGCGTGAACTCGGCGCGTTGAAGCGCAAGCAGGTCTGGTTCACGCTGGGCATCGGCGCCATCGGGTTCGGCGGCATGTTCTCGGTGTTCAGCTACATCAAGCCGACGCTGACCGAAGTGGCCGGCATGTCGGTGGCCGGTGTGCCCTTCGTGCTGGCCCTGTTCGGGCTGGGCATGGTCACGGGCAACCTGGTGGGTTCGCGGCTGGCGGACAAGTCGCTGTTGAAGACCATCGGCGGGCTGCTGGTGTATGCCTTCTTCGTGCTCGTGGCCTTCACCTTTGCCGCGCACCATGTGGTCTCGGCCGGTATCTGCGTGTTCCTGATCGGCACCACGGTCGCGATCGGGCCGGCGCTGCAGATCCGGCTGATGGACGTGGCGGGCGATGCGCAGACGCTGGCCGCGGCGCTGAACCATTCGGCCTTCAACACCGCGAATGCACTGGGCGCATGGCTCGGTGGGCTGGCCATCAGCGCCGGGTTGGGGTGGACGTCGACGGGATGGGTCGGCGCCTTGCTGGCCGTGGTGGGCATGGGCATCTTCGCGTGGTCGATCACGAGCGCGCGGGCCGCGGCTCGGCCAGTGTCGAAGGCGCCGGCGCACTCCGCCGGTTGATACGACGCTGCAATCCAGCGCATGACCACGCGGGGTGCCGCAGACCGTGCCGTAGCCAAGCGGAACACCGCAGACCGTGCCGTAGCGCGGCAAGGCGATCCGACGCAGTTGGCGCGCTTGGAGGCGCAGTCTTTTAAGCGACACGATCCGGCCGGCATGCCTGCGGCAAGCTGCACGAACGAAAGGCAGAATGCAGCGACCTCACTGACCGGAGTTCCTGCCATGCTTCAAATGCGCCCAGGTTGCGAATGCTGCGACCGGGACCTGCCGCCCGACGATGCGGCCGCCCGCATCTGCTCCTTCGAATGCACCTTCTGCAGCGATTGCGCCGACACGCACCTGGCCGGGCGCTGCCCCAACTGCGGCGGTGAACTCCTGCCGCGCCCCCGCCGGCCGGCCGACAAGCTGGCGAAGTTTCCGGCTGCGACCACGCGTGTGTACAAGCCCCGAAACGAAAGCCCACCCCCAAGCGCCTACGGCGCTCCCCCTTCGAGGGGGCGCACCCAGCGGCCCGGCGAAGCCGGTTCCTCGGGTGCCCACGAACAGGCCTTGCTCGAATTGATATGAACACTCCCTACACGCCACCCTCCGTCTGGACCTGGAACAAGGACAGCGGCGGCCGCTTCGCCAACATCAATCGCCCGATCGCTGGCGCCACGCATGACAAGGACTTGCCGGTCGGCCGCCATCCGCTGCAGCTGTATTCGCTGGCCACGCCCAACGGGGTCAAGGTCACGGTCATGCTGGAGGAACTGCTGGCGCTGGGCCACCAGGGCGCGGAGTACGACGCCTGGCTGATCCGCATCAACGAGGGCGATCAGTTCGGCAGCGGCTTTGTCGCGGTCAATCCCAACTCCAAGATCCCGGCGCTGCTCGACCGCAGCGGGCCGACGCCGGTGCGCGTGTTCGAGTCCGGTGCGATCCTGATGTACCTGGCGGAGAAGTTCGGCGGTGCCTTCATTCCGGCCGGCGGCGCCGCGCGTGCCGAATGCCTCTCCTGGGTGTTCTGGCAGATGGGCGCTGCGCCCTATCTTGGCGGCGGCTTCGGCCACTTCTACGCCTACGCGCCGAGCAAGATCGAGTACGCCATCGACCGCTTCGCGATGGAGACCAAGCGCCAACTCGACGTGCTGGACCGGCGCCTTGCCGAGAGCCCGTACCTGGCCGGCGATGACTACACGATCGCCGACATGGCCGTCTGGCCGTGGTACGGCGCCCTGGCCAAGGGCCAGATCTACGAAGCCGGCGAGTTCCTGCAGGTGCAGGAATACAGGAACGTGCTGCGCTGGACCGACCAGATCGCCAAGCGCCCGGCCGTGCAGCGCGGACGCATGGTCAACCGCACCTGGGGCCAGCCGGCCAGCCAGTTGCACGAGCGCCATGAGGCCTCCGACTTCGACACGCAGACGCAAGACAAGCTGGCCCCACAAGACGCACCATGATCACCCTCTACGACTGTTCCACCGCGCCCAGCCCGCGCCGCGCCCGCATCCTGCTGGCTGAAAAAGGCGTGACGCATGAGACCGTGCAGGTGGACCTGCGAAACGGCGAGCAACTGGGCGAGGCCTTTCGCCAACTGAACCCGCAATGCACCGTGCCCGTGCTGCAAACCGACGACGGACTGCTGCTCACCGACAACGCAGCGATTGCGGCCTGGCTGGAGGCGCGCTTTCCGGAACATCCGCTGATGGGCAGCACGCCGGCGGAAAAAGCCGAGGTCGCAAGCTGGAATTGGCGCGTGGAATTCGAGGGCCTGGTCGCCATCGCGGAGGCCCTGCGCAACAGCGTGCCGGCCATGGCCAACCGGGCCTTGCCCGGGCCGGTGGATTACCAGCAGATCCCCGAGTTGGCGCAGCGTGGCCTGGCGCGCGTGCAGCAGTTCTTCGTCACGCTGAACGAGCGCCTGGCCGGCCGCGAGTTCATCGCCACGGATCGATTCAGCATCGTCGATATCACCGCGGTGGTGGCCGTCGACTTCGCGCGCATCGTGAAGGTCAAGCCGGAGGAACAGCACCCGCATCTGCAGCGATGGCGGGAGGCGATGGCGCAGCGGCCGGCGACTGCGCTTTAAGTGGCGCCGAGAAAAACAAGGCATAGGTCAAGGCCCGCATGACCTGTACGGGCATGGCCCTTGCCCTTGCGTAGACCTGGGTGAACGTTCTATCGAATGCTTGGGATCGCGGCGGGATGGTACGCACTGGCGGCGAGCAAAGCAGGGCTGACAGACAGGCTCATCCAGTGAGCCTGTGGCCGGATAGGTTGAGCTGGTCCTCCAATGAGACTGTCGTCCGGCCTCGTCCATTCTGATCGGCTGCGAGGGTGCGGATCGATCGCTGCGCCGCCGCTCGTTGTACCGTCAATGAAAAGTCTCCCAAGCGGCAATACTTCACGAAGCAATTTGCTCAACTTTTCATTGCGACCTAAAAGGTCGGTAAAATTGCGCACATGGAGCAGCGAGAAGCAGCACCAACAACCCTTCAAAGGACGTAACCCCATGAACTCTTTGACGCCCCCATGACGATCCTCGCGCCCGGCGCCGAAAGTCGGCTTCGATGAGGATCACTCCCCCCATCACCGACTATCGCCCGCCGACGCCACGTGACCTGCAGTTGCTCAAGGAGCAATTTGGTCTTACGGCCTACGAGATGGCGCGTCTTTTCGCGGTCCAACCCGAACAGTGGCGCAAGCACACGGGCGGCCAGACACCTCGGGAAATTGGCGTTGCGCGCGCTTTCTTCATGGCGGCTTTCCAGGTGCTGAGCGACGAAGAGATCGAACGCGTGGTGGCGTACATGGCGAGCTTTGGCGCACGCTGGAACATGGACGCGGAGCCGCCGCCGCGGCCTGAGCCGCGCTACCGCCAGCGCGACGAAGCGTCCTAGGCCCGCGATTCGCTGTTCTTGAAGCGAGCCATTTCGCTAGTCGGTGCGTTGGCGGGGACGACCGTGCGCCACGGCTGGTCGGCCACTGTGTGCCGACCAATACTCCGCCGCCAAGACCTCGGTCGGTGGAAAAAGAAATCAGGGAATCCCGCTAAGCCTCTCGGCATGGCCTGTGGTCATGGCTGCCGGCACTTGCCTGCCGCAGAGAGAGTCGATTGAAAAACCGGACTCAGCTGACTGACGAAATCGCAGTTCAGCTTCGCATCTGAAATTGGAGTTGTTCATGGATTTCGTGGAACTTGCCGCGCAGTATTGGCACGTCGGACTGATCGGCCTGGCTCTATTTGGCTTCTCAGTTCATTTCGTGGCCCGATTCATCATTCCTTCGTTCGAACTGAAGAAGGAGTTGAAGTCCTCAATCGCCGCGTTGAAGGCTTTGCGCACGAATTCCAAGAGTGAACTTGTAGACCTCGAAGTGATCGGGAGAAGCGCCATGTCTGGCGTAACCCTGGACCACCTCTGGCGCGAATACACCAAGACCCTGCATGCGCAGAAGCAAGACGATGGTCTGGGTCAAAGCCGTGTCATGCGCTGGCGCTCAACTGCCCTCGCGGAGACTTTCTTCACCGAGCAGGCCATCGTCGAAAGTCGCCTGGGGACAGAGTTTTTCAAGCACTTGCCGGGCGTCCTCACCGGGCTGGGGATCATCGGAACCTTCAGCGGATTGATCCTGGGGTTGATCCACTTCAAGGTCTCTACGGATGTCGCCGAGACCTCGGCAAAGCTTGGCGAACTGGTGACATCAGTGGGCCACGCGTTCTATGTGTCAGCTGCGGCCATTACCTTAGCGATGCTTTTTACGTGGATCGAGAAGGCGATCGTCGCCGCTCGATACCGCCAGACGGAAGAGTTGCGCGAGCAGATAGACAGCTTGTTCGAGAGCGGCGCCGGCGAGGAGTACCTTGAGCGACTGGTCGCGTCATCGGAAAACGCCGCCACCCAGTCGGCCCAGATCAAGGATGCCCTGGTGGCCGATCTGAAGGTCATCCTGACGACGCTGACCACCCAGCAGATGGAAGCTCAATCAGCGCTGGCCGCTCGGCAGATCGAGACCCAGCAAGCCTTGGCGGCACAGCAAATGGAGGCCCAATCACGCAGTGTTGCCCAGATGTCGACGGACATCAGCCAGGGCGTCGCCAGGAGCCTCGAAGGGCCGATGAATGAGATCAAGAAGGCGGTGACGGGACTTGGCAGCGGTCAAGGCGAGGCCGTCAATGACTTGCTCAAGAACGTGCTTGGCGACTTCACCGCCCAGATTCGCGAAATCTTCGGCAAGGAGATCTCAATCTTGACCGATCGCATGACCTCTGCGAGCACGTCGATGGAGGCTACCGCCACCGAGTTCGCGAAGCTGGCGGCGAACATGAGCACCGCCGGCACTCAGACTGTCGACGCCATGGGCAACAAGCTCGGAGAGGTCCTGGAAATCATCGACCGGCGCCAAGCGGCGATGAACGATCAAATGAATGAGTTCGTGCAGCAGATCAAGACCGTCGTGGACAACTCTCAATCCAGTTCCACAGCGGCCGTTGAAAGCATGCTCGGCAACGTCACGACGAAGATGAACGAAGTCGTGGGCGAACTGAAGCGGCAGGCCGAGGAAGCGGCGCGAACGCATCGCGCCAATCAGGACGTGCTGCAAAAAACGACCCAGACTGTTGCCGATTCATTGTCCAAGCAGATCGCCGATCTGCTCGAGCAGTCCAACAAGACCAACGAGACCCTCCAGGTCACGGTGGAAGGCCTGACCCAGGCAACAACTTCCGCCGTGTCGGGCCTGAACTCCGGCGCCCAAACGCTCCAGTCCGCTGCCACCGAGTTCGCGCGCGCCGGCGACGGTGTGTCGAGCACGATGCAGGCGTCTGCGGAAGCGACGGAGCACATCAAGGTTTCCGCCAACCAACTCGCCCATGCGACCGATGGCGCCAAGGCGGTGCTCGGGGACTACGCGCAAACCCGCGACACCTTCAGGTCAATGGTTCAGGCACTGGAAAGGACGATCGAGAACGCCAGCCGCGAGGCCTCGATGACGTCCGAAATCGTCAACGGCTTCAAGGGCGCCGCGGACCAACTGACTTCGGCGCAGATCGAATCCGAGAAGTACCTCAAGGGCGTGACCGACGTCCTGGTGTCCGCGCACGGGGAGTTCAGCAAGAACCTCACGCGCACACTCAAAGAGGGCAACTCTCAGTTCCACATCGAACTGTCTGGCGCCGTGCAATCACTGTCCAGTGGCATCAAGAATCTGGCGGATGTCCTGGAAGAAATTCCCGCGGCGGCGTAAGCAATCATGTTTGGAATCAAGACCCCAAGGCGGCGCGCGTCCGGCGATGAAGGAGAGAAGCCGTTCTGGATTTCCTTCTCCGATCTGATGACCGCGTTGATGGTGCTCTTTCTGGTGGCCATGGTCGTCGCGCTGATGTCGATCACAAAGCCTCGGCCGTCACCGCCGCCCCCGCAGCCAGGAGTCGATCCGAAGGTTGCCATCGCTGCCTGCGTGGCCGAAGTCACGGCGCTGACGAAGCTCGACGAATTCAAAGGCATAGAAGTTCGAGATCATTCGATCGATTTCAAAACCCTGGTCCGCTTCCAGGACGGCGAGCACAAATTCGAGAAGGCTGGCGACGAGCAGTTCGTGCGCAAGTTCGTTCCGCGCGTGCTCACGATTGCACGCTCGGGCCAATGCGATGGATGGCTCAAGCGCGTGGTGGTCGAAGGCTTCGCGAGCAACACGGGTGACTACCTGTTCAACCTCAACCTGAGCTACCTGCGTTCTCAGCGCATCTTGTGCACCTTGCTCACTTCGCAGACACCGGACGCACTGTCGCTGGTCGATCGCAAGCTGGTCCAGACCCTCTTTCTGGCCGGTGGATCGTCCTTCAACACGACCTTCGGCACGCCGGCGCAGATGCGGCGAGTAGAGCTGAAGCTGGAGTTCTGGGACAACCCCACCCATGATCGGCCGGCGGAAATCCCCTTGGACCCGGGCCTTCGATGCCCCAACGACCGATGAATGACTCAGTCCTCCAACTGCGCGAGGGACTCGCGCGGACCTTCTGGCCCGCATCCGCACCGTTCGAATGGGATCTGCCGCTGGATGTCATCGAGAAGGCGCGAGAGTTCGTCGAGAAGATGCATGGCGACTCCGCCATCCCCCAGATCGCGACAGAAACAATCCTCGAAGCCATCAAGCGGTTCCGCGATTCGGGCCGCATCGAAGGCTTTCGTGAACTCAGGAACATCTGCCTTGGCGTCGGGGCCGTCAACGCCGCCGGCTTGTGCGTGTTGTCCGATCCGACACTGAGCGACACCGTATTCCGGGCGGCGGAGGGACAATCGAATCCCCGCCGGAGAGTGCGTGCGTTTCAGGCATTGCTGTTCGCCTATTGGACCTTTCCGGTTCACGCGAGCGGCACCAGTG
Organism: Variovorax rhizosphaerae; assembly: GCF_037889975.1. Lineage (NCBI taxonomy): Bacteria > Pseudomonadati > Pseudomonadota > Betaproteobacteria > Burkholderiales > Comamonadaceae > Variovorax > Variovorax rhizosphaerae. The sequence continues at coordinate 146,700 of NZ_JBBKZT010000008.1, read as the reverse complement.
AAGCCGCTCTGGGAGGGTGGCGCGGGCTGCGAACCTGGCTCGAGAGTGAATACCGACGCATTACGCGACGCGCGGACTCCATGCCATCGTGGTTGGTGGCGCTGTCGCGCCATCGAAACCTCCTGACCGACAGGCCTTGCGACAAGTACGGCGCGGAGCTATTGAATGGCAATGCCTCGGGCTTGGAAAGCGCACGCAAGGAGCTTTCCATTCCTGTGGATTCGTGGGTTTTCGAGGAAGTGCTCCTTGCTCAAATGAGGGCGGCATCGGCGCTTCGCGATGCGGCATTCAAAGCCACCCTGACCCGACTCATTCTCCTGGCCACGGGCAAGGCGGAGATGTCTGTCAGCGAGCCGCTCAGGATCAAGTGCGTCGCGATTCTGGTCTCGCGCTACTCGCGCTGCGCCGACACCTCCGAGGACGTCGACCTGCGTGACGCCGCGACGACGACGATCGGCAATCCCTGGGTTCATCGCCTCAAGTGGCAAGCATGGGTGCGTGACGACGAGGGGCCCGACGAAGGGGCTCGAGAGATGGTGCTGGGCTGGCTCAGCAAGCGCTTGATCACCGACTTCTTCGAATTGCTGAGTGCCGACGGGATGAACGAGCGTAGGCGCTTGACCTATTGGCTCCGATTTGCGGAGCACATCAAGGGCGGAATGTGGTTCGCTCTTGGCTCTTCGACGCACATGCGACTCGCCACGCAGTTCACCGATTTCTACAAGCGGGCAAAGGATCACATCCTGAGGCTCGACGGCGGCGGAGCCGACAACAACGCATTCCTCATGCGTATCGGAGACTATCTCGCCGTCGAGTTCGGCGAGAGTGGCAATGCCTTCTACCTGTACCGCTGGGATTCCCTGAGTCCTAGTCTCGTCAAGATGCTCGGCTCGGGAGGCGCGCGCGCCGGGGCGAACATCAGCGACCTCAAGAACAAGAGCGCGAGCTTGGACAACCTGAGCCACATGGACGCCCCGGTAGCCTTGAAAAGCTGGGAGCAAAAGTTCGAAGACGTGCTGGTGCCCCTGCTTGGCTGGGCACCGGAGCAGCGCCCCGCCTGCGTTCCCGCCCTGGAGGCTGCGATCGGCGCGACCGTGGATGTCAAGGATTTGCGCCGGGACGGCGGCGCGCTGTGGATCAAGGAGCTTGACGGCGCGTCGACACGCGGGCGCAGGCTGCAAAAAATGGGATTCAAATTTCGCGCCGGACGCGGTTGGGCAAAGGACTAAACAATGTTCTGGACGAAACTCAAATCGAAAGTGGGCACGCCGAGAGCCGCGGCCCCTGACGCAGCCACCATTTCCGTCTCCTGGGATGAGGAGGGTGCACATTTTTCGCCTTCCGCACCGCGAGACGACTTCCTATCGGTACCCACGGAATTCGGCCTGCACGAAGAACGCGTCCTGGCGTTGCGCCAGCTGGAAGAGGAAGGCATCGCCAACAAGACGAGCGGCGGCGTCTTTCTTCCCTGGTCAGACTTCTACAAGGTCCAGGGGTCGCCCGAGCATGGCGACCTGACGGAACTTCTCGGATTGCCGGCAGAGGAGTCGTGGAAGCCCGTACTGTCGAGCGTCGACACGCTGGCCGATTCGACTTTCGGCGTGAGCCTTCGGGAATGGATCGGTCCGAATGGCAGCCGGCCCCGGGGAAATGTCGTCGTGAATGGCGCGGTATTGACCAGCCAAGGGCATTCCGCTGTGCTGCCAGTCGCGTCCTGGCGCACCGTGCAAGCGGTCGTCGAACAACGTCGTCGTCCGGTCGACTCGCGCACGCCGGATACGAACAAGCGTGATTGGTCGAGCATCCGGCGCGAGGCCATTCGTGCCGGCGCGGACCTCAGCGACTACTTGCGCAAGACCGTCGTGCTGACGCCTGCTCAATTGCGAATCGAAATGCGAAGGGGAGACCGCGCGCTCGGTGAACTGGTCGAGGTGATGCCGGGGTTCGAAGGTCAACCCGAGCGATGGCTGGAGATGTTCGACCGGTTCGACGCCGTACCGGAGCGCTACGAAATACCCGACGGCAATGGCCTGGTTCATGTGCTGTTGTCGCCCGAGGTTCGCACCGTGCTGCGCGAGATCCGCCGCATGCCCAACCGGCGCATCGCGGGTGACAGGGCGGAGGCGTTCGTGCGCAACCCCTTCGCGACACTGGGGCCGGATGCTGCCAAGGTGATAGATCCAGCGCAGTTTGAAAGCGCCCGCCTGAAAGCGGGAATCTCTTTCGCGCGTTTCACCGCCAAGGTTGTCCGTGACGACAACGATCGCCTCCGTGAGGTCGCGTTGACCATTGAAGAGCCACTGGCCGATGAAGTTCGTACCGAGGAAGTGAGCTTCGAGAATCCGCAGGCGCTGGAGCGCTTCCTCAAGAAGCTCCAGAGCCGGATGGACGCGGGATCCGAATGCTGCCATTGGGAGGGCTTCGACCTCGAGATACTGGGAGACACGCCGGATCAAGCCGAGCGTTTGCGTGCGGCGCTGGACGCATGGTTGCGCCCGGCCAGGATCAACTCCGCCGACATCTTCGACCTGAGCAAATACTCGGATCGAATCATCGGATTTGGCGATGAAAAGCCCTACTACTCGCCCTTCATCGCCAGGAAGGACGACGACGAGGGCTGGTATCCCGAGAACGTGGACCTGGGCCTTTGCTTCACGCCCGAGGACGGTGGCGAAACGATTGCGGTGGCACTGGATGCGAAGAACCTGAAGCACTTTCGCAAGGAGTTGGAACGCGCCGTCCAGGAGAAGCGGGAGGAGTTTTCGTTTCCCGGTTTCCCCAAGCCGGTGCCGGTGAAGTGGGCGAACGAAGCGATGCAAACCCTCGGTCAGGTGCAAGACGACTTAGAGCGCCGCGTCTTCGACCCGGAGAAGGCCAAGCGCGCGTCACCATCCGGATATCGCAAGGGCCTGGTGGTCAAGGCCAACGTCGATGCCATTGACTATGAACAGCGGCGCGGCCTGCTCGAGGCCTGCGACATGCCGGCCGTGCTGCCGTCGGCATTGCGGGGTCATATCCGACTCAAGGATCATCAACTTCAGGGCGTGGCATGGCTGCAGCACTTGTGGCGGCATTCGCCCGACGCTTGTCGAGGCGCCTTGCTGGCGGACGACATGGGTTTGGGCAAGACCATTCAGTTGCTGTCGTTCATGGCGGCGGCCATCGAGCAAGATCCAGACATTGATCCACTCCTCGTGGTGGCTCCCGTTTCGCTGCTTGACAACTGGCGGGATGAGATCGACAAGTTCTTCACGCCCGGGGCCATGGAAGTGCTGACGCTCTACGGGCCGGCGCTGGCTTCCAAGCGCGCCCCCAGGAGTGCATTGGACGACGAGCTCGTCCAATCGGGAGCGCCGAAGTTGTTGCTTCCAGGATGGCTGGGTTCGGCCAAGGTCGTTTTGACGACGTACGAGACGCTCCGCGACCTGGAGTTTTCCTTGGCTGCGCAACGTTGGTCCATCATGATTTGCGACGAGGCCCAGAAGATCAAGAACCCGAATGCCATGGTGACGCGGGCCGCGAAGAAGCAGAACGTGCGGCTCAAGATCGCGTGCACCGGGACGCCGGTGGAAAACACGCTGACCGATCTGTGGTGCCTGTTCGACTTCATCCAGCCAGGGTTGCTGGGATCGCTCAAGGACTTCGGCGGCAAATACCGCAAGCCTATTGAAGCGGAGACGGACGAGGAGAAAGAGCGCGTCAACGAGCTGCGGGCGTTGATCGAACCGCAGAAGCTCAGGCGCACCAAAGCCGAAGTCGCCAAGGACCTTCCCAGAAAGATTGAATCCAGGGGTTGCAGGCAACTGCCGATGTCGCCTCGACAGCGAGCGCTATACGCCAACGCCGTCGCCCAGTTCCGTTCGCGCGGAAGCGGTCAACCTAGCGTCGGGCTTCAGTCCCCGCTGGGCTTGCTGCAGTACATCCGCAGGATCTGCTCCGATCCCAGAGCGCCTGGCCACATCGCCACCGATGCGGAGCCCATCGCGGATATCGTGGCGCACTCGCCAAAGATGGCCTGGATGCTGCGCCAACTGCAGGAGATCAGGATCGGCGGAGAGAAAGCAATCGTCTTCTGCGAGTTCAGGGACTTGCAGCGAACCTTGCAGCGAGCCATCTCCGAGCGATTCGACTTCGTCCCGGACGTCATCAACGGTGACACCTCGACTGCTTCGGCCAGCGCGAACAACCGTCAGAAGCGGATCAAGGCCTTTCAGGACAAGCCAGGGTTTGGCGTGATCATCCTGTCGCCCCTGGCGGTTGGATTTGGCGTGAACATTCAAAAGGCCAATCATGTCATTCACTTCACCCGCACGTGGAATCCGGCAAAGGAAGACCAGGCCACGGACCGTGCCTACCGGATCGGCCAGGAGAAGGACGTGCATGTCTACTATCCCGTGGTGGTGGCCGACGACTTCATGACCTTCGACGTAAAGCTCGACAAGCTGCTGGAAAGAAGGCGCGCCCTTTCCGCCGACATGCTCAATGGTTCAGGAGACGCCGGCCCCGAGGACTTCGGCGACCTGGAGGCTCCGGATGGCGGCAATGCCTTTGGCAACGATGCCCTTCGCGCGGACGATATCGAATCACTCGATCCCGCCGCTTTCGAAGCCTTCTGCGCGCTGATGTGGAGCAAACTGGGATACACCAAGACCATACGAACTCAGGGTTCCGGGGACGGCGGCGTTGATGTCGTGGCAATTCGAGGCACCGAGGGCGCGCTGATCCAATGCAAGAGCTCCTCGGTCGAAGGCAAGGAGCTCGGATGGGAGGCAGTGAAGGATGTCGCGGCGGGCGCCGCCGCCTACAAGACTCGCTTTCCCGGTGTCGACTTTTCGATGATCGCGGTGACCAACAGGCGATTCAACGGGACCGCGCGGCAGCAGGCTCAGGCGTTGAATGTTGAGTTGATGGAAGGTGACGACCTGGAGGCGCTGCTGGCGCGCCACCCCATGAAACAGGGCGAACTGGTGCGATTTTTGATGTCCAGTTGGGCTACTACGCCTTATTAGTGCAATGCAGCTCGCGCCAGCGGCGGCCGACAATGACAACGTCAAGTCATCAGCGCGAAGGCGCCCGCCCTGGCCCGGCCCGACGATCCAGGAAGCGACCACGGCGCCCGCGCCGAAGCAAGCGCCCTGCGGAATGCCGCTGACGAAGCGTGCGAGCGTGAACATGCCCCAGCCCGTGGCGGTGGCCGACATGACATTGCCAAGGACGAAGATCGCCATCAGGACCAGCAGCAGGTGCTTGCGGTTCAGCTTCGCGGCCAGGATGTCACGGCAGGACCTCCGAGCAACGACGCCGAAGGCATAGGCCTCGATGGCATGCGTGGCGGTGGAAATGTCCAGGTCCAAGCTGGCGGCGAACAGCTGAAGAATGCCCATGCTTACATCTCGGACGTCCCGATGCAGAAGGGTGCCGAGTGCAAGCGCCAGCAAGGTCAGCTTGCGACGACGCGATTGTCGCGTGTCGGCGCAATGAGTCTCCACCGAGGCGCACTGCGGTTGTCCAACGAGTTAACGCGCCTGCGCACCATGCTGCAGGACCTGCTGTTCATCTGGAAGCGCTACGGCATGCGGCCCGCGCCGAAGGCCGAAGCGCTGGCGCCGGCGCGGACATCGGCACTGGCTGCGCTGGACGCCGTGGTGCTCGGCCAGCAGGCCTTCGACCCGTCGCGCGCCGATCATCTGGTCACGATCGCGCCGAACAGCTACGTGGAGTTCGAGTTCGTGCCCGCCCTGACGGCGCGGCTGCGCGAGCTGGCGCCGGGGATTCGCCTGCGCACCTTGCCCTTCGGCGCCGACATCGCCGCGACGGGGGTCACTTCCGGTACCACGGCGATGGTGCTCGGCCGCATCACCGATGCGCCGGACAACCTGGTCTTGCAGCACATCGCGGAGGACGGCCTGGCCTGCGTGGTGCGTGCCGACCATCCGAAGGTCGGCACGAAGATCACCAAGGCGCAATACGAGCGCATGAAGCACGTGAACCTGCTGCCCGCGGGACGGCGCCTGCGCGCGGGGCTGTTCCAGGCGCTGGAGCGGGGAGGGCTCAAGCTGGACGTCGCGGTGACGGTCACCCACTTCATGTCGATCCCCGAAATCGTGGCGGCCACGGACTACCGCGCGACGCTGCCGAAACTAATCTGCCGGCGCATGGCTAGCGATTCGAGGTTGAAGGTGCTGCCGGCGCCGGTCGACTTGGCCACGTTTCCGATGCAGATGGCCTGGCACGCCGCCACGACCCCAGCGCATGTCTGGCTGCGCAACCTGGTCACTGAACGTGGCTGCATCAGTGTGAGCGAAACCCTTTCGTTGATGCGGACCTTCCCTACTCCGGCAGCGCATTCAGCACGTAGATGGCTTCGACCAGAGCCGACGGCGCGGCGCCAGGCGGAAAGCTCTGGCGGAACACCTTGGCGATCTCGCCACTGCGGTAGGTCTCGGCCAGGGCGCGGTTGACCGCCAGCCGCATGTCCGGGTCGCGTCGCATCATCAGCGAATAGCTTTCCATCGACAGGTAGTCCTCGCTGAGCCGCAGGGTCGCACCCGCCGGGCCGCCCGTGACTTCACCCACGAGGATCAGGCTGTCGGTGGCGAAGGCATCAGCCCGTCCGTCGCGCACCGCGGCAATGCCGTCGGAGCTGGTCTGCACCGCGACCAAGACCGGCACGATGCCACGCGAAGACAGCCCCTTGAGCACCTGTTCCGTGGTGGTGCCAGGGATGACAGCCACCCGCTTTGCGTTCAGGTCCACCGCACGGCCAATCGACGAGGATGCCAGCGAAACGAAGGAGCTTCCCTCGACCCAGATGGGATTGCTGAAGTCGACCTGCCGCTCACGACCCAGCGTGCGCGAAGTGCTGCCGCATTCCAGGTCGACGCTGCCGTCGTTGACGGCCTGCATCCGTGTCGATGCCGTCACAGGCACCCACTGCACGTCCAGTTTGGCAAGCTTGAGCTGGGATTGCAGGGAAGTCGCCACGCGCTTGCACAGTTCCACCGAATAGCCTGCCGGTGCACCGTCAGCGCCCTTGAACGAGAACGGCTTGGCATCCTCGCGATAGCCCAGCTTGAGGGTCTGGGACTGGCCGATGCGGGCGAGCGAGTCTCGGGGCACGGAGCCAGGCCCGCTGGCGCAGGCCGCGAGCAACGCGGACACCAGGAGTGGCGCCACCAGCGTCAGAAGTCGTGAATGCATGCGTGGTCCTCAGGCAATCAATAGTTGCGTGCCGACAAGTCCAGGCCGACACATTCGCTGGACTCGACAACCCGCGTTGCAAAGCCGGCGGATTGTGAGGCCCGCTACCGCTGTTGGCAACCGGAGCCGCTCGAGCACGCCAATGAGCTTGCCGAAATCATCGCTTTCGCGCGTCGTCCATGTTGTCAAGGGCGATGCGCAGCGCCTGAACGCCACGGCGACCACCAATCCGGTCAGAATGATTCCGCACACGCCGATCAAGACCGCGACCACCCGCGTGGAGCCCGCCTTGGGAACGAGGTCGCCATAGCCAATGGTCAGTCCGGTGATGAAGGGGAAGTACAACCCGTCGCTCAGTGGCCAACCTTCCAGCCTCGCGACGAGCACGCCCAGCAATGCCGTGATCATGAGCAGCACCGACAATATCGGCCAGAGGATGCCCGGGCCGCGCGAAAGTTCATGAACAAAACGACGTCTCAGAATCCTCGGTCTGGTCATTTGGAACGCGCTGGCTGGCGGTGGAAATAGGGACGCTCACGGTGGCTCGGAAAGCAGGGATCGACGTCCATCACCTGTTTTCTGGTTCATCAAGGCACTGCGGGCCTCGGTGACGGAGGGTTCATCCTCGTCAATCCATAGGTCGAAAGGTCCTTTGCAGAGAGCCAGGTCACACGATCCGATGGTGTTTGCATCATCCGGTCATGCAGGGACGTTGGCAGGTTCATCTCTTCGAGGTATTGCCTTGCCTGGACATTGACGCCCGCGTACTGGGCCTTCGTTGCCCGGGCGGAGGTCACCCCGTCGTTTTGAAGGTAGGGGCGATGAACGCCGACGCGACCGCCAACGTATCGCGCTTGCCCCGCAGCCAGCAGATACACACAGGCGCTGACACATGTAGCGCCGACCTCCACGCGCGTCGTGAAAGCGTACTTCCTGATGGTCCTGCCAATGGACATTGCGACCCAGACATTGCCGCCGGGACTGTCAAGGGCCACATTGACAGATCCCATGCGAGGCGGCGACGTGCGCATGCCACGGCTCGCACTGAAGGTCACTGCCTCCTGTCGCGCGGTGTCGGCAATGGCGGTGAATGCATCGAGATCCGCCTGGACAATTTCGCCATTGATCGAGATTTGCGGAGGCCGATTGCCAGCGGCGGGCCGATACAGAACGCGCGACGAGGCGGGGAGCAAGTGGGCGCAAGCGCCCAACAAGCAGATGGCGGCGCGCCAGATCCTGTATCCGTGCATGACAGTGAGATTCCCAACCGTGACGCACCGGATTCGGCAACACAATCCCGCACGAGTCAATCGGCCTGGATGGCTGGGAAACACCCTTCCTACTTCACCCTTGGTCGACAGCAAGCGGCCTCACAGCGTGAGATCGTCGAGCGACCCGCAAAGACGGCAAACGCTGCCGACTGGCCACCCGACAGCGCCGTGCAAGCCCGAACTCGATCGACATGTGCCGCTACGCTGGGAGCAGTTCCCCAGAAGCGCCAGCCCGATGACGGCGCAATGCGCCCTCCATCGAGTCGCACTGCGGTGCATAGGCTTCGTTCAGCATGTCCTGCTGTCCTCCATAGCCCCCAGGGCCGGGCCATGCCCAGCCCGCCCTCAGCGGGGGATTGAGTCGAGATGGCGAAGCCACCTCGACTCAAGAGTGATGCGTGCCGGGCTCAGATGCCGTGGGGCAGCGGCGCTTCCGCATTCACGAGACTGGCCCGTCGCAGCTCACGCCAGAAGTCCTCCGGCACCACCGCTTCAAGCGCGGCGCGGTCCTCCGCGATGCGACCCGGCTGGCTGGCCCCGGGGATGACGGCAGCCACCGCGGGATGCGCCAGGGAGAACTGCAGCCCTGCAGCCTTCATCGTCACGCCGTGGCGATCGGCGATCGCCTTGATGGCCTTGACCTTGGCAAGGATCTCCGGCGTGGCCGGCGCGTATTCGAAGTTCGGTCCGCCGACCAAGGCGCCCGAGCTATAGGGACCGCCGACGACGATGCCCAGGCCGCGCGCCGCCACCTGCGGCATCACGCGTTGGAGTGCCCGCGCGTGGTCGAGCAGCGTGTAGCGGCCGGCGAGCAGGAAGCCATCCGGACTCGGCCCTTCAAGGCCCAGCAGCAGTTCGATCGGTTCCACCCGGTTCACGCCCAGGCCCCAGGCACCGATCACGCCTTCGTCGCGCAGCCGGTCCAGCGCCTTGAAAGCGCCCTTGCGCGCCGTCTCGAACACGCCGAGCCACTCGTCACCGTAGAAGTCCTGGGCGACGTCATGGACCCAGGCGATGTCGATGCGGTCGGTCTTGAGGCGCTTCAGGCTGTCTTCGATCGAGCGCAGCGTCGCGTCTTCCGAATAGTCGTTCACGATCCGGTTGGCGCGGCCATGCCTGAACACATCGCCCTTCTCGCCGAGGTCGCGCGCGCTGACGTCTTCCACCTCGTCGAGGATCAGGCGGCCGACCTTGGTGCTGATGACGAACTCGTTACGGTTGCGCCCCGCCAGCGCCTCGCCCAGTCGGGCTTCCGCCAGGCCTGCGCCATAGAACGGCGCGGTGTCGAAGAAGCGGATGCCGTCGTTCCACGCGGCGTCCACGGTGGCGCGCGCTTCCTCCTCGGGAATGGCGCGGAACATGTTGCCCAAGGGGGCGGTACCGAATCCCAGGTTGCCGGGAAGAAGGCTCTTCAATGTCATGGTGATCTCCTGTGAATGACGCAATGATGGGCGCCCTCAAGAAATTGATCCAATGTATTTCCTCCATTCCAGATTTATCGATCACAATATTTCTGGATGCGATACGACCTGAACCTCTTGCCCATCTTCGTCACCCTGCTGGAAGAGCGCAGCGTGACCCGCGCGGCGGATCGCCTGGGCATGACCCAATCGGCGCTGTCCAACGCGTTGACGCGCCTGCGCACCATGCTGCAGGACCCGCTGTTCATCCGGGAGCGCTACGGCATGCGGCCCACGCCAAAGGCCGAAGCGCTGGCACCGGCGCTGACATCGGCACTGGCTGCGCTGGACGCGGTGGTGCTCGGCCAGCAGGCCTTCGACCCGTCGCGTGCCGATCACCTGGTCACGATCGCGCCGAACAGCTACGTGGAGTTCGTGTTCGTGCCCGCGCTGACGGCGCGGCTGCGCGAACTGGCGCCGGGCATTCGCCTGCGCACCTTGCCCTTCGGCGCCGACATCGCCGCGACGGGGGTCACGTCCGGTACCACGGCAATGGTGCTCGGCCGCATCACCGATGCGCCGGACAACCTGGTCGTGCAGCACATCGCGGAGGACGGCCTGGCCTGTGTGGTGCGTGCCGACCATCCGAAGGTCGGCACGAAGATCACCAAGGCGCAATACGAGCGGATGAAGCACGTGAACCTGCTGCCGGCGGGCGGGCGCCTGCGCGCGGGGCTGTTCCAGGCGCTGGAGCGGGGAGGGCTCAAGCGGGACGTCGCGGTGACCGTCACCCACTTCATGTCGATCCCCGAGATCGTGGCCGCGACGGACTACTGCGCGACGCTGCCGAAGCTGATCTGCCGGCGCCTGGCCGGCGATGCGAGGTTGAAGGTGCTGCCGGCGCCGGTGGATCTGGGCACTTTTCCGATGCAGATGGCCTGGCATGTGCGCTATCGCGATGACCCCGCGCATGTTTGGTTGCGTGGCCTTGTTGCGGAGGTCGCTGCCTCTTTGTGAGTGAGGGAGAAATCTGCACTGCCGGTCAGGAGCGCGGAGCCGTCGGAGTGGCACGCTTCGCCGGCCGGACGCTGCTTCGAGCAAGGGCGACCTGGGTGAACTTGGCATGAAGACTGCTTGCTGACTCTCGCGCGGACCCCGAACGGCAAGGCGTGGCCCATTGCTGCCTATCGGCGGCGCAAGCCGAACGTCGAGGATGCGGACGATAGCGCTGACAGTGGGGTTCATGTCGCCGCGTCCTCTGGGCTGCAAGCGCTGCGCCCGAATTCAGCGCGTATGAAACCCGCTTGGTCAATGAAATTGCGCAGGACCCGGTAGAACCCGGGTTCTGCACGATCGTGAACTGCAATTTTTGACTTCAGTTACCTTGAAGATGTTGATCTGCGATTCCCGGCACCTTGACCACGCTCCCACTCAATCCAGTTGTAGATGGGTTGTCTCTATCGGCTGTTGAAAAGAAGTGGTGGTTTGGCGAAGCTACGCGCCTGGCCCTCACATGCGGTCAGGCAATCTGCAGCGTGACCCTATAGCGCTGCGCGCGCTCGGCATAGTCTTGAGCGTTGCTCGACAGGCCGGCAACTTCCTCCGCCCGCAGTTCTCGCAGGACCTTGGCCGGACACCCAACGATGAGTACGTTGTCCGGAAACACCTTGCCTTCGGTGACCACGGCGCCGGCGCCGACGATGCTGTTGCGTCCGATCTCGGCGCCGTTCATGACGATGGCCTGGATGCCGATCAGCGAGCCATCGCCGACCTGGCAACCGTGGAGCATCGCTTGGTGGCCGATGCTCACACGCCGGCCGATGCGCAACGGAAAGCCGATGTCGGTGTGAAGCACCGCACCCTCCTGCACATTGCTGTCCTCGCCGACCTCGATGCGCTCGTTGTCACCGCGGATGACCGCGTTGAACCAGACGCTTGCGCGGCGCCCGAGCGTGACGCAACCGATGACCGCGGCGCCAGGCGCGACCCAGGCGCCTTCGTCGATCTTCGTTTCATAAGGGGGCAGGCCGTAAATGGTCATGGTGTCTTTCTGTTCCTGCACTAGGCAGTGGGATAAGTGCCCGCTACCAGGATGCGGCGGTCCACGTTGCGGATGTCCGTATGGCCGCAGAAGGCCATGCTGACGTCGAGTTCCTTGTGAATCATCTGGAGCATGCGCGTGACACCCGCCTCGCCCATCGCACCCAGGCCATACGCCATAGCTCGCCCGACGAGGGTGCCGCGAGCGCCCAGCGCCCAGGCCTTGAGCACGTCCTGGCCGGAACGGATGCCGCCATCCATCCAGACCTCGGTGCGGGCACCGACAGCATCGACGATGGCGGGCAGCGCGCGGATGGAGGATGACGCACCGTCGAGCTGCCGTCCGCCATGGTTGCTGACGACGATCGCGTCGGCGCCGGCCTTCACCGCCAGCCCGGCGTCTTCGGCTTCCATGATGCCCTTGAGGATCAGTTTGCCGTCCCAGCGCTCACGCACCCACGCCACGTCGGCCCACGACAGGCGCGGGTCGAACTGCTCGTGCGTCCAGGCCGACAGGGAGCGCATGTCGCTCACCCCATCGACATGACCCACCAGGTTGCGGAAGGTGTGGCGCTTCGTGCGCGCCATGCCCAGGCACCAGCCGGGCTTGGTGGCCAGGTTGACCAGGTTGCCGAAGGTGGGCCGCGGCGGCGCGGTCAGCCCGTTCTTCAGGTCCTTGTGGCGCTGGCCGATCACCTGCAGGTCGAGCGTCAGCACCAGCGCGCTGCAGCGTGCGGCCTTGGCGCGTTCCATCATCCTCTCCATGGCCGCGCGGTCGCGCATCATGTAGAGCTGGAACCAGAACGGCGCGCTCGTGTTCTCCGCGATGTCCTCGATCGAACAGATGCTCATCGTCGAGAGGGTGAAGGGGACGCCGAACTTTTCGGCCGCCTTGGCCGCCAGGATCTCGCCGTCCGCATGCTGCATGCCGGTGAGTCCCACGGGCGCGATCGCCACCGGCATGCGGGCTGCCTGGCCCGCCATCGTGGTGGCAGTGGAGCGGTTCTCCATGTTCACGGCCACGCGCTGGCGCAACTGGATCGACTGGAAGTCGCTCTCGTTGCGACGATAGGTTTCCTCGGTCCACGAGCCTGAATCGGCGTAGTCGTAGAACATCCGGGGTACGCGCCGCTTCGCGAGCACGCGAAGGTCTTCCACGCAGGTGATGACGCTCATGTGGCCGCCGTATTCAAAGGAAACCGATGGACAGCCACGGCACCGCCGCGACGAGGATCGTGCCCACGAGCAACGCCAGCATGTAGGCGATGATGGGACGAATGCCCTTGTCGGGATGGACCCTCCCGATGGCGCATGCCGCGTAGTAGCCCACGCCCAGCGGTGGTGCGAACAAGCCCAGGCCCATCGACAGCACGACCACCATCGAGTAGTGCACCTCGTGGATGCCAAGCTGGCGCGCAATCGGGAACAGCAGCGGCCCGAACAGCACGATGGCCGGGATGCCTTCAAGCACCGAGCCGAGGATCACGAAGGTGACCAGCGAGACGGCCAGGAAAATCGGCGCGCCGCCCGGCAACCCGCCCATGATCTGCGCCAGCGAACTGGAGAAGCCCGACTGCGTCAACCCCCATGCCATGGCCGTGGCGGTGCCGATGATCAACAGGATGGCACCCGAAAGGGACGCGGTGGCCACCAGCATCGGCCCGACGCGCTTCCAGTCGAACTGGCGGTACACCAGCAGGCCCGACAACACGGCGTAGACGATGCCGATGGTCGAAACCTCGGTGGCTGTGGCGACGCCTTCGACGACTGCCGCTCGGATGATGAAAGGCAATGCCAATGCCGGCACCGCGATCGCCGCCAGCTTGGCCACCTGGCCCCAGGAAGGCCGGACCACATGGCTGAGATCCTCACCCCGGGCGCGGAACCAGACGACGACGCACAGCGTGAGCCCCAGCACTACCGCGGGCAGCAGGCCGCCGGTGAACAGCGCCGCGATCGAGACGCCGGTCACCGAGCCGATGGTGATGAGCACCAGGCTCGGCGGCACCGTCTCGGTCTGCGCGCCGGTGGCCGACAGCAACGCCACGAGGTCGCCTTCGCTGGCGCCGCGATTCTTCATTTCGGGGAAGAGCGCCGGCGCCACCGCCGCCATGTCGGCAGCCTTGGACCCCGAGATGCCGGAGACCAGGTACATCGCGCCGACCAGCACATACTGCAGGCCGCCGCGCACGTGACCCAGCAGTCCCGCGAGGAAGGCAATCATGGCCTTGGCCATGCCCGTCATCTCGATCAACAGCCCGAGGAACACGAAGAGCGGCACGGCGAGCAGGATCAGGTGGGACATGCCTTCGTCCATGCGGCCGACGATCACGGGCAGCGCGGTGTCCGTTCCCAGTGCCAGGTAGCCCATGGTGCCGAGACCGAACGCGAAGGCGATGGGAATGCCGCTGAACACGCTCGCCGCCACCACACCCACGAAGAAGATCAGCAGGTTGAGCCGGCCCAGGTTCTCGAACACACCGTGGCCGAGTGCGAAGGCGCCGACCAGGATCGCCACGATGGCAAGTGCCTTGGTGCTCATGCGCCAGTTCGCATCCTTGAACAGCCGCAGTACCGAGAACAGCATCATCAAGGCGATGCCGACCGGCAGTGCGCCTGCCCGCCAGGCGTTGGAGACCTCCAGCGCCGGCGTGGTGATGAAGCGTTCTTCCGACGCGTACTCCCACGCCGGCCACGCCACCATCGCCAGGAAGGCCAGCGATGCGCACGTGCTGATGGATTCAAGCAACTGCTGGCGAGCGGGCGTCTGCCGCGAGACCACCGCCGTCATGCGCATGTGCTCGCCACGCCGCAGCGCGACCACGGCCCCGAGCATGGCCAGCCAGATGAAGAGCATCGAGGCGAGTTCGTCGGACCAGATGAGCGGCTTGTGGAACACGAAGCGCGCCACGACGCCGGCCAGCAGCACGGCGATGTCCGCCAGTACGAGCCCGCCTGCAGCGAACTCAACGGCGCGGCCCAGCATGCGATCCAGGCGCGCGGCCGGCGAAGAAGGGTTCAGCAGCGACGCCACCTGCAGGCCGTGACCGTGCGCGTGCGGAGGGGCCGCTTCGGTGGCAGGCCGGGTGTCCGGCGGGACATCGTGTCCCGCCCGTGCGGCGTTGGTCACGGTGCTCATGCCAGCTTGCCGACGGAGCGTTCGAGCAGGGACCAGGCCTCGTCGCCGTACTTGCCCTTCCACTCGGCGTAGAAGCCAGCCTTGCGAAGCTGGTCGCGAAAGGCGACGGGGTCCGGCTGATTGAAAGCCATGCCCTTCGTGGCGAGGTCCTTCTGCAACCCGGTATTCAGCTGTGCCACGTCGTCGCGCTCCTTGAGCGCGGCAGCATTGATGTGCTTGGCAACGATGGTGCGCAGGTCCGGTGGCAGCTTCTCCCAGGCCTTTCGGCTGGCCAGGAACCAGAACCCGTCCCACATGTGGTTGGACAGCGAGCAATACTTCTGCACTTCGAAGAGCTTGGCCGTCGAGATGATGGCCAGGGGGTTCTCCTGGCCGTCGACGATCTTCGTCTGGAGCGCGGAATAGACCTCCGCGAAGTTGATCGATGCCGGCGCCGCGTCGAGCGCCTTGAACATCGAAGTCCACAGCGGCGACACCGGCACCCGGATCTTGAAGCCCTTGAGATCGGTGGGTGTCGCGATGGGCTTGCTGGACGACGTGATCTGGCGGAAGCCGTTGTCCCAGATCTTTTCCATCGGCACGATGCCGGCCTTGGTGATCTGTGCGCGGATGTAGGCGCCCAGGTCGCCGTCCATTGCCTTCCACACGCTGGGGTAGTCGTTGAACGCGAAACCGACGCCGCTGATCGATGCGGCAGGCACCAGCGTCGACAGGATCAAGCCGGAAAGGGTGAAGAACTCGACGCCGCCCGAGCGCAACTGGCTCAGAACATCGGTGTCGGAGCCGAGCTGGTTGTTCGGAAAGATCTGGATGTCGACTCGCCCATTGGTCTCGGTGCGGATGGCGTCAGCCATCTCCTTGGCCCGCAGGTTCATCGGATGCGTGACCGGCAGGTTGTTCGCATACTTGTAGGTGAACTCGGCCTTGGCCTGCGAGAAGGCGCTGCGCAGCGGGGCTGCGACAACTGCGGCCGCAGCGGCGCTGCGAAGGATGGTGCGTCGTGAAATGTTCATGTCTTGTCTCCGTTATGGGGTGGTGTAGCGATGGAATTCGGTGTCAGGCGTGGACTGCAGGCTGCAGTTCGCCGCGTTCGATGAGGCGCGTGCGAATGTCTTTCTTCGTGACCTTGCCGTAGCCGGATTTGGGCAACGAATCCCAGAAGAGGAAATGACGTGGCCAGCGGTACTTGGCGCAGCGCCCGTCCAGGTGCGCGAGCAAGGCCTCGGCGGTGAGGCCGGAATGGCTTGCGACGATGACTGCGACGCCGATCTCGCCCCACTTCTCGTCGGGCATACCGAGCACGGCGACTTCGGCCACGCCTGGATGCGTGAGCAGGACTTCTTCCACTTCGCGCGGGTAGACGTTGGAGCCGCCCGAGATGTACATGTCGGACTCGCGTCCGGTGATGTAGAGCAAGCCCCTGTCGTCCATGCGGCCGAGGTCGCCGGTGTGGAACCAACCGCCGCGCAAGGCCTTTTCGGTGGCTTCGGGGTTGTTGAAGTAGCCCGCGAATACCGCAGGGCCGCGACAGCAGATCTCGCCGACCGTGCCTGCGGGCACCGGCTGCATCTGGTCGTCGAGGATGGCAACCTGCATGCCGGTGCGCGGGCGTCCGCAGGAGCCGACGTTGGCGTTCGGATCCGTGTCTTCGGCGGCGTGCATGGAGGGCGGCAGCACCGTGATGCAACCCGTGACCTCGCCCAGGCCGAAGTACTGCACCAGCACCTTGCCGAGCTTTTGCAGTGCGCGCTTCTGGTCGGCCCGGTACATGGGCGCGCCGGCGTAGATCATGTAGCGCAGCGAGCTGTGGTCGTAGCGGTCGACGGCCGGATCTTCGACCAGCATCTTGACGATGGTCGGAACCGTGAAGACGTTGCTGACGCGGTGCGCTTCGACCAGTTGCCAGAAGATCTCGGGCTCGAGCTTGTCGGAGGGCAGCAGCACGGTTGCAGCGCCGCGTGCGACGTTCAGCAAGGCGTGGATGCCTGCGCCATGCGACAGCGGTGCGACCGCGATGGAGCGATCGTTCTCGTCGGTGCCGGGGATCAGGTCGGCGAGGTGGTTGGTCACCACGAAGGCCATCTGACCGTGGGTCAGCATCGCGGCTTTCGGGCGGCCGGTGGTGCCGGAGGTGTAGAAGTACCAGAGCGGTGTGTCGGCTTCGACTTCCGCGGCCTCATGCGGTGCACCGAGGTTCGCCGCGACCAGGCTTTCGTAGCCGATCTCGCCATCGCGTGCCTTGCCGATCGTGACGACGTGCCGCAGGCGCGAAGAAGCCTCCTGCACCGCGTCGACGTGACTAGCGAAACAGTCCTCTGCGAGCATCACGGTCGCTTCGCTCGAACTGCCCAGATAGGCGATCTCGGGTGGCGTGAGCCGAAAGTTGGTCGGCACCCAGACCGCGCCGAGGCGGAAGGCGGCCCAGCAGCTTTCGAACAGCGCCGCGTTGTTGCGCGACTGGACGAGCATCTTGTCGCCGGCTTTCACGCCCAGCGAGCGCAGCCCCTGCACCAGCGCATTGACGCGGGCGTCGATCTCGCGCCACGTCCAGACACGCTCGCCCTGGATGAGCCCTGCGCGTTCAGGGAACAGCGCCGCCGTTTGCGAAAGCAGCGACGCAAGGTTCGCGACCTGGTGATGGCTCACACGGCCTCCAGCACACTGAGATAGTTCGCGACCGCGGCGCCGCCCATGTTGAACACCGCGCCGAGCTTGGGATTGCCGACCTGCATGTCGCCTGCCGTGCCGGAGAGTTGCATCGCCGCCATGACGTGTTGCGACACACCGGTGGCGCCGATCGGGTGGCCACGCGATTTCAAGCCACCCGAAAGATTGACCGGAAGCTTGCCGTCGCGGCGCGTCACGCCATCGAGGATCACCCGTGCGCCTTGGCCGTGCGGCGCGAGGCCCATGGCTTCGTACTCGAGCAGTTCGGCCACGGTGAAGCAGTCGTGCGTCTCGACGAAGCCCAGGTCGTCGAGCTTGGCCCGCGCTGCGTCCATGCCGCGTTGCCATGCGAGCGCGGCCCCCTCGAAGCGCGTCGGGTCGCGTCGCGAAAGCGGCAGGAATTCATTGACCTGCGTGTGCGAGCGCCAGCGGATCGGCGTGACGGTGGCATTGCCATTGGGCTCTGCCGAGATGACCAGGGCAGCCGCGCCATCGGACACGAGCGAACAGTCCGAGCGCTTGAGCGGGCCGGCCACGAACGGATTCTTGTCGGACTCGTTGCGGCAGAAGTCGAAACCCAGGTCGCGGCGCATGTGCGCGTAGGGGTTGTGCATGCCGTTCGCGTGGTTCTTGGCGGCGATGGAGGCCAGCGCGTCGCTCTGGTCACCGAAGCGCTCGAAGTAGCTGCCGGCGATCTTGCCGAACACGCCGGCAAAACCGGAGGGCGTCTCGCCTTCTTCCTTGACGTAGGAGCAGCGCAGCAGGGTCTCGGCCACCTTCGGCGTGGGAACCGCGTTCATGATCTCGAATCCCACCACCAGCGCGCGCTTGACGCGCCCCGCTTGCACGGCATCCAGCGCGGCCCAGATGGCGGAGGAGCCGGTGGCGCATGCGTTCTCGGTGCGTGTGGCCGGCACGTGGCGCAGTTCAGGGAAGGCCAGCGCAACGAGCGAACTGGTGAAGTCCTGCGGCAGGAAGCCACCGTTGAAATGCCCGACGAAGATGCCGTCGATGTCGCCCGCTTGCAGGCCCGCCGTCTGCAAGGCCGGCTCGACGGCATCGCGGATGAGTTGCTCGGCGTCGACGGCGTCAAGCTTGCCGAAGCGCGTGTGGCCCCAGCCGATGATGTGCGGTTGCTGTGTCATGTCTTGGATCCTTGGGTGTTGCTGCGGATGTGAGTGGATTCAGGCCAGCGCATAGGCGGGTTCAGCCTCGGTCTTGCGCTGGCGCAGCGTGGGAAGGCCGACGCCTGCGGCGTCGAAGCCGCCGTCGACAGCCACGACCTGGCCGTTGACGAAGCTGGCACCCGGGCTGCACAGGAAGCCGACGACCTCCGCCATCTCCTCGGTGGTGCCATAGCGGTTCAGGGGAATCGCGTCGTAGTAGTCGGAGCGGATCGCCACGCTGTGCACGAGCTTTGCCATCTCGGTCTCGACCGGGCCGGGGGCGATGACGTTCACGCGCACGCCCGCATTGCCGAGTTCGACCGCGTGCTGCTTGGTCATGTGGATGAGGGCGGCCTTGCTGGTGCCGTAAGCCACGCGCAGCGTGCTGGCCCGAAGGCCCGAGATCGAGGCGACGTTGACGATGGCGCCGCCGCCGTTCTTTGCCATCATCGCGCCGAAAGCCTGCGTGCAGAGAAACGCGCCATCGAGGTTGGTCGCCATCACTTCGCGCCATTCCTTGAAGGACGTTTCCAGCGCCGGCTTGAAGACGGCCACGCCTGCGTTGTTGACCAGCGCATCCACACGGCCGAAGCGGCCTGTGATGGTCGTCACGGCGCGGTCGACCTGAGAGGGGTCGGAGACGTCGCAATGGAGGCCGACGACGTCGTCAGGACGTGCGATTTCGGCGATCGCGCTGTCGAGTGTGGCGCTGTCGCGGTCGAGCAGTACGACCTTGTAATCGTGGCGGAGAAACCATTCGCCGACAGCGCGGCCGATGCCGCGGGCACCTCCGGTGACGACGGCGACGGGGGCTTGTGATGTTGTACTCATGATGATGTGTGTCGTTGGGTTTAAAGAAGGATTCAGGATTCGGAAGCCGGCAGCCACTCTTCGAGCGTCACCTCGAAGGTCACGCAGACCGGGTTGGCGCCGGGGACAAAGGGACCGCCGTAAACCAGGCCGTCGGCGTCGACGACAACGCCCGTCAGGGACGCCTGCAGCGAGCCGTCTTCCTGGGCACGGACCTCGCCGGCCAGGCTCACGATCTCGGCCGCAGGTCCGCGGATCACCTGACAGGAGCCGTCGGTATTGGCGAGGCAGGCGTCGATCAGGCTGCCCAGCGCGCCACGCACGAAGGCGTTGCGAAAGCCCTGGGCCAGGCAGAGCTTTTCCACGCTCTGGACCAGGTCCTCGTTGGGGGCGATGCGGCCATAGGCCACGCGCCCCATCTGGCCGCTCTCGATCAGTCGAATGTCAGGCATGTTGGATCTCCGTCTTGGGGCGCATC
Source organism: Variovorax rhizosphaerae (assembly GCF_037889975.1). Taxonomy (NCBI): domain Bacteria; kingdom Pseudomonadati; phylum Pseudomonadota; class Betaproteobacteria; order Burkholderiales; family Comamonadaceae; genus Variovorax; species Variovorax rhizosphaerae. The sequence continues at coordinate 126,529 of NZ_JBBKZT010000008.1, read as the reverse complement.
AATGGCATGTGGGTTTCCTCGTCGTAGCTGATGCGCAGGTCGAAGCCATCGAGGGAGGTGGCGACGACCGTCACGGGGTGCGCGCCGACGATGCATTGCTCGGTCAGCAGATGGCCGCCGCGCACCTTGCCGTCCGCCATGCGAAAGACCGCGTGACAGTGCACGACCGGCGCACCGGAAGGGGACTTGCCGAGCGTCGCGTTGCCGAAGATGAAGCGCGCGCCGCGCACCGAGTGCGGCTTGGTGTACGCGGCAACCACCCGCTTGGTGGCATCGGCGCGTGCCAGGCAGAAGCTCATCACATCGAGATCGCCGTCGATCAGCGTCATCGAAGCGTTGTGCACGGCGACCCTGGCCAACGCATCGACGATGCCGTCATGGAGCGAGGCGCCAGATGGAAGCGCAAGCCGGAAGTGACGGCCCTGGCTGGCGCACAGCGTCTCGATGCGCACGGCGCCGAAGGGGCCGGGATGAACGAAGGTGCGGGCCCGCGGCGGGGCCTGCATACGGTCTGACATGAATTTTGTCTCCTGCTACTTGTGGAAGCTTTTCCGGCAACGCCTGGTTTGCATGTCCGGTATGGGTGCAGTCTAGGTTTGCCGTTTCATTCAGAGAAATTTAGAATTCAGATCGATCGATACACAGGGCAAATCAATGGACATGCGTCACCTGCGCTGCTTCGTCGCCGTTTCGGAGGAAATGCACTTCGGGCGCGCGGCCGAGCGACTGCACCTCACCCAGCCGCCTGTGAGCCTGGCGATCAAGGAACTGGAGGAGGAACTGGGCGTCACCCTGCTGGAGCGAACCTCGCGCCGCATCGCCCTGACCCGAGCCGGGGAAGACGCACTGCGCGACGCGCGCGCCGTGCTTGCCGCGGCCGACACCATGCGCAAGCGCGCTCGGGAAGCCGCACAGGGATTGCTGGGCTCGCTCTCGCTCGGCTTCATCAGCCTGCCGGCCTATTCATTCCTTCCGCCGACGCTGCGCAACTTCACCGAGGACTACCAGCGCGTGAAAGTCTCGCTGCAGGAGGGCACGACCGACCAGATCATTGACGACGTCGAAAGCGGCCGACTCGATGTCGGCCTGGTGTTCAGGACGCCAGACCTGCCTGCGGCATTGAGCGCCCGGCTGGTTCACACGGAACCGCTGGTCGTCGCGTTGCCTGCTTCACATCCCATGGCCGGTGACAGTCGCATCGCACTGGAGAAACTGTCGAACGAACGCTTCCTCGGCTTCGAGCGTCACCTGGGGCCGATGATGTTCGACGCAATCGTTGCCACCTGCATGCGGCACGGCTTCAGTCCCAAGCTCTTCCCGGCGCGGCAGATGCACACCATCGTGAGCCTGGTCTCGGGAGGCATCGGCGTTGCCCTCGTCCCCGGCAGCGTGCAGGCCCTGCATCGCGAGGGGGTCGTCTACCGCGGCATGAAGGGCGAGAAAACCTTCGTCGAGACAGTCGTCGTCTGGCGCAAGTCCGACGACTCACCACTAGTGAGGGCGTTTGCGAGCTACCTCCCGAAGATCAAACAACAGGGACGATGATGACCAAGCAGTTGAGACGGGCGGCCCCAATGTCAGCAAGGAAGCCTGGACCGGGCAGCGACCAGGTACCGGGCGGCGGTTGCTGGCCGATCTGAGTCAGTCGCCAACGCCAGGTCTATGACCGCAATCGCTGCAAATTTGACGGAAGCGCTTGGTCGCGCTAGCCCGGCATCGCCAGATCTCCAAAGTACTTGCGGAAAGCTGGAGCATCACCCAGATTTGGACATGCCTCCTTCACTTCTCGAAGTAGCTCAGTTGCGAGATTCTTCGACGACTCTATCGATGTCTGTCTGAGTGTCTGAATAACTTTACTGCGGCAATTCTGGCGACGGCCATCAGCAAGCACTGCTCCGCATGTCACAATTTTTTCAATCAAGCCCGACTCCAGCATCGACCGAGAGGACTGCCGGCATTTCTCCAGATGCCGATTCCATCTCGATTCCCGATGCAGACACCGCGCATGATGCGATCAACCGACCAACGTTGCCGCCATGCGATGCCTGAGTTCCAAAAAGTTCGCGCGGACCGCATCGGCGAGCATGGGCAAGATCGGATTCGAATCGGCCTTTCGTTGCAACAACACGAGGAATTCGCCTGCGCTGGCACCCCGAAGGCTGCGAAACGAAACACCCGCCACGCCAAGCAGCGCGCATGAAGAGGGCACGAGCGCCACGCCAAGGCCTGCGCCCACCAGGTCGAGCACGCCATGCACGGTGCTCGCTTCATACCGAATGCGCGGGCTGAAGCCCGCCTTGGCGCACAGGTAGATCGACTGGTCGAAGTACGCCGGCCCCCGGTGCCGCGTGAAAGCGACGAAATCGTGATTCGCAAAGCTGCGCAGTTCCACCGGGTTGCCGGCGCGGCGGGCCTCTTGTGGCGTCAGCGCCAGGCAGAAGGGATCGGACATCTCGGCTGCGACCATCAGACGCGGATGGTGCGGCTTGGTGCGCGCGATCCCGGCATCGAGATGCCCCGCAGCTATCGCCTCGGCCTGTTCGCTGCTGATCATCTCGCGTAGCTCGATATGAAGGGCCGGATGCGCCTTCTTCAGAAGCCGGATGAGCTTCGGCAGCACGGTGCTGCTGGCGGAGGGCACAAAGCCGAGTGCCAAGTGGCCGCTGCTCGCGCTTCCCGTCACAGACTCCTTCATGCGTGAAGCCCGATCGAGCAGGTAGCGCGCTTCCGGTAGCAGGGATTCGCCCGCTGCTGTGAGGCGAACACCCTTGGGATGGCGCACAAAGAGCGCAGTGCCCATTTCCTCTTCAAGCTGCCGGATTTGCACGGACAGCGGCGGCTGCGCGATGAACAGCTTTTCGGCGGCCCGGCTCAGGTTGCCGGTCTCGGCCACGGCGACGAAATAGCGCAAGTGCCTCAGTTCCATCGTCATGTCGACTCCATATCCACAAGGTATAGAAACCATAGCTTATCGGTGTTTGGAATATCGAAGCTACGCGCCCAGAATTCGTTCATTCCTGGCGCTGATGCGCCGCCCACCCAACGGAGACACACAGATGAAGAAAACTTTTGCCCTGCTTGCGGGATGCGCATTTGGCCTGGCCGCCTCGGCCCAAAGCTGGCCCACCAAGCCGGTCAAGCTCGTCGTGCCGGCGCCGGCCGGCAGCTCGCTCGACTTCATCGCCCGCACGCTGGGCGACAAGCTGCGCGAACGTTGGAAACAGCCGGTGCTGGTTGAAAACAAGGCCGGCGCTGGCGGCATGCTGGGCATGACCGCGGTCGCCAAGGCCCCGGCCGACGGCTACACCCTGGGCATCGGCTTCAACGGGCCGATCGCCTTCGGCCCGCACATGTACAAGAAGATGGCATACGACCCCGCCAAGGATCTGCTGCCCATCGTGCTGACATCGTCCCAGCCCAATGTACTGGCGGTGGCGGCGAGCCACCCCGCGAAGACACTGCCTGAATTCGTTTCATGGGCGAAGAAGCAGGGCAACAAGATCAACTACGCCTCCGTCGGCGCAGGCAGCTCCTCGCACTTGACCATGGAATTGTTCAAGAGCACTGCGGGATTCGAGGCGACGCATGTGCCGTTTGCCGGTTCGCCACCGGCCGGCATTTCGGTGGCATCCGAAGAGACACAAGCGCTGTTCACCGTCGCCCCGGCGCTGCTGCCGCTGATCCAGGGCGGGCGCATCCGCCTGTTGGCGGCAACCAGCCTGAAGCGTACCGAGACCATGAAGGACCTGCCGACGGTCGCCGAGTCGGGCTATCCCGGCTTCGAAGCCTTGGCCTGGAACGGCCTCTTCACGGCCGCCGGCACGTCTCCGGATCTGGTGCGCCGGATCAATGCGGACGTCAACGAGGTGATGAAGGAGAAGGGCGTGCGCGAAGCCTTCGCCAAACAGGGCTTGATCATCGGCGGCGGCTCGCCCGATGAGTTCAAGACCTTCATAGCGGCCGAGAGCCTCAAGTGGGGCGCCATCATCACGAAGGTCGGCATCAGCATCGACTGATTCCGGAATCCACATCATGCAAGCCTTGCGCAAGACGCGCCCGGAAGCGGGCCTCGAACTGGTGGATGTTCCGGCGCCGCTGCTGGACGCGGGATCCACCGACGTGCTGGTGAAAGTCAGCGCCACTGGCATCTGCGGCAGCGACCTGCACGTGGACGACTGGACGCCCAGCTACGCCTTCATCACCCAGAGCATTCCGGTCACGATTGGGCACGAGTTCGTCGGCGTGGCGCAATCCGGGCCCCTCGCAGGCCAGCGCGTCGTGGTGCGTCCTTCGGTGACGTGCGGCGTGTGCGCCGCTTGCGAGGCAGGCGACCCTGATGGTTGTGAAAAGCGACGCGGCATCGGGATGACGCGCGATGGTGCCTTTGCACCCTGGGTCAAGGTACCGCTGCGCAACTGCGTACCCGTGCCCGACAGCGTGAGCGACGAGCTCGCAGCGCTCACCGAGCCGCTCACCATTTCCATGCAGGCGCTTCGCATCGCTGGCGACGTCGCCGGCAAGCGCGTGCTCGTCATGGGTCCCGGGACCATCGGCCAAGGCATCGCGGCGCTGGCGCGGCGGGCGGGGGCCAGGCAGGTGGTCGTCAGTGGCTTCGACGACGCTGCCCGATTCGATGCATTGCGTCGCATGGGCTTCGCAGCCTTGGTCGATGTGGCGAGGCAATCGCTCGCCGAAGGCTGCCGTGAGCACACGGCCGGAGAGTCATTCGACGTGATCTTTGAAGCGACGGGCGTGCCCGAGACCGTCACGGAATGCCTGGCGCTTCTGAGGCGAAATGGCATCGTCGTTGTGACTGGCATTCACGCTCGCCCGCTGGCGCTCGACCTCACGCCGATGGTGCGCAACCAGCAGCAATTGCGCGGCTCCTTCCGTCCACCCGAGTCCGATTGGCCGCTGGCCCTTGAACTGATCGGCGAGATGGATGAGGTCATGCGCCCGATGGTCAGTCATGTCTTGCCCTTGTCGCAAGCCGCAGAGGGGTTCGCACTGGCGCATGCCAAGTCAGCGAGCAAAGTGCTGCTGAAGCCGGGTCCATGCGATGAATGAGATCGTGGCCGCCGCAGGTGCCGTCCTGGCACTCTGGAACGACGTTGCGCCCGAGTTGGATGCGGAATACAACGCCTGGCATGCCGACGAACACGTGCCTGAACGCCTGACTGTGCCGGGGATGCTGTGGGGCCGGCGCTATCGCCGCCTGGGCGATGGCATTGCACCGCGCTACCTGACGATCTATGGCATGCGGGATGCGCGTGTGGTGGAGAGCGAGGCCTACCGTGCACTGCTGAGCGACCCAACGCCCATGAGCGCTCGCATGCGTCCACATCTTTGCAACTTGTCGCGTTGGGTCTGCGACGTTCGCGAGTCGCAAGCGTTCGGTTCGTCCACCAACATGGCGGTGTGGACCGTCCATGCGGAATCCGTCGCGCGCTTGCGCGCGGCAGATCGCGCTTCCAACGATGGTTTGCTGCTCGCCCGGAGGTCGCGCGATGCAGCACCCCTGCCGTGGCTTCAAGGCGGCCAGGCGCATGCGATCGAGGGCAGTTGGCTCGTGGCGGTCGGCCTGCCAGGCGAAGCCGTGGCTGTACCGGCACCGGTCCCGGACGCGACCTTGTACAGCCTCCTTCGACCGCCTCAATCGGCGCTATGAAAGGCTCGCCAACTCGCCGGCCACCAGTTCGAGAAATGTCTGTCCGAGTTGCGAGGGTGGCCGGTTGACGTTGGTCACGCTGTAGATCGCGAAATTCGGCGCGTCCGGGATCTTGAGCAACTCAAGATTCTCGGAGCGATGCGCGCGTGCAGACAAGTTGTCCACGAATGCGACGCCCGCTCCGCTGGCGGCCATGGCGCAGGCCGCATAGCCCGAGCGCACCTCCACCGCCACCTGCCGTGCGATGCCGAACTTTTCAAGCCAGGCATCGATGACGCGGCTCTGCGGTGCTTCAGGGCTGTAGACGACCAGGCGCTGCTGCAAGGCCGTGGCCAGGTCGAACTTCCTGGCCAGCAAGGCGTGGCCCTTGGGCACGACACACTGGAGCGTCCAACGCCCGATCTCGCGGACATCCAGAACCGGGTGGTCCAGCGGAGCGCTCGAGATCGCAACGTCTGCCTCTTCGGCAACCAGCGTCTGCACGATCTCGCGGGTCGGCAGGGACTCGAAGAACACCTTGGAATGGCTGAATCGCTCGAGCAGCTTCGCCGTAGCAACCGGGACGAGCTGGAGCGCCGTATTGGCGCTCGACAACACCCGCAGCGTGGCATGGTCGCCAAAGCGCAAGTGGGTCGCCACGTTCTGCACATGCAGGACGCCGCGGTACACCTTGTCGACTTCAGCTTGCAAGGTATGCGCCTCCGGCGTTGCGACGAGGCGCGAGTTGCGACGTTCGAAGAGTGTCACGCCCAACTGGATTTCAAGGTGCCGGATGAGCCGGCTGACCCCCGGCTGAGAGACGTGCAGCAGCCTGGCCGCGTTGGTTGTTGAGCCGGTTGTCATCACGGCGCGAAAGACTTCGATCTGGCGCAGATTCACGCTTGGCACCTACTACATGTTGTTCGGTGAAAACCCTGTGCAAGAACACCATGTTATAGCCTGCGCCCTGATTGGTATTGGACCCGCGCGGCATGAATTCCTAGCATCGATGCCATTCACAACATCCTTGCAAAGAGACAGACCATGACTCCGATCCTCCGCCCCTTGTCCAAAGGCCTCTTCGTCGCGGCTGCCGCGTTGGCACTGTGCACCGCGCAAGCACAGACCTATCCCACCAAGCCCGTGTCCCTGGTCGTCGGCTTTGCGGCGGGCGGCTCGGCCGACAACCTCGCGCGACTGCTGGCGCAAAAGCTCGGCAGCGCGCTCGGGCAACCGGTGATCGTCGACAACAAGCCGGGCGCGGGCGGCACCATTGCAACGGCGGCGGTCGCTGCGTCGAAGCCGGATGGGTACACGCTGCTGATGGTCACCAGCGGCCATGCAGGCAGTGCAGCGCTGTACCCCAAGCTCAGCTATGACACGCAGAAGAGCTTTGAGCCCGTCGCCAAGGTCGGCGCATCGCCCGTCGTGATCGTGGCTCCGGCATCGGCGCCCTACAAGCAATTGAAGGACGTGATCGATGCGGCTCGCAAGAGTCCCGGCAAGCTCAACTACGCAGCCGGTGGTGGCGGCGCGACGACCACCAGCCTCGCGGCAGAATTCTTGAAGAACGAAGCGAAGATCGACATGGTCATGGTGCCGTACAAGGGCTCCGGCCCGGCGCTGACGGCGCTTCTGTCGGGCGAGGTCGATCTGGGCTTCGACATTCCGTCCAGCGCACTGCCCCACATCAAGGCAGGGAAGCTGCGTCCGCTTGCGGTGACCACGAAAACGCGCTCGAGCGTGCTGCCCGATGTGCCCACGGTTGCGGAGCAGGGCATGTCGGGGTTCGAGGTGACCGGTTGGTTTGGCGTCCTCGCGCCCGCCGGCACGCCCACCGCGGTGGTGGCGCGCCTGAACAAGGAAATCAACGCGGTACTGAGCGATCCGGAGACGAAGACCAAGCTGCAAGCTATGGGCGTCGAAGGCGCTCCGGGCAGCCCCGCCGAGTTCGGCAAGCTGATCGCCAGCGAGACGCAGCGCTACGGCGACGCGATCCGCAAGCTCGGCATCAAGGCGGAGTGAGCCGCAACATGAACGCCACTGAACGAAGCGCCGATGTCGTCATCATCGGCGGCGGCCTGGGCGGCGTGTCCGCCACGCTGGCGGCCGCACGGCTGGGGTCGAAGGTCATCCTGGTGGAGGAGCTCGATTGGCTCGGCGGCCAGTTGACTTCGCAAGCTGTTCCGCCCGACGAATATCCCTGGATCGAGTACCTGACGGCCTCGCAGAGCTACGCCACGTTTCGCGAGACGATCCGCAACTACTACCGGCGACACATGCCGCTGACGGATGCAGCGCGCATGCGCGTCCGGCTCAACCCCGGGCAAGGCAACGTCAGTTCGCTGTGCCACGAACCGTGGGTTGCGGTGAAGGCGATCGACGAATTGCTGGCGCCGCACGTTGCGGCCGGCCGCGTGACCGTGCTGCGCAAGCATCGCCTGCTCAAGGCCGAGACCGATGGAGATCGCATCCGCGCTGTGCATGTGCGCGACCTGGATGCCGACACGGAGCTTGTGCTGATCGCCCCCATCTTTGTCGATGCCACGGAGATCGGCGACCTGGTCGAGATGGCCAAGGTCGAACATGTGTTCGGTGCGGAAGCGCAGTCGCGGACGAACGAACTGCACGCGTTGCCCGAAGCGGATCCGTTCGACCAGCAGGCCATCACCTGGTGCCTCGCCGCAGACTACCTGCCCGACGAGGACCATACGATCGAAAAGCCCGCCGATTACGAACGGCTCAAGACACTGCAACTCGATTGCTGGCCGGGCCCGCAGTTGAGCTGGACACTGAGTGACTTCGTCACGCACCAGCCGCGGGAGCGGCCCCTATTCGTCGGACCCACCGACACCGACTCGCTCTACGACCTGTGGCATGCGCGGCGCATTGCCTATCGGCAGAACTTCGAGACTGGCAGCTACACCAGCGACATCACGCTGGCGAACTGGCCTCAGATGGACTATTGGGAGAAGCCGGTCGTTGGCGTGTCGCCCGAGGCGCAGGCCCTGGCCCTGGAAGAATCGCGGCAGTTCAGCCTGGCCTTCTTTTACTGGATGCAGACCGATGCACCGCGCCACGACGGCGGCCATGGCTACCGTGGATTGAGGTTGCGTGGAGACGTCCTGGGCACGGCAGACGGATTGGCCAAGCAGGCCTACTACCGCGAAGGGCGCCGCATCAACGCGGAGTTCACGGTGCTGGAACAGCACATCGGCGTGGCGGCGCGACCGCGAGAGACTGGTGCGGAGCGGTTTGCAGACAGCGTGGGCATCGGCGCCTATCGCATCGACCTGCACCCGAGTACGCGAGGACGCAACACGGTCGACATCGACTCGTTCCCTTTCCAGATCCCACTCGGCGCGTTGTTGCCGGTGCGGGTCGAGAACCTGTTGCCCGCCTGCAAGAACCTGGGAACCACGCGCATCACGAACGGCGCGTACCGTGAGCATGCGACCGAATGGAGCATCGGCGAAGCAGCCGGCACATTGGCGGCGTTCTCCCTCGCGCGCAAGCAACCGTTGCGCGCAGTGCGCGCCGACAAGGACATGCTCGGGGACTTCCAGCGCACGCTTGAACTGCAAGGTGTACTGCTGGCGTGGCCAAGTTTCGGTGCGTTGACGCCAGTTCAGCGCGTGGGCTACAAGCATGCCGATCGCTGACGTTCCAGGCCTCGCCACGCGCAGCTTGGAGGAGTCCGAGCGCGAGGCCTCGAACGACTGCTTTGGCCAGCATTGCAGAAGGCGTCAATCGCGAGTCGAAATTCTGCTCAAGGCCGTGACCCTGCTTGCATGGTTCAAGTGAGCTGACTTTTAGTCAACGCAAGTTCGATCGCCTGCTCGCGCGTGATTTGCGCTCCCGCGTTGCATTCGTGCTTGAAAGCAGAGTCGCCCAGCGCAGCCCGAATGCGCAAGAACGCCGCTTCGTAGGCTCGCTGCACGCGGCCGGACAGTTCGGGCAGCACCACGGCAGGTGCGCCTTCGGCACGGGTGCCATTGAGCGCGCCCGCCAACCGAGCCGCGATCGTCCATTGCTCGCACGCGACGTAGGCGATCAAGAGGTTGGCCAGGCCGCTGGTGATCCATCGAGACGTCGGGTAGTTGCGATGCAGCGACAGGCTCTCCCTGAAGAGCTCGAGCGCCCGGATAGCGTCGCCCTGATGGAGCGCCAGGTAGCCCAGTTGAACCAGACTGCCAGCGATGTCGAATTTCGCATCGATGGCGCGGTACAGGGCCAGGCTTTCGGCCAGCAACTTGCCGGCCCGCTCATGCTGGCCGCGCCGGCTTGCGACTTTTCCCAACAGGGCATGGCAGTGGCCGCTGTACCTGCGGCTATGGCCGAGCCTGGCGTTCGCCGCTTCACAGTCGCGCACCATCGCCTCGACCGCGTCGTCACGCCCCATCAGCATCTCGTAGCCGGCATGGCAGATCAGGCATTGGATGGTCAGCATCGCCTGTTCCCAGGGGTCCTGGATGCCGCGTCCGATACGCAGGCTTTCGGTGAACAACTCGGCCGTGGCGGGGTCGCGCTTGCGGCTGTCCACGTAGGCCAGCCCCGTCAGCGCCCAGGCCACGCCGCTGTCGGAGTCCAGCGCGCGCGACGTGGCCAGGCACTCTTCGAAGTGTCGCCGCGCCGCGGGTGGATCGAAGTTGCTCAGCAGCATCCCGGCGACGTAGAGCGAGTGGGCACGCTGCAAGGCGGCAGATCCGTCCTCGCCGGCCTGCATCGACAAGCGTTCGATCCAGCCAATGATCTCTTTCCAGTGCAGGTTGTGATACCAGAAGCCGTGCAAGGCATTGACAAGACGCAGCCCAAGTTCGGCATGGCCCGGTTCGAGCGAACAGGTCAACGCGGCGCGGAGGTTGTCGAGTTCGGATTCGGCCCGGGCATTCCATTGCCGCTCCTCAAGACCCACCAACTTGCTGCGGATGGCTTCGGCAAACCCGACGAAATGTTGGAGATGCCGCCGGCGAAGCGCAGCGGCCTCGCCGGAAGCGAGCAGTTTCTCCAGCCCATACTGGCGAATCGTCTCCAGCATCCGGTAGCGCGGCCCGCTCGATGGGTCATCGAACGCCACCAGCGACTTTTCGACCAGTTGCGTCAGCAGGTCCAGGATGTCTTCGATTGCCAGGCCGTCCCCGCTGCACGTCGCTTCGGCGGCTTCCAGGGTCCAGCCGCCGGCAAATACCGAGAGCCGCCTCAGCAACGCGCGTTCGGGCTCCGTCAGAAGATCGTGGCTCCAGTCGATGAGTGAGCGCAGCGCCTGGTGTCTCGGCGGTGCGGTTCGGTTGCCGCGCGTCAGAAGCCCGAAGCGGTCGCGCAGCCGCTCAGCCACCTGCTCCACGCGCATCGCTGCCACGCGCGCCGCCGCGAGTTCCAGCGCCAACGGGATGCCGTCGAGTTGATGACACAGCAGCGCCACCGCGGCGGCGTTTTCCGATATCAACCGGAACGCTGGAGACGCGGCAGTGGCGCGTTGCACGAACAGGCGGGTCGCGGGATAGTCCATCAGCTCATCGGGCGATGGTTCGGCATCGGGCACCGCCGCGCGCAGCGAGGGCATGCGCCAGACCCGTTCGCCATCGATGCCTAAGGCTTCCCGGCTGGTCGCCAGCGTCCGCGTTCTGGCGCTGGTGCGCAGCACCGTATCCGACCACTGCGCACAGGCGTCGATGACGTGTTCGCAGTTGTCCAGCACGATCAGCAGTTCGCGATGGCGCAGGAAGTCGAGCAAGGTGTCGATGAGCGGACGGCCGGGTTCCTCATGCACGCCGAGCACGCCGGCCACCGTGCGCGTCACCAGCGACGGGTCGGCGACAGGCGCCAGCGCCACGAACCACACGCCATCCTTGAAGTTCCCAAGGACGGTGTCGGCGACTTCGAGGGCAAATCGCGTCTTGCCGACACCACCGGCGCCTACCAGCGTGAGGAGGTGAGTACCCGCCAGCAGGTCCAGCACCGTGGCGAGTTCAGCTTCGCGCCCGATCAGGGCGGTGGGGCTCAGTGGCAGGTTGTGCTGCAGGCCGGTGCGCGCGGCGAGCGCCGGTGGCGCGATCGTTTCGCCGTCCAGCACCATGGCAAACCGATAGCCACGCCCCGGCACCGTTGCGACCACCGCAGCGCCGAGCACCTTGCGCAGCGCCGCGACCTGCTGGCGCAGGTTGTTCTCCTCCACGACGAGGCCAGGCCAGACGAGATCGAACAGTTCGTCCCGGCTCACCACGCGGTCACGCCGCTCGATCAGCGCGACCAGCGTGTCGAATGCACGGGCGCCGATGTTGGCGTCCTCGCCGTCGGCCAGCAATAGACGTTGCGCGGGCCGCACCTCGAATCGGCCGAATCGAAAGCGCTGGACGGTGGAATTCATCGGTTGAAGCGGTTGAGTGCTGCCTCACAACCCGGTCGAGATTCACAAGGATTCACGCCGGCTTCATCGCGTCGGCGGCGCGGGCACAAGACACTGAAGTTCATCCCGGCAGCAAAGCCCGGCCAACCCACAGAGGAGAACGACATGACCGCCAACTTCGACCAGGCTTTCGTGGAACTGGACCGCGATTTGTTCGTCCGCATTGTGGATGCTGTCGGCTCCAGCGTCACGTGCATCAGCGGGTGCCTCTGGATCACCCGGGACGGTTCCCTCAAGGACGTCGAACTCGAGCCTGGCGAACGGTATCTCGTGGAGGACGCGGCCAGGGTCATCGTGACGGGATTCGGCCCCAGTCTGGCGCGGTTGTCGCACCCGCAGGTGCAACATCGGCCTGCCAGGCCCCTCGGCTCATTGCTGCGGGGCTGGCGACGTCGCCTCGAAGTCGTTTGAAGCGGTCAACTGCTTTTTCCAGGTTCAGCTTGCAGGAGCGGATGCGCTGCTGTGGCATGGCCACGCTCTGGTTGGGTGGCGCTGGGCCGAAGCCGGCGCCGACGTGGTGCTCGGCGGCCCACATCCACATCGCCTTACGTGGCGCCGCTGCGTCCAGAGGTCGTGGCGCTGTCGGCAACAGCGCTGGGACTGGAAGGCGAAGTCCGGGAGCTTGAGGCTGTGCTCGAAGTGCCCTTGAACCGCGGCCCGTCATGAAGGACGGCTGGCTCCAGGGGACCTGCCTCGGGCAAGCGTTCGCGCAGGGTTCGCAGGCTGGAATCTAGGCGCCGCACCGCGAGCACCCAGCCGAGCAGCACGCCGCCCACGCCCACGCCACCCAGCACGACACTCAGGTCGCCACCGATCGCACCCCCGATCGAATACACAATCATCACCAGCGCGCCCACGCCGGCGGAGAGCCATCGGGCGGCGGTCTCGACGAACCGGAATGCCCGCGCAGGGCGCCCGTGCTCGCGTGAAGGCGCCGTCATTCAGCCCTCCTGCGGCGCGCGCGGCCCATCGGCCAGGTTCTCGTCGAGCCGCTGGCCGATCGCCTCGACTTCCGAATTCAGCCGGGTCACGGCCAGCACCCAGCCGACCAGAATCAGCGCCAGCGCGAGGCCGATTGCGACCAGCAGCCACCCGCCGCTGCGACTGCTGATGCCAATTGCAGAGCAGGTAGTGAGCACGCCGATGCCGACCAGCACCGAGACCCACTTGCCCGTCACTTCGATGGCCCGCAGCAGTCCGCGCCGGACTGCGGCCAGCACGCGCGCGCTCCGTGGCTGCTGCTCCGGCGGCGGCCGGATCTGCGCGCCGACAATGCGCTGGATCGGCTTGAGCGCCAGGCGCCCGTAGACGCGCCGCGCGCCGTAGGTCAGCACCAGGTACAACACGACGTGGGAACCGAACTTGATCATCTCGGCCAGGGCAACGGCGAGGGACGCTGTGCGGACCGGCGGAATGGGTACGTTCGCCGGGTCCTTGCGCACGATTGCCTCCTGTGCCTTGAGCTCAATGCGCTCTATGGCCGGCCGGATCGCCGCCTCGGCGGAGTCCCAGAACGCCTTCACCGGTGGCACGCCGAAGCTGGCGAAGAAGAGCAGGAGTACGAGCGCGGCGATGCTGTTGCGAAGACGTCGCCAGCGGCGTTCGAACTCGCGCTCCGCCAGCCAGCGGTCGCGCGCCGCCTTGCTGGCAGCCAGAAAGGTCTGTGCCGGCACGATGTCTTCGTGCTGGTCGGCCGCCCATGCCGCGTTGGGCGCCTCGGCGGCCTGCCAGTCGAGCGCGGTCTGCAGATCGGGGTCGCGGTACAGGCCCGACTTGCCATTGCGGTAGAGCCGCGCCGACTCAACCAGCCGCTTGAAGGTCTTGATCGACTCCACTTCCTCGGCCACCCACTGGCCGAGAAGCCGCCATTGGCGGATCAGGCTCTCGTGCGAGATGTCGATCACCGGGTCGGCGCCCGGCCGCTCTTCCGACACCACCAGGAACAGGCGGCCGTCGGTGCGGAACCGCTCCACGATGGCAAGGATGCGGGCCGGCTCGGCGCGGCAGCGCGCGGCGATGGCGGCCAGCCTTGCCGGCCGCCGTATCCCGCGGTTCGTCGAGTCCACCGTGGTCAGGGCCTGGAACAGGCCCCGGGTCAGCTGCAGTTCGTCCTTGCTCATGCCCTCCAGCGCGGCATCGGCGTCGCGCGACAGCGCCATCTTGATGGTGCCCACGCTTTCGTAATGCTCGATGTCGACCGGCCCTTGCGCAACCAGTGCCCACGCGTCCCAGGTGCGCATGAGCGCGTGCTGCAGCACCGGCAGGTCGTCGCGACTGTCGATGGTCTCGTTGAGCAGGCGATCGCTCAGTCGCGCCGCGATCTCCTGTCGGTACAGCCGTATCGGGCCTTCGATGGCATCGCGCCGCTGCTCGCGCGTGAGCCGCGGCACCAGATACTGGCCACGGTTCAGCACCTCGGGCAGGCCGACGAAGGCATCGCACTCGCCGAGAAAGTCCGAGCGCATGGTGATGACCACGTAGACCGGAACGGCGCGCTGCGCCGCCAGTTCGATCAGGATGGCGACGAAATCGCTCGCCTGGTCGCGCTCGTACTGCGGGGCGTCGTCTCCGACAAAGCGGAAGACTTCCTCAAACTGGTCCACCAGCAGCAGCAAGCTGGCGTCGCGCGCGGTCAGCGTGGCCGACAGCGCTTCGAGCACGGTCGCGGCGCGCCCTTCCCTGATGGCGGCAAGCAGTTCGGCCGTCCGTGCCTCGGGCACCGGCTCGCTGCTGCAGCTGCCCAGCACGCAGGCGGCCAGGTTGGCCAGCGGCGCGGTCCCGGGCTTCATCGTGCCGAGCAGCCAGACGTCACGCTCCTCGACCAGGAAACCCGCCTGCAGGACCGGTATGAGGCCGGCGCGCACGAGCGAAGATTTGCCGCAGCCGGAGCTCCCCACCACCGCCAGGAATCGCAGCGCGTGCAGTCGCCGCAGCAGTTCAGCCACCTGCTGGTGGCGGCCGAAGAAGAGCAGGGTCTCGTCGGCTTCGTACGGCCGCAACCCGACGAACGGATTCTGGCTATCGCCCATCTTCATGCCGGTACCCCGTCCGCGCCGCACAACGTGTCCACCGAACGCGCGGCGAGATCAGGACTGCCGCTGTTGTCGATGAGCTGCACCTGCACCGGCCCGCGCGCAAACCTCTCGGCGTCGCTCGCCTTGGCGGGCGGCACGATGAGGACGAAAAACGACTTCACTTGCAGGTCGTTGATGACGCTCATCTGCAGCGCCAGGCCGAGCCGGCGGCGCACCCAGGCTTCGCTCACTTGACCGAACAGGATGACGAGCGACGACACCTGGCGCAGCCGGCTTTCGAACGCTTCCAGGTTCTTGTTCGGGTCGTCTTCCTGCGGGTTGATGTAGGGCTGGATGCTGCGCCCGACGAGCAGCCTGCTCAGCTCGAGCGCATATAGCTGGTCTTTCAGGTGCGTGTCCAACAGCACGCTGCCGCGCGGCCCCGCCTGGGCTTCGGCGCGCTTGCGCAGCTGCGCCACCTTGTCAACGATCTGCGACACCAGCAGCGGGCGCGCCCCACGCACGAAATCGTGCCCCGAGCCTTCGCGTTCACCGTTCTCCAGGTTTTCGAGGATGCCGCGATAGGCTTCGTCCTCAACGGTTGGCGTGTCCAGGTCGCTCGGTACCCAGATGAGTTGCGAGCTGGCCCGCCCGCGCGCCAGTTCCAGCTGGCGCAGCGGGTAGGTCTGGCCATCGACGCCGTCGACCTCGCGCCCCGGCGTTTGGTCGAGCAGGTGCACGCTAAGCAACGCCTCCTGCGTGAGTTCCCGCACGCGGGCGTCGTGTGCTTCGGCCTCGTAGGGTGGCGGCACATTGGATGCGACGGCAAGGCCCTTGGTGCGCAGTTCGCTGACCAGCCGTCGCCGATGGCCGGCCAGTGCGTCGGAGACATCGGCGACGAAGACTCGCGGCCCCGCTGACGTCGACGCCGACGCCGCGGGTGCCGGTGCCGGAGCATGTGCCGCCGTTGCCTGCTCGAGCGCTGCGTGGAAGGCCTGGAGCGTCTGAATCAACGCCACGGTGAGCGCGTTCATCTGGCGCTTGAAGCGTAGCCGGTCTTCTTCCGGATCGGTCGGCTGGCCGAGCGCGCCGCTCGGGTCGTTAGGGTCGTCGGCGTCGTGGAAGGGGAAGCCGGAGCTGCGCCCGTACTCGACAGGCCAGCGCTCGGGCGGCAGCGGCGCCAGCAGCACGTTGCAGATGCGGGACGTATCGCCCACCCGCCCGCCTTGCGGTTCGGCCTCGGCCTTCGCATGGAACCAGCGCAACTCCTGCAGGCAGTAGTCGGAGGCCAGGTAGCCGTTTGATGTGATGGCCAGGAACAGCGCCGAGCCCTCCACCGCCGCCTTGATGGTGTTGTCGAAGAGCTGGTTGCCGTGCAGGCGCTTGTCGCGCCACAGCGTGATGACGCCAGCGCGCCCATGCTGCTTGGCTAGCGCGATCTCGAGCCGGTCGTGGAATTTATTGACCCACAGGTCGCCGAGGTTGTCGACATGGCTGTAGCTGACGAAGATGTCGAAAGCGAAGCCAGGAAGAAACGCCATGTCCACGCTCCTGTTGTGTCCGTCTCGTGCGCCGCCGCGCACGCGCTACGCCTACGGCCGGCAACCCAATATACGCCATACCTCCTGGGGGCGTGAACCCCCAGCCGGCGGCACGAACCTGCAATGTCGGCGGCCGCTGCGATGAAAGGCTGGCGCTTCGCGTTGCCGCTGCTGGTACCCGTGCTGGCGGCATTTGGATTCGCACATGGATACGACGGCGCGGCTCGCCTGGTCTTCGTTGTCTTCGGCGCGGCCGTCGTCCTGGATTTGCTTTGCCCGCGCCCGGCCACTGTCTCACCAGTGGCCGCGAGCGCTGGTGCGGCGGATGGAGCGGCTGTGACGGCTGCGATCACGACGACGCCAACGCGACCGTGGTGGCTCTGGCTCTGGCTGCCCACTCAGGCGGCGCTGCTGGCAGCGGCAGTGCACGCCGTCGGGCTTCCAGGCGTCGACATCGTGCAGGTCCTTCAGGATGCGCTCGCGGTGGGTCTGATCGGCGGCATGCTGGCCGCGCCGGCTGCGCATGAGCTGCTGCACGCCCGCTCGCGCTTCGAGCGCGGCATGGCCGAGCTTTTGCTGGTGCTCCTCGGTGCCAGCGCCTTCGGGGTGGAGCACGTCGGCGGCCATCACCGCCACGTGGCGACGGCGCGCGACAACGCCACAGCGCGCGCGGGCGAGTCGGTCTATGCGTTCTATTGCCGCGCCGTCTTCTCCGGCTGGCGGAGCGCCTGCCGCATCGAGGCGCGTCGCTTGCGCCGATTCGGCCATCGTGTTGCGGGCCCGGGCCACCGCGTGTTGCGAGGCTGGGTATTGACGTTCGCGCTCGGTGCCGGCGCGGCTGCATGGGCAGGGTGGCGCGGCGCCCTGTTCGTGGCCGTGCAGTGCGCGGTCGCGGTGCTCTGCATCGAGACGATCAACTACGTGCAGCACTACGGGCTGCTGCGCACGCGGCTTGCCGATGGGCATCACCGGCGTGCAGGCGCACGCGACGCGTGGAACGCCGAGCCGCCGGTGGGCAACAGCCTGTTGCTGAACCTGGGACACCACTCCAGGCATCACATGGAAAGCACGGTCCCGTTCCAGCGCTTGGCTATGGAAGCCGGTATGCCGATGCTGCCGACGGGCCTGCTTGGCATGTGCCTGCTGGCGCTGCTGCCGCCGCTGTGGTTCGGCGTCATGGACCCGCGGGTGCGCGCGTGGCAGCAAGCGGAGAACGCCGAAAAACCCTGCAGCCACTCCATCTCGCGCCGCAACGGGTAAGCCACGGGCCGTGGTGTCGAAGTCCACCTCGTCTCCGCTCAGACCCTACCCCCGCCGGGACCGGCCGCGCACCTTCACGCCGTGCGCCAGCCCGGGTGGCAGTTCGCCCATCGCGTGTGACGTCACCGCCGGTTGCAGCTTGCCGCACCCGGTGTAGCCGCCTTGCCAGCCGAGCACATTTGCCGACGCGCCGTTTCGTGGTGACGACGGCATCGTCCTTCCTGCGCTGCTCCGCGCTCGAGCCGCAGTGCGAATGGCCGCGTCAACCTGTCCTTGTCATCTGCGGCAGCACCCACTCGCCACTCAATATGTCGTCGTTGGGTTGGTACATGCGCAAGATGACGTAGAAGCCGCCATCCGGGGCCGGGAGCCAGTTGGACTTGTCGCTCGGAGCTTCATGCTGCACCTGGAGGGTGAAGGAGCCGTCGGCATTCTTTTTCAGGCCTGCCGTATCCGACCCGATCTTGTAGCGCGCGAGTTCGTTGGGGACCAGCATCTTGTCGCCTGCGTTGTACATGGTCAGCGACCAGAACGCGCTCACCGGGGGCGCACTGTCGAACTTCAACTCGTAGTGATTCTTGCCGTCGAGCGGCGCGTCGTCTGCATCCGTGTAGCGAATCGGGTACATGGCTTCGCGTTCGCCGTTGCCCCCCAGGTAGGGCCCGGCGACCACGGCACGCAGCGGATAGTTGAAGCCGAAGCTGTCCAGGCCAGTCACCCAGTCCCAGCCGCTGCGCTTGCTTGCAGTGCTGGCGAACGACGCTACGGCCACAGAGGGCGCATCGGCGAGCCCTCGCACCACACCGTTTCGCATTTCCGGGCTCAGCCTGGTCGCATCGAAGCCCTTGCGGGTCAATCCCATCCGCGCGAATTGGCCGAACAACGCCTCATCGGCTGGCTTGATGGAATTGCTTTGAAGTGCATGGCCCAGCAAGGTGAAGAAGCCAAGTTCGTCGTTGTCGGTGGCGGGCAACGGAGGAAGCTCGGTACGGCCGACCTTGGACGCATCGAGCGGCGTCAGCTCGAACTTCTGCTGCAGCGCGTGAACGGGCGCCGCAGGCTCACCCTGCGCGATTCGAAGGCGGCCCCATAACCAGACCTTGCTGGTCGATGCATCGAGACGCGTGACGCCGCTTGGCAATGTGCCGCTCCAGCCCGGCGGCACGATGGCGTAGCGAGCGGCCTTGGTGCCCGTGGTGCGCCGCCCGATGTAGTGCTCCAGCTCCTGGTACATGTTGAAGACGTTGACCACGTAGTAGCGGTCGTCGGTGTCGGGCACGCTCAGCAGGTAGGGCTGGCCGAGGTCGACCACTGCGCTCATGTAGTAGGTGTCGTTGTTGGCCGTCGGCATGTCCTTGGCCTCCGGCGTGGCGAGCTCTGTCGCCCACCCGATCCGGTTGAGGACCGCCCGGTAACTGGTCGGCGGGTTGTCGGCAGGAACGGTGGCGTAGTCGCGCATGACCGTCTCCATCCTGACGAGGGGGTAGCCCCAGGTGTACGCGGACACGGCCAACTGATAGCCATCCGTCTCGAGTCCTTTCGCCACGACTTCCGGCGTGGCGGGCGTGCTGAGCAATGCGTCCGGGGTGCTTGTCATACAGATGCCTTTCAGTGGGTAGGCTGTTGGAGGTCAGGCCATTCGAGTGGCCATCGCCTCGAAGGTGTGTAGTGGGGTTGGCACACCGCTTGAAGTGCTCGATCGCTGCGAAATGCAGCCGCGGCACTGTTCATTCGGCCAGTTCGAAATCCGGCATCTTGAAGGTCTTCTGATTGAGTTCTTCCGTCGGGCCGTAGTAGCGGAACATGGGCATCGGCCGCTTTCCCGAGGTGGGAATCCAGTTTGCATCCAAGCCCGCTGGCGCCTTGGGTCCGACGTAGATCGTCACGCCGCCATCGGCATTCTTCGTCATCTTTTCCAGGTCGAAGGACGAGAGCGTGCTGCGATTGCTCTCGCTGTAGATGAACGCAAAGGTGGCCCGGTCGTAGACCGTCAGCGCCCAGAATTGCTTGACCGGCACCTTCGCCGGGACGTTGACCTTGTAGAGCTTGCCAGCGTCCAGCGCCTTTCCGTTCTTGTCGGCAATGGCGACGGTGTACTGCGTTGCCGGTGATTCACTCAGCACTTCGGGCACGTAGGTGCACCACGCATATTGGGCCGCCCGCGCAATGATGTCGATGCGGTCCGGGTAGTCGTATGTGAATCGGCGGTTGTCGTCGGTCTGCATCAACGATGCGTAGTTCCGGTCGGGCCAGAACAGCTTTTCCTTGGGGAAGTTGTCGAACACGCCCTGCAGGTAGTGCCATGCATCGATGGCCCCCTGGCGCACGGCGCGCTTCGTCGTGTCGTCCGGTGCGTAGGGCTTGCCGCGCTCGATGCCCAGGCTCTTGAGCATGCCCATCATGAGTTTGTCCTGGGGACGCACGGGCTCGACGGTAAAGATGTCGTGGATGTCCTTGAACATCCGCTCGTCGTAGAAGGGCAGCGTGGCGTAGCGGTCGTTGATGGGGTCGATGAAACGCTGTTTCGGCGGGCTCTTCGCCTCGGACAGGTAGTACATGCGCAGGCGCTTGGCGTACGCATAGGCGTCGGCAGTCGTCTTGCCTGCCACTGGCACGGAGCGGAACGCGAAGGCCACCCGGTAGTTGGGCGAGGGCACATGGATGTACCCGGACGGGATCGCGCCCTTGTATCCCGGCGGCGTCAGGAGGTATTTCCCGCCCTTGCCTTTGTCCTTGCCCGACGGGCCGACGTCCGCAATCGTCAATTGCCAGGCGTCCACCACCTGGCCGTACACGCTGCCATCCGCACCTGCCGCTGGCACCTCCAGGACGGCAGGGCCTTTTTGCAGGTCGGTGAAGGCCGTGATGTACGGCGTGCTGCTGTTGGCGGTCAGCGCCTCCAGCTTGGGGGTTGCAGGTGCGCTGTAGACAATGATGTCGTTGTCTTTCAGGCCCAGGTCGTCGAACGCAGCGCCGCGGAACCGGTAGATGGCGGCAGCTGGAATGGCCCACAACGTCGCCTCGAAGGCGCGCTGGTACTTGAGCTGGTAGTCCAGGTCCTTGCTGGATGCCTGGGTGCCTGGCGGAGGTTGGCCGCCGAACGGCTCATTGCCTTGCTGGGCAAGTACGGCCGACTGTCCTCCGAGACCGATGGCCGCACTCATGAGAACGCTTCGCAAAGCTGAACGCATCATCACGCACTCCGGTGAAGACACCCGTGACCCGGGACCTTGCCCATCGCCTCGACGGCGACGAGCGCAATCGACAATGGTGCGCAATCTCCCGCACCACGCACAGCGACCCCATGGGCAATCGGCGATGCACTTTGGGGCATGTCCGGTGGACGGGCACGACGCAAGCGCCATCGTCCACTCGCGCCAGGCTGGCCGTCCGGATTAGCCCGCGCCGCTTGCGCTGACGCGCCAGATGACGTCGCCCACGTCGTCTGCCACCAGCAGCGCCCCATCGGGCCCGATCGCGACGCCGACCGGGCGGCCGTACGACTCGCTTTCGTCGGGCGACAGGAAGCCGCTCAGGATGTCGCGCGGCAGGCCTGCCGGGCGGCCGCCCTCGAAGGGCACGAACACCACGCGGTAGCCGCTGAGCTTGCTTCGATTCCACGAGCCGTGCTGACCGATCGCCATGCCCGCGGGCCAGCCGGGCAGCGTGCCGGCGGGCAGCCAGCACAGGCCGAGCGACGCCGTGTGCCCGCCGAGCGCGTAGTCGGGTGTCAACGCGCTTGCGACCGCGGCCGGGTCCTGCGGCACGCGGTCGTCGACCGTGCGGCCCCAGTAGCAGTACGGCCAGCCGTAGAAGCCGCCGTCGCGCACCGAGCTCAGGTAGTCGGGTGGCGTCTCGTCACCGAGGCCGTCGCGCTCGTTGACCACGGTCCACAACTGGCCGGTGGTCGGTTCCCATGCGAGGCCGACCGGGTTGCGCAGGCCGCCGGCGTACATCCGGCTGCTGCCGCTCGCGAGGTCGATCTCGTAGATGCAGGCGCGGCCCTTTTCGACCTCGAAGCCGTGTTCGGCGATGTTGCTGAGCGAGCCGACGCCGGCGTAGAGCTTGCTGCCGTCAGGGCTCGCGAGCAGGCTGCGCGTCCAGTGGCCGCCCGGCTTGAATTCGTTGAGGCGGCGGCCCGGCGCGTCGATGCGCGTGGTGCCGGGGGTGTACGGGAACGCCACCACGCCGTCGGTGTTGCCGACGTAGAAGGTGTCGCCGACCAGCGCCATGCCGAAGGGCTGGCTCAAGCCCTCGAGCAGCGCCGAGCGGACCTCGGCGACGCCGTCGCGGTCGGCATCGCGCAGCAGCGTGATGCGGTTGGGGCTGGGGCCGATCGCGGCGGCGCGCCGCAGGGTGCTGACCATCGCGTAGTCGAACACCGACTTGCTCGGGCCCGGCTCGAACAGCGCCTCGGCCACCGTCACGTCGCCGTTGGGCAGCACGTAGATCCAGCGCGGATGTTTCAGTCCGGTGGCAAACGCGTTGACCTCGAGCCCGGGCGCCGGTGTCGGCTTGTGGCCGCCGGACCAGCCGCGCGCCGTCGGCATCTTCAGTGTCGGGATGCGGCCCTGGGGGCGTCCGTCGGGGATCGTCGGCGCGGCGCCGATCGCCTGCGTCGGATCGCCGGTCTGCATCCGGCGCCACTGCAGCGCCGCGTTGCCGGCAACCGCAACCATCTGCGCGAACACGCTCGACATGCTCATCTAGGTTCCTCTCGTCCCGGGTGGATGTTCAGTATCCGCATTTGCAGGATGACGGGCAACGCGTCGTTGCCGGAACGGCAGGCCAAGGCGCGCGAGCACCACAAATTGACTTCGCAAGCGATCCCCTGAGCACAGGATGGCAACTTTTCATCGGAGTCGGTAGGATTCCGCCGCCGCGCTGGATTCGCCCAGCGCCACCCAGGTCGCTCGCAAGGCGACGCATTCGTCCCAGGAGGGTGAAGTGTGTTGAGGCGGGATGTGGCACGGGGTTTCTTGAGCGCCTTGACGTGTTGGCCCTTCGGATCGGGTCAGGCGCAGGAGCGCGCGACGCTGACGAAGCTGCTGGTCGGGTTTCCTCCCGGGGGGCCGATCGACGGTATTGCCCGTGTGCTTCAGGCGCCCCTGCAAGAGTCGATGGGTACGCGGGTCATCGTCGACTATCACAGCGGCGCGAGCGGCCGTATCGCCGTTTCAATGGCCGCTCGCGCGCCGGCAACGGGCCAGACGCTCCTGATCACGCCCAGCGCCCAGGTGACCATCCAGCCCCATCTGTTGGCCGACCCACCGATCGACCCGATCCACCAGCTCGCGCCCATCGCGTTGATTGCGACGACGGCGCTGTGCGTGGTCGTCGCCAACGACCATCCGGCCCGGAACATCGGCGAGCTCAAGGATTGGTTTGCGCGCCATCCCGCGCGCGCGAATTGCGGCACGCCGGGATCGGGAAGCGTTGCGCATATCGTCGCGCTCGCGCTTTCGAGGCAACTGGACGTCGCGGTCACACCTGTGCACTATCGCGGCGCGGCGGAAATGCTGGCGGCGTTGTTGGAGGGCAGCCTGCACTCGGCCGTGGCCGTGCCCTTTGCGGCGCTGCCGCTCGCACAAGCAGGCAGGGTCCGGATTCTTGCCGCCACCAGCGACACGCGAGCAGATTTGCTTCCGGCCGTGCCAACCATGCTTGAGTCGAACCTGGACATCGTGGCGAGCGAGTGGGCGGGCGCATTTGCACCCAGCGGAATGGGCGCGGAGCAGCTTGATTCGTTGAACCGGGCGTTCTGCACGGCGATCGCGCAGCCCGGCGTTCAATCGACCTTTGCGCGCTATGGCCTGAGCGCCGGGGCTGCGGATCGCGCGCAGTTCACGGCACTGGTCCGCGACGACCATGCGCGCTGGGGACGGATCCTGAAGGATTCGGGCGTGAGCGTCGCGACCTGAAGCAAAGGGCCATGTGAACGACTTTTCCGAAACGATCAGCTTGCAAAGCGATGCCGCACCGACAGCGCCTGCGCCTTTCGACGACTTGCCGGGCTTCGATTCGATGCTGGCCCGCCTTTCCGCCCGCTTGATCACGCTGCGGCCAGCCGAGGTCGATGCCGCCATCGCCGCCGGTTTGGGCTCGATCGTGGAGGCGCTGGACGTCGACCGTTGCGCGCTGCTGCGCCTCGATCCGGATGGCCGCTCCTTCACCCGGGTCGGCATCTTCACGCGGGCTGGCCTGAGGACATCACCCCTGCATGAACGCGTCTTCGGCTACCCGTGGTGCATCGAGCGGATCAATCGCGGCCAATCGGTGATCTTCAGCACCGCCGACGAACTGCCGCCCGAAGCGCATGTCGACAAGGCATCCTTCAACAAGGCGGGTTCGCAATCGATGGCATCCATTCCGCTCGTGGTGGCGGGCGAGATCTATGGAACGCTCAATTTCCTGAGCCTGGATCGTCGCCGCGAGTGGAGCGAAGCGTTGCTCAGCCGCGTGCGCCTGGTGGCCGAGATCCTGGGCAACACGATCGCGAGAAAGCACGTGCAGGAGGAAAACCAGCGCCTGTTGGCTTTCGAGCAGATGCTCGTGGAGGTCGCGGCCTCGTTGATTTCCCTGGCCCCTGGCGACGTGGATTCAGCCGTCTCGAACGGCCTGCAACGGATGGCCGAGTTTCTCCACGCCGAGCGCGCGACGCTCTGGGCCTTCGACCGCGGCAGCGACGACCTGCTTCCCGGCCACTGCTGGAGAAGCGCCAATGCGCCGGAACCCGCGCGGGTGCGGGGCCGGGACTTGCCTTCCTTCATGGCTCGCCTGAAGTCCGGTTGGGTGGTGCGCATCGATGGCCCGGAAGAATCCTCGGCGGCGGTCGTTTCGCATGATCGGGACACGCTTCGCGCCCTGGGCAGCGTGTCGCTCCTCGCGTTGCCCTTGAAGGTCAGCGGCGTCGTGGTGGGTGCGATCTCGCTGGACACGGTGCACACGAGACGCGCCTGGCCCGAGGCGCTGGAGCCGCGCGTCCGGCTGCTCGGCGAAGTGTTTGCCACCGCCCTGGCGCGCCAGCAGGCAGAGCGCAGCATGCGCGAAGCACAGGCGGAAGCCGCCCAGCACCGTGAGCGGCTTGCGCACATCGCGCGGGTCCATACCGTGGGCGAGATGTCCGCGGGCATCACCCACGAAGTCAGCCAGCCCCTCGTGGCGATCGAGAACTATGCGCTAGCGGCGCGCCGGCATGCCGCGGCCGGGCCGGCGGCCAACCATGCCAAGCTCTGCGAACTGCTGGACAAGATCGCGGCCCAATCGAGCCGGGCCGGGGCGGTGATGCGCAAGCTGCGCACCATGGTCAAGCGCCACGAACTCGAGATGAAGAGGGTCCGGATCGACCAGATCGTGGAGGAGTCGCTGCGCTTCGCACGGATGGAAGGACACCTGCACGACGT
Organism: Variovorax rhizosphaerae; assembly: GCF_037889975.1. Classification (NCBI taxonomy): domain Bacteria; kingdom Pseudomonadati; phylum Pseudomonadota; class Betaproteobacteria; order Burkholderiales; family Comamonadaceae; genus Variovorax; species Variovorax rhizosphaerae. The sequence goes on along the minus strand of NZ_JBBKZT010000008.1, from coordinate 101,258 downwards.
CGCCATCACGCTGCGGGTGGCTCCCGGCTTGCCGGAGGTCATCGCCGATGACATCCAGATCCAGCAGGTCATCGTCAACCTGGTGCGCAACGCCAGCGATGCGATGAGCGAAGCGGCCAACGCTGGCGCCAGCAAGGATTTGGTCATCGAAGTGGGCGCCCTCGGGGAGGCCCAGGTCTTCGTGCGCATCGAGGACACCGGGGTAGGCTTCGGCGAAGGCGCGCTGGAGCGGATCTTCGAGGCCTTCTTCACGACCAAGTCGGCCGGCCTGGGCATCGGCCTGTCGCTGTGTCGGGCGATCGTGGAGGCCCACGGCGGCCGGGTCGACGGCCGGGCCAGGCCGGGCGGCGGCGCCATCTTCGAGTTCACGCTGCCCATTGCAGAGGAGATCGACCAGTGACCCAGGGTGTGACGGTATTCGTGGTCGACGACGATGAGGCGGTCCGGGACTCGGTGAAGGAACTGGTCGCCTCGGTGGGCCTGCGCGCAGAGACCTTTGCGTCAGCCGAGGCGTTCCTGGCCGCTCACGATCCCACGCGGGCCGGCTGCCTCGTGCTGGACGTGCGGATGGCAAGGATCAGCGGCCTGGGACTGCAGGCCCGGCTCCGCGAGATGAAAGCGCCCATTCCGATCGTCTTCGTGACCGCGCATGCGGACGTGCCGATGGTCGTCGAGGCGATGCGCGGCGGCGCGGTCGGATTCGTCACCAAGCCTTACCGGGAACAGGAACTCCTGGACAACATCAACGAGGCCATTGCGAAGGACGCGGCGGCCCGGAGCGACTCCAGCCGGCACGGCCAGTTTGCGCGGGCGCTGGAACTGCTCACCGAGCGTGAGAACGAGGTCATGCAACTGGCCATGCAGGGCTTGCCGAGCAAGGTCATCGCGCAGCGCCTGGACATCAGCCACAGGACCGTCGAGCTGCACCGCAGCCGGGTGCTCGAGAAGTTCGGCCTGGGCAGTACCGCCGAGTTGATCCGCATCGCGGCCGAGCATCGCCCCCGGTAGGTTGCTACCTACGTGGGGAGCGTGATTCCACGACTGGCGTCTTCGTCGCCACTGCCGCACGCTGCATGGCAGTGCCCATCATGCACGTCACCGTCTATGTTCTCGAGCCCGACGCCAGCCGGCGGGCCGGGATTGCGCGCGCGCTCTCCGGCTACGTGAAGTCCGTGGTGCTGCTCGACAGCTTCAAGGACTGGCTGGATCTGCAGGAGATCACGTCGCCCGCCTGCATGCTGCTGGCGCTGGAGTCTCCCGGATGGCCGATTCATGAACGGATCGCATGCGCCGCGCCCGCTTGCCCCGTCATCGTGATCGGCGAAACGGACGAGCTCGACACGGTCATCCAGGCCATGCGTGCAGGTGCGACGAACTTTCTCGATCGTCCCTGCAATGAACTCCGCCTGCGCACCGCCATTCGCGACGCGCTCCAGGCCTCGCGTTCCTGAACTGCGCGATACGTGGCATCACGTACCGGACCGCGTGGCATCACGTGCTCCGGCACGCGTTCGCCTTGATTGTCTTGCCAGGGGCCGGTCCCTACGATTTCCTCACAACCTGACGAGGAGATCACCATGGATGGAGATGCAACGCGGCGTGGCCTGTGCCTGGCCATGACGCTGGGGGCGCTGGGAACATCGGGCTTCGCCCGCGCCGCCGACAGCCTGATGCTCAACCTGAAGGACGAGGTCGAGGACAGCGTGGATTCCCTCAAGGGCGACCTGAAGGCCCGACAGGCGCGCGACCTGGCCATCGAGGCCTACATCTACGCCTACCCGCTGGTCACCATGGAGCTGACACGCCGCAGCCTGACCAACGTCGCGGCACCGGAAGCCGCCAAGGCGCCCATGGGCCAGTTCCTCAAGCTGCGCGGCTATCCGGCGGTCGACAACCATGCGGTGACGGCCCCGAACGCCGACACGCTCTACACGATCCTCTGGCTGGACGTGGCCAAGGAACCGTGGGTCGTTTCGACGCCCGACATGAAAGGCCGCTTCTTCCTGCTGCCGATGCTCGACGGCTGGACCGACGTCTTCGAGGTGCCGGCCAAGCGCACCACGGGCACCGGCCCGCAGAAGTTCGCCATCACCGGCCCGGGCTGGAAGGGCACCCTGCCGGCAGGCGTCAAGCAGTACAAGTCGCCCACCGGCATGGTGTGGATGCTGGGTCGCATCTATTGCACCGGGACGCCCGAGGACTATGCCGAAGTCCATGCGCTGCAAGACCAGATGTCTGCCGTGCCGCTGTCGTCCTACGGAAAGTCGTACACCCCGCCGCCCGCAACGGTCGACCCGAGCATCGACAGCAAGACGGCGGTGCGCGACCAGGTCGAAGCGATGGATGCCGCGAGCTACTTCACCCTCTTCGCGCAGTTGCTCAAGACCAATCCTCCGGCGGCGGCCGATGCGCCGATGGTCGCCAAGCTGGCGAAGATCGGCATCGTGCCGGGCAAGGACTTCGACGCATCCAGGCTCGACGCCTCGGTCAGCAAGGGACTGGCCGAGGCGCCGAAGCCGGCGCAAGCCAAGATCATGGGCTGGATGAAGAAGGGCATCCTGTCCGGGGACCTGAAGCTCAAGAACGGCTGGACCTACACGACCAAGACGGGCCTGTACGGCACCAACTACATGCAGCGCGCCCTGATCACGGCCATCGGCCTCGGCGCCAACCGGCCGCAGGATGCGGTGTATCCAACGTCGACCGGGCCCGACATCCTGAAGAAGTACGACGGCTCCAAGAAGTACGTGATGCACTTCCCGAAGGGGCAACTGCCGCCCGTCAACGGCTTCTGGTCGCTGACGATGTACGACACCGCCTACTTCTTCGTGCCGAACGCGCTCAACCGCTACACCGTCAGCCAGCGCAACAAGCTCAAGACCAACGCCGATGGGTCGGTCGACCTCTACATCCAGAACGAGTCGCCGGGGGCCGATAAGGAAGAGAACTGGCTGCCCGCACCCAAGGACGGCTTCATCCTCATGATGCGGCTGTACTGGCCCAAGGACAAGGCGCCATCCCTGCTGGACGGCTCGTGGTTTCCGCCTCGGGCCAAGGAAGTGGCTTGAGCAGGTTGTGCAGGAAGCCGTGATCCGTCGCCAGTGCTGCGTCAGCGCGGGCTTCCGCCAACTGTATGCCCCTCGAAGTCTCACCCAGCGGGGTCGAATACGCTGAGGAACTCGCGCCGCGTCTTTGGCCCGTAGGTCCTGAAATGAGGATCGGGTTTCTCCAGGTACGCCATGCGCTTGCGGGCGACCGCGTCGCTGGCGGCGTAGCGCTTCACTTCCGTCGGCGCCAAGCCGTACACCTTCGCGGCGTTGAGGCCGAATATCCTGGCCCGCAGCGCAGGCGTCATCTCGGGGTATCCATGCCGTTCGCGCAGGTCCGCCGCGATCTGGAACGTCCGGAAGGCCTGGATCTGGTCCTGCGGTGAGCCGTACCAGATCGAGTCCGTGCCCCACAGCACGTTGTTCTCGCCGCATGCGACGATCAGTTTCCCCAGGGCGTGGGCCGCCTGTTCGGGGTCACGCATCAGGAAGCGCCACGTGCTGCCCAACTCGGCGTAGACGTTGCTGTTCGGCTTGACCTGGTGTTTGCGCAAGGACGTGATCAGCGTGTCGATGCCGTCGCTCTTGCCGCTCGCGTCGTAGGCCTTCTCGGTCACCGTGCTGACGAAGCCCGAGTGATAGATCAGGAAGTTCACGTCCGGGAAACGCCTGGCGACGACACCGATGTCGCTGCATTGGCTGTGCTCGTAGGAGCGTTGTCCGAACGGCAGCCCCTTGTGGATGCAGATGTTCTTGACGCCCAGCGCGCGCGCCTTCTCGATGAACCGGATGCCGACGTCGTCGTGAAGGAAGTAGCCCTTGCCGTCCGGCCCATACTGCGTGTAGGTCTTCCAGGCGCTGATGCCCCACTTCTCGTGCAACTCGTCCATGCCCTCCAGGTCTCCGGGCTGGTTCGGGTTGACGCGTCCATGCAGCAGCAGCCGGTGCGTTCCCTCGAGCTTGTCGACCAGCCTGCGGACCTCGTCGGCGGCCTGGATCGTGACCGGTTCGGCGTCGCGAGCGGAGGGCACGAAGGACAGCACCATCACGTCGGTGTCGCTGTCCATGAACACGTCCTTGAGGAAGACCTCCGCGCGCTTCGAATTGCCTTTGGGCGTGTCGATGAAGTGCCCCTGGACGTCGAGGATGAACTCCTGCCTGGCCGGGCCGACCTGCGCGCGCGCGAGCTGCATGTCCAGCGCGGCGTCGCGGGGCAGTTCGAAGAAGCCGCCGGCCCTTCCGGCCGCGGCGTTGGCCGCGTTGAAGGCCAGCAGCGTGCTGGCTGCCCCGCAGGACGAAGTCAGGAACGCGCGCTTGGAACATCCCAGCCGCTTCGCGTTGGTTGCGGCGGCCTCGTGCGCGAGGCGGTTGGCTTCGATGTTCGCCGGCCACAGCGCCACCGGGGCGAACTCGCCATTCGAGGTGCTGTCGAGCTTGATGGGAAGGCGCTTGCCCTCGGGGTCGCTGTCATGCATGGTGGTCCTCCGGTTTGATCAAGAAGCTCGGCCCTCGCAGCGCGCTGTCCGGCGACATGCCTCGCCTCCGAGTCAGCGCGCGCGCCGGTAGTGCATGGCGACCGCGCCGCTGCGCAGCGCCTTCGCCGAGATCAATTCGAGCCGTCGCGTGCTGGGCAGCCCGCTCTCGTACAGGGTCGGGCCGTGGCCGGCAATCCTGGGGTGGACGAGCAACTTGTACTCGTCGATCAGTTCCAGCCGGTCCAGCTCCGTCGCGAGCTTGCCACTACCGAGGAGCACGCCGTCCGGTGTCGCGTCCTTGAGCTTCTGTACGCCCGTGCGCAGGTCGCCGGCGATGGGGTGGCTGTGGGTCCACGGGAAGTCCTTTCGCGTCGAGGACACCACGTACTTCGGCTTGGCTTCCAGCTTGAGCGCCCACTCGCGCATCGCCGGCGGTGCCTCCACCTCGCCGCGGGCGACCGCTGGCCAGTAGCTCTCCATCATCTCGTAGGTGACGCGGCCCCACAGCATCGCCCCGCCCTCGTCCATGAGGCGGGTGAAGAAGGCGTGCGTCTCATCGTCGGCGATTCCTTCCTGGTGGTCGACGCAGCCGTCCAGGGTGACGTTGATACTGAAGGTCAAGAGACCCATGGTGTCCTCCGATCGAGATACGCGACGAGCCGCTCGCCGTCTGGCACCGAGGGCACGAGCCCAATGGACGCAGAAAGCGGCCGTCCATCGGGGCGACTCTGCCAGCAGCTCGCATCATGCGCAACGATGGATATTCGAAGGGCTTCAACGTCTGGGACGGGTGGCTCGCTTCCCGCGTGTCGGCGCCAATCCCGGAGCCGCCCGGCGTCCATCCAGGCGCGAGATCTCGGCGTCCGCATTGGCAAAGCTCGCCCGGATGAACTCGAACGCACGCGAGCTTGCAGGCGCCAGCGTGCGGCCGGCCCGATGGATGATGCCGAGCGTCAGGTCCAGGTCCAGCGGCGGGGTCACGTCGAGCGGTACCACTACTCCGGCCTTCAACGGGTCGATCACCGCGATGGCCGTCGATGGCGTGACGGCGTCGCTCGATGCAAGCAGGGCGTGCACCGTGGAGAGATCACTGGTGCTGAGGGCGAAGTGCTGGCTGATCGGCATGGTGAGGCCATACAGGTCGGCAATCCTGCGCTCCACCGTCTCGTCGGCGTAGCCTGCGGAGATCAGCGGATAGGCAGACAGCCGGGCCATCGCGATGTCGCCGCTTGCCGCGAGCGGATGCCCAGCTCGCGCGAACCAGCCGAAGGTGCAGGGGTAGAGCGCCTCGGTCACCATGTCGGGATCGTGCTGCGCGATGCGGACGTCGCCGATGAAGAAATCGAGTTGTTCCTTCAGCAAGGCGGCATGGAGCACGTCGGTGCTCTGCACCATGGCACTCATGCGCAGGCCCGGCGCCCTGGCGAGCATCTCCAGCATCAGCGGCGCCAGCAGGAACTTCGCGATCGATGAGCCCATGCCGAAGGCCAGCGAGCCGAGTTCGCCGTCGCGCATGAGCGCCAGCGAACGCGCCCCTTCGTTCTCGTCGAACACCATGCGCCGCGCGCGCTCGACGTAGGCCAGGGCATAGGGCGTCGGGCGCAGTCGGCGGTCCTGCCTGTCGAACAGCGGCACCCGCAATGCGTCCTCCAGCGCACGCAGGCTGCGCGAGAGCGCGGGCTGGCTCAGGTGCACCATCTCGGCAGCCGCGGCCAGCGAGCCGAGGTCGATGACGGCCAGGAAGTGCTTCAGCTGACGGATGTTCATGCCGACCTTTCACTTGCAGGTTATGCAAGTCATTGCTGAACATTATGCAATTTACGCAAGCGTGGCGAATTCCTAGACTGCCTCCCACAGCCCGGAAACCGCCATGAACACCCTGCATTCGAACCCCTGCGCAACCCTGCGACCCATCGTCGCCATCTCGTCCGATCGGATCGAGCGGCATGGCCATCCCGCGCATGCGGCCCTGCACGGCTACGTTCGCGCCACCAGCGAGATTGCGCAAGCCCTGCCGCTGGTGCTGCCGGCCCTGGCCGACGGCCTGGACGTCGACACGCTGGCGGCGTCGATCGACGGCATCGTGCTCACGGGCAGCCCGTCGAACGTCTCGCCGCAGCGCTACGGCTCGCCTTCGCCGCACCGCGAGATGCTGCTCGACATCCATCGCGATGCCGCGATCCTGCCCTTGCTGCCGGCGCTGGTCGCGGCCGGCGTGCCCTTGCTGGCGGTCTGCCGCGGCTTCCAGGAAGTCAACGTCGCCTGGGGCGGCACGCTGGAGCCGGCCGTGCATGAGCAGTCGGGCCGGCTGGACCACCGCGAAGGCGATCACGATCGCCCGATCGAGCGCTGGTACGACGACAGCCACGACATCCACCTCGTCGAAGGCGGCCTGCTCGCGCGATTGGCCGGCGCCACGCGAACACAGGTCAATTCCCTGCACCACCAGGGCATCGAGCGCCTGGGTGCCGGTTTGCGCATCGAAGCCACGGCCCCCGACGGACTGGTGGAGGCTTTCTCCATCGCCGACGCCCCCCAGTTCACGCTGGCCGTGCAATGGCACCCCGAAATGCGCGTCGACGACAGCCCGTTCGCACGCGCCATCTTCGAGGCCTTCGGCGATGCCTGCCGTGCGCGGCAGCAGCAGCGGCGCCGCGCCTTCGCCTGACTCAAATACACAACCAAAGGAGACATATGGACAACGACAACTGGATCAACTCGCTCTTCAGCAAAAGCTACGCGGAGGCGCGCCAGAAATTCCTGGATGCCGCATCGCGGCGCGGCCTGCCCGTGGAATCGCACTTGCTGAAGTTGACCGGCGCCAACGGCGAAACGCTGGCCACCGACGTCGTGCTGGATGGGCCAGCCGACGCATCGCGGATGCTGCTGGTCGTCAGCGGCGTGCACGGTGTCGAGGGCTTCTGCGGCTCGGCGGTGCAGACGGGCATGCTGCTCATGGATGCCGCGGAGCGGCCGGGCGCACTGCGCGACACCGCGGTGCTGCACGTGCATGCGATCAACCCTTTCGGCTTTTCACACCTGCGCCGCGTCACGCAGGAGAACGTGGACCTGAACCGCAACTTCGTCGACTTCTCGAAGCCGCTGCCGGTGAATCCGGGCTACGCGGAGATCCACGAGTTGCTGCTGCCCAAGGAATGGCCGCCGCAGGAAGACGTGGAAGCCGGTCTGGCCGCGTACCGCGAACGTCATGGCGCGCGCGGCCTCCAACGCGCCATCGGCCTCGGCCAGCATGTCTTCGACGACGGCATGTTCTTCGGCGGCCATGCGCCGACCTGGAGCAACGACACCTTCCGCGCGATCCTGCGGCGCCATGCACCCCAGGTGCGCCAGCTGGCCTCGATCGACATCCATACCGGCCTCGGACCCTACGGCGTCGGCGAGCGCATCTTCGCGAGCTTCGATGACAACCCTGCCGTGCTCGCACGCGCCAGGGATTGGTGGGGCGAACTGACCTCGGTCACCACCGGTACATCGACCAGCATTCCATTGACCGGCCCCATCCAGACGGCCATCACCGAAGAGTGCGCGGAAGCGCAGCACGTCGGCATCTGCCTGGAGTACGGGACCTGGCCGAGCGAGCGGGTCACCGCCGCATTGCGCGCGGAGCATTGCCTGCATCGGCACGGTCACAAGGACCCGGCGCAGTCGGCCGCGATCAAGCAGGAACTCAAGGACGCTTTCTACCCCGACGCCGCCGACTGGAAGCTCGCGGTATGGCAACAGGGCTCGCAGGCCTGCCTGCGTGCGCTCGAAGGCTTGCAGGAAGACACGGCGCAGGCGATGCCGGCCTAACGAAAAAACGGAGACATCATCCATGAACACGACCACCCTGAATTCCGCGCGCATGCCCCATGCCGCCACGGCTGCCCGCAACGCGCATGCCGCACCCACCCCCAGCGCCACCATCAGCCGCAAGGCCGTGGCTGCCGCCGTCGCGGGCAACGCCCTCGAGTTCTACGACTTCGTCATCTACGCCTACTTCGCGGTGTACATCGGCCGCACCTTCTTCCCGGTGAGCGGGGAGTTCGGCAGCCTGCTGGTGGCCGTGGCCACCTTCGGCGTCGGCTTCTTCACGCGTCCACTCGGAGGCATCCTGATCGGCACCTTTGCCGACCGGGTCGGGCGCAAGCCGGCCATGATCCTCACGGTGGCGCTGATCACCGTCGGCACGCTGGGACTGGCCGCGACGCCGAGCTATGCCAGCATCGGGATCGCGGCGCCGATCATCGTCGTGTTCTGCCGTTTGCTCCAAGGCCTGGCGCTCGGCGGTGAAGTGGGCCCGGCGACCGCGCTGCTGCTGGAAGCGGCGCCTCCCGGCAAGCGCGGCTTCTATTCGAGCTGGCAGATCGCAAGCCAGGGCTTGGCGGTTGCGGCAGGCGGCATCTTCGGCGTAGTGCTGTCGCTGATGCTCACGCAGGAGCAGTTGGCGTCCTGGGGCTGGCGCGTGCCTTTCCTGTTCAGCCTGGTGCTGATCCCGATCGCGCTCTACATCCGCCGCAGCCTTCCCGAGACCCATGAAGGCACCAGCAAACGCACCAGCTCGCAGATTGTCGGCGCGGTGTTCAAGAACCATCGCCGCATCCTGGTGCTGGGCGTTCTCCTGACCGCCGCCACGGCCGTGGCGTCGCAGGTCGGCAACTACATGGTCAGCTACGCGGTGCAGGTGCTGAAGCTGCCGCCGGCGCTGGCGCAAGGCAGTGTGCTGATGGGCGGCCTCATGACATTCATCTTCGGCCTGGCCGGCGGCCTCTTGTGCGACCGCTTCGGCCGCAAGGTCACCAACCAGTTCCCGCGCATCGTGCTGATGCTGGCGATCGTCCCGCTGTTCATGTGGCTGTCGGGCGCACCGGGTGCCACGACGCTGCTGACGGTGTCCGCGATCCTGGCCGCACTCACGGCGATGTTCGGCGCGGCGGGACTGGTCGCGGTGCCGGAACTGCTGCCGATCGCCGTGCGAAGCACGGGCCTGTCGCTGGTCTACGCGATCGGCACGTCCGTGTTCGGCGGCACCACGCAGTTCGTCGTGACATGGCTCATCGCCGTGACGCACAACCCGATGGCACCCGCCTGGTACGTGGTCGCGATGTGCGCCATCAGCGTGGTGGCGATGTGGATGCTGCCCGAGTCGCGCGACGTCGACGTGACGAAGTAGGCCGGGGCGGGGAGGCCGGCCACTCCGTCACTGGTGCGCGGCCAACTGCTGGCGCACCGCGGTGACGTGGTCGCCGACCTGGGTCAACGCGTCTTTCAATTGCGCTTCGGTGCAGTGGAGTTGCTGGCACCAGTACTGCATCTCGACTGGGTCGTGGCCGTTGACGCGGCCGGGGTCGAGTGGCTTGAAGTGGCTCAAATCGTCTGACATGGCGTCTCCTTGGGTCGATTCGCAGCCGACCCTTATAGGACTGCATTCGCACACTTGCAAGCCGCGTCAGGGCTGCCTTCCGGCGCGAGACGCGGCACCGCTTCGACCAGGGTCAACCGGGACTGGCACGTGGCGCGCTTCGCACGCCCCGGTTGGGCGATGAGGCAACGGCCGAGAGCACCTGATCGACCCACAGTCGACCCGGAGATAAAGGATGACAGTGCGCCGATCGCCGTCGATGATGTTGGCAGTCTGCCCGCCATCTTTTCGAATCCTGCGGCAGCCGATATGAAAGGGCTAGCGAAATGGTCGCCGATCGCTTTCTCGCAGTGGCAACCGCCATCCTCTTTTCATTCGCGGTGCAGGCCCCTGCACAAACCTCACTGGTACCTGGCAATGTGAAAGAACTGGCGCGCGCCGATCTTTCAGGGGCGCCGGACATGGAGGTCATCACCTCCCGCATCGAATGGAAGCCCGGTGAGTCCGTGTCCAGGCACATCCACCCAGGCATCGAAACCGGCGTCGTGTTGCAAGGGGCCATGATCCAGCCGCCTGGCAAGGAGCCCGTCATGTTCCCGACCGGCGCACCGCTGATGAACCTGCGAGGCGTGGCGCACGGAGGCTTCGCGGTCGTCGGTGATACATCCCTGATCCTGCTGACGGTGCATATCGTCGACAAGGGCAAGCCGGTCTACCAGCCACCAAACTAGGCGCCTGCACTCGGAAAATCGAGGGTCCCGAGGCTTGCATTCGCGCACTGGCAAGCCACGTCGGGTGGTAGTCTGCAGCCCACCTCATGAGGGGCCACCAAGCCGTGTCGGAACACCTCACCCCGTCCGGATCGGCCCGCTACCGGGCCTTCCTCAGCTACAGCCATGCGGACGAGCGCTGGGCCTCGTGGCTGCATCGCGCGCTGGAAGGCTATCGCCTGCCGCGTCAACTGGCCGGCGGCACGGGTCGGCACGGCGCCTTGCCGCAGCGCCTGTTCCCGGTGTTCCGTGACCGGGAGGAACTCGCGAGCGCCGCCGATCTGCCGGCGCGCATCCGGGAGGCGCTGGCCGAATCACAGGCGCTGGTGGTGATCTGCTCGCCGCGCGCGGCCAGCTCGCGCTGGGTCGGGCAGGAGATCCGCAGTTTCAAGGCGACGCATGGCGAGGAGCAGGTCTACTGCCTCATCGTCGATGGCGAGCCGCATGCGAGCGAGGTCGAGGGCGGGGCGGCGCGCGAATGCTTTCCGGCGGCCATCCGCTTCAGGGTGGGGGCCGATGGTGACCTGAGCGATCAAGCCGCGGAGCCACTGGCGGCCGATGCGCGCCCGTCCGGCGATGGCCGGCATGGCGCGTTGCTCAAACTGCTCGCCGGACTGCTGGGCGTCGAACTCGATCTGCTGCGCCGCCGTGACGAGCAACGGCGACGGCGCCGCAACCAGGGCTGGGGCGTGGCGGCAGCGGCATTGATCGCCGTGCTCAGTGCGGGCGTCTGGTATTCGAATGCGCAGCGCCTGGAGGCGGAACGCCAGCGCGACCTTGCCGACACCCGACAGCAGATTGCGCTTGCGCGCCAACTCGCGGCCCAGTCCGCGCGCATCCGGGTCGAGCAACCGGCGGGCATCGAACTCGCCAGCCTGCTGGCGATCGAGTCCGTGCGGCGGCTGGACACGTTGGAGACGCAACAGGCGCTGCAGGCCGCGCAACGCCTGCTGCCGCCGAGGCCGGTGCGGCTGGCGGAAGGAAACTCCAATGCGGCGGTGCGCTACAGCCGCGACGGTCGCGTCGCGCTGACGGACCAGGGAAACCGGTTGGGCGCATTCAGCGTGCCCGAGGGACGCCGCCTGTGGGAAGCCGCCAAGCACTACGACAGCAAGCTGCTGCTCACGCCCGATGGCTGCTGCGTGCTGTTTTTCGATGCGGGCAAGCGCTGGCAGGCGCTGCGCCTTGACGGAGGGGGCGAGATGCAGCCGCCGCCGGCGTATCTGTCGGTGCTCCAGTCGCTGTCGCCGGAGCGCACGCGCCGGATGGACTTCAGTCCGGACGGCCGCGTGCTTGCCGCCGGAGCACAGCGCGTGGACACCGCGACCGGCGCCGTGCTGCGCGACACCGCGCCGGACACCGAGGCGTTGGTCATCTTCGACACATCCGGCAAGCTGCTGGCGCGGCATCGTGGCCGCGATCTGGCGCTGTTCAGCGCGAACGGTGCAGAGCCGCCGAAGCGCCTGGAACTCGCCCGTGAGGCCACGCCGCGCTTCAGCCCGGACAGCAGCTTGCTGATCGCGATGGGCTACCAGGCGATGGAAATCTTCGACACGGGCAGCGGCCAGCGCCTGTTCGGGCTGCCCTGCGACGGACCCATGACGGATGCCGCGTTTTCGCCGGACGGCAAGGTGCTGGCCACGGCTTGCGGCAACGCCGCGCGCCTGCACGACGCCCGCACCGGCAGTGTGCTCGCCGACCTCGCGCACGACCGGCCGGTGAACAGCCTGCACTTCAGCCGCGACGGCACGCGCCTGCTGACCGCGAGTTACGACGCCACCGTGCGCATCTGGCGCGTGGCCGATCGGCAGGAGGTCTGGCGGGCCGCGCATCCCGGCTACATGACCCAGGCCATCTTCGCGCCGGACGAACAGAGCATCCTGGCCGCCGGCATGGGCGGTATCCAGCTCTGGCCGCTGGCGGCGCAGCAGGCGGATCTGCTGGCCGAGTTGCCGGGTGCGATCTGGTCGCTGGCGGCGAGCCCGGACGGGCAATGGATCGCTGCGGCGGGTGTGGAGCCGCAGGCACAGGTGATGGTGGTCCGGGTGTCCGACGGCAAATCGCACCAGCTGGCGCATCCGGAACAGCGCGTCGCCGGGCTGGCCTTCAGCCCTGACAGCAAGTGGCTCGCGGTGCCGCAAGGACGCCAGCTGGAGGTGTTCCCTGCGACCGGTGGAGAAGCCGTGTGGCGCCGTCGGCAGGGCGACTTCCCTTACGCGGCCATCGTGGGCAGCGCGTTCACGCCCGATGGGCAGTTGCTCGTCGCGACGACCGGCAAATCGGTGCGCGGCTATCTGCGCCTTGACCGCTGCACCGTGGCTGGCACCGGTAACAGCGATGACAAGCCATGCACCACCCGTGAACTGCCGCTCGACCCCTTCACCGAAGCCAAGCCCTTCTTCAGCACCGACGGCCAGCGGCTGGCCTTCGATGCCAGCGTGAGTCGCGAACCGACCCTGCGCCTGTGGGACACCGTGGGCACGGGCGAGTCGATCCTGCCCGCGCAGAAGGCCAGTGACATCGTGCTCGCGCCGGATCGCCTGTTCGTCGCCACCACGGCGGGTGGGTCGGTGGACATCGTCGACCTGGCGGGCCGCAAGCTGCGCGGCATCGGCCACGAGGGATGGGTGCCGCACCTTGCGCTGTCACCGGACGGGCGATACCTCGCTGCCGGCCTGACCGACCCTGTTTCGCGGGCCAAGAACCGCGTCGTGCTGTGGCGCCTGGCCGATGGCGAAGAGGTCGCGCGCTATGCCCGCCCCGGTGACGATGGGCCGCTGGTCTTCCTCCCCGATGGACGCCGCCTGGCGTTCTCCGAGGGTCGCGGCCTGCGCGTCGTTTCATGGCGTGCCGAGGACGCCGTTGCGCAGGCCTGCACGCGCCTCGGCCGTAACCTGGATTGCGGCGAATGGCGCACCTGGCTGCGCGACGAACCCTATCGCACGACTTGCCCGGCGCTGCCGGCCACGGGTTGCCGGCCCTGACGCCGGACGCCTTGTCTCAGTCGCATCAATCGCATCTCATCGATCAATGTGCACCGCCTTGCGCCAGTCGACATAGTCCTTGTCGGTCGCCAGCACCCAGACGGCGAGCACCACCACGGCAATGCCGGTGACCACGGCGTTCATCATCGGATCGCGCATGGAAGCAAAGCCAAGTGCCCACGGTGAAATGACCATCCACAAGCCCAGCGCACCTTCGGTCCATTCTTCCCATGCACGGGGCACGAAGGTGGCGCCCAATGCAGCCGCGCCCAGCAAGATCCCGACGGCCACGGCGTTCATCGTCGGGGTCTCCAGGTCCTGAAAGCCCACCAACCAGGGCGAAAGAATCAGCCAGACGCCGAGCGCCGCGTTCAGCGGATCCTGCCAGTGCTTCACGTGCTTCATCATGATGTTGACCTCCTGCCGCCGCATGAAAGCGAAGTTCGCGGCGACAGGTGTTGGACCGCGGGAAAAGTCGCGAGTTCAGTCATCCGCCTTTGCAATCAAGCGCAGAGCAAGGCGGAGCGCCGCTGACAGTACGAGACTGCGAGATCGCAGATCGCTGAGCACACAGCGAGAGGTGATGTAGCTGCCAGTGCTGTAGCACGGCAAGGCGATCCCACGCAGTCATGCGTTGGATTGCGAAGGCGGAGTGGAACCCATCGGCGGCGCAATGTCTTCCAGCGGCCTTCGCTCCGCATCCACCGCATGCCACCAGGCGATCAGCCCCGCCACGATCACCAGCACCGCGCCGATCGCATACCCCACAGTCACCGCGCCCCGGCTGCCCGTCTCGATCAGCACGCCGAACAACCACGGCGCCGCGAATCCGCCGGCCCCCGTGCCCACCGCGTAGAACACCGAAATCGCCAGCGCCCGCATCTCCAGCGGAAACACCTCGCTCACCGTGAGGTAGGCCGAACTCGCCGCCGCCGACGCCAGGAAAAACACGGCTGACCAGCACAGCGCCTGGCTCAGCGCATCGAGCCACCCGGCCATGAAAGCCGCGCCGGTCAGCGCCAGCCCGACGCCCGAGAGCACATAGGTCGCGCCGATCATCTTGCGCCGCCCGACCCGGTCGAACAGCGGCCCCAGCAGCAGCGGCCCCAGCACATTGCCCAGCGCGAACGGAAAGATGTAGAGCGCCACGCGTCCCTCCGGTACGCCATGGAAGCGCGTCAGCACCAGCGCATAGGTGAAGAAGATTGCGTTGTAGAAAAAGGCCTGCGAAATCATCAGCGACAGCGCCACCACGCTGCGTCGGCGGTAGCGATGCAGCAGCACATCAGCCACCTGCCGGATCGTCGGCGCAGACTGCTGCACGAAGCTCAGGCGCGTGGTGACGGCTGGCAGCGGGCCGTGCTGCGCCGACACCTCCGCCTCGATGCGCGCGATGATGGCCTCGGCCTCGTCGGCACGGCCATGCATGACCAGCCAGCGCGGGCTTTCCGGCACGTCGCGCCGCACCAGCAGGATCGCGACGGCCAGCAGTGCGCCCAGCGCGAAGCCCGCGCGCCAGCCCCACACCGGGCCGAGCACACTCGGGTCGAGCAGCACCAGGCTCGCCCCCGCACCCAGCGCCGCGCCGATCCAGAAGCTGCCGTTGATCGCCAGGTTCACACGGCCGCGCACGCGCGCCGGGATCAGTTCGTCGATGGCCGAGTTGATGGCCGCGTATTCGCCGCCGATGCCCAGGCCCGTGACGAAGCGGCACAGCGCAAAGAAGGCGAAGTTCGGTGAGAAGGCTGTGGCCAGCGTCGCCAAGGTGTAGACCGCCAGCGTCGCAAGGAACAGCCGCTTGCGCCCGAGCCTGTCGGCAAGCCGGCCGAACAGCAGCGCGCCGACCACCGCGCCACCGATGTAGAGCGAGCCTGAAGCGCCGATCTGCGCGGCGGTGAGGCCCAGCGTGTCCGGCCGCTCCAGCACGCTGCCAACCGAACCGACCAGCGTCACCTCCAAGCCGTCGAGCACCCATGCCACGCCCAGCGCGATCACCACGCGCCAATGCCAGCGCGACCAGGGGAGGCGGTCGAGGCGGGCGGGGATGTCGGTGTGGAGCACGGCTCATGGTGCGCCAGTGCGGCCTTTGTACGTGTACGAAAAGGCGCCGAATGCGAGGGCTGTCGAGTCGCCTGCGAGCGACCCGCGTGCCGTCCGCCGATCCGGCAGCGAGCCGGTCCCGATCAACGCCGGCTCGTGATCGTTTCATCCATCGCCGTGGCAAACTCGCGCGGTGGAAAACGCCCTGAATCCGTTGATTCGAGCCTCGGCGCTTGCGGGCTACGAGGAGCTTGCGCTGGAGTCCGGCCTCGTGCCCGCCACCCAGTTGCGGCGGGTCGGCCTTTCGCTCACCGCGCTGCGCGACCCGGATGAGTTGATTCCGTACCCCAACATGATCTCGCTGCTGGAACGTTCGGCACAGGTGTCGGGCCGGCTCGATTTCGGCCTGCAACTGTCCCAGCAGCAGGGGTTGAGCATCCTGGGTCCGCTGGCCGTGATCGCCCAGAACGCGGACGACGTGGCACAAGCCTATGAGCTGGCCGGGCGCTACATGTTCGTCTACAGCCCGGCCGTCCGTGTCGGCGTCAAGCCGGTCGGTGGCAACGGTGAGTTTGTCGACCTTTACTATGACATCGACATCGTTCCTCGCCCGGTCTGTGTGCAGGCGATGGAACTGGCCCTTGGCGTCATGGTGAACTGCGCGCGAATGCTGGCCCAAGGGCAATTCTCCGCTCGCGAGATCCTGGTGCCACACGCGCGCCCGAAGGGCAGCACGCGGCATGAAGAACTGCTGGGTGCGCCTTGCCGCTTCGGCCAGGCCCAGGCCGCGGTGCGCGTCGCAGCCGCGGATGTGCGCCGGCCGGTGCGGGGCAGCAACCCGATGGTGCGCGAGATGGCGCAACGCTACATCGACACCCAGTTCGTCGCGCCCAACAAGCCCTTCTCGGACCGCGTGCGCCAGGTGATTCACCGCGTGCTGGGCACGGGTCGCTCCTCGCAGCAGGCCGTCTCGGCCATGCTGGCGATGCATTCCCGCACCATGCAGCGCAGGCTGGTCGAGGAGGGCACGAGCTTCGAGAAGATCAGGGACGAGGTCCGAAGAAGCGTGGTCGAAAGCGTGATGCGCAGCGCCGAGCCTCCGTCCCTGACGATGCTGATGGTGATGCTCGATTACGCCGACGCATCGACCCTGACGCGCAGTTGCCGCCGCTGGTTCGGCATGCCGCCGACAGCCTTGCGCGCCGGCATGGGCCTGCGACCCGACACCGAGCGCAAGGCCTCCGCGACAGCCCGGCGCCCGGCCTGAAATGAAGCCCACCCCCGAATGCGCCTGCGGCGCTCCCCCTCAAGGGGGCGCACCCAACGGCCCGGCAAAGCCGGTTCCGTGGGTGCCCACGAACAGGCATTGCTCGCCCGGGTTTCATACACCGCGGGTCACGCGATAGCGTGGTGGAAAACTGAAATGAAACCCCACCCCCGAATGCGCCTGCGGCGCTCCCCCTCAAGGGGGCGCACCCAGCGGCCCGGCAAAGCCGGTTCCGCGGGTGTCCACGAACAGGCAGCGTTGTGCTCGCCCCGGTTTCATGCGTCGCGGAAGACGCGCCAGCGTCATGGAAAACTGATATGAGACCGTGTCGCGCCGCCATGGCGCGACCGGATCCGGATGATCTCTCGCGGGATTAGGGTTTGCCCGCATGTGTCGGGCAAAGAAAAAACAACGTCGCGTCGGGCAATGGCGAATTTCGGCTTGACTGCGACCATTCGTCTCGCTTGATTCGAGCCCCGCGCCGGCCACCCCTTCAACCCAAAGACACACCACGATGAACACGATTCCTTCCCCGCTCTCCAGGCTCAAGCAGCGCCTGGCCGGTGGGTTTGCCGCGACCTGCATGACCCTGCTGGCCTTCAGCGCCACGCCCAGCCACGCCCAAGCCTGGCGCTGGTACAACGAGAACCCGGACTTCAAGCCGGCGACCCTGCCCAACGGCACGGTGATCAACTTCAACGAGTGGAAGAAGGCGCTGCCTTTCGTCCGCATCGACGGCAAGCCGGCGCGCGCCGAGTCGGTCGGCGACAAGACCTGGATGATCTACGGCTACTTCTACGGCCCGGTCATCATCGAGCGGCCCAGCGGCCTGCTCGTGTTCTCCACCGGCGAGAACGCGGAAGACGGCAAGAAATTCCGCGAGATCATCCGCCGCGACGTGAGCACCAAGCCCATCATCGCCGTGTTCTACGACCACGCGCACTATGCCAAGGGCGCCGAGACGCTGCTCGACGGCGACAAGGCCGTCATCATTGCGCACCCGGATTCCAACAAGACAGTGCAGGAGTCTGGCTTCCTCGGCAAGCCGAACATCCCCGAGATGCTGCCCGCGCTCGACGGCCGCGCCCGCATCCACTTCGGCACCGACATGCCCAGCAAGGGCCCGGACGCCAAGATGGGCGCCGCATCGCTGGACCTCGGCAAGAAGAGCGCCTGGCTGCCGGCCACGAAGACGCTGGTCGACGGCGAGAAGATCACGGTGGACGGCCTCGACATCCAGGCCTTCCATGCGGTGACCGACACCGAAGACTCGCTGACCTTCTGGATCCCCTCGCAGAAGCTCGTCATCGACAACGTGATGTGGCCTTGCCTGCCCAACCTCTACACGCTGCGCGGCGACCGCTATCGCGAACCCGAGCAGTGGACCTCCGGCATCAAGAAGATCCGCGACCTCGAGCCTGAAATCGTGCTCGACGTGGGCGGTGGTGCGACCGCATTGGTCGGCAAGGACAAGATCAAGGACACCGCCAACGCGCTGATCGATGCGTCGTCCTTCGTGTACGACCAGGCCATCCGCCTGACCAACCAGGGCGTGCGCATGCAGGAACTGCGTCATCACATCGTGTTGCCCGCGAGCCTGCTCAAGAACCCGTATGTGAACGAGGTCTACGGCCAGTACGACACCTTCCCGCAGGCCTATGCCGATCGCGCCTTCGGCTGGTTCTCCGGCCACGCGGAAGACCTGCACTCGCTGCCGCGCACCCTGGAATCGCAGAAGTGGGTCAAGCTCGCCGGTGGCGAAGCCAAGACCTTCAAGGCCTACAAGGCAGCCGTGGCCAAGGGTGAATACCTCTGGGCCAAGGACCTGGCCGTGGCGCTGACCGATGTGGCGCCGGCCAACAAGACCTACCGCCAGGCACTGGCCGACAGCTTCCGTACGCTGGGCCGCTACAGCCCGGGTTCGATCACGCGCAACTTCTACCTGGCTTCGGCACGCAGCCTGGAAGGCGAGACGACCCATACGCTCGGCAGCGTGCAGGACGCGGCATGGGTGATGGAAGACACGAGCCGCGCCGTCAACCACCTGCGCACGCGCCTCGACCCCAAGAAGGCGACGGGCAAGGAAGGCGAACTCGCGTTCGACATCGGCGGCAAGCGCGCCGCCCTGCACGTGCGCAACTCGGTGGCTGAATTCGTGGCCGACCCTGACACGCACTACCGCAAGCCGGACGCGACCATCAAGGCCACGCCCGAACAGTTCGCACGCTACTTCCGCGGCGAGATGAGCACGGCTGATTTCGTCAAGGCCTCTGGAGCCGATGCCCAGGCAGCGTCATTGCTGGGCCTGTTCGACGAGTTCCGCCAGGTGCCCATGTATCCCGTGGCCGCGGCGAGCGGTCCGGACCACGCGGCGCACTGAGCGTCTCGGCGATCCCCGGGGCTTACCCCGGGTCTTGAGGGCAGGGCCCCGCGGCGCGCAGCGTAGGCGGGCCTAACCTTCCACCCTTTACGGGGGGAGTGCGAATGGACTGAGCGAACTACCTTTGGTGCGTTCATCCATTCGTTCACTTGATCCCCCCATGAAAAAGACTCTCGTCGCCGTGGCCGCCCTTTTGGCGGCCGGCATCGTTTCGGCGCAATCGACCCTGACCGTGTTCGGCGCACTCGATGCCGGCGTCAGCTACTACCAGACCAACAGCAAGTACCAAGGGCTGACCACCCCGGCAGCACCCAAGCCGGACCTGAAGCAAAGCCAATGGGCACTGTCGAACAGCGGCAATGTGTCCAGCCGCCTCGGCTTCCGCGGCCAGGAAGACCTGGGTGGCGGCCTGGCGGCGGCATTCTGGCTGGAGTCGACGCTGTGGCCCGACGTGGGCTCGGTCGGCCGTGCCGGCACCTACTTCGACCGGCGCTCGACGGTCAGCTTGCTCGGTCCCTTCGGCGAGCTGCGCATGGGCCGGGACTACACCCCGACCTTCTGGAGCGACGCGGTGTTCGATCCCTTCGGCGTCGTCGGCTCCGGCACCAGCCTGATCGCGCAGACCATGGGCGGCGCCTTGCCCACCATCTCGCTGAACCGCGGCTACTACGCACGCAAGGCCAATTCGGTCGGCTACTTCCTGCCGCCCAACCTCGGCGGCTTCTATGGCCAGGCGATGTACGCGTTCAGCGAGAACGTGTCGGGCCCGCAACTGCAGGACGACCCCAAGGCCGTCAACAACTCGCGCACGGGCGGCTATGCGGGCGCCCGCGTCGGCTATGCCAACGGCCCGTTCGACATCGCACTCGCATACGGCAAAAGCAACATCGCGGACAACTACCACTTCGGCTCGACCACCAGCGTCACCACGACCAATCTCGGCGCGTCGTATGACTTCAACGTGGTCAAGTTGTTCGGCGAGTATTCGATGGTCGACGTCAAGACCGACTTCGCCAACGCGGCGACCTTCCCGTTGACGCCGGCCCTGACGCCGCCGCTGAACGTGGACACGCGCAACTTCCTGGTCGGCCTGAGCGTCCCGATCGGCGCCGGCCAGGTCAAGGCGTCGTATGCGCAGGTGAAGGGGCAGTTCTACAACTTCACGCCGTATGGCCCGCGGCCCATGACCACGCCCGACCCCAAGGCCACCAAGCTCGCGCTGGGCTATGTCTACAACCTGTCGAAGCGCACCGCGCTGTACACGAACTTCGCCGTGACGAAGAACGAGAACGGCGCCGCCGTGGGCGTGGTGAACGTCGCGTCCGCGGACGTCGCGCCCGGGTACAGCAACACGGTCAACTCGAATGCGGCGGGCTACCGCGCGGACCGCGGCTACGGCTATGACCTGGGCATCCGGCACGCGTTCTGATCTCGTGGTGCCGGGCGACGGTGCGCATGGTCGCGCAGCGAGATGTGTCAGGCGATTCGCGCTCGATCGACGGCAGGTAAAAGGTACTGTGCCTGCAGCCTCAAGTTCCCTTGGCGGGCGCGGGCGGCGGCGGCGCCTTGATCAGCATCTCGGCTCGACCCGCCAGCGCGACCCACGCGGGCAGGATCGCCACGCACAACAGCGGCAGCAATTCGATGCCGGGGATCATCACGGCGCCCATGAACAGGCTCAGCCAGCCGTCCCGCGTCGCCACCAGCGTGAAGCCCATCACCGAGCAGGCCACGGCCAGCGCGGGAGGGACCGCGGGAAACAGCTGGTGCACCAGGAACCCGAATGCGACGCCGACGAAGACCAGCGGAAAGATCCGCCCACCCCGAAAGCCGCAGGTGGCGGAGACCAGGATCGCGATCAGCTTGATCACGACGATCATCGCCAGTGCCGCCGCGGAATAGCTCCCCGCATTGCTTGCCAGCGACTTCATCTCGCCGAGCCCCTTGAACATGGTGATGGGCCCGCCCAGGATGCCCAGCAGCCCGAGCACGAACCCGCCCACCGTCAGCGCGATCAACGGGTTGCCGATGGCCTGGTAGGCCCGGTGGAAGATCGGGAACAGCCACACCGCGACCATGCCGATCGCGACGGCGGCCAGCGCCACCAGCATGCCGATGCCGATGTCCGGAATGGTCGGGTGAAGGTAGGGCTGGATCGGCAGCGAGAAATTCATCTCCTCGAACTGCGCCATGGTCAGCGCACCGGCGCCGGCGGCCACCAGCGGGGCGAAGAGCTGGTCCCACACCGGCTTGTCCTCGCTGCCGCCGACCATCTCGGAGAACAGCAGCGCCGCCGCCACGGGCGTGCCGAACATCGCGCCGATCGTCCCGGCGGCTGCGAGCATCACCCAGCCCTTGACGGGCACGCGCGGCATCACCTTGGCGCCGATGGCGACGGTGAGGCCCACGATGATCGCGATGACGGGATTCTCCGGGCCGAGGCTGACGCCGCCGGCCAGCGCGAGGATGAGCGCCAGCGCAAGACCCGGCAGCACGCCGACCGGCGTCGGCGGGCCGAACAGCGATACGGTTGCGGGGTCTGGGCCGGCATGTCCGGGAAAGAAGCGCACGATGAGCCCGACCGCGAAGCCGGTGAGCGTCAGGATGCCCAGCACCCACCACCAGGCCGTGCCCGAGGCCCCGAGCATCGGCGGCAGCGTTTGCCAGAGGAAGCGCTGCAGCAGGTTGGCGGTCAGCGCCACCACGAGCAGGATCAGCGCGGCGGCCACGCCGACGACCAGCGCCGGCAGGCCGAGGAAGAGCATGGTTCGTACGCGAGGATCGGTCATGGTTTTCGAAGGGTCAGGTTGAAAGCGGTCAGCCTTGCCATCGACACGCCAGATCGTCGCCTTGCGCGCCGCCGTGAACAGGCAAATTCTGAGGTTGCGGGGCGGCCGCTGCAATTGCCCCTGAATGCGCGCGTCGATGCACCTGAGGGCAACGCCCGCAAGGTGCAACGGCGGGCATTGGCCTTGCCCCAAGGGGCAATGTTGCGCCTGCGTGTTCGATGCTCCAATCTTTTCGAGCCCTCAAGGAGCACACATGTCCGCCATCGCAAAGGTCGTCGTCGCAACCCTGGTTTCGGTGTTCCTGCTCGCCGGTTGCGCGGCCCCCGGAACGCCGCCCGGCGCGATGGCGATACGCCAGGCCACCATCGAGCAGATCACGCCGGTGCAACTGCAGAGCAGCCACCATTCCGGCATCGGCGCGGTGGTCGGCGGCGCGGTCGGACTGGGTGTCGGCAGCCTGATCGGCGGTGGCACGGGCCGCGACGTGGCGATGATCCTGGGCACGGTCGGCGGCGCCGTTGCAGGCAACGAGGTGCAGAAGCGATACGACCAGCCGGTCGCGGGCCAGCAGGTCATCGTGCGCACCGCCAGCGGCGTGCTAGTGTCGGTGAGCCAGCCGGTGAACCCGAACCTGCGCGTCGGCCAGCGCGTCTACATCGAAGGCAACGGAGAAGGCGCGCGGGTCATTCCGCAATAGCCTGCGAGCGCTGCGTCGTCCTGCCTGCATCTCGTGCGTGCGCGTAGGTGCAATAGCCAGCCCCGGTAGGCAAGACCAGTCTCGTTGCAACGGCGGAAGAAGAGCCCGAGCTGCCGGACTATCCGAAGGACCCGAGCTATCGGGCCAAGTTCGGCCCGCGGGGTGTCCTCCAATGCAAGGCCACCGATATGGACGACGAGACCGTCGACCCGCGCTTCGGCAAGGTCGGCAAGCAGACCATCGAGGACACCGGGCCGCTGACGAAGAAGCGCATGGAGACGATCGACGATGAAACGTCGGCAGCCGCCGTCGAATTCATCCAGCGACAGAACAAGGCCGGCAAGCCCTTCTTCGTGTGGTTCAACGCGACCCGCATGCACTTGCGCACGCACGTACGCTCCGAACATCGCGGCCGCTACGAGCATGGCGACAGCGAGTACATGGACGGCATGATGGAGCACGACGATACCGTCGGAACCCTGCTCGACACGCTGGACGAGCTGGGCATTGCCGACAACACGATCGTCGTCTACTCCTCCGACAACGGCCCGCACATGAACTCCTGGCCCGATGGTGCGATGACCCACTTCCGGTCCGAGAAGAACACCAATTGGGAAGGCGCCTTTCGCGTCCCGTGCCTGGTGCGCTGGCCCAAGGTGATTGCGGCAGGCACCGTCACCAACGCGCTGATGGCCCACAACGACTGGATCCCGACGCTCTGCAGTTTCGCCGGGAGACCGACATCATCGGCAAGTTCAAGAAGGGCTACAAGGCCAACGGCAACACCTACAAGGTGTGCCTGGACGGCTACGACCAGTCGGACTTCCTGCGCAACGTGAAAGGGAAGGCCGGCAGCAAGGGTGCCTTGAAGAGCGCGCGCGACCTGTTCTTCTACACGGACGACGACGGCTTGCTGGTCGCGATCCGGCAGGGCGACTACAAGTACGTCTGTGCGGAACAACGCATGCAGGGCACCTTGGGCGTCTGGGCAGAGCCTTTCACCGAATTGCGCCCGCAGAAGATCTTCAACCTGTTCCAGGATCCCTTCGAGCGGGCCGACATCACCTCGAACACCTTCTGGGACTGGCAGTTGAACCACATCGGCCAGGTGTATGGATTGATGGAGCAAGTCTTCGAGTTTGCGGAGACCTTCAAGGCGTTCCCGCCCCGGTCGTTCCCGCCAAGCTTCAACCCCGCGACGGTGCTCGAGCAAACGATGGCGGCCATCCGGCACCGCATGGAGACAGAGGCGCAAAAGGGCAAGTAAGGGCGCCGCAGCGCTCGGGCGGACGCGGCCCGCAAAGGCCGCGTGCTGCCTTGGAAAGTGATTTCTCCCCCGGTGTGGGGTCGCTTCACAACGTTGAAGCGGCTAGCCTCCATGGTCGCAACAAATATCAAGGAGGTTCCATGTCAACCAGACTGTGCGCCCTGGCTTTCGCTTGTGTCGTCGCTTGCGGGAGCGCATTCGCCTACGGACCCCATGGCCACATGGCAGTGGGCACGGTCGCCGACGCGATGATCGCGGGAACGCCCGCGGCCAAGGAAGTCCGCAAGATTCTCGGGAGCAATCTGCGCACCGCCTCGGTCTGGGCCGATTGCGCCAAGAGCGTGGATCCCAGGACCTTCAAGTACGGCGGCGCGGGCCGGTTCGCCGATTGCGCCATCTACGAAAACCCGGCCAGCGAGCAACTGATGGAAGCCTTCGTGCGCCGCAACGTGGGCAACTGCACCTCGCCACATAACACCGAGCCTTGCCACAAGCAGTACCACTACACCGACGTCGCCTTGCAACGCGTGGCGTACAAGAAGGGACAGGTCGGGACCACCGACCAGGACGTCGTCTCGGCCATTGCCGCGACCATTGCGGTGCTCCAGGGCAAGCCGTGCCCGCCACCCTTCAAGATCACGAGCAAGAAGGAGGCATTGCGGCTGCTGTCCCACTATGTCGGCGACATCCACCAGCCGCTGCATGTGGTCTCCGTCTATGTGGATGCCAAGGGAAAAGTGGTGGACCCGGATGAGGGCGCCTTTGATGCGAGGACCGAAACGCACGGCGGCAACGACCTGCTCATCGGCTCGAGGAAGCTCCACGGCGAATGGGACTCGGTGACTTCGAGCCTTGCGTCGCAGCCGCCATCGCCGGCCTTGATGAAGCTCGCGCGGGCCGTTCCCGTGACTGCGGGAGACATGTCGGGCTGGTCGACGGCATGGGCGACTGAATCGCTCACCGGCGGAAAGGTCGCGTTCGATGGCATCACCTACGCCGCCGAGGATGCCCAGCATCACCATGCCGTCGACCTGCCCGCCGGCTACGCACAGAGGAAGGAAGATGTCCAGCGCAAGGAGATCGCCAAGGCCGGTGCGCGGCTCGCGCAGGTGCTGACAGCGATCTGGCGCTGAGCCATGATGGCGGCGCGATGCGATTGGAGTCACACAGGGGCTTGCATAGAGACCGGTGCAGCATGCGCCAGTGATCGCGCAACAACGACAGGCAATCCGACAAGATAGGCCGTGGTACGGGTACAAATCTTCCTGTCTGCCGTAAGCGCGGAGTTCCTCAGCTACCGCGAGTCGCTGCGACACGACCTGACGCGCGCGAACGTCTCCGTGGCCGTGCAAGAGGATTTCGTTGTCACGGGCACCGAGACGCTGGACATGCTGGACGACTACATCCTGCAATGCGACGCGGTGATCCACCTCAGTGGCGACATGACCGGGGCACTGGCGCAGGCGCCATCATTGGCGGTGATGCGCAGCCGATATCCCGACCTGGGTGAGAAGCTGCCGCCGCTGGCTCCCTTCTTGCGCTCCGGCGCGCCGGCGCTTCCGTACACACAGTGGGAAGCGTGGCTCGGGCTTTACCACGGCAAGCGCGTGATCATTTGTGTGCCCGAGGATGGCGCGCCTCGGGATGCAAGCTATGAGCTCGTCCCGGAACAGCGCGATGCGCAGCAGGCGCATCTGCGGCGCTTGGCAGAGGGGGAACGCTATCCTGGCTTCCACTTCGCAAACCCCGACCGGCTGGCGGTGGAAGTGTTGCGTTCCGGCGTGTTCAACATCCTCCTCGCTGCGGGATTGGCCCGGCGCGTCATCCATCTGCCCTATCCGAGCCTGGGTGGTCTTTTCAAGGGACGCGAAGCCATGCTGGACCAGTTGCGCACCAGCCTGGCAAGTGCCCCAGCGACCGGCGCCAGCGCCATCGTCGGCAAGGCACTGCACGGGCTGGGCGGCATCGGCAAGACGCGGCTGGCCGTGGAGTACGGTTGGCGGCACGCCGATGACTACACAGGAGTGCTCCTCGTCGGAGCCGACAGCCCCGAAGCGCTGCAGCGCAACCTCGCTGCATTGTGTTCGCCCGCAGTGCTCGACCTGCCCGAGCACCAGGTTGCGGAGGAAGCCGCCCAGGTGAGCGCTGCGCTCGCTTGGCTGCATCTCAATCATGGCTGGCTGCTGATTGCCGACAACGCAGATACGGAAGCCGCCGCCCAGGCGGTGGAAGCGCTGCTGCCGCGGCTGACTGGTGGCCATGTGCTCATCACAAGCCGCTTGAGCAACTGGAGTGGCGCCATCGAGGCGCTGCCGCTTGAGGTACTGCAAGAGGCGGACGCGGTCGAGTTCCTCCTTGCCCGGACTGACGCGCGGCGCCGCAAGCAAGCGGATGACGCCGCTCAGGCCCGCATCCTGGCCGGGGAACTGGGGGGCCTCGCGCTTGCCCTGGAACAGGCCGGCGCCTACATCGCCCAGCGCCGTCTCACCTTGGCGGACTATCTGGCAGCGTGGCGTGGCCAGCAGGACAAGGTGCTCGCGTGGTACGAAGCGCGCCTGATGCAATACCCCAGGAGCGTGGCGGTCACCTGGCAGACCTCGTTTGACCAGCTCGACGAGCCAGCCCGGCGGCTGCTGCTGCGGCTGGCCTGGCTGGCCGCAGACCCGATCCCGGAATCGTTGCTGAAGGTGCCGGCGAGGGGTGCTGCGCCGGGTGACGATGTCTACGCGGCGCTGGCGGCACTGGAGTCTTATTCGCTGGTGACCCGCGCCAGCACGGAGCCGAGCTTCACGGCCCATCGGTTGGTGCAGGCGGTGACACGGTCCAGCGCTGGTGTCCCGGCGCTCACCGAGGCGTTGGGCTGGATCAATGACGCCTTCGTGGGTAATCCGAGTGACGTACGCACTTGGCCGATGCTTGATCCACTCCTGCCCCACGCCCAAGCTGTGGCCAGCTATGCGGACAAGGCGGGCATTGCCACGCCGACTGGCAGGCTATTGAATCAGAGCGCGGTGCTGCTTCATGGGAAAGCCCTGCACGGCAAGGCTGAGCCGCTCATGCGCCGGGCACTCGTCATTGACGAGGACACCTTCGGCGCCGAGCATCCTAAAGTCGCCACCCAACTAAACAACTTGGCGCAATTGCTCGAGGCCACCAACCGTCTGGCCGAGGCCGAGCCGCTCATGCGCCGGGCGCTGGCCATCGACGAAAGTAGCTTCGGCGCTCAGCATCCCTACGTCGCCCGCGACCTCACAAACCTCGCGCAGTTGCTTCAGGCCACCAACCGCTTGGCCGAGGCCGAGTCGTTCATGCGCCGGGCGCTGGTCATCGACGAGAACAGCTTCGGCGCCGAGCATCCCGACATCGCCCGCGACCTCAACAACCTAGCGGCCTTGCTCCAGGCCACCAACCGCTTGGCCGAGGCCGAGCCGCTGATGCGCCGGGCGCTTGCCATCGACGGCAAGAGCTTCGGCGCTGAGCATCCCGACGTCGCCCGCGACCTTAACAACCTAGCGGCCTTGCTCTACGCAACCGACCGCCTGGTCGAGGCCGAGCCGCTTATGCGCCGGGCGCTGGCCATCAACGAGAAGAGCCTCGGCGCGGAGCATCCCAGAGTCGCCATCGACCTCAATAACCTGGCGCAATTGCTCAAGGCCACCAAACGCCTGACCGAGGCCGAGCCGCTCATGCGCAGGGCGCTGGCCATCGATGAGAACAGCTTCGGCGCTGAGCATCCTTATGTCGCCATCCGGCTCAACAACCTGGCGGGATTGCTCCAGGACACCAAACGCCTCGCCGAGGCCGAGCCGCCCCTGCGTCGGGCGCTGGCCATCGACGAGACCAGCTTCGGCACTGAGCATCCCGACGTCGCCCGCGACCTGAACAACCTGGCGGCTTTGCTTCAAGCCACCGGCCGCCTGGTCGAGGCCGAGCCGCTCATGCGCCGGGCGCTATCCATCACCGAGAAGAGCTTCGGCGCTGAACACTCCAAGGTCGCCATTCATCTCAATAACCTGGCGCAATTGCTCCAAGCCACCAACCGCCTGGCCGAGGCCGAGCCGCTCATGCGCCGGGCGGTGGACATATTCGTTTCCAGCTTGGGGGCGGATCATCCGAACTCGCAGACGGTGATGCGCAACTACGCCAAGCTGCGCGCGGAGCTGGCCGATGGCGAGCAGGTGTTCCCCGAAAATTGAGATCGCTGCGGAGGAAGTTGCTTGCCAACAGCTACCGCAACGAACTTCTCGTACCGACCGACCCAGACGCACGAAGCACGGTTCGACCGCACAGCGATCGGTACTCCTGACCTTGGGACTCAACCGCGCGCGATAGACCACCGCGAAGGCTTCGCGAAGGAGGGAGACTGGGTGGCGCGCCCATGGCGCGTCGCCTCCGGCCCACCGTGATCGCATGGCTCAAACTGGCATAGAGTCGGATCCCGCACATTCACCGCCGCGATTTCGCGTTGAGGCAGGGCCGGGGACATGGGAACAATCTTTTCCCACCCCGACAATGCCACGTCGCCCGTAAGAGTCGCAAAGGGGCTTGCATCGAGACCGGTGCAGGCACCTTCAGCGACGGCGCAAGAACATCGGGCAATCCAACAAGGTAGGCCGTGGCACGGGTACAAATCTTCCTGTCTGCCGTAAGCGCGGAGTTCCGCTGCTATCGCGACACATTGCGATACGCCCTCACGCGCCCGAACGTCTCCGTGGCCGTGCAAGAGGATTTCATTGTCACGGGCACCGAGACCTTGGACATGCTGGACGACTACATCCAGCACTGCGACGCGGTGATCCACCTCGTTGGCGACATGACCGGGGCACTGGCGCAGGCGCCGTCTTTGGCGGTGATGTGCAGCCGCTATCCCGACCTGGGCGCGAAGCTGACGCCGCTGGCTCCCTACTTGCGTCCCGGCGCGCCGGCGCTTCCGTACACCCAGTGGGAAGCGTGGCTCGGGCTTTACCACGGCAAGCGCGTCATGATTTGTGCGCCCGAGCCCGACGCGCCTCGGGATGCACGCTACGAACTCGTCACCGAACAGCGCGATGCCCAGCAGGCGCATCTGCAGCGCTTGGCAGAGGTGGAACGCTATCCCGGCATCCACTTCGCAAACCCCGACCGACTGGCGGTGGAGGTGCTGCGCTCCGGAGTGTTCGACATCCTCCTCGCTGCGGGATTGGCCCGGCGCGCCATCCATCTGCCCTATCCGAGCTTGGGTGGTCTTTTCAAGGGACGCGAAGCCACGCTGGACCAGTTGCGCGTCAGTCTGGCAAGTGCCGCGGCGACGGGCGCCAGCGCCATCGTCGGCAAGGCGTTGTACGGGCTGGGCGGCATTGGCAAGACGCGGCTGGCCGTGGAGTACGGTTGGCGGCACGCCGAGGACTACACGGCAGTGATCTTCGTCGGCGCCGACAGTCCCGAAGCGCTGCAGCGCAACCTCGCCGCGCTGTGTTCGCCCGCGGTGCTCGATCTGCCCGAGCACCAGGTCGCGGAGGAAGCCGCCCAGGTGAGCGCCCTGCTCGCTTGGCTGCATCGCAATCCTGGCTGGCTGCTGATTGCCGACAACGCAGATACGGAAGCCGCCGCCCAGGCGGTGGAAGCGCTGCTGCCGCGGCTGACTGGTGGCCATGTGCTCATCACAAGCCGCTTGAGCAACTGGAGTGGCGCCATCGAGACGCTGCCGCTCGAGGTACTGCAGGAGCCGGCCGCGGTCGAGTTCCTCCTTGCCCGGACCGACGCGCGGCGTCGCAAGCAAGCGGATGACGCCGCCCAAGCCCGCATCCTGGCCGGGGAACTGGGGGGCCTCGCACTTGCCCTGGAGCAAGCCGGCGCCTATATCGCCCAGCGCCGTCTCACCCTGGCGGACTACCTGGCAGCGTGGCGTGGCCAGCGGGACAAGGTGCTCGCGTGGTATGACCCGCGCCTGATGCACTACCCCAAGAGCGTGGCGGTCACCTGGCAGACCTCCTTTGACCAGCTCGATGAGCCAGCCCGGCGGCTGTTGCTCCGGCTGGCTTGGCTGGCCGCAGAGCCGATCCCGGAATCGTTGCTGAAGGTGCCGGCGGCGGGTGCTGCGCCGGGTGAAGATGTCTACGCGGCGCTGGCGGCACTGGAGTCTTTCTCGCTGGTGACCCGCGCTAGTACGGAGCCGAGCTTCACGGTCCATCGGTTGGTGCAGGCGGTCACACGATCCAGCGCAAGCGTCTCGGCGCTCACCGAAGCGCTGGGCTGGATCGACGCCGCCTTCGTCGGTGAGCCGAGTGACGTACGCACTTGGCCCGTGCTAGAGCCACTCCTGCCCCACGCCCAGGCTGTCGCCAGCCATGCGGAGGAGGCGGGCATTGCCACGCCGACTGGCAGGCTGTTGAATCAAAGCGCGCTACTGCTCCTTGAAAAGGCCCTGCACGGGGAGGCTGAGCCGCTCATCCGCCGGGCCCTGGCCATCGATGAGAACAGCTTCGGCGCTGGGCATCCCCGAGTCGCCACTCGGCTTAGCAACTTGGCGGAATTGCTCAAGGCTACCAACCGCCCGGACGAGGCCGAGCCGCTCATGCGCCGTGCGCTGGCCATCGACGAGAACAGCTTTGGCGCTGGGCATCCCCGTGTCGCCATCGGGCTCAACAACCTGGCGGCGTTGCTCCAGGCCACTAACCGTTTGGCCGAGGCCGAGCCGCTGATGCGCCGAGCGCTAACCATTGAGGAGAACAGCTTCGGCGCTGAGCATCCCAATGTCGCCATCGAACTTAGCAACCTGTCGACTTTGCTCCATGCCACCAACCGTCTGGCCGAGGCCGAGCCGCTGATTCGCCGGGCGCTGGTCATCGACGAGAACAGCTTCGGCGCTGAGCATCCCAATGTCGCCAGCCGGCTCAACAATCTGGCGCAATTGCTCAAGGCCACCAACCGCTTGGCCGAGGCCGAGCCGCTCATGCGCCGGGCACTGGCCATCGACGAGAACAGCTTCGGCGCTGAACACCCCTATGTCGCCCGCGACCTCAACAACCTGGCGACCTTGCTCCAGGCCACCAACCGCTTGGCCGAGGCCGAGCCGCTGATGCGCCGGGCGCTGGCCATCGACGTGAACAGTTTCGGCGCTGAGCATCCCGAAGTCGCGATCGACCTCAACAACCTAGCGCAATTGCTCCACGTCACCAACCGCCTGGCCGAGGCCGAGCCGCTCATGCGCAGGGCGTTGGCCATACTCGTTTCCAGCTTGGGCGCGGATCATCCGAAATCGCAGACGGTGATGCGCAACTACGCCAACCTGCGCGCTGAGCCGGGCGATGGCGAGCAGGCGGTTCCCGAAAATTGAGGTCGCTGTGGAGGAAGTTGCTTGGTCAGCGGTCCCATTGATTCACAAGGCCAACAGCTACCGCAACGAACTTCTCATACCGACCGGCCGGGACGCACAAAGCACGGTTTGACCGCACAGCGAACGGTACTTCCTGCCTTTGGGACTCAACGGCGCGGCAGTCCGCCGCGAAAGCTTCGCGAGGAAGGGAGACCGCGCGGCACGCCCATGGCGCGTCGCTCCCGCCCCACCGTGGTCGCATCGCCCAAACTGGCATAGAGTCGTACCCCGCACATTCACCACCGCGATTTCGCGTTGAGGCAAGGCCGGGGACATGGGAACAATCTTTCTCAGCCATAGCAGCCGCGACGACGCAGCGGCGAGCGCACTGCGCGTGTGGCTCGAGGCCGAAGGCCACCAGGCGATCTTCCTCGATCACGATGCGGCGGACGGCCTGATCGGTGGCACCCCGTGGGAGGAGCGGCTCTACACCGAACTCAGGCGCTGCCGTGCGCTCATCGCCCTGGTCGACGAGGCATGGCTGAATTCGCCGTGGTGCGTCGCCGAGGCCAACCATGCCCAGGCACTGCGCAAGCCGGTGCTGCCGCTGACGCTGCGGCCGATCGACGAAGCGCAACTCGCTGCCAAGGCGCCGCCGGTGCTGCGGCGGACGCAGGCCATCGACTGGCAGCGCGGGGCAGGTGATCCCGAGGCGTGCGCCCGGCTGCGCCGCGGCCTGCTGGCGGCCGGCCTCGACCCGAAGGATCTCTTCGTCTGGCATGGCAATCGTGCGCCTTATCCCGGCCTCGCCGCCTTCCAGCGAGACGATGCCGCCGTCTATTTCGGCCGCGAGCAGGAGATCACGGACCTGCTGGCGATCCTGCGCGAGTGTCGCGCGCCCGATCGTGCTCGCCTGGTGCTGGTACAGGGGGCCTCCGGCACGGGCAAGTCGTCGCTGGTGCGTGCCGGCGTGCTGCCGCGGCTCGAGCGCGATCCCGACAACTGGATCGTCGTGCCGCCGTTCCGTCCACTCCAGGCGCCGCTCGCCAACCTCGGCGAGGCGTTCGGTGTGGCCGGTGCCGACATACCGGCGCCGGCCGCAGACGGCGCGCCGGTCGACACCGCCAGCTGGGTCGCCGCCGTGCAGCAGATGGCTTCGGCACTGCGGCGCCGCGCCGCCAAGCCGGATGCCACCGTGCTGGTCACGGTCGACCAGTTCGAGGAGGTGCTGGGACGCACCGCCAGCCCGCTGAACGACCAATTCCTGCTGGTCCTGCGCGACACATTGGCGGCCACCGACCATCGCCTGCTCGTGCTCGCGACCCTGCGCGCCGACTTCACCGGCACGCTGCAGCGCCATCCTGCGCTGCGCGATCCCGCAGTCGCCACGGCCGAGATCCTGCCCACGCGTGCGTTCCAGCTGGGGCCGTTGCCGCGCGCGGCCTTCCACGCGGTGGTGGAGGGCCCGGCGGCGCTGGCGGAGCTGCAGCTCGAGCCAGGCCTCGCGTCTCGGCTGGTGGCGGAGGCCCAGACCGACGACGCCCTGCCGCTGCTCGCCTTCGTGTTGCGCGAGCTGTGGGACCGCTTCGGCGCCGACGACCTGCGCCTGACCCATGTCGAGTACGACACGCTCGGCGGCCTCGAGGCGGCGGTCGGCGAGCGGGCCGAAAAGCTCGTGACCGCGGCGGCCGCCACGCCGGAAGAGCTGGAGGCGTTCCGCGGCCTGCTGGTCTACGGCATGGCGGATCTCTCGGCCGAGGGCCGTGTCTTGCGCCGTCGACTGCCGCAGGCCGATGTGCCGGTGCCGGCCCGCCGCCTGCTCGAGGAATTTGCACGTGCCCGCCTTGTCTTTGCCGACGAGACGGGCTGGGAAGTTGCGCACGAGGCGCTGTTCCGGCGCTGGACGTTCCTGCGCGAGGGAATCGAGGCGGCGCGCGATTCGCTGGCGGCGCGCCGGCGCGTCGAGGAAGCGTTCGCAGCGTGGAAGGCCGAGCATGCCGACCGCGACTCGCGACTGCTGCCGCCGGGCCGCCCGCTCGCCGAAGCGACAGCGCTGCTCGACCGAGCGGGCGCGCTGCCGGACCCGGAGATGCGGCGCTACGTCGAGGCGTCTGCCGCGGCCTTGGCGGATTCGAATCGACGCGAGCAGCGGCGGCGCCGGATGAGTCTCGCCGCGCTCGCCGGCGTCGTGCTGCTGGCGGCTTCGACCTGGGGCCTGTTCGAGCTGTTCGCGTGGTCGGACCAGCAGCGCGCGCTGACTGAGACGGCGCGCGAACGAATGATCGCGGCGAATGCGTCGCGCGAGCTGGCGAGCGGCCGAATGGGCGCGGCCCTCGCCATCGCCCTGGAAGGCGTTGCGCCGGAGCAGCGGGCCAACAGGGTCGGGGAAACCGGCCTGGTCGGCCATGCCGCGCTCTGGCTGAGCAGCGACAGCGGTCCGCGCGAGGCGGCTCCGCAAGCCGTCGAGGCGCTGCGCGAGGTCCTGTGGGCTTACCACGAACGAACCCCGCTCAGGGGCCACCAGGGCCCGGTCATCGCCGGCGCCGTATCGGGCGACGGAGCGCGGCTGCTCACGGCTGGCGAGGACGGCATGCTGGTGATGTGGGATGTCGCGACCAGCGCAAAGCTCGAGCCACCGGACCGTCACGAAGCACCCGTCCTCGCGGCCGCACTGGACGCCTCCGGGCGCCTGGCTGCGACAGCGGCGACCGACAACACCCTCCAGCTCTGGGACATGGAGGACCGACGAAAGCTGCCCGTCCCCACCCATGAGGCGGCCGTCCTCGACCTGGCATTCCTGCCCAAGCGGGGACTGTTGGCAACGGGCGGCCTCGATGGGCAGGTGCGGCTCTGGGAGCCTCTGCGCCCGGAGACGCTGCGCGCCTTCCCGGTCAATCGAGCGGCGGCGATCCTGTCGCTGGCCGTTTCACCGGATGAGCGGCTGCTCGCGGCCAGCGCGCTCGACGGCTCGATCACGATCTGGAACCTCGACACCGGTGAGCCGGCGCAGACTTTGCAGGATGGTCGCGGCGCCATCCGCCGCGTCGCCTTCTCGGACGACAGCACGATGCTGGTGGCCGCGTCCAACGACCGGGGCGCCACGCTCTGGGACCCGCGCGACGGCCGGAAGATCGGCCGCATGGAGGGACACGAGGACTGGCTGCTGGACGCGCGCTTCTCGCACGATGGCAAGCGCGTCCTGACCGCGTCGCTCGACGGCACGGCGCGCGTTTGGGACGTGCGCGACCGTCGCGAGACCTGTCGGATGGGCGCGCACGAGGACGCGGTCTCGGGCGCCGTCTTCTCCGCCGATGGGCAGCAGGTCGTCACGACCTCCTACGACGGCGTGGTCCGGATCTGGGACCTGACACGCTGCCGCCTCACGAGCACGCTGCGCAGCCACAGCGGTGCGATCACGCGGCTCATCCTCATGCCCAGCGCCAGATCCGTGACGACGCTCGGGACCGACGGCACGGCTCGCAACTGGTCCATCGAGCCGCTCGCCAGGGTCGATCCTGCCCTCGTGCCGTCAAATGCGGCGCCTGAAGTCCTGGTCGGCGTGGCACGGCGGCTGGGGAACTATCGCCTGACTTGTCCGGAGCGGCAGGCCTACCTGGCCGAAGCCGGTTCGTGCACCGAGGAAGCCGTGCAGGAGGGGACCCGCCGCTTCGCCGACCCGCGCTACTTCCTGGAGGCGCTCAGCATCCTTCTCCGGGTCGAAGGTGGCTCCTCCGAGGTGGTGGACGGTCCGGGCGGCCCCACCAAGTTCAACTTCACCCAGAAGGCCTACGACGATTTGCGTCGCCAGCGCGGTGTCGAGCCGCGCCCGGTCAGCGAACTGACCCGAGCCGAGATGCAAGAGTTCTTCCGCACCGACTGGTGGCGTCGCGCTGGTTGCGACGACCTGCAGCCGTCGCTCGCGATGCTGCACTTCGACACTGCAGTCCAGATGGGTCCGCCACGAGCCGTCGTGATCCTGCAGAAGCAGCTCGACCTGACGGCCGATGGGGTGCTTGGTCCCATGACGCGGTCGATCGTCAACGAGCGCGGCCTGCGCGGCGTCGCGACCCGCTACGTCGACGGCCGCGTCGAGTACTACAAGGAGATCGCAAAGAAGGGGGACATGTTCGCGAAGATCCTGCCCGTTTGGCTCCGGCGCACGGCCCTTATCGCCGATTCCATCGGCTTGCCGAGCGATTCGCTTCCGGAGGAGTTGAAGGCGGTGCGGTGAGAACGGAGTTGCTCCGGATTTGCATTGACCATGACCTTGTAAGTGTCCGTGTCGACAGCACCCGAATGTTGAACGTCGCACCCATACGGTCGTATGCTGATCCCGGTCAGGGATGTGCGCGCCGCGTCGGCGGGCCTCCGGAAAGGATCCGATGTCGTTCTTCGTCGTCCCCCGAAGCGCCAAGAAGAATGTCGCGCTGCCCACGCCCGTGACCTTCGCCGACGTCCTCTACGCCCACGCCAACTTCTTGGAGACCAATAGCGGTCAACTCGGTCCGGGCACGCCGCTGAAGGGCAAGAAGATCGCGGTCGTCGGCGGTGGTCCTGCCGGGCTGTGCTCGGCGTGGCTGCTGACCCGGATGGGCGCCGCCGTCGAGGTCATCGAGGCGTCGACGCGCATCGGCGGACGCATCGACTCCAACGTTCCCGTCAGCGGTGACCCGGCGCGCTTCGAACTGGGCGCGATGCGCGTGCCGCCCTCCGAGCAGTTGTTCCAGTACTTCTGGAACACGGTGTTCAGCCTGCCGCAGCCATCGCCGTTCCCGGACCCGGGCGACGTGGACACCAAGATCATCTTCCAGAACACCGTGTACGACTGGCCGGCCAAGGGCAGCCCGCCGGCCATCTTCGACAACGTCGCCAAGGGCTGGAGCAACTTCGCCGGCAGCCCGGCCTTGCAGGAGCTCACCACAAACCTGTCGGACCCGTCGACTTTCGGGGACGCGCAGCAGGCGTGGCAGAAGCTGATCTACAACGCATCGGCGCCGCTCGGCCCCGAGCAGGGCTACAGCACGGTCTCGTTCTACCAAGGGCTGGTGGAAGCCTTCGTCGAGAACGCCGCGACCCATGGCTGCCAACCGTGGACTGCCCAGGACTTCGCGCTGTTCGGTGCGCTGGGGCTGGGTTCGGGCGGCTTCGGCCCGCTCTACCAGGTGAACTTCGCCGAGATCGTGCGCCTGGTGGTCAACGGCCTGGAGACCTCGCAGCAGTTCTATGCAGCGGGCCTGTCCAGCCTCACTGATGCCTTCCAGAACAGCCTGACGCAGCAGGGCGCGACCTTCACCATGAACACGAAGGTGAACGGCGTCTCCTACCACGGCGGGGTGCAGCAACCGGTGTGCATCAACTGGGTGAGCAATAGCACGCAGGGCACCGGCTACTACGATGCAGCGGTCATCGCGACCACCACGCGCGCGATGCAGATGGACATGAACATCACCGAGCCGCCGACCGCCGCACCGGCCCAGGCGGCCCAGGGCGCCCCCGGTACCGGTGCGCAGGTGAGCCCCGTCACCAACGACCAGGCGACCGCGGTGCAGGACCTGCACCTGATGAACTCATCCAAGCTGTTCGTGCTGTGCTCGTCGCAGTTCTGGAACGACAACGCCAACTGTCCGCAGAACATCCAGACGGACGGCCTGGCGCACGGGCTCTACTGCCTGGGCTACCCGGGCTCGCAGTACGGCGTGGTGCTGGTCAGCTACACGTGGGGCGACGACTCGACCAAGCTCATCGCGGTCACCGATCCCAACGAGCGCCTGCAGATTCTCTTGCGCTCGCTCGCGCCCTACGCATCCGACCCGGGGATGAACGCTTTCCTGACGGGGCTCAACAGCACGCTGCTGCCGCAATACACCACGATGATCGACTGGCAGATGCAGCCGCAGTATTACGGCGCGTTCAAGCTGAACTATCCCGGCCAGGACGTGATGAACCAGAGTCTCTACAACCAGGCGTTGACGACGAGCAAGCGTGTCTTCCTCGCCGGTGACAGCGTGGGTTGGTGCGGGGGCTGGATCGAGGGCGCGCTGCAGACGGGTGTGAACGCGGCGGCCGCGGCGGTCAATGCGCTCGCCGGCGCGGATGCGCTGTTCCCGAACAACCCGATGACCCAGAGCCGGAACCTCTACAACTACGGGCCGTAGCCGGAACGGCCGAATGCAGGCCGCGCTGGATCAGTCGGCCATCGGCCGGAACAGCCTCGTCGCCACGGACGCTGTGGCCACCGAGCGCAAGTAGTTTCCGGACAACTCCCCGATCCGGGCGAAGCGACTTGCCGAAACCCGCATACCAGCTCTGTCGGCGCGATGGCTTCGCCGCCGCAGTTCGTTCCATAGACTGGCTCCACCGAACAAGACGAGCGCGCTTCGCGCCGGAACGGAGACCATGAACGACCTGACCCAACTGAACTACGAACTGAACAACTTCGTCGCCACCCTCACGCTCAACGCACCTCCCGTCAATGCGCTCACGCGCACGCTCAACGACGAACTCACGCTGGCGCTCGACCGCATCTCCGAGATGGACGAGGTGCGCGTGGTCGTGCTGACCGGGGCGGGCAAGGTGTTCTGCGCCGGTGCCGATCTCAAGGGCCGCGCCTCCGTCATCAAGGGACCTGGCGACCTGCCCGCGCATTCGCGCCGCACGCGTGAGTGCTTCCATGCGATCCGCGAATGCGCCAAGCCGGTGATCTGCGCAATCAACGGCGCAGCGCTCGGCTCCGGCGTCGCGATGGCCGCTTCCAGCGACATCCTGATCGCATCGGACAAGGCGTCGCTCGGCTTGCCCGAAGTCGATGTCGGACTGCTCGGCGGCTGCCGCCATGCGATGCGCCTGTTCAGCCACTCGCGCCTGCGCCGCATGATGCTGACCGGCATGCGCGTGCCGGCCGCGGAGCTGTATCGCCTCGGCATCATCGAGGAATGCACGACGCCGGAGGACCTGATGCCCAAGGCGCTCGAACTCGCCGCGACCATCGCGTCCAAGAGCCCGGTGTCGACGCGCATGGGCAAGCACACGCTCAACGTGATCGAGGACATGAGCCTGCGTGACGGCTATCGCTACGAGCAGGACATGACGGCGCTGATCGGCAAGACCGACGATGCGAAGGAAGCGCAGCGCGCGTTTGCGGAGAAGCGCGCACCTGTCTTCACGGGGCGCTGAGTCATGCCGATGGCTGACCAACCCAGGCGACCTGGCAACCTTCATCCAACCCGGCGCCGGATGCTGCTTGCCGGCGCATCCCTGGGTCTTTCAGCGCTCGGCTTGCCAGCCCGTGCGGCCGGCTATCCGGACAAGCCGATCCGCCTCGTCGTGCCATTCCCCGCCGGCGGCGCGACCGACCTGATGGCACGCACCATGGGCCAGAAGCTGGCGGAGCGACTGGGCCAGGCCGTGATCATCGACAACCGCGCGGGCGCCGGCGGCGGCATCGGCGCCGAAGCGGTGGCGACCTCGGCACCCGATGGCTACACGCTGCTGTTCGCGACGATGGGCTCGCTCACCATCAACCCGAGCCTGTACAAGAGCCTGCGCTACGACCCGGTCAAGAGCTTCGACCCGATCACGCTGACGCACAACACGTCCAACCTGCTCGTGGTCAACCCGGACGTGCCCGCGAAGTCGGTGGCAGAACTCATCGAGTTTGCGCGCAAGAGGCCAGGAGAGCTGAGCTTTGCGTCGGCGGGCAACGGCACCACCAGCCATCTCTCGGGCGAGCTCTTCAAGAGCCTGGCCAAGGTCGAGCTGACGCACGTCCCGTACAAGGGAAGCGCACCTGCGATGACCGACTTCCTCGGCGGTCGCACGTCCATGATGTTCGACACCGCGTCGAACTTCGTCGACTACGTCAAGACCGGCAAGGTGCGCCCGCTCGGCGTCACCGGCCGCAAGCGCCTGCCGTCGATGCCGAACGTTCCCAGCATCTCCGAAACCCCCGGCATGGGCGACTACGAGATGTCGCTGTGGCTCGGCGTGCTCGCGCCGGCCGGCACGCCCGGTGCCATCGTCACGAAGTTGCATGACGAGATCGGCGCAGTCATGTCCTCGCCCGGCATGGTTCGGCAGATGGCCGATGCCGGCATCGAGGTTCGTCTCGGCACGCCGAAGGAATTCGCGGCGCTGATTCGCACGGATATGGCGAAGTGGTCCGAGGTGGTGAAGCGCTCCGGCGTGCGCCTCGACTGATCTGCCCAACTGCTGGATTCCCGGCCGTTGCGTCACACGCGAGACGGCCTTTCTCCCTCGGCGGCGTTCCAATCTTGCGCAGCAGCGTCAGGACCGGCGCGGCCCCACACCAAGACCCAAGGACACGCCATGTTTGCCGACCCCTCCCCCAAGACACAAGACCTGCTGCATCGCATGCGGCAGTTCTTCGACCAGCACATCTATCCCAACGAGGCGCGCTACCACGAGGAGATGGACGCGTTCCGCCGCGCGGGCAATGCCTGGCAGGTCTCGCCATTGATCGAGGAGCTGAAGCCGCTGGCACGCGCCGCCGGCCTGTGGAACATGTTCCTGCCGCATGAGCATCGCGGCGTGCCGGGCATCTCCAACCTCGACTACGCACCGTTGTGCGAACTCATGGGCCGCGTGTCATGGTCCGGCGAGGTGTTCAACTGCTCGGCGCCGGACACCGGCAATATGGAGACCATCGAGCGCTACGGCACCGAGGCACAGAAGGACGAATGGCTCGAACCGCTGCTCGCGGGCGAGATCCGTTCCGGTTTCCTCATGACCGAACCGGCTGTCGCATCGTCAGACGCCACCAACATCCAGTGCACCATCACGCGCGACGGCGACGAGTACGTCATCAACGGCCGCAAGTGGTTCTCCTCGGGTGCCGGCAGTCCGCGCTGCAAGATCTACATCGTGATGGGCAAGACCGACACCGAGGCGCCGCGTCACGCGCAGCAGTCGATGGTGCTGGTGCCGCGCGACACGCCCGGCGTGACGGTGCTGAGGCATCTCTCGGTGTTCGGCTACGACGATGCGCCGCACGGCCACATGGAAGTGCTGCTCGAGAACGTGCGTGTTCCGGTGGGCAACATCCTGCTGGGTGAAGGCCGAGGCTTCGAGATCGCGCAAGGGCGCCTTGGCCCGGGGCGCATTCACCACTGCATGCGCTCCATCGGCGCCGCGGAACGTGCGCTGGAACTGATGTGCGACCGCCTGCGTTCGCGCATCGCCTTCGGCAAGCCGCTGGCCGAGCAATCGGTCTGGCATGAGCGCATTGCCGAGTCGCGCTGCCTGATCGACCAGGCGCGCCTGCTGACGCTCAACGCCGCGTACAAGATGGACACCGTGGGCAACAAGGAAGCGCGCGCCGAGATCGCGATGATCAAGGTGGTCGCGCCCAACATGTCGTGCAAGGTGGTCGACTGGGCGATCCAGGCGCACGGCGCGGCTGGCGTCAGCCAGGACTTCTGGCTGGCCGAGGCCTATGCGCACCAGCGCACCGTGCGCATCGTCGACGGGCCGGATGAAGTGCATCGCAATGCCATTGCCAAGCTTGAACTGGCCAAGCGGCGTGTGACTGCGTAAAAAAAGGCTTCAGCGCTCATGACGAGTCGCTGAAGCCGACGAAGATCAAAGGCGGCCAACTCGGCCGCCTTCTTCATTCCATCTTGGCGCCCACCGCCTTGGCCAGGCTGCC
Organism: Variovorax rhizosphaerae; assembly: GCF_037889975.1. Classification (NCBI taxonomy): domain Bacteria; kingdom Pseudomonadati; phylum Pseudomonadota; class Betaproteobacteria; order Burkholderiales; family Comamonadaceae; genus Variovorax; species Variovorax rhizosphaerae. Next base: position 60,222 of record NZ_JBBKZT010000008.1, on the reverse strand, counting down.
CCAACGCTCCGACTCCACGGCGATGAAGGTGCCGAACGCCTCGGGCTTGCTGCCAACGACTTCCACGCCTTGCTGATCGAACTGCTGCTTGAGGTCCGGCGAGCGCAAGGCGGCGTCGACGGAGGTGTAGAGCTTGCTGATGATCTCGGGCGACGTGCGGGCCGGCGCGAGCATGCCGTACCAGTTGTAGGCCTCGGCCTTCGGATAGCCCAGTTCGCCGACGGTAGGCACGTCCTTGAGCACTGGAATCCGCTTCGTGTTGGTGACGGCCAGCGCGCGCAGCTTGCCCGACTGGATGAACGGCAGTGCCACGGGAATGTCCACCACCATCATGTCGACCTGTCCGCCCATGAGGTCGGTCAGTGCAGGTGCGGCCCCGCGGTACGGGATGTGGTTGATGTTGAGCTTTGCTTCGCGTTTGAGCAGTTCGGCCTGCAGGTGCGGCGTGGTGCCGCTGCCGGCAGAGGCGTAGTTGATCTTGCTGGCATCGCCGGTGGCAGCCGCCTTGAGGTCGGCAAAGGTCTTGTAGTTCGAGGTGGCGGACACGACCAGCACGGCCGGCACCTTGAGCGCCTGGGTCACGGCCACCAGGTCCTTCTGCGGGTTGTAGGGCATCGTCGGCACGATGTGCGGCACGATGGCCAGTGCACCTGCTGACGAGAACAACAGCGTGTAGCCGTCGGCAGGTGACTTCGCCACAGCGTCGGCGCCGAGCAGCCCACCCGCACCCCCCTTGTTGTCAATCAGGACGGGTTGGCCCAAAGACGTGCTGAGCTTGGAGCCGAGCGCACGCGCTGTCTGGTCGACGGGGCCGCCCGCCGGGAAGGGCACGATCACGCGGATCGGCTTGGTGGGCCAGGCCTGCGCCCAGCCTGATGTTGCGGCCACTGCAAGCGCCAGTGCGGCAGCAGATTGGATGAGTCGATTCATGTTCAAGGTCTCCGGTTTTTGGGATGAATGGACTTTAGGAATCCGGCCCTCGCGTCGCATCAGGCTGCTGCGCATAGCTGCTATGCATGCCGGCGCCATGCAGCTCGCCGGTATGCGCCGCGGCGCATCACAGCGTTGCCGCACAGCGCGTAGTCCGGAGCGCATCGAAAATCAAGAATCGTCTCCAACCAAAGGAGACATCGCATGACCACCCCACAAGGCCCGCTCTCGCACGTCAAGGTGCTCGACCTGAGCCGCATCCTCGCCGCCCCCTGGGCCAGCCAGATCCTCGCCGACCTCGGCGCCGACGTCATCAAGGTCGAGCGGCCCGGTGCCGGCGACGACACCCGCACCTGGGGCCCTCCGTTCCTGAAAGACGCCGAAGGCAAGGACACCAAGGAAGCGGGCTACTACCTCGCCGTCAACCGCGGCAAGCGCTCGATCACGGTGAGCCTGGAGAAGCCCGAAGGCCAGCGCATCGTCAAGGAACTTGCGGCCAAGGCCGACATCGTGCTGGAGAACTACAAGGCCGGAACGCTGAAGCGCTACGGCCTCGACGAAGCATCGCTGCGCAAGATCAATCCGCGCCTGATCTACTGCTCGGTCACCGGCTTCGGACAGACCGGACCGCGGCGCGACCAGCCGGCCTATGACTTCCTGATCCAGGCGATGGGCGGCCTGATGAGCGTGACCGGCGAGAAGGACGGCCGCCCCGGCGGCGGGCCGCAGAAGGTCGGCATTCCGATCGTCGACCTGATGACCGGCATGTACACCGCCGTCTCCGTGCTGGCTGCACTGGCACGGCGCAACGAGACGGGCGTGGGCGACAACATCGACATCGCGATGCTCGACGTGCAAGTCGCCACCTTGTCCAATCAGGCGATGAACTACCTGGTCTCTGGCAAGGTGCCGCGCCGCAATGGCAATGCGCATCCCAACATCCAGCCGCAGGATGTGTATGCCTGCGCTGACGGCGACGTGATCCTGGTGGTCGGCAATGACGGCCAGTTCGGGAAGTTGTGCGAAGTCTTCGGTCGGCCGGAATGGATCAACGACGAACGCTTTGCCACCAACGCACAACGCGTGCGCAACATCGGCGAGCTGTCGGGCATGCTGCGTGACGTGTTTGCCGAATGGGAGCGCGAGCGGCTGATTGCAGCGCTCGACAAGGCGGGCGTGCCTTGCGGCCCCATCAACACCGTGGCGGACGTGTTCAAGGAGCCGCAGGTCAAGGCCCGCGAGATGCTGCGCTATGTGCCGCATCCGAGCGGGGTCGACGTGCCGCAGGTGGGCAGCCCGATGCGCTTTGCCGAATCGCCGCTGCAGACACAGAGCGCGCCGCCGCTGCTCGGCCAGCACAGCGATGACATCCTGGCGGAGCTGGGCTACAGCCCCGCCTGCATCGAATCGTTGCGCACCGCGGGAGCGATCTGATGACGATGAAGCTGCACTGGTCACCCAAGTCGCCCTATGTTCGCAAGGTGATGATCTGCGCGCATGAACTGGGGCTGCTGCAAGAGCTTGAACTCGTGCGCTCGGTAGCGGCGATGCTCAAGCCCAACGGGGCCATCATGGCGGACAACCCGCTGTCGAAGATCCCGACGCTGGTGCGCGAAGACGGCTCGACGCTGTTCGATTCGATCGTCATCTGCGAGTACCTCAATGACCAGGCTGGAGGCGCGCTGTTTCCGGCGGAGGGCGAGCCACGCTGGCAAGCCTTGCGCTGGCATGCGCTGGGCGATGGCCTGCTCGACGCGCTGATCTTGTGGCGCAACGAGCGCGAGCGCGAGCATCCGCTGGAAGCACTGGTGGACGCCTTCAAGCTCAAGACGCGCGCCGCGCTGAAGCTGCTCGATTCAGAGGCCGACGTGATCGACAGCGCGCCTTTCTCCATCGGCCATGTGACGCTTGGCTGCGCCCTTGGATATCTCGACTACCGCTTCGATTCATTGGGCTGGCGCGCAATGGCGCCGCGCCTCGCATCGTGGTTCGCAAGCTTGCAAGCCCGGCCTTCCTTCCAGGCCACCGAGCCCGTCGACGGTTGATTGCTCAGGGAGGCGCTGATCAAGTCCGCCGCGGACCGCGCATCCTCTGCCCGGGCGGTCTGCGGCGTTGCAAATCCTCGCCAAGACATTGGCGATGACTGTGGTTTGCGTCTTGCATCCCATCCCGCGCCGAGGCGGATTTGATCAGAGTCTCCTTATCGGTAAAGCCTCTCCGGATTGCTGCGCAACACCTTGTCCGCGACGGCTTCGCTCCCCGCCCAATCCTTGAACATGGCGAGCAACTGCGCAGCGTCGGGCACAGGCGTCACACGCAGGTGCGGCCAGTCGCTGCCCCACAGCAGGCGATCGGGGTTGGCTTCGATCATCTTCTGCTGGAAGGGGCGGCCAGCCTCCCAGTCGGATGAACCCAGCAGGTTGCGATAGGCGCAGAGCTTGACCCATACCTTGCCGGTCGCTATCAGGTCGAGCAGCGTGCGGAACCCCGCATCGTCGACGCCGGCATTCACATCGAAGCCACCCATGTGGTCGATCACGATCGGGACCGGCAACTCCAGCAAGTGCGGCGCAATGGCCGGCAATGCCCTGCAGTCCGTCCAGAGTTCGGCATGCAGGCCGGCATCGGCCAAGGCCGGGGCCAGCGTGCACAGGTCGTCGAATGACGCGCTGCCGGCGAAGTTGGTGCCCGGTCCGCTGCGATGGCTGAAGCGTGCGCCCCGCACGCCGCGCGCACGCAGGCCACCGAGCGCCAGCGGATCACCAGGCTGCACGACGACGACGCCACGCAGGGCGGGCTGCGCGGCCAGCGCATGCAGCAGCAGCGAGTGGTCCTTGCCATACGCGCTGGCATGCACCAGCACGCCGTGTCCCAGGCCCAGCCGGGAAAGCAAGGCCAGATACGACGACTCGACCGCTTCAGGCGGCGTGTAGCTGCGCTCGGGCGCCAAGGGAAAGCGCTCGTAGGGACCGAACAGGTGGGCGTGGCAGTCCCAGCCCGCAGCAACCATCCCTGTGTTGTTGACCGCTTCGCTCATTGCAGCGCGGCTTCCTGGGGCAACGGGAACGCCGGCGACACGCCTTCGGGCAGCGGAATCTCGTGGCAGTTGAGCGTCATCGCGACCATCGTGTAGTAGCCCACCAGCGCGGTCAGTTCGACCACCGTGCGCTCGCCGAACCGTGCGAGGGCGGCTGCATACGTCGCGTCGGATACCGAGTTGTGTCGATTGAGTTCGACCGCGTAGTGGTAGACGGCCGCGTCGTCTGCCGACAGGCCGGGCGGTTCGGTCTGCGCGAGAAGCGCTTCGATGATCGGCTGCTCGATGCCGGCCTTCTCGGCCTCGACGCGATGCGCGTACCACTCGAAGGGCGAGTTGCAGGCGCGGCCGGTGACGAGGATGGCGATCTCCGACAGTCGCGGCGGCAGGGATGTTCCGTAGCGCAGCAAGGCCCCGATGGCCTGCCACTTGTCCGCGAGTTCCGGGTTGTGGAGCGCGGCCCGCAGCGGGCCCTGGATGCGCCCGCGCGGGCCGGAGACGATCTTGTCGTAGACCACACGCTGGTCGGCGTTCATGGTCTCCGGGGCGGGCAGGGAAATTCTGGGCATGCGGGTGTCTCCTGAGGTCGATCGTTGCCGACGAGCTTAGGGGGCAGCGGCCTCGCGCGCATCCGCGCCCGGCGCAACGCTGCTATGCGCAGGCGTGCAACGCGGGGCTCATCCGGGACCGCCGGAATGCCACATGCCGCTGCGTGCGCTGTCTTCCACGATGCTGACGATTTCCGACGCGACGGCTGACACGGCCCGGCCCGGTCCCTTGGTCCGCGCCAAGGCCATCGAGACGACCCGCTGGAGCGTGGGCGAGACGATCCTGGCGGCTTGCAGCCGGCCCTCCTGCACCTCGGTCCATACGGCGTGGATGGGCAGCACGGTGTAAAGCCGGGCCTCGGCGACCGTCGACCGCATGAGCGGCAGCGAATCGGCCTCCAGCACCGGCGCCAGGGTGATGTGCTCCTGGCGCGCCATCGCGTCGAGGGCGGTGCGCAGGCCATTCGGCGCGCTCGGCAGGATGAAGGGCAACTCGTGCAGCGACGCGAAGGGAAGCTCCGGCTTGGCCGTCAGCCGGTCGCCCGCAGCCCCGATCAGGTAGCTGTCGACGGTGGCCAGCGCTTGCTCCTGCTCGTGCAGCGCGGTGCCGTAGCGATAGAGGATCGCAATGTCGACGCGCCCATCGGCCAGCCATTCCTCCACCTGTCCACTGGAGCCCTCGAGGATCTTGAGCTGGATGCCGGGATGACGCTCGCGCAGCTGCTTGAACAGGCGCCCGACGATCGGATTGGTGATGGAGGGCAGCGAGCCGATGGTGACCCGCCCCGCGGGCTCGCGCGCCTCGCCGTGGATCTCCAGCTCGAGTTGCTCGGCATCGGAGAGCAGGGCCTTGACCAGCGGAAAGATGCGTTGCCCCACGTCCGACAGCGCCACGCCGCGCCCGGTGCGGTTGAACAGGCGCGCCTTGCATTCCCGCTCCAGCGCGTTGAGGTGACGGCTCAACAGCGACTGGTTGCTGTCGAGGAACAGCGCCGCGCGCGTCAGGCTCCCAAGCTCGGCGATGGCCAGGAAGGCGCGCCACTTCTGCAGGTCCGACGTGATGTCGAGTTGGATTTGGGTGGCTTTGCCGGATTGCATGGGGCCTTGCTCGCAGCGTGGGGTGCGCCCATTGTCCAGCGTGCGGGCGGCAAGCAAATGCCGGCTTTCCCTCGGGAGAGGCTGAGCGCTACCGCGAGATCTTTCTCTCCACCGACCCCACGCGCCCATCCCTGATGGTCACGGTGGTCAGCGTCTGTTCATCGCGCGGGACCCGCCGCCTGCTTCTCATCCGGCGCCGCCGCGAGGATGCGCGCGGCAAGCACGTTGAACTGCCCCACATCCACGGCGTTGCGCTTGTACCAGAGCCGGCTGTTGTCGACGCGATGGACGACCACGATGTCCCGCGTCCGGTCGACCAGCATGAACTGCCCGCCGGTCCCGTCCGCAAGCACCAGCGGGTTGCTGGCGGGGCGCCATGCGGCGAAGGACGTGTACGGCACCCACCACATGTAGCCATAGCCGTTCCCGCCCGACACCGCGCTGTACGACTTCGTGCTATCGCGCAGCCAGGCGGTCGACACGATCTGGCGGCCGTTCCACTGGCCGTCGCGGCTCACGAGCAGCCCGACGCGCGCCAGGTCCCGTGCGGACAGGTACATCAGGTAGGCGGGGTGGTCCGAGACGCGCTCGTACTCGAACTTCGTGTCTTGCGCATAGCGGAAGTCCTCGAACTGAAGGGGTTCCGCCAGGTCGGACTTCAGGGCCTGGAACACGTTCTTGCCGGCGCGGCGCTGGAAGATGGCGCCGAGCGTGTTGAAGTCCCAGTTGTTGTAGTACCACCAGGTGCCCGGTGCGTGGCTGCCGCGTTCGGGCCGCCGCTTCTTGGCATCGGGTGTTTCGTAGGCCGCCTCGTGATAGACGCCCGAGCGCGATTGCAGCAGTTGCCGGACCGTGGCGGTCCGCTCGACCTCGGACAGGCCGCCCTTGTCCGTGATGTCGAGCGTCGCCAGGGTCTGGTTCAAGTCGATCGCGCCGCGGTCCACCTGGATGCCGAAGAGCACGCTCAGCACGCTCTTGCGAACCGACGCGAGGTTCATGGGTCGACGGATGTCGCCATAGGCATGCACCAGCACGCCGCGGTGGATCACCAGGTAGGCGTCGGAGCGAGCCCAGTCGGCATAGTCATCTGCGAGCTTGAGCTTTTCTGCGGACCAGCCGTTCGGTTGCCCGGCGGTCGCGGGTGTACTCCACGATGCGCCGGGAAAGGCCTGCTGCGCGGCCACCAGCGCGGGCGCGGCGATGCACAGCGCCGCCAGCACGCGAGCGGCCAGGCGCGCCAAGCCACCGATTCGTGTGCGCGAGGGGAAGGGCTGGGTCAGTCGCATGGCTGGAAGCGCTTGCATTCGTCGACGACGTGGATGGCCGTCAACACGTTCTCGCCGTCCACACGCCGTGACGTGAACTTGACCCATGCACCCTCGGGAATGTCGGCCAGCAACGAGCGGTCGGTCACCCGGAAGGCCTGCGTCATGAAAGGCAGCTTCGCGCTGGGCAAGAGCTTCAGGCGGACATAGAACCTGTTGTCCGTCTCCTGCAGGAAGGACGCGACGCGCGCGCGTGTGAACACGGTGGCGCTTTGCTTCGAACCCGACTCACTCGAGGTTGCAGGTTGAGCGACTGCACTGCCGATCGCGATGACGGCCAGGGCACTCGTGACGGCGGTGCGCAGCGTGTTCAAGACATGTTTCTCCATGGAGATCGTGATGCCGAATGTATGTCGTCGATGGTCGGCTCCGATCTCGGGTTTGACCGGTATCGACCATCAGGTTGATCCACGGATGGCTTTGCATGTCGACGCCCGAACGCTTGGCCGGCGTTTGTTCACGCGCCGGCCGGGATGGCGGCTATGGCGCATCGACATGCGCAAGCGCAACGCACTTGCGCGCCAGGATGTCCGTCGGGTCGAGCAGGACCACCTGCGTTCCGGCGACAGGGAAAGCCGCCGACTGCGCAAGCAGCAGCGGCAACTCCGTGCAGCCGAGGATCACCGCCTGCGCGCCCCGCTCGACAAGATGGGCGAGGGCCAGCATCAGGTCGTCACGGCATTCGCCCTCGGTGAAGCCGGCCTTCACACCCTTCTCGCCGTAGATGGCGTTCATCACGCGGGCCTGGTTCGCCTCGTCGGGCGCGATGGCCTCCAGTCCGGCGCCTTCCACAGCCTCGTGGTAGACGCGGCTGCCCAGCGTGCCGGAGGTGGCCAGGAGGCCGACCCGTTGGCAATCGGGATGGTGTTCGCGCAGATGGCGCACCGTCTCGTGCAGCATGTTCACGATCGGTATCGACAGGTAGGGCTGGATGCGCTCGACGAAGGCATGGGCCGTGTTGCAAGGGATGGCGATCAGGTCGGCGTCGCCGGCTTCCAACTTCTTGCAGGTGGCGTACAGCGCCACGGTCGGGTCGGGGCCGTCGCCGATCAGGTTGGCCGTGCGGTCGGGTATCTGCGGGTTCTGCTCGACCACGATCTTGATGTGATCCTGGTCCCGCGCCGCCGTCGTGTTGAGCACGATCTTCCGCATGAAGTCGGCCGTCGCCGCCGGCCCCACGCCACCCACCACGCCCACCTTGAAGGGCCGGGCCTTCGCGCTGCCCGTGTCCGTGACGGCGTGGGCGGCGTAGACGCGGTTGGAATCCACGATCGGCACTCCGCGCTCGCGCAAGGCCTCGATCACGATCGGGATCTCGGTGAAGCCGGGCACGATCAGTTCGGCGCCCTGGTCCAGCAGGCTGCGGCAGGCACGTTCCAGCAGGTCGATTGCCTCGCCCTGCAGGTGTCCAGACTTGATCCCGTTCGCGCCGTAGATGGCGGGCATGAGGGCCGCTTGCTGCACATCCGGCGCAGGCTGGATCACGGTCAGTCCCGCCCGCTCGAAAGCGATCTCGAAAAGCCGATGCCGCCGGACGCGGTCCGAGGTGAGCACGCCGATGCGACGTGCCTCCGCATAACGCCGCTGCACGTGCGAAACCAGTGCATCCCGGATGTCGAGGATGGGCACGCGCACCTCGTTGGCGATCTCGTCGAGAAAGGTGTGGCTGATGAAGCAGGGCAGCAGCACCGCGTCGGCCTGGCGCGCCTCGAAGTGCCGGATCATGTCGAACACGTACAGCTTGCGCGCCGTCAGGCTGGCCTCCTCGGCGCCGGCCGCTTCAGGCTCGTCGAAGGGGCGCTGCTCGAACATCAGGTCGTACTGGTCGCGGCCGCTCGCGGACGGTGTGGCCTGCACCAGTTTGAAGAAGATGTCGGCCGCGCCGAGCGCGCCCAGCCCGCCAATGATGCCGATGCGTTTGCGCTGAGGGTTCATGGTCGAGATTCTGCGGAGGATGTGGCGACCATCGCATCTTAGGGAGGCGAGGACGATCGGGCGCGTTTCCTGCTAAGCGACGGGTACCCCCATTGCCGCCGAGATCCTCATGACCACCTTCCGCCCCACGCGGCGCACCGCGCTGCAATTCCTGGCCGCCGGCGCCGCCGCGTCGGCGCTTCCCGCATTCGCCCAGTGGCCCGACAAGCCCATCAAGATCATCGTGACCTTTCCGCCGGGTGGCTCCAGCGACGTGCTGGCGCGTCTGATGGCGGAGCAACTCACGAAGAAGCTCGGCCAGCCTGTGGTGGTCGACAACAAGCCCGGTGCGGGCGGCACGATCGGCGGAGTGCAAGTCGCCACGGCCGCGCCCGATGGCTACACGCTGATGCTGTCGAACACCACGCCGATCGCCCTCGGCCCGTTCACGCTGGACAAGCCACCGTACGACCCCGCGACCGGCTTCAGCCACATCGCCTACCTGGGTGCCGCACCGCTGGTCATCATGGCGAGCAAGCCGTCGGGCATCAAGACGTACGCGGAGTTCGATGCGCTCGCGCGCAAGGACGGCCGTATGGACTTCGGCTCCGGCGGCCCCGGCTCCATCGGCCACATCTACGGCGAGTTGCTCAAGAAGACGACGGGGATCAACCTGGTGCATGTGCCGTACCGCGGTGGGGCGCCCATGACCACCGACCTGATCGCCAACACGATTCCTATCGGCATCGACGTGATCACCTCCTACGTGCCCTTCTTCAAGAGCGGCCAACTGGTGCCGCTGGCCGTGACCAGCACCCAGCGCTCGCCCCTGATGCCGGAGGTTCCGACCATCGTGGAACTCAAGCAACCCAAGCTGGTGCTCGAAAACTTCTTCGGCCTGTCCGGCCCCGCCAAGCTGCCCGCGGATGTCGTGACGAGGTTGAACACGGCTTGCAACGAGGTCCTGGTGATGCCCGAGATCCAGAAGAAACTGAATGACCTGGGGATCGTGGCCAAGCCTGAAACCGTCGGGATGTTCAACGATTTCGTGAAGGAGCAGGTGAGCGTGCTGGGGCCGACGATCAAGGGGGCGGGGATCAAGCTTTAGGGAGATTGCGAAAGAGCATCATCCCGTCGCGGCTTCCGGGTTCCCCGCAGGCTGCACGCTCCAACGCAACCGCCACCTTTCCACCCACAACCGCAGCCCGCGGTACCTGACCAGGTAGCGCAGCCCGATGACCGCCGATGCCAGCCCCGCGGCGGCGGCCACGCCCAGCGCCCAACGCGGGCCGAAGGTGTCGGCGACCCAGCCCACCAGCGGTGCGCCGATGGGCGTGCTGCCGAGCAGCGTTGCCATCAGGATCGCGATGACGCGGCCGCGCAGCGCGGGTTCGGTCGAGAGTTGCACCAGGCTGTTGGTGGTGGTGGTGAGGGTCTGTGCCGCGACGCCGGTGACGATGAGGACGATGCCGAAGGCCACGGCATTCGGCATCAACGCGCCTGCGAAGGTGGCGCAGCCGAACAGTGCCGAGCCGACCACCAGATGGCCGAGGCGCGGCTGCGCGCGGCGCGCCACGAGCAGCGCGCCGGTGACCGACCCGATCGCCATCGTGGAAGACAGCAGGCCGTACTGCCCGGGTCCACCATGGAAGGCGCCGACCGACATGGTGGAGATGAAGATCGGAAAGTTCAGGCCGAAGGTGGCCACCAGGAAAAGCATCGCCAGCACCGCACGCAGATCCGGCCGCGCCCACACGTAGCGGAAGCCTTCCATCAGGCTGGCGCTCCGGCGCCCCGCCACATCGGGCCGCGCGAAGAACTCGCTCTTGCGCAGGCAGGCCAGCGAGATCAGCACCGCCACGAAAGACAGCGCATTGAGCAGGAAGGCCGTGCCCGGACCGGTCGCCGCGATCACCATGCCGGCCACGGCCGGACCGACCATGCGCGCCGCGTTGAAGGAGGTCGAGTTGAGCGCCACCGCGTTGGAGAGCTCGGCGTCCGACACCAGTTCGGCGACGAAGGTCTGGCGCGCCGGCGCGTCGAATGCCGCCACGCAACCCATCAGCAACGCGAACACGTAGACATGCCACAGCTGCGCCATGCCGCTGAGGGTGAGCAGGCCCAGGCCGAGCGCGAGCGCTCCCATCGAAGCCTGCGTGACCATCAGCAGCTTGCGCCGGTTCAGCCGATCGGCTGCGAGTCCGGTGAAGGGCAGCAGCACCAACTGCGGACCGAACTGCAGCGCCATCACGATGCCCACCGCCGTCGCGTTGTGGTCGGTCAGGTGCGTCAGGACCAGCCAGTCCTGCGCCGTGCGCTGCATCCAGGTGCCGATGTTGGACACCAGCGCACCGGCCGCCCACAAGCGGTAGTTGCGGATGCGCAGCGAGCGGAATGTCTGGCTCAAGGGGTGTCCAGCAGGCGCTGCAGCAGCTTCACGGCGGCGGCGAGCTGCTTCTGCTCGGCCAGCGAATAGCGCGCGGAGATCGTGCGCTGCAACCAGTCTTCGCGCGCGGCGCGCACCTGGCGGATCATCTTGCGGGCCTGCGGGGTGAGCGACAGCAGCGTGCGCCGGCCGTCGGCCGGGTCCGGCGCGCCCTTGACGTAGCCGGCCTCGATCAGCGATGCCACGGTGGCGCCCATCGACTGGGAGCGCACGCCTTCGGCCGTCGCCAGTTCGGTCACGGTGGCGGCCACCTGGCGCTCCAGCCGCAACAGGACGGCACGCTGGGATTCGGTCCAGTCGGCGACCGAGGCCTCCTGCCGCAGCCGACGTCGCAACTGCGACGCGAGCATGCGCAGGTCGACGGCCAGGGCGTGGGCGGCTTCGGTGGACGGGTCGGCCAGTGGGGTGGGCATGCGCTCGGGTTTCGTCGAATGACGATTGAACAGGACAACTACGAAGTTTAGCTTCCTAAATTGACCCTGGCCGGAACTCGACCATGCCCCGCAGCAATCTCCCTGCAACCTGAATCCTTCGCGACCGTCATGCCCAGCGCTTCCATGCGGTGCTGGTCACGACGATGGCGGTGTCGCCTGGCTGCGCACGCCGGCGCGTTTGCCGGCCAGGTCTCGCGGCCCCGGCCCGCCGATGCTCAAGCGCGAACTGCCTCGACACCTCCCGCGAACTTTTCGGCATGGGCCCGGAAAGTCGCGTTGCGCTGGTCGAGCGCTTCCTGTGTCGCGGGCACCATGATCGGACCGCCCTCGTGCGCAAAGGCCTGGCACTGCTCGACGTAGGGACGCAGGCGCTCGTGATGGATCGGGGATGCGGCGGCCATGTCGCCACCGCAATCGGTCCACGTCGTCGCCAGTGTCTCCGCGGCCACCATCGCCAAGGTGGTGCCCATGCCTGACAACAGCGCGGCACAGTGGCCCGCATCGCCGATCACGGCCACGTTGCCCTTGGTCCAGCTGGGCATGTGGGTCTGGCTCACAGAGTCGAAGTAGAAGCCCTTCGCGGCGGGGTCTGCGAACGCCGCGCGGATCTCGCGCACTTGCCAGGCGTCGACGCGCGACAACAGGCCGTCGATGATCCGCCGTTGGCTGGCCGCATCACGGTAGTCGTAGTCGATCTCGGGACTGGCGCAGAGCACGAAGGCCTGCGGACCGTCGCCCGCATCGCGTACGGCGATGGTCAGGCCGGGCACGTTGAGCATGCCGCGCTTCCATGGGCGATCGTTGGGGAGGTCGAGGAGCGCCACGTAGTACCCGAAGTGACGGACGTAATCCCTCTCCGGGCCGAAGACGAGCTTGCGCACGTTGGAGTGCAGGCCGTCGGCGCCGACCACCAGGTCATAGTGGCCCTGCACGCCGTCCGTGAAGGCGACGTCCACGCCGGCGGGACCGTCGGCGATCGAAGCAATGGAGGTCATGAAGCGGAAGGCTACGTCGTCCGGAATCGCGCGCAGCAGGATCTGGTTGAGCCGGTCGCGCGAGATCTCGATGTCCTCGTCGGTCTCGTTGGCGAACCAGCGCAGGTCAAGGGTCGCGACCTGTTTCCCCGTGGCGTCCAGGACCGGCGCGGGATCCGTGATGACGACCTTCTGGTCATCGATCTGCCGGAGGATGCCCATGCGCTGCGCCGTGCCGAGCGCGCGTCCACGCACGTCGATCGGCGCACCGCCGGGACGCAGGCCATCGGAACGCTCGACCACCGTCACCCGGTGACCGAGACGGGCGAACCACCAGGCGGCCGAGAGGCCGGCCATGCTGGCGCCGGAGATGAGGACGTTCATGGTGCTGCTCCTGAATGTTGTATGCGGGGACAGGGACCTAACCCCTGAACGACTTCGCCATGTCCACCACCGCCTGCTTGTCGAAGGCATTGATCTCGTCGATCAATTCGTTGGAGAACAGGCGGTTCGGGTCGCCCAGCTCCTCGGCCAGCTTGGGGTTCTTGCTGCTCTCGGCGGCCATCTCGATGTTGGCCTTCCACTCGGCCAATGACATGGCGCCCATGCGCTGGTCCGGGTCGTCGGGGCGGCGCATCCAGCTGTTCTTGCGGTCCTTCAGGATGAAGGCCAGTTCCTTGCGCGCCTCGTCCTCGGTGCGCCCCTTCGGCTTGCTCTCGGGGTACACGGACCAGTGCAGGTCGATGCCGGCGTCGAGGTTGGCATTCGAGAAGATGGTGGACTTGGCGATGCCGCGGAACAAGGCCACCAGGTTCTTGCGCTCGTCCTTCAACAGCTTGCGCGGCACGCACATCCAGCCCGAGCCCAGCTGGGCGAACTTCGGCGTGAGGGGCACGTAGCGCAGCTTGGTGCCGACCAGCTCGATGCGGGCGGTGGCGGTGTCGAAGGCCACCATCGCATCGACGCGCTCGTTGTCGATGGCAGCGCCGGCCGGCGCGCCGTCACCGATGGCGATGTACTCGCACTTGTCGTCCTTCAGGCCCAGTTCGGCCAGCATGGTCTTGGTGATCACGACGCCGCTGTCGCCCTGGCTGCGCACCCCGATGCGCTTGCCCGCCAGGTCGGCCACCGTCTTGATCGGGCTGCCGGGCTTCACGACGATCGTGTTGGCATTGCGCGGCAGCCACTTGTAGACGCTGACCAGGTCCAGCGACGGATCCTTGGCCATGGAAGGCAGCAGGATGCCGGGCACGGCGGGGCCGAATTCCACATGGCCTGCGCGCAGGCTTTGCAGCGCCTGGGTCATGCTCGACATGTTGACGTACTCCACATCGACGCCGCCAGACTTGTAGAAGTTGAGCCGGGGCGACTGGCCGGCGGTGACGAAGCACTGCTGCGGATCGTTCACCGCCGCGGTGTTTGCCACCCGCATGATGCGCACGTTCTGCGCCAGGGCCGGCAGGCCGCCCGTGAGTCCGAGGGCGCCCAGGCCCAAACCGAAATTGCGTCGTGTCAACATGGTCCACTCCTTCGCCGGACTGCGCCGGTCATGCGTTCAAGAAAAGGTTTGTGCGGCTTGAATCGCGCGCCGCAGCCAAGGGGAGCAATGCCTGTTCGTGGGCACCCGCGGAACCGGTTTTGCCGGGCCGCAGGGTGCGCCTCCTTGAGGGGTGCGCCGCAGGCACATTCGGAGGTGGGCCACATTTCAGGCGTTCACCGTGCGCTGCGAGGCGTCCGCCGGCATCCAGTGCAGCACGCGCCGTTGCACGCGCCGCAACAAGCTGGTCAGCGCAATGCCGATCACCGAGAGCACGACGCACACCGCGAAGCTGCCGCCCGTGTCGGCTTGCGCCTCCATCTGCAGGATCAGCACCCCGAGCCCCGCCTGCGCCCCGACGAATTCCCCCACCACCGCACCCACCACGCTGAAGGCGGCGGCCATGTTCAGGCCGGCGAAGACGTAGGGCAGGGCGCTCGGGAACTTGGCCTTGCGGAAGATCTGCCACGGCGTCGCGGACAGCGAGCGCAAGAGATCGATGCGGTCCGGGTCCACCGCCTTGAACCCCGCGATGCTCGTCACCAGCACCGGGAAGAAGGTCAGCAGGCAGATGATCACCACCTTGGAGCTGATGCCGAAGCCCAGCCACACCACGATGATCGGCGCCACCGCCACTTTGGGCACGCTCTGCAGCGCGGCCACATAGGGTTCCACCAGCGCCTCCACCTTCGGCATCTGCGACACGATGATGCCGATGGCCAGGCCGATGCCGCTGCCGATCACGAAGCCCAGCAGGATCTCCGCGAGCGTGACGCCGCCGTGGTACCAGAAGCCGTCCTTCGCCATCGGCCCGGTGGCCAGGCCGCGCCACAACGCGACCGCGATGTCGCTCACCGGCGGGACCAGGTGCCTGGGCAACTTGAACACGCGCACGGCGGCTTCCCACGAGCCCAGTAGCGTGAACAGCAGCAGGATGGATTGAACGCGCGTGGAGGCCAGCGGATTGGTGCGGCGCGGTTTCGGCGGCGAGGCCGCGACGATGGCCGGGCTCGTCTTGCGGACGTCAGTTTGCGGGGCGGATTCGGCGTTCATCGTGGCAGTGGTCATGGCAGCACCTCTTTTTCTTCAATCAAACGAAGCCGCATGCGAGAAGCGCTCGCGGATGGAAGCGGTCGCGGCGGCAAAGGTCGGGTGCGACATCACCTCCATCGTTCGCGGCCTCGGCAAGTCGATGGGCAGCACGCGCTCTAGCGTGCCGGGCCGGGGCGACATCACGAACACCTTGTCGCCGAGGAATACCGCCTCGGGGATGGAGTGCGTGATCAGCACCACGGTCTTGCCGCTCTCCATCCAGATGCGTTGCAGCTCGAGGTTCATGCGCTCGCGCGTCATCGCATCGAGCGCGCCGAAGGGCTCGTCCATCAGCAGGATCTTGGGGTCGTGCAGCAGCGCCCGCGCGATGGAGGCGCGTTGCTGCATGCCGCCGCTCAGCTGCCGCGGCAGCTTGTGCTCGAAGCCTTCGAGGCGGACCATCTGCAACAGTTGCATGGCCCGTTCGCGCGCCTGCTTCCTGTCGATGCCGAGCACCTCGGCGGGCAGCATCACGTTCTCGAGGATGGTGCGCCAGGGCAGCAGGATGGAGCTCTGGAACACCACGCCGACGTCGCGCCGCGTGCCATGGATCGGCTGGCCGTCGAGCACCACGTTGCCGATGTCGTAGTCGAGCAGGCCGGCCAGGATGCGCAGCAGCGTGCTCTTGCCGCAGCCGCTGGGACCGACGATGGTGACGAAGCTGCCTTGCTGGATCGTGCAGTCGATCTGCTTCAACGCGAGCACGCCGTCGTTGCCTGCGCCGAAGTTCTTGGACAGGCCTTCGATGCGGATGTAGTCCGACTTGCCGGCTGCAGACTGCGCGGGCTTTGGAAGCGTGGTGTTCATGCCTTGACTCCTTGAGGGCTCAGAAAGCGGACCATGTGATGGGCGAGGACCTCAGGCGCCTGCATCGAGGTCACATGCCCGATGGCCGGGAGCAGCACGGCGTCGGCGCCACGGATTCGCCCCGCCATGGCCAGCGTCACCGAAGCAGGCACGACGCGATCGAGTTCACCGGCCAAGACCAGCGTGGGGGCGACGATGTCCGCCACGCCGTTCTCCAGTGTGCTCGCTACGGTGGCGGCGCGCCGTGCGGAACGCGCCGTAGCGGGCCGTGCGTTGGCGAAGATGCGCCGCAATTCCGGCCGTTGCGCGAGAAAGGCTTCGGGGAAGAACCAGGTCGCCAACTCTTCCGCCGTGCCAGGCAAGCCGCTGCGCAATTCGGCCAGGCGGCGCGCGTCCGGGCACAACTCCTCGTACGGACGGGGCAGTGGCCAGGTGCTCGCGAGCACCAGGTGATCGACCACCCGTGGATACAGCAAGGCCAGCGCCTGCGCCACGCGTCCACCAAACGAAGAGCCGAACACATGCGCCCGCTTGAAGCCCATCGCCTTGATGAACAACTGCGCATCGTTGGCCAGATCGGCCAGCGTGGCCGCGCGCTCGGGGCCTTCGGTCTCGCCGCAATCGCGCTGGTCGTAGGTGATCACGGTGAAGTGCTTCGACAGGTGCGGCACCAGCGCGGCGAACATGCTGCGCGAGGCTTCCGCGCCGTGCATCAGCACGATGGCGGGGCCCTGGCCCGTGCGTTCGAAGGCGATGCGAACCTCGCCGGCCTGGACAAAGTCGGTCATCGTGCGCTCCCTGGTTCCTGGTCCATCCAGAAGGTCATCTCGATCTTCAGCCCGCGCGGGTCGTGCAGGAACAATTGATGAATGTCCCACCCCGGGATCGGTGCCTCGGCGAAGGGAACCTCCAGTGCAGTGAGATGCTCGCGCATCTCCTCCAGGCCGCGTGAACGAAAGGAGATGTGGTCCAGGGGGCCCGTGACCGGTTGCACCGATGCGTCTGCCTTCGAAAGGTGCGCGTACAGATGCACGATCGGCTGCCCCTCCGCATAGAGCCATGCGCCCGGCGCCGGGATCTCCGGCCGCGCGCCGACCTGCAGGCGCATGACGCGGGTGTAGAAGTCGACCAGCGGCGGCAGCTCGTCCGGCGTACAGCGGATCGTGAAGTGGTGCAGTGCGGTGACGGGCATGGTCAAGCCTCCACGGGGTTGCGTAGCGATGCCCCGATGAACCGTTGAGCGAGGTCGGGCGCCACCGGCACCCACCGCGCGGCAGCCAGCGCCATCAGGCGGATGCCGAGGATCTGTTGCGGCAACCAGCGCGCACAGGTGCCGAACACGTTGAAGGTTGCATAGCAGAGGTTGCCCCGCAGCAGCGGCACGTTGACCACGCTCTGCAGGCCCTGCGCATGCATCAGCTCGAAGTCATCGAAGTGGCGCGCCAGTTCGTCCGCGCCTTCGCCGATGAACACACGGCCTTGCACGAACAGGCATTCGGTCCACGGCGTGAGCGTCTTGCGCTTGGCACCGTTCACCGGATAGCGCTCTGCTTCCGACGAGTAGAAGCGGCTCAGCCGGATCTCGTCGGCTGGGTCCTGCGCCGTCGTCACATTCTGCTGGATGCTGAAGATGCTCTCGCCTGCGATCTGGCGGCGGCAACGGTCCACTTCGCGCAGGGCGTCGTCGGCGTTTCGCGCGTCGGCGAGTGCATCGAGCAGGGCGGCGATCGGGGCCGTTTGCATTGACGTGGTGGTTGAAGGCATGGACAAAGTCTAGGCATCCCGAATCACCAAAATGCACTAAATTCTGATGACCCGATAACCGTGGAGTTATGACGATGCCCAGCGTTCGCGACCCCGCCACCGACCTGCAGCACGCATTGCTGTCCCGCCTGAAGCTGCGCCAGTTGTCATTGCTGGCGGCCATCGACCGCCATCGCACGCTTGGTCGCGTGGCCGCCGAAATGCGCTTGAGCCAGCCGGCCATCACCAAGGCGCTGCACGAGGCGGAGGACATCTTCGGCAGCAGGCTGTTCGAGCGCACCAGCCGGGGCCTGGTGCCGACGCCGAGCGGGGAGGCCGTGCTGCACTACGCGCGCCGATGGCTGGCCGAACTGGAGGCCACCTCGCGCGTGCTCACCTCGCTCGGCGCCGGCCAGAGCGGTCGGCTGCGCCTGGGCCTGACGCAGCAGGTGCCGCAACGCTTGCTGTCCGCCGCGCTGACGCACTTGCTGGACCGCACGCCGCGCATGGCCGTGATGACGCGCGAAGGCACCACCGATGAACTCGTCGCCGGCCTTGTCGCGCGCGAACTCGATTGCGCCATCGGCCGTTCCTACGACGGCGACGCGACGGGCCTGGTGCAGGAGGCTATCTACGAGCAGGCGCCTTGCCTGGTCGTGTGCGCCAAGAGCGTCAAGCGGCTGTCGCGCGGGCCGCTGGACTGGGCGCGGATGGCGCAGCTCGACTGGATCCTGCCACCTCCCAACACGCCCATGCGCCGCACCTACAACGCGATCTTCGTCGGCGCGGGCGTGCAACCGCCGCTGCCGATGCTGGAGACCACGTCGATCCGCAGCATCGAGATGGTGCTGCGCACGGAGCCCAACGCGGTCTCCATCCTGGCGCGCGACGTCGTGGCCGAGATGGCGCGCTCCGGGCACTGCGCAGCGCTGCCCTACCGCATGAGCTGGAACCTGCCGCCGGTGAGCTTCTTCACGCTGAAGGAACTGGAGGCACACCCGACCGTGCAGTCGCTGAGGGCCGCGGTAGGGGAGGTTGCGCGGGCGCTGCAGCGAGAGGCTGCCTGATCGAGCGAGCCTCCTCAAGATCCGGGGCGGTTCAGGGTCCGGTTCGCTTCCCCGACTGCGTATCGGGTACTTGGTCTGCGGGGCACTCGTCTGATGTGGCTCCCGGCCAGTGACTCTCACATCACTTGGGGAGGCGCACCTGCAGGAAGGTGCGCATGATGGCGTCGCACTGGAGAAGCGAAGGCAAGCTTCGATCAGAAGGAAGCTGCGTCCGCCATTGGAGTCCCGTCTGTCTTGATGGAGGTTCGGAATGCTTGGATCCGCCACCTTGGAAATGGCCATCGGAATGGTGTTCATCTTCCTTATGCTCAGTCTTGTGGTCTCCGCGATTCGAGAGGCCATCGAGGCGCGACTCCAGGATCGCGCCAAGCTGCTGGGACGTGGCCTGAAAGAGGTGCTGGGCGGCGACGCCCCGTTGAAGTCAGGCACAGGCGTGCAGGGCGATGAACTTATTGTGAAGTTCTATGGCCATCCGCTGATCGAGTCGCTCTACTCGGGGCCGTTTGACAAGAAGCTCCTCCAGTACAAGCGCAATACCTTGGGCCTCTGGATCCCCAAGTACCTCATGAGCTTCTTCGTGGGACGGACAAAGATGCCGGCCTACATTCCTGCGCGCTCGGCAGCGCTTGCGTTGCTGGATCTCGCGCGTACGCGTGGGCTGGCTCAAGGCAACGGCACTAACTCCACAGCGGTGGCCCTCGGTGAGCTCAAGCTGAGCGAGGTGCGCTTGGCGTTGCAGGAACAGAAGGATTCCAGGGTTGCGCGAGCACTGCTCGCAGCGCTGGCGGAGTCCGGCGAGGATGTGGAAAAGGGAGTGAAGGCGGTTCAGGATTGGTACGACGGTTCGATGGACCGTGTATCGGGCTGGTTCAAGCGGGAGACCCAGCAGATTCTTTTCGTGCTGGGCCTGGTCGTGGCCGTTGGCCTCAACGTCGATGCGATCTTCATGGTGAAGTTCCTGGCCTCCAATGAGGCGGTTCGGACCCGGCTGGTCGAAACGGCCGTCGAAAGTGCGAAGTCTCCGGAGCGGAAAGCCAGTGTCGATAGGCTTCGGGCGCCGGAAGCGCCGTCTGCGCCGGCGAGCACTTCCCCGGAGGCCCAAGGCACGCCGGGGACGCCCGCAGAGCCAGGAAAGCCATCGGACCCCGATGCGAACGTGACCAAGGCAATCGACCGCTTTGTGAAATTGAGCCTGCCGATCGGCTGGACGCAGACGCAGTGGCAAGAATTCAGGAGGCAGGACTGGCAGGTGATCGCGTGGTCAGTGGTCGGCTGGTTGTTGACGGCGTTCGCCCTGTCGTTCGGGGCGCCGTTCTGGTTCGACGTCATGAACAAGTTGATGGTCATCCGCTCGACGGTGAAGCCGCACGAGAAGAGCCCAGAGGAAGCATCGGAGGACCGGCAAAGGACCAAGAAAGCTTAGGCCTCACGAGCGCCGCAGCGGCCCTCGACATCGTCGAGCCGTCCGCCGGACCGTTGCCATACGTGACGGGCCTTGCCTGTGGAAAGTCGCGCATGGCCGGGCGGCGGCAGCAGCAAGGAGGGTGCGACCAGCATGGCGGACTGCAACAGATGACTTCGGTTCACCTGGGTGGTTCTCGCTACTGGTTGTCTGGTCATGCCGTTCATTCGTCGCCCAGGCCGATCGGACTCGGCTGGCGCTTTTCGATCGCATGGCGCAGCAGCGCGGCGCTGCGGAAGATGCCGTGCGCGAACTTGCCGTAGGGCAGGGTGGCGAAGAGCGCCATCACCGCGCCGAGGTGGACGCACAGGAGCACGGCCAGGGCCGGCGTGCCGCGTCCCGGCCACAGGGCCAGGCCACTCGCGCTGGTGAGAAACAGCAGTGCGATGAAGCCCAGGTCCATCGGCTTTTGCGCGGCGTCGGAATGCAGCGGATGGCGCCTGCGGTTCAGCCGCCACAGGCCAGCGGTGCCGATCATCAGGCTGACGCCGCCGGCCACGCCGAGCAGCTTCGGAAGGCTGGGCCATTCGTAGGGCGCGACCCAACCGAAAACATAGTGGTAGAGCGTGGCGACGCCCGTGGCCGCGAAGCACAGCAGGAAGCCATGGAAGGTGAAGTGATGAAAGCGCCGGCGCCACAGCGTGAAGGCGTCGTCCTCGTTGTTGCAGCCTTCACCGTGCCCGCCATCCAGGTATTTCAGGCGCAGCACGGCATCGGTGGCCTCGGCTGCGGCCGGCCCGTTGATCGGTGCGCCGCCGGTGGCCGGCGTCACCTCGCGCCAGAAGCGCCGCACGCCCATCGTCAACGCCAGCGTCGCGTACAGGAACACCGGCGCGAACATGCCGACCAGCAGGTTGTGCGGAAACAGCTGGTAGAAGCTGCCGCCGAGCCCGCCTCCCCACAGCGTGCCCTTCATGGCGACCGCCAGGATCAGGAAGAGCGCGAGGCCGGCCGACAGGGCCAGCGACAGCGTCAGGCCGTTGCGCTGGTAAAGGCGGCCCAGCGCCGGCGGCCAGGCGTAGTCGGCATAGGTCTGGCCGCGCACCTCGGCCATGGCCTTGGGCACGTTGACCGCGAACTCGTGTGGCGGCGCGTACTGGCAGGCATGCAGGCAGGCGCCGCAGTTGTGGCACAGGTTGGCCAGGTAGTGGATGTCGGCTTTGCCGAACTCCAGCCGCCGCGTCATCGCCGGGAACACGGCACAGAAGCCTTCGCAGTAGCGGCACGCGTTGCAGATCTGCATCTGGCGGCCGACCTCGGCCTCCCGCGCATTCAGGATCGGGATCACCCGCGTGCCGCCGTTGGCCAGCATGCTGGCCTCGCGGGTCAGGACTTCAAGCGCTTGCATGGTCGACTTTCCTTGTGGCGGCGGCAGCGGCCGCCTGTTGGCCGGCGATGCGGCCGAAGGCGGTGCCGATCGCCATGCCGACGCCCGCGGTGTAACCCTTGCCGAGTACATTGCCGGCCATCATTTCGCCGGCCACGAACAGGTTGGGGCTGGGCCGGCCGCCGAAGTGCACCGCAGCGCGGTCGTTGATCTTGAGTCCCAGGTAGGTGAAGGTGATGCCGGGCTTCAACGCGTAGGCGTGGAAGGGGGGCGTGTCGAGCGGTCGCGCCCAATGCGTCTTGGCGGGTGCCAGGCCTTCGGTGTGGCAGTCATCCAGCGTCGTGTGGTCGAAGGTGCCGACGCGGCAGGCGGCGTTGTAGGCCTCGACTGTGTCGACGAAGGCCTGCTCTGGCAGCGCAAGCTTGCCCGCGAGTTCGGCCAGCGTGCGGGCCGTGGTGCCGGGAAACACCGGCGGCATGAAACGGCCGATCGCCTTCTGGTCGATGATCGAGTAGCCGACCTGGCCCGGCTGCTGTGCCACCAGCCGGCCCCAGATGGCATAGCGCTTGGGCCAGAAGTCCTCGCCCTCGTCGTAGAAGCGCTCGCCCTCGCGGTTGACCACCACGCCCAGCGACACGCAATCGATGCGGGTGCAGATGCCGCCGTCGTAGAGTGGCGCGCGGGCATCGATGGCGACCATGTGCGCCTGCGTCGGATCGCCGATCGCGTCGGCGCCCGATTCGATCATGTGCTTGAGCAGCACGCCCTGGTTGAAGCGGGTGCCCCGGATCAGGAAGTTGTCGGCCGGCCATTCCCCGCGCTCGTTCACGCCCCAGGCTTCGCGCAGCCATTCCAGGTTGGATTCGAAGCCGCCCGCTGCCAGCACGCAGCTCCTGGCTTCGATGCGCTCGCCGCTGGTGGTGCGGGCGGCGACGAAGCGATCGCCATCGCGCTCGATCGACACCACCGGCGTGTCGTAGCGGACCTGCACGCCGAGCTTTTCCGCGCTGCGGAAGTAGGCGTTGACCAGGGCCTTGCCGCCGCCCATGAAGAAGGCATTGGTGCGCGCCACGTGCAGCGCGCCCGACAGCGGTGGCTGGAAGTGCACGCCATGCTTTCGCATCCAGTCGCGGCAGTCCGACGAGGCACGGATCACCAGGCGGGCAAGGTGCTCGTCGGTGAGGCCGCCGGTCACCTTGAGCAGGTCTTGCCAGTACTCTTCTTCCGGGTAGGCATCGACCAGCACGTCCTGCGGTGCATCGTGCATGCAGCGCAGGTTGCGGGTGTGCTGCGAGTTGCCGCCGCGCCAGGCGCGGGGGGACGATTCGAGCAGCAGCACGCTGGCGCCTGCCTCGCGCGCCATCAGCGCGGCGCACAGGGCGGCGTTGCCGCCGCCGACGACCAGGACATCGATCATGGGGTTTGCCTCTTTGTGGGGATGAGGCGACTGTAGGCAGCAACGGCTGCGCGCGAAACAGCGAACCCGGCAACGGGTCTTCAGTGTTCGTGAAGGGTGGCGCCGGGCCAGCGGCCATCGCGCACCAGGGCGCGTGCCACGTCGGTCAGCACCACGCGGGCCGCCAGCGCAGCGGGTGACAGCTCGTCATTCGACACGCTGGCCAGCAGGTTGCTGCGGCCGCACTGCGCATCCGCAATCACGGCCTGTACCAATTTGCCGTCGCCGAGGCGGGCAGTGACTGCACCGGGCTGGATGGTGGCGCCGCGGCCGGCGCGCACCGCTTCCATCAACAAGGCGAGGCCGTCGATCTCGGCGACCACGTTCGGCGTGACGCGCACCCGCGCAAAGGCGGCCTCGATCAGCGCGCGCAAGCCGTGCGTGCCGCTCGGCAGGATCAGCGGCAGCGTCCCGATCTGCGCCAGGCGGACGCGCGACTTGGCCGGCAGTCCCGGCAATCCGGCGGCGCCGATCACGTAGAGCCGCTCGTCCAGCAGCGGCATCACGCTCCAGCGCCGAGCGGTCTCGGTCCGGAACAGGATCGCGAGGTCCAGTTGGCGCGCGTTGAGCATGGTGGCCAGGTGCCCCGACAGCGCCTCCACCAGGTGCAGGCGGACGGCGGGATAACGCTCGCTCATCGCCTGCATCAGCGGCACGCCGAGCACCGAGGCGGTGGTCGACGCCAAGCCGATGCTGACGTGGCCGGAAAGCCGGGCCTGCTGCGCGGCGCGCACCGCCTCGTCGGCATGCCGCAGCGTGAGCTGGGACTGCTGCAGGAAGGCAAGGCCTGCGTCGGTCGGCGTCACGCCGGTCGACTGGCGCTGCAGCAGACGGGTGGACAGTTCGCTTTCCAGCCGGCTGATCTGCTGGCTCAATGCTGAGGTGACGACGCCCAGTTCCAGCGCCGCGCGTCCCATGCTGCCGAGCTCGCACACCTTGACGAAATATCGCAGTTGCCGCAGTTCCATGGCCGTGTCCAAAAAGTCAGCGCATGCCGATCATCCCCAAAAGGCAGTCTTCGGGGATCAATAGGATCAATAGGATCAATAGGATCAATGGGATCAATGGGATCAATGGGATCAATGGGTGCCCACGCCGTCACTGACGCAGCGCCACATGGTGGACAGCCGGGCTCCAACGATCTTGCGCGACGCAGTGAGCAGTCCCCGCGGGTTTGCGCGCGCCCCGGACGGCTTGTTCAGAACCGCCAGAGGGCCGCGCACCGCCGCTCAACGCTTCTGGCAAAGGCCCAGCGCCACGGTCGCATCGGTGCAGGGCCTTTCCTTCGGCGCCGCCACCGCCGCGGCAGCACTCGCCGGCACAGGGGCCGCAGCCGGTGCTGCATCCACCGGTGCGGCACTTTCGATGAGTTGCTTCGATGTGGATCGGTGCTCGATGATGACCACGGGGCGACCGGGCTCCGATGGCGTTGCGGTCTTCTGCCCGAGGTTGGACGTCAGGTTCTTCAGGGGCAGGCTGCCGCCTTCGGGCCGGAGCGCATACCAGTACGCAAAGGCGCCCACGACCAACAGCACGAACAGCACCAGCAGGCCCTTGCCCTTGAGGATGCCGTTGCTCGGCTCCGGCTTCCAGGGCGGCAGGTACATCGCCGCCGACGCCTCGCGCGAATCGGCGAACTCGGAGGCCACGGTGTTGGCGGAAAAGCGGTAGCCCGAGAACCTGCCCTTGCAGCCGATGCAGTGTTTCGCGCTGTCCTTGTTGGGGGAGTGGCACGCCTCGCAGAACTTGGTCATGGCGCAAGTCCCGCGAATGGCGCCGGTGTGGGCGCGGCCGGCACCACCGGCGTGTCCGCCGCAATGAGTTCACCAGGTGACTGATCGGCGCTGAAGGCGGGCATGCCCAGGTGGAGGAAGGTAAGAAGTTCGCATTATGTTCTCGCAGTTGGCCTCACGGCACCGCGGGTTTTCTCCTCCTGACCAGCGGCGATCTGCTGGCCTCAAGCCGCCAGCACGAAGGCAAATGCTGCCGAAGCGTCGTACTGGCTCTGCCGGCCCCATCCGTTGTTGATCGTCGTCGCCACGTAGAGGTACTCCGCGAAGCCGGCCACGTCGCAGGTGCCGAGCGCCGCTGCCACCGTGATGGTGACCGGGGCCGCTGGCGCAGGCACCGGCCCGCCCACGGCCAGCAGCTGGTTCACGCCCTTGATCAGCGAGAAGGACCACGTCGCGTAGTTGGCGGGATGCGTGGCCGTCAGCGCCATCGTCACCGGGTTCGGATTGGTCTTGACGCCGTAGTGCAGCAGGCCGCAAACCGTGTCGGCGCCAACACCGCTGATGGTCGGCGCAGCGAGGGCGGCGCTGCAGGACTGGTTGTTGACCATGATCGTCAACGGCGTGCTGCTCTCGATCACGGCGCCGGTGCTGGTGGTGAACTCGACCGTTATCGTGTGCAGCCCGTTCGACAGGTTGGTCGAGTTGGTCAGCATGCCCAGCGACGGGTTCATCCACAGGAACAGCTCGGCGATCGGATGCACCGGATAGAAGTTCGGATTGCTTCCCACGTTGACCGGCCCGATGGTTTGCAGCACGTAGGTGGTGCCGTTCCACTTGTAGTCGGTCCAGGCGTCGTTGCGCAGCACGCCGTCGATCTTGACGCGGTAGTACTTCGCGCCGTTGTTGGCCGCGCGCTGGAAGTTGATCATCAGCGGCAGCGTGCCGCCGAAGGGCACGTTGGTCACCGGGAAGAAATAGCCCGGGTCGGTGGTGGCCAGGCCGCTCGCCTGCACCTTGTCGAAGGGAATGAAGCCGATGCCCATCAGCAAGGGCCCGGTCGCCACGAAGGGCGTGAACTCGACCTTTTCGACCACCTGGTCGCTGCACACCAGCATCTGCCCCGTGCCGATCATCGCCACCGATGAAGGGCGCGCAGGCACCCCGCCCACGACCAGCGCGGTGCCGCCACCCAGCGCAATGCTCGTGATGCGATTGGCCGGGTCGCGCTCGGCGACCAGCAGCGTGTTCTGCGACGCATCGGACCAGGTGAGATAGAAGGGGGCCACCAGGCCGGTGGCCAGCTTGGTGGTGGCGCCATTGCTGATCTGGATGCGGCTCACGCGGCCTGCGTCGGGGCCCGTGGTCTGCTCGCTGACATAGGCGAACTGCAGGTCCGAACTCAACACCAGGCCGACGGCGTTCTGCAGGTTCGACACCACCGCGGTCTTGGCGCCGCTCGTCAGGTCGACGCGCCACAGCCGGCCGGGCGATGCGAATTCGACGACATAGGCCGCGTTGTGCGCCTCGTCGAGGAAGATCTGGTGCGGCGCATTCATGCCGGTCGTGATCACCGTCGCCGCAGACCGGTTGGCGCTGGCCAGCGCGACGCGCACCAGCGTGCCGGTCCGCTCCGTCACGTAGGCATGCAGGTTGTCGATGCCGACCTTGACGTCTTCCGGCTGGGTGTAGCCGGTGCCGATCACCGCATACGCCGGGGTCGGCTTGTAGGTGACCCACTGGATCTTCATGTCGTAGCCGTAGGTGACGACCTTCACCTTGGCATAGTTGCCCTGGCTGGTGCGCACCGCGAACACGTCGCCGTTCACCAACTTGTTGCTGGCGTCGTTGTTGCCGGGGATCGGCGCGGTGCCGTAGATCAGTGTCTGCAGGTTGCTGGCGCCCAGCGTGGTGAAGCTGACCACGCCCAGGTTGACGATGCGCGCCGTGTTGCGCACCGCCATCTGCCGCGCCGTGGCGGTCATCTGTTCCCACCAGATGTCGTAGCCCGCGCCGGTGCCGCCCTGCACGCCGGTGTCGAGGTCGAAGGTGAAGGTGCCCTTGAGGATGGTCGTGCCCGACGACACGATGGTGGCCGAGGGCAGCAGGTTCAGGCGCGACAGCTTGCCGGCGAACTCCACGAAGACAAGCTGGTTCTGCGCACTGCGAAAGCTGCTGCCGATGGCGCCGCCGAGTCCGGACACGAGCGGGGTTTGTGTGGTCATTTGAATCCTCCTGATGACCGCGTCGTCGTCGGCGAAGTGCCTTGCGCAATCGCGGTGACGATGTTGTATGCCTGGGCGGTGACCGAAACCATCCCCTTGAAGGCATACCCCATGGCTCGCACCGACGGAAGTGCATAGAACCTTTGCCCCAAAGGGCAATGGGCTGATCGTGCCGCCCGGTCTAGTCTGGAAGGTCGTATCCAAATCAGGAGGTCATGGCATGACGATGACATCGAACGAGCAAGCGAACCCCAACCCGTTGATGCGAGGATGGCGCCGCGCGTCGGCCGCGTTTGCCTCGGCGTGTATCGCGCTGCTCCTCGCGGGCTGCGCCAGCGTTCCCGGCGGCGACCCGCTGCCGTCCTGGAACGACGGCCCGGCCAAGAAGGCGATCGTGGCCTTCGTCGACGACGTCACGCGGGACGGCTCGCCCGGCTTCGTGCCGCCGGCGCAGCGCATCGCCACCTTCGACAACGACGGCACGCTGTGGGCCGAGCAGCCCATGTACACGCAGTTCGCCTTCATGATCGACCAGGTCAAGGCAGCCGCGCCGAAGCATCCGGAGTGGGCCAACAATGCCGTCTACAAGGCGCTGGCCGCCAACGACCTGCGCGGCGCGCTGGCGGGTGGCGAGAAGCCGTTGCTGGAACTTCTGGTGCAGGGCAACAGCGGCATGTCGGTTGATGAGTACGACAAGTCCGTGCGGCAGTGGCTGGCGACCGCGCGGCATCCGGTGCTGAAGCGGCCCTACGTCGAGACGGTCTACCAGCCGCAGCTCGAACTGCTGGCCTATCTGCGGGCCAAGGGCTTCAAGACCTTCATCGTCTCGGGCGGGACGATGGACCTGATGCGGCCCTGGACCCAGGCCACCTATGGCATTCCGCCCGAGCAGGTGGTCGGCTCGTCGCAGGGCATCAAGTTCGACGGCAACGGCGGGCTGATGCGCGAGCCCAGCCTCGCCTTCCTGAATGACGGGCCGGGCAAGCCGGTCGGCATCTACATGCACATTGGCCAGCGGCCCATCCTGGCCTTCGGCAATTCGGACGGCGACCTGCAGATGCTGCAGTACACCGTCGCCGGCCCCGGACGCAGCCTGGCGCTGCTGGTGCACCACGACGACGCCGCGCGCGAGTTCGCGTATGACCGCACGTCATCGTTCGGCAAGCTCGACAAGGCCTGGGACGAGGCGGTGCGCAGGAACTGGGTCGTGGTCAGCATGAAGAACGACTGGAAGCGTGTGTTTGCCGAACCGAAACCCTGATCGACGGTTTGAAGGGAGCAGGCCTAAGGGAAATCCCTAGACTGCGTTCTGAAACCGGTTTCATACAATGAGGCACCACATCAGGAGACCTCATGATCCGCTTCGCTTCCCGCCGCGCCTTGCTTGTTTCCGGCCTTGCTTTCGCAATGGCCCTGCCCGCATTCACCGCGTCTGCCCAGACCATGGCCGACATCAAGAAGAAGGGCGAAATCACGGTGGGGGTGATGGTCGATGTCCCGCCATTCGCCACGACCAACGCGCAGAACCAGCCCGATGGCTATGACGCGGACGTGGCCCGGCTGCTCGCCAAGGACTGGGGCGTGAAGCTCAACATGGTGACGGTGACCGGACCCAATCGCATCCCCTACGTGCTGACCAACAAGGTCGACACGCTGGTGGCCGTCCTCGCGATAACGCCGGAGCGTTCGAAGCAGGTGCAGTTCTCCACGCCGTACTCGGCCGCCACCATCGTGCTCTACGGCACAGTCAAGACGCCGATCAAGACGCCAGCGGACCTCAAGGGCCTGCGCGTCGGCGTCACCCGCGCGAGCACGCAGGACGTCGCGCTCACGGCCGCCGCGCCGGAGGGCACCGAGATCCGCCGCTTTGATGACGACTCTTCGGCCATGCAGGCGCTGATCTCCGGCCAGGTCGACGCGATCGGCTGCCCCACCATCGTCGCCAACCAGATCGCCAAGCGTGTACCCGGTGCCTACGAAGAGAAGTTCGTGCTCCGCCAGCAGTTCATGGGCATCGTGATGCGGCCCGGCCAGGACGACCTGCTCAAGAACATCAACGAGTTCGTCGCCCGCAACACGGCCAACGGGGAACTCAACAAGCTGTACCGCAAGTGGCTTGGCGTGGACCTGCCGAAGTTGCAGTGATCGCTTCGAGGCGCGTTCGGCCCCGGACGTAGCAACGCCCCGCCAAGCGTAGGCCGGGCCACCTCTCCAACGTTTCCAGCAAACCGGATCGACCGGTTTGAGGGGATGGCTTTCGCCAAAAAATCAGGCCGGTTTCATATTGGCGTCAGCGGCTCCAGTGATTTCCCGATGCCGGCCGCTGCCGCTTGTGCGCACTCCGGCCGCCCAGCAATCAACCCAAGGCTCCCAGATGACGACCCTCGACCGCCGCGCGCAGCTTGCGCAGCACTTCCCGGCTCCCGAAGACATTCCCGCAGAGCATCGTCTGCCCGCGCCGTTGCACCAGAGGCACTCGCTGATTCGCGGTGACCTCATCGAATGGAACGGCCCCTGCAAGAAGGTGCTGTCCCCCGTCTGCACACGCGACCCGTCCACCGGCGACGTGAAGCAGGTCGAGATCGGCAGCTACCCCGTCATGGGCGAGGCCGAGAGCGATGCCGCGCTCGACGCGGCCGTGGCCGCCTATGCCAACGGGCGCGGCGCATGGCCGACGATGGCCGTGGCCGATCGCATCGGCTGCATGCAGGAGTTCGTTCGTCAGATGGCGCAGCAACGCGAGCTGATCGTGAAGCTGATCATGTGGGAGATCGGCAAGAGCCTCGCCGATTCGCGCAAGGAGTTCGACCGCACCGTCGAATACATCCAGGCCACCATCGAATCGCTGAAGGAACTCGACAACGGCAGTTCGCGCTTCGTGATTGCCGAGGGCACGATCGGCCAGATCCGCCGCACGCCGCTGGGCGTCGTGCTCTGCATGGGGCCGTACAACTATCCGCTGAACGAGACCTTCGCGACGCTGATTCCCGCGCTGCTCATGGGCAACACGGTGGTGTTCAAGCCGCCGCAGTACGGCACCTTGCTGTTCCATCCCTTGCTGGAGGCGTTTCGCACGGCGTTTCCGCCGGGCGTCATCAACACCATCTATGCACCGGGCGCTGTCGTGGTACCGCGTTTGCTGGCATCCGGCAAGGTGAACGTGCTGGCGCTGATCGGGTCGAGCAAGGTCGCCGACCACCTGAAGAAGCAACATCCGAAGTCGCACCGCCTGCGGGCCATCCTCGGGCTCGACGCAAAGAACGCGGCCATCGTGCTGCCCGATGCCGACATCGAGCTTGCGGTGAAGGAGTGCCTGCTCGGCGCGCTGTCTTTCAACGGCCAGCGTTGCACGGCGCTCAAGATGCTCATCGTGCACCGCTCGATCGTCGAGCGCTTCGTGCAGCGCTTCACCGAGGAGCTGGGCAAGCTCAAGGTCGGCATGCCATGGGAGGCGGGGGTGAGCATCACGCCGCTGCCGGGCCTGCACCGCACCGCCTACATGACCGAGGCGCTGGAAGACGCGAAGGCGAAGGGCGCGAACATCGTCAACGAGGGCGGCGGCGAGTTCTGCCAGACCTTGTATTCGCCGGCGGTCGTGTACCCGGTGCGCGAGGGCATGAAGCTCTACCGCGAGGAGCAGTTCGGCCCGCTCGTGCCCATCATGCCCTTTGACGACATCGAGACCGCGCTCGACTACGTCATCACCTCGGACCATGGCCAGCAGGTCAGCATCTTCGGCACCGATCCCGCGCAGATCGGCGCGCTGGTCGATCCGCTGGTCAACCAGGTCTGCCGCGTGAACATCAATTGCCAGTGCCAGCGCGGGCCCGACGTGTTTCCTTTCGCGGGACGCAAGGACTCGGCCGAAGGGACGCTGTCCGTGGCCGACGCGCTGCGGGCCTTCTCGATCCGCTCGATGGTCGCCGCGAAGCAGACCGAGCCGAGCAAGAAGCTGCTCAACGCGATCGTGCAGGACCACAAGTCGCAGTTCATCAACACCGGCTTCATTCTTTAAAGGCAGACCATGCATCGACAACGCCACGCCAAGATCGTCGCCACCCTCGGGCCGGCCAGCTCCGACACCGAGACCATTCGCGCACTCTTCGAGGCCGGCGCGGACGTGTTCCGCTTCAACTTCAGCCACGGCAGCCATGAGCAGCATCGCGCACGCCATGACATCGTGCGAGGGATCGAGAAGGAGACTGGGCGGCCCATCGCCATCCTGCTCGACCTGCAAGGCCCCAAGCTGCGCGTCGGCCGCTTCGCCGACGGTCCGGTGACGCTGGCCGCGGGCGACGCGTTCCGGCTCGACCTCGACACCACGCCTGGCACGCAGCAGCGCGCACCGCTGCCGCATCCCGAGATCTTCGCGGCGCTCAAGCCGGGCACCGACCTGCTGCTCGACGACGGCAAGATCCGCCTGCGCGTGCACGCCTGCGGCGCCGACTTCGCGGACACCACCGTCGTCGCCGGCGGCGTGCTGTCGGAACGCAAGGGCGTCAACGTTCCCGAGGTGCTGCTGCCGATCTCGGCCCTGACCGAGAAGGACCGCGCCGACCTCGACTTCGGCTTGCAACTCGGCGTCGACTGGGTGGCGCTGTCCTTCGTCCAGCGGCCCGAGGACATGCAGGAGTTGCGCGACATCGTGCAGGGCCGCGCGGGCGTGCTGGCCAAGCTCGAGAAGCCCGCGGCGATCGAGCGGCTCGATGCCATCGTCGCGCTGTCCGATGCGGTGATGGTCGCGCGCGGCGATCTCGGCGTGGAAATGCCGGCAGAGCAGGTGCCCAGCATCCAGAAGCGCATCGTGCGGGCCTGCCGCGATGCCGGCAAGCCGGTGATCGTCGCCACGCAGATGCTCGAGTCGATGATCAGCGCTCCGGTGCCCACACGCGCCGAGGCCTCCGACGTGGCCACCGCGATCTACGACGGCGCCGATGCGGTGATGCTGTCGGCCGAGTCGGCCTCCGGCCAGTACCCGCGCGAGTCGGTCGCGATGATGGACCGCATCATTGCCGAGGTGGAGCGCGACCCGCACTACCGCACGGTGATCGACGCGTCGCACAGCGCGCCCGAATCCACCGTGGCCGATGCGATCTGCTCGTCGCTGCGGCAGACCGCGAGCCTGGTGCCGGTGGCGGCCATGATCACCTACACCCGGTCCGGCTACACGAGCCTGCGTGCGGCGCGCGAGCGTCCCGTGGTGCCCGTGCTCAGCATCACGCCCGAACTGCCCGTCGCACGGCGACTGGCGCTGGCCTGGGGCGTGCACTCGGTGCATGTGGAACACCACGTGAGCGATGTGCCCGGCATGGTCGAGACGGGCTGCGCGGTGGCCATCCGTGAAGGCCATGCGAAATCCGGCGACATCGTCGTCATCGCCGCCGGCATGCCCTTCGGCCAGGCCGGAACCACCAACCTGCTGCACATCGCACGCGCATGAGGTGCGTGCCGCAAGGCACGCCCGGTCGACGCATCAACCCCTTCGAGGAGATTCCATTGAGCCTTCATCCAGTGCTTCAGGCGGTCACCGACCGCATCCGCAGCCGCAGCGCGCCATTGCGCACCGCCTACCTGGCCCGCCTCGAAAAGGCGCGCGCCAAAGGCCCGATCCGCCAGGCCCTCGGCTGCACGAACCTGGCGCATGGCTATGCAGCGGCGCCGGCGGGCGACAAGATCATGCTGCGTGAACTGAGGCGGCCCAATCTCGCGATCGTCTCGTCGTACAACGACATGCTGTCGGCGCACCAGCCCTTCGAGCGCTTCCCCGCGCTGCTCAAGCAGGCGGCGCGCGGAGCTGGCGCGACCGCGCAGTTCGCTGGTGGAGTACCCGCGATGTGCGATGGCGTCACGCAGGGCGAGCCCGGCATGGAGCTGTCGCTGTTCAGTCGCGACGTGATCGCCATGTCGACGGCAGTGGCCCTGTCGCACAACATGTTCGATGCCGCGCTGTGCCTGGGCATCTGCGACAAGATCGTGCCCGGCTTGCTGATCGGCGCCTTGCAGTTCAGCCACCTGCCGACGATCTTCGTGCCCGGCGGCCCGATGCCTTCGGGCATCTCCAACGACGAGAAGGCGCGCGTGCGCCAGCGCTTCGCCAAGGGCGAGGTCGGCCGCGCCGCGCTGCTGG
The DNA here is from genome assembly GCF_037889975.1 of Variovorax rhizosphaerae. NCBI lineage: Bacteria > Pseudomonadati > Pseudomonadota > Betaproteobacteria > Burkholderiales > Comamonadaceae > Variovorax > Variovorax rhizosphaerae. The sequence goes on along the minus strand of NZ_JBBKZT010000008.1, from coordinate 26,943 downwards.
AATCCGAGGAGAAGTCCTATCACTCCGCGGGCACTTGCACCTTCTTTGGCACGGCCAACAGCAACCAGATGCTGATGGAGGTGATGGGCCTGCACCTGCCGGGCGCGGCCTTCGTGAATCCGGGCACGCCGTTGCGCGACGCGCTGACCGCCGCGGCTGCAAGGAGGGCTGTCGAGATCGGGGCAGAGGGCAACGAGTACACGCCGATCGGCCACGTGGTCGACGAGCGTGCGATCGCCAACGCGATCGTCGGGCTGCTCGCCACGGGCGGCTCGACCAACCACACGATCCACCTGGTCGCGATCGCGCGCGCGGCCGGCATCGTCATCAACTGGGACGACTTTCGCGACCTGTCGGATGTGGTGCCGCTGCTGGCGCGCGTCTATCCGAACGGCAAGGCGGACGTGAACCATTTCCATGCCGCCGGCGGCATGGGCTATGTGATCGGCGAACTGCTCGACGCGGGCCTGCTGCACGGCGACACGCTGACGGTGGCTGGCGCCGGCGGGCTGGCACGCTACAGCCAACAGCCGCATCTGGACGAAGCCGGGCGCCTGGCCTGGCGCGACGTGTCACGCTCGGACCCCGATACCAGCGTGCTGTCGCCGGCATCGGCACCGTTCAGTTCCGACGGCGGCCTGAAGCTGCTCGGCGGCAACCTGGGAAGGGCCGTCATCAAGACCTCGGCGGTCAAGCCGGAGCACCGCGTGGTGCAGGCGCCGGCTCGGGTGTTCGACACGCAGGAGGCGGTGATGGCCGCCTTCGACCGCGGCGAACTGCACTGCGACTTTGTCGCGGTGGTCCGCTTCCAGGGTCCGCGTGCCAACGGCATGCCTGAGCTGCACAAGCTCACGCCGCTCCTCGGTGTGTTGCAGGACCAAGGGTTTCGTGTGGCGCTGGTCACGGACGGGCGCATGTCGGGGGCTTCAGGCAAGGTGCCGGCTGCCATTCACGTGACGCCGGAGTGCCTCGCAGGCGGGCCGCTTGCGCGGGTGCGCGACGGCGACATGCTCGTGCTGGACAGCGAGCGCGGCGTGCTCGAAGCGCGCGTCGACGCTGCCGAGTGGCTGGCACGCGAGCCCGCGGTCGCCGATCTCGAGGAGTCTCGCCACGGCATGGGCCGCGATCTGTTTGCAGCCTTCCGTGCCAACGCGCTGGGCGCGGAGGAGGGCGCCATCACTTTCCAGGCTGCGGAGCCTGCTGGCGCGACGGGCGGATCCCACGATGCGCCTGTGCATGGCCATTTCGTCTTTGCCGAGGGAGTCGAGGCATGAACATCCTGGACACCATGCGCACCGGGCCGGTGATCCCGGTCATCGTTATCGAGCGACTGGACGACGCAGTGCCGCTGGCGCGCGCGCTGGTGGCCGGTGGCATCCGCGTGCTCGAAATCACCTTGCGCACGCCGCAAGGGCTCAAGGCGATCGAGGCCATCGCGAATGAGGTCGAAGGCGCCATCACCGGCGTGGGCACGATCACGCAGGCGCGGGACTTCGAGCGGGCCCGCAAGGCCGGCGCGGTGTTCGGCGTGAGCCCGGGCCTGACGCCCGAGTTGATCGCGGCGGCCTGCGGCAGTGCATTGCCCCTGTTGCCGGGCGTGATGACGCCGTCCGACGTCATCGCTGCGCGCGCTGCCGGCTACACGGAACTCAAGCTCTTCCCGGCGCAGCAAGCGGGCGGCATCGGCATGCTCAAGGCGATGGCCGGCCCGTTTCCCGATGTGACCTTCTGTCCGACCGGCGGCATCTCCGCGGCCACCGCTGCGGACTTCCTCGCGCTGCCCAACGTCGCATGCGTCGGCGGCTCGTGGCTCACGCCGGCCGACGCCGTGGCGGGCAAGGACTGGTCGCGTATCAGTGAACTCGCGCGGCAAGCCTGCACCCTGGCGCGCCCCGCACTCGCAAGCCGAGCCTCATGAACTTCTCCCAACTCACAGCCGCACTGGCCTGCGGCATTGCCATGACCACTCCAGCCCTCGCGGCCGACCTGATCGTCTCGACCAACGACGCCAAGTACCAGCGCGTCGCAGGCAGCGACACCTTTCCGACGAACACCGGCCCCGACACGCTCAACGTGATCGATGCCTCCAACTTTCCGCCGCGCATCGTCGCGACGGTGGACGTTGCGGCCACCATCGCCGGCCCGCCGCAGGCGGTGGCGATCACGCCCGACGGCAAGCTGGCCATCGTCTCGGCGCCAAACCGCTACGACCATGCGGCGCAGAAGAACATCCTGGAGAACTACCTGCAACTCGTCGATCTCGAGGCCACCCCGCCGCGCGTGATCGCGAAGGTGCCGGTCGCGCACCATCCGCAGGGCTTGGCGGTGAACCGCGCCGGCACCGTGCTGCTGGCGGCCACCGTGGGTGGCACCGTCACGTCGTTCGAGATCAAGGGCAAGACGCTGGTGGCCACCGGCGACCTCGCATTGTCAAAAGGGCGCCTGGCCGGCATCAGCTTCACGCCGGATGGCAAGTCGGCGCTGGTGGCGCTTCGCGACGAGCAGGGTGTCGTGGTGCTGGACGTGTTGCCGGGCGCGGTCACGACACGACGAGAGAGGGTCTCCAGTGGCATCGCGCCTTACTCGGTCGACGTGTCGAGTGATGGCCGATGGGCTGTCGTCAGCAATGTCGGATTGGCGGGCCTGGCGGGCGATGTGGGCGTGCTCGCCGGCGATGCCGACACGGTGACGCTGATCGACATCTCCCGGCGCCCGTTCCGCGCGGTCCAGCACATGACGGTGCCTTCGCTGCCCGAAGCGGCTGCGATCTCGCCGGACGGGCGCTGGATCGCCGCGCAGTCCATGGACGGCTCGAACCTGAAGCCGGACAATCCGGGCCGCCGCGAGCGCGGCAAGCTGGTGTTGTTCGAGATCCGGGACGGTCAGGCGCAGCGCGTTGGCGAGTTGCCCGCGGGCGAGGGCGGGCAGGGCGTGGTGTTCACCGCCGACAGCAAGTACATCCTTGTCCAGTTCAATGTCGAGAAGCAGATCGCCGTCTTCGCCGTCGATGCGGGCAAGCTGCGCGACACTGGCGAGCGCCTCGCCGTTCCCGGTGGCCCTTCGTCGATCCGTTCGATGCCGCGTTGAGAATCACCAAGGAGAACAAGAATGAGTGGATCGCGAAAAAAAGTCGTGGTGTTCAGGAAGCTGCCGGACGATCTGCTGGGGCGCATCAGCGCGCAGCATGACGTGACCGTTGCAGACCCGCGCCGCGCCGAAGAACTGCCGCGCTTTCGTGCCGCGTTGCATGACGCGCAAGGCCTGATCGGATCGAGCTTCAAGCTGGTTGCCGACGACCTGGCGCTGGCGCCTGCGCTGGAGGTCATCTCCAGCATCTCGGTCGGCATCGACAACTACGACCTGGCCTGCCTGAAGCAGCGCGGCATCGTGCTGTGCCACACGCCGGGCGTCCTGACCGAGACCACCGCCGACACGGTGTTCGCGCTCATCATGGCGACCTCGCGTCGACTCGTCGAACTCTCCGCGCTGGTTCGCGAAGGCCAGTGGACGCGCAACATCGGCGAAGACTTGTTCGGCTGGGACGTGCATGGCAAGACGCTCGGCGTGCTCGGCTTCGGGCGCATCGGGCAGGCGGTTGCACGCCGTGCCGCACTGGGCTTCGGCATGCCGGTGCTGTTCCACGATCCCTTCGACGTGCCGGTGCCACAGGAGCTGGCCGGCCGCGCATCGCGGCTGCCTTTCGAAGACGTGCTGGCGCGCGCCGACATCGTCGCCCTGACCCTGCCGCTCGCGGAGGAAACCCGCGGACTGATGGACGCTCGCGCGTTTGCGCGGATGAAGAAGGGCGCCATCTTCGTCAACGGGTCGCGCGGTGCCATCGTGCAGGAGGCGGCATTGCTCGACGCGCTCGACAGCGGCCATCTTCGCGCGGCCGGTCTCGATGTATTTGCTATCGAGCCCTTGCCGCAGGACTCGCCGCTGCGCACGCACCCCATGGTGACGCCGCTGCCGCACATCGGCTCTGCGACACACGAGACGCGCCGCGCCATGGCCGAACTCGCAACCGACAACCTCCTGAAGGCGCTGGCCGGCGAGAAGCCGGTCGCCGCATTCGATCTCTCCAAGGTGTAGCACCATGCCCAGTTCCATCCCCACCCTGTGCGGCTCGCTTGCGGGCACGCCCTTCACCTTCAATGTCAAGGTCCACAACGCCGCGTACCGCGCGCTGGGTGTGGATTACACCTTCGTATGCTTCGGCGTCGACGACGCGGCGGGCGGCGTGCAGGCGATGCGCACGCTCGGCATTCGCGGACTGAACGTGACGATGCCGCACAAGCAGACGGTGATCCCGCACCTGGACGCACTGGACGACACCGCCCGCGAGATCGGGGCCGTCAACACAATCCACAACGTGGACGGTTTCCTGACGGGCTACAACACCGACTGCATCGGGGCGGTGCGCGCCATCGAGGAGGCCAGTCCGCTCGATGGCCGGCGTGTTGCGCTGCTGGGTGCAGGCGGCGCGGCGCGCGCCATTGCATGGGGCATGCGACGGGCCGGCGCGAAGGTCACGCTGTTCAATCGCACCGCGGAGCGCGGCGAGGCTTTTGCGCGCGAGTTCGGCATCGCGTTCGCGGGCGCGCCGTCGTCCTTCAATGCCGCGGATTTCGATGGTGTCGTCAATGCTACCGCCGCAGGCTATCGCGCCCCCGATGTCAGCCCGCTGGATCCCGGACAGCTGGCAGCGCATCTCTTCGTCATGGACGCCGCGTTCATCCCCGTCGAGACCAAGCTCATCCGCGATGCGCAGGCCGCAGGCTGTCGCGCCGTGAACGGCACCCGCATGCTGCTGCATCAGTTCTGCGGCCAGGTCGAGCTCTACACGGGCAAGCCGGCGCCCTTCGAAGTCATGAGCACCGCGCTGCTCGACGAGATCGCGCGCTCGCAGCAATCCCCCGTCTGACTTGAAGCGGTTCTGAACGCGCCGAGGGAAATCCCTAGTGCTGTTCTGAAACCGGTTTCATACAATCCACCATCGCATCGAAATCACCGGACACGGAGACACTTCAAGTGAACTATCAGTTTCAGTTCGACGCCGTTCTGGCCGCCTGGCCACTGCTGCTCAAGGGCACCTGGATCACGGTCCAGCTCTCGCTCATTGCCACGCTGCTGGGCCTGGTGGTGGCGGTGTTCTGCGCCTGGGGCAAGACATCGGGCCCCAAGTGGTTGCGCTTCATCGTGAACGCCTACATCGAGGTGATCCGCAACACGCCCTTCCTCGTGCAGTTGTTCTTCTTCTTCTTTGCACTGCCGTCCATCGGCCTGCGCTGGTCGCCCTACACGGCCGCGTTGACGGCGATGGTGGTCAACCTCGGGGCCTATGCCGCGGAGATCGTCCGCGCCGGCATCGAATCGATTCCACGGGGACAGATCGAAGCGGGCAGGGCGCTCAACCTCAAGGGCTGGGAGATCTTCCGCTTCATCATCATCAAGCCGGCGTTGAAGGCGATCTACCCCGCGCTCACCAGCCAGTTCATCCTGCTGATGCTGAGTTCGGCGGTGGTGTCGGTGATCTCGGCGGACGACCTGACCTCGGTCGCGGCCAACCTGCAATCGCAGACCTTCCGCAGCTTCGAGATCTACATCGTCGTGGCGGGCATCTACCTGGCGCTGGCACTGAGCTTCTCGGCCTTGTTCAAGGCCATCTACAACAACGCGCTCAACTATCCCGACCGGCGCTGAACCAGCACCTGCCCGACCAAGCCCAAGCGGAGACAAGACATCATGCGTACCTTCGGCTACCCCGAATTCCTTTTCATCCTAGAAGCGGCCAAGTGGACCTTGGCGCTCTCCCTGATCGCCTTCATCGGCGGCGCCATCCTCGGCCTGGTGATCGCCTTGGCGCGCACCTCCGAGAACCGGACGGCCCAGGTGCTGTCCACGGGCTTCATCCAGATCTTCCAGGGCACGCCGCTGCTGCTGCAACTCTTCCTGATCTTCTTCGGCGCGCCGGTGATCGGCATAGAGGTCAATCCGTGGGTTGCCGCAGGCGTGGCGTTGATCCTGAACAGCGCGGCCTTCCTCGGCGAAATCTGGCGCGGCTGCATCCAGTCCATCCCGCGCGGCCAGGTCGAGGCAGCCCATGCGCTCAACCTCAACTACACCGCTCGCATGCGTGACGTGGTGCTGCCCCAGGCCTTCAAGATCGCGCTGGCGCCCACCGTGGGCTACGTGGTGCAGATCATCAAGGGCACCTCGCTCGCGGCCATCATCGGCTTCACCGAGATCACCCGCGCCGGCCAGATCATCAACAACGCGACCTTCCAGCCAGTGGAAGTGTTCGGCACCGTCGCGGCCCTGTACTTCTTCATCTGCTGGCCGCTCTCGCTGCTGGCCGCGCACATGGAGCGCAGGCGCGCCGTCGCACTCACTCGTTGACCCTTCACCTGTTTTTGCCCGCACAACCCCAGGAGACATCCACATGATTCAGAAGACCCGCCAGATGACCCGCCGCACCGCGGCCATCGGCCTCGCAGCCGCCGCGCTGACCGTGCTCGCGCCCTTCGCCTGGGCACAGAGCGTGGCCGACCTCAAGAAGAAGGGCGAGATCACCGTCGGCATGCTGGTGGACTTCCCGCCGTATGGCACCACCAATGCGCAGAACCAGCCCGACGGCTACGACGCCGATGTCGCCAGGCTGCTGGCCAAGGATCTTGGCGTCAAGGTGAACCTCGTGCCGGTGACCGGACCGAACCGCATTCCCTTCCTGTTGACCAACAAGGTCGATGTGCTGGTGGCCTCGCTGGCGGTCACGCCGGAGCGTGCCAAGCAGGTGGACTTCTCGGTGCCCTATGCGGCCGCCTCCATCGTGCTCTACGGTGCACAAAAGGCCGACATCAAGTCGCCCGCCGACCTCAAGGGCAAGCGCATCGGCGTCGCCCGTGCCAGCACGCAGGACATCGCGCTCGCCGCGGTTGCGCCAGAAGGCACCGAGATCCGCCGCTTCGATGACGACGCATCGGCCATGCAGGCGCTGATGTCGGGCCAGGTGGATGCCATCGGTTGCTCCACCACCGTGGCCGCGCAGATCGCCAAGCGCGCACCGGCCAACACATACGAACAGAAGCTCGTGCTGCGCCAACAGGTGATGGGCATTGCGATGCGCCCCAATCAGGCTGAACTCAAGAAGACCCTGGACGATTTCGTCGCCCGGAACAAGAGCAACGGGGAACTCAACAAGCTCTATCAGAAGTGGCTCGGGACCGATTTCCCGGCCATGCCCAACTCGTGAGGAACGTCATGGAAGAAGTCAACGTACACCTGCCCGACCACGCACTGGGCGAGCCCATCATCCGGCTCGAAGGCGTGAACAAGTTCTACGGTCAGTTCCAGGTGCTGACGGGCATCGACCTGTCGGTGCGCGCGGGCGAACGCATCGTCGTCTGCGGCCCGTCGGGCTCGGGCAAGTCGACGCTCATTCGCTGCATCAACCGGCTCGAAGTCGTGCAACAGGGCAAGATCGTCGTCGACGGCATCGAGCTCACGGCCGGCGGCAAGAACGTCGATGCAGTGCGCGCCGAGGTCGGCATGGTGTTCCAGCAGTTCAACCTGTTCCCGCACCTCACCATCCTCCAGAACTGCACGCTGGCGCCGATGCGCTCGCGCGGCATGTCGAAGGAGCAGGCCGAGGATATCGCGATGAAGTACCTCAAGCGCGTGCGCATTCCCGAGCAGGCCAACAAGTTCCCGAGCCAGCTCTCGGGCGGCCAGCAGCAGCGCGTGGCGATCGCACGCGCCCTGTGCATGAGCCCGAAGATCATGCTGTTCGACGAGCCCACGTCCGCGCTCGACCCCGAGATGGTCAAGGAAGTGCTCGACACCATGATCAGCCTGGCGGAAGACGGCATGACCATGTTGTGCGTGACGCATGAGATGGGCTTCGCACGCAGCGTTGCCGACCGCGTGATCTTCATGGCCGACGGACGGATCGTGGAGCAGGGCCCGCCGCAGGAGTTCTTCGGCAACCCGAAGCATGAGAAACTGCGCCAATTCCTCGGCCAGATCCTCAGTTCACACCAGGCCCATTGATCAATATGAGCGACACCGCATTCGACGTTGCACTGTTCGGCGAGGCCATGCTGCTGCTCGTGGCAGACAAGCCTGGACCGATCGAGAACGCCACCGGCTTCCACAAGCGCACAGCCGGCGCAGAGACCAACGTGGCGATCGGCCTTTCCCGGCTGGGCCTGAAGGTCGGCTGGGCCAGCCGCCTCGGCACCGACTCGATGGGCCGCTCGCTCATCGCCAGCATGAAGTCCGAAGGCATCGATTGCTCGCACGTCATCTGCGACGCGAGCCAGCGTACCGGCTTCCAGTTCAAGGGCCGCGTGATCGACGGCAGCGACCCGCCGGTCGAGTACCACCGCAAGGGCTCGGCCGCGAGCCAGATGGGGCCGGCCGATGTCGACGAGGACTGGCTGCGTTCGGCGCGGCACCTCCATGCGACGGGCGTGTTCCCGGCCATTTCGGAAACGAGCCTGCAAGCCGCGATCAAGTCGATGGACGTGATGCGCGCTGCCGGCCGCACGATCTCCTTCGACACCAACCTGCGGCCCACGCTGTGGGCTTCGACGGAGGTCATGCGCCACTGGATCAACGACCTCGCCGCGCGTGCCGACTGGGTGTTGCCCGGCATCGAGGAAGGCCTGCTGCTGACCGGCGAAAGCACGCCCGAAGGCATCGCGCGCTTCTATCGCCAGCTCGGCGCCAAGCTGGTCGTCGTGAAGCTCGGCAAGGACGGCGCCTACTACGACGACGAAACGGCCGGCACCGGCCGTGTCGACGGCTTCCCGGTCAAGGAAGTGATCGACACCGTGGGCGCTGGCGACGGCTTTGCCGCCGGCGTGGTCAGCGCCTTGCTGGAAGGCCGCAGCGTGCCCGACGCGGTGCGTCGCGGCGCCTGGATCGGCGCCCGCGCGGTGCAGGTGCTCGGCGACACCGAAGGCCTGCCGACGCGCGAAGAACTGCGCCAGGGCGGGTTCTAGAAATCAGCCGCGCTCGTTCCGGATCGCTCTGTTCAATGACGTGCACGGTTAGTCATCGATGAACGACAGGCTGCAAGTTCGACGCCCCACCATCGCAGCCGTCGCGGCGTCGGCCGGCGTGTCCAAGGCCACCGTCTCGCGGTATTTCAATCACGAGCAGTTGCTGACGCCCGACATCGCGGCGCGCGTCAAGAAGGCCATCGAAGAACTCGATTACGCGCCCAGTCCGATGGCACAGGCATTGAGCCGTGGTACCTCGCGATTGATCGGCTTGATCGTGGCGGACATCACCAATCCCTATTCGGTCGCAGTATTGAGAGGCGCGGAAAAGTCATGCCAGGAAGCGGGCTACCTGGTCATGCTGTTCAACCTCGGCAATGCGATCGGGCGCGAGCGCGAGGCCATCGATGCGCTCGCTGGCTACCAGGTCGACGGCTTCATCCTGAACACGCTGGGCCGCGGTGCCGGGGTCATGGAGGCGCTGGAGCGCAATGGCAAGCCTGCGGTGCTCGTGGACCGGCGGCACACCGGCATGACGGCCGATTTCGTGGCCCTGGACAGCGCGGACGCGATGGTCGCCGCCTGCAAGCACCTTGTCGAGAACGGCTACCGGGAACTCATGTACGTCACCGAGCCGAAGAAGGGCGTGAGCAGTCGGCGCGAACGTGCCACGGCATTCAACAAGTACGTCGCATCGCATGCGACGCGCGTGGCGGGCCAGGTGTTCGAGCATTCGGAAGAAAGCGAGAACTCGCTGGAAGACGCGATGCGTGCGCTCATCCTCCGAGCAAAGACCTCGAAGGATGGCCGCCGCGCCGCGGTCATTTCAGGCAATGCCGTCGTCACCTTGCGCATCGCGAGCATGGCGGCCAAGTGCAACTGGACCTTCGGGGCCGACCTGGGTTTTCTTGGTTTCGACGATCCCGAGTGGGCGCCGCTGATCGCGCCGGGACTGAGTGCCATTGCGCAACCCACGGATGCGATCGGACGGACGGCGGCAACCTGCCTGATCGATCGGCTGCGCGGCGAGGAAGCGCCACCCCGGCAAATCCTGTTGCCCGGGCAACTGGTCGTGCGGGGCTCAAGCGCTCAAGTATCCGACGCCCAGCCAAGCAACTGACGCGGCGTATCCCACAGCAGCTTGTTGCGATCCACCGGGTTCGGAAACAGCTTTTCGATCAGCTTGAGCTGCGGCCCGTATTCGATGCGTTCCGGCGCGCGCAGGTAGGGCCAGTCGGAGCCCCACACGCAACGGTCGAGCGTGAAGGCGCTTACCAGTTCATGGATGAAGGGCCAGGTGTCCGCATGGGGATGCGCTTCGTGCGAGAACTTGGACAGGCCCGACAGCTTGACCCATGCGCGTCCGCTGCGACCCAGCGTCAACAGCGCCTGGAAGGCCGGGTTCGACAGGCCGGCGCGCGGCTCGGGACGGCCGCAGTGGTCGATCAGGATCCGCACGCCTGATTCGTTCAGCAAAGGCAGCAGCTCCGGCAACTGGTCCTTCTCGACCTGCACCTGCAGTAGCAAGCCCAATTGCTGCAGCATCTTCAACAGCGGCGCCGTACCGGTGTAGTAGGACACGCCCAGGAAGGCCGGGTTGAACGCCACGCCGACGATGCCCTGCGCCTGCAGCGCCATCAACGTTTCCAAGGTGCAGAAGTTCTCCACCACCGCGATGCCCTTGAAGCGCCCGCCGCTCTGCGCGATGGCATCGAGCAGGCAGCGGTTGTCGGTGTCGTAGCCCGAGTTGGGGCCCACCACCAGCGCATGACCGACGCCATAAGCATCGAGCACCTGCAGGAACAGTTGCGCCGAGCCGCACTCCTGCCCCGCAGGGCGGTAGTGCGTGTCGGGCCGATAAGGAAAACGAACCGGGTCGAAAATATGGTTGTGACAGTCGATCTTGGGCTCGTTGAAGATGCTCATTTGCGCTCCTTGGGGCTGCGATCATCCCGCGGATGGGTGATGGCGAGATGGTCGCGAGGGATTCGACACGAACATTGCGCCCGTGTACATCTGCCGCATGGATGGCGCGCATGCACACCGCCGATTCGGGCATCGCCAGCAGGATTTCGCCGCGCTCACTAAGATGGCCGCCCCTCCCACTGCGAGCCAACCCATGAGCCTCCCCACCACCCGCCTGGGCCGCACCGGCCTCACCGTGTCACGCCTGGCATTGGGCACCATGACCTTCGGCCTGCAGACCGACGAGGCCACGTCCTTCCGCATCCTCGACAAGGCGACCGACGGCGGCATCAACTTCCTCGACACGGCCGATGTGTACCCGCTCGGCGGCACCGTCGAGACCACCGGCCGCACCGAGGAGATCATCGGCAACTGGCTGAACCAGCAAGGCAAGAGCCGCCGCAGCGAATTCATCGTCGCGACCAAGGCCGCCAACAAGGTCGGGACGAACCCCTGGGACCAGGGCAACTCGCGCAAGCACCTGCTCGACGCCATCGACCTCTCGCTGAAGCGGCTGCAGACCGACCACGTCGATCTCTACCAGCTGCACCACGACGACCCCAACACCCCGCTCGACGAAAGCCTGGAAGCGCTGGACGTGATCGTGCGCTCCGGCCGCGCGCGGTACATCGGCGTGTCCAATTTCCTGTCGTACCGGCTGGCGCGCGCCATCGGCCGCGCGGCGTTGAACCGGCACACGCAGTTCGTGTCGGTGCAGCCGCGCTACAGCCTGCTGTTCCGCGAGATCGAGCGTGAACTGCTGCCGCTGGCGAATGAAGAAGGCCTGGGCGTGATCCCCTACAACCCGCTCGCGGGCGGCCTGCTCACCGGCAAGTACGCACCTGGCGCCAAGCCGGAGGACAACACCCGCTTCACGCTCGGCACCGCCGGCAGCATGTACCAGGACCGCTACTGGAACGAGCGCAGCTTCAACACCGTGACGCAACTGCAGAAGCTCGCGGAAGAGGCCGGCGTGCCGCTGTCCACGCTGGCCGTGGCCTGGGTGATGGCCAACCCTTTGATTACCGCACCGCTGCTCGGTGCCAGCAAGCCCGAGCAGCTCGATGCCACGCTGGCCGCGGCCGAATACAAGCTCCCCGCCGACCTCAAGCAGAAGCTCGACGAGTTGACCGCCGAATACCGCAAGGGCGATGCGCCCCGTTGATTTCATTCAGGACAGAGAGACTTTCATGAGCATTCCCAAAGACCGCATGGCCCTGCAACTGCGCTCGCTGATCAGCAAGAGCGGGCAGCTTGAAGTTTCATTGGCCAGCGTGCCGGTGCCTGCGCCCGAACCCGACGAGGTGCTGGTGCGCATCGAGGCGTCGCCGATCAATCCCTCCGACCTGGGCCTGCTGTTCGGCGCGGCCGACATGACGACGGCCAAGGCATCGGGCACACCCGAACGTCCGGTCGTCACGGCCAGCGTGCCGGAAGGCGCCGCGCTGCGCGCGATGACGGCGCGACTCGACGAGTCGATGCCCGTCGGCAACGAAGGCGCGGGCGTGGTGGTCGAGGCCGGTTCCTCGCCGGCCGCGCAAGCGTTGCTCGGCAAGACGGTCGCGGCCATCGGCGGTGCGATGTATGCGCAGTACCGCGCCGTGCCAGTCGCGCAGACGCTGCTGCTCCCCGAAGGCGCGACGGCAGTCGATGGCGCGTCGTCCTTCGTCAACCCGCTGACGGCCCTCGGCATGGTCGAGACGATGCGCCGCGAAGGCCACAAGGCGCTGGTGCACACCGCGGCGGCCTCCAATCTGGGCCAGATGCTGAACCGCATCTGCATGAAGGACGGCATCGCGCTGGTCAACATCGTGCGCAAGGAGGAGCAGGCCGACCTGCTCAAGGGCATGGGCGCGAAGTACGTCTGTGATTCGAGCGCGTCCACCTTCCTGCAGGACCTGACCGACGCGCTGGCCGAGACCGGCGCCACCATCGCCTTCGACGCCACCGGCGGCGGCAGGCTCGGGGGCCAGATCCTGGGCTGCATGGAAGCCGCGATCAACCGCACCGCGAAGGAATACAGCCGCTACGGCTCGGCCACGCACAAGCAGGTCTACCTCTACGGCGCCCTGGACATGCGGCCGACCGAGATCGTGCGCAACTTCGGTATGGCCTGGGGCATGGGCGGATGGTTACTGTTCCCGTTCCTCAACAAGATTGGGCCGGCGGCGACGGAGGTGCTGAAGCAGCGTGTCGCATCGGAACTGAAGACGACCTTTGCGAGCCACTACTCGAAGGAGATTTCGCTGGCAGAAGTGCTGGACCTGGGCACGATCGCGGTCTACAACCAGCGCGCGACGGGGACGAAGTACCTGATCAATCCGGGCAAGGGCTTGTAGCGAGCGATCAGCGCGTGCGCTAAGCGAGTCAACCTGCAGATGGCAGCTTGATTCGCCGCGCCACGGGCCGCGGTGGATTCGCGCCGCTTGCCCTCGCGTGGAAATAGGCCTTGGCCTCGTCCCAAGGCACCGTTTCTCCAGTCTCGAGAAGCATGGTCCAGCGATCTTCGGCAAGGGCATCGAGTGCTTGCCGGGTGCGGGCCAGTTCGACGGCCTCGGTGAATGTTTTCATGATTGCCCTCAAACAGCGTACTGCGCCTCTCCGTTCCCAAAGGACCAGTTCTCCTTGCGCACCTCGACCAGGTTGATGAACACGTCCTCCCGGCGCAGGCCGAGCCGGTCGTGCAGGCCGTCGACGATGGCCTTGTAGAACGTGCGCTTCTGCTCGACGGTGCGACCGTCGCTCAGCGTGATCTGCAACACGACGCAGTCCGGGGATCGCGTGATGCCCATGTAGTTCGGGTCAATGATGAAGTCCGCGGGTGCGTGTTCCGTGATGAGTTGGAAACGGTCGTCCTTCGGCACGTTGATGGTGCGGACCATCGCGTCGTAGATGACGTCGCCGATGGTTCGGCGGTAGTCGGCGCTCTTGCCGGCGGCGAGGTCGATGCGAACGAGGGGCATGGCGGGTCCTTTGACGTGGGCAGAAATTATGGCGACGGGGCTGCCTTGCGTGAATTCCCCGCCGCCTGCGCCCGCAGCGTGTGCGTGCTAAGGTCGCCGCGCTCGGGTTAACCCTGCTTCCTGCCGCCTTCTCGTGTCCCGTTCCCCCGCCTCCCATCCCGCCCCTCCGCACGCGCCTGGCCTGTCGCCCGCATTGACCTGGCTGTTCGCCATCGCCTGCGGCCTGAGCGTCGCGAACATCTACTACGCGCAGCCCCTGCTCGACCCGATCGCGGGGACGCTGGACCTGCATGCGGGCCTTGCCGGCCTGATCATGACCCTGACGCAGCTCGGCTACGGGCTGGGCCTGCTGCTCATCGTGCCGCTGGCGGACGTGGTCGAGAACCGGCGGCTGATCGCGATGGCGCTCATCGGCGTGGTGCTCGGCCTGATCGGCATCTCGCTTTCCGATTCGGCCGCGACCTTCCTGCTGGCCTCCTTTCTCGTCGGCAGCGGCGCGGTGGCCACGCAGGTGCTGGTGCCCTTCGCATCGCACCTGGCGCCGGAGGCGACGCGCGGCAAGGTGGTCGGCAACATCATGGCCGGGCTGCTGGCCGGCATCATGCTGGCGCGGCCGTTCTCCAGCATCGTGGCGGCGGCGCTCGGCTGGCGCGCGGTATTCGCCGTGTCCGCCGTGATGATCGCCGTGCTGATTCCCGTGCTGTGGCGCGTGCTGCCGCAGCGCCATCCGCACGCCTCGGTCGGCTACATGCGAACGATGGGGTCGCTGCCCGTCATCGTGCTGCGCACGCCACTCCTGCGCCGGCGCGGGCTCTACCAGGGGATGATGTTCTCGGCCTTCCAGACCTTCTGGACGGCGGTGCCGATGCTGCTGGCACACACCTTCGGATTCGGCCAGGGCGGCATTGCGGCCTTTGCGCTGGCCGGCGCGGCGGGCGCCCTGGCGGCACCGTGGTCGGGCCGGCTCGCCGACCGGGGGTTGACGCGTCCGGCCACCGGCTGGGCCATGGCCGCGGGATTGGCTTCCTTCGTGATTGGCGCGCTGTCGGTGCGCTTTCATTCGATCGCCGGGCTGGTGCTGGCGGGCGTGCTGCTCGACGGCGCGGTGCAGCTTTGCCAGGTGCTCAACCTGCGCAGCCTCTACATGCTGGCGCCCGAATTGCGCGGCCGGCTCAATGGCCTGTACATGACC
Organism: Variovorax rhizosphaerae; assembly: GCF_037889975.1. Lineage (NCBI taxonomy): Bacteria > Pseudomonadati > Pseudomonadota > Betaproteobacteria > Burkholderiales > Comamonadaceae > Variovorax > Variovorax rhizosphaerae. The sequence goes on along the minus strand of NZ_JBBKZT010000008.1, from coordinate 11,818 downwards.
TTCATCTTCCTGTGCGCGGCCGTGTCCTCTGCGCTGGCGGCCGCGGTCTACGCTTTCCATGGCTGGACCGGCGTGAGCCTGCTGGGCGGCGGCTACGTCGCCGTGGCGCTGGTGCTTTACGCGACGGAATTCGTGCGGCGAGAGCCCGCATTGTCTCCGAGCTGAGCGCGCTGGACGCCTGTCTCGCGGGCCTCTCTACAATTGCGCCCCTCTTGCAACCGCCCCGGAACCGCGCCCCCATGGACATCGTCGTCAACGAAGAACTCAAAGCCTATATCGACCCGCTGACGCCGGAAGAATACGAATCGCTGGAGCGCAGCATCCTGGCCGAAGGCTGCCGCGATGCGCTGGTGCTGTGGGGCGACGTGCTGGTCGACGGCCACAACCGCTTCGGCATCTGCCAGAAGCACGGCCTGCCGTTCCAGACGGTGCAGAACACGCGCTTCCAGTCGATGGAGGACGTGCACCTGTGGATGATCGACCAGCACCTGGGCCGGCGCAGCATCTCCGATTTCCAGCGCGGCGTGCTGGCGCTGCGCAAGCGCGAGATCGTGGCGGCGCGCCGTGCGGCGCCGGCTTCGTCTCCTGCCACCGAAAAAGCGAAAGCGTCCGAATCGGCTGCTGCCGACCACGCGGTGCCGCCACCCGAGCCGCTCGATTCCCGCGAAGCCCTGGCCCGCGCCGCGCGCCTGAGCAGCAGCCAGGTCGTGATGATCGAGAAGATCCAGAAGCAGGCCACGCCTGAGCTGGTCGAGGCGATCAAGTCCGGCACGATCTCGCTCAGCGCCGGTGCGGCCGTCTCGAGCCTGCCGGCCGAAGAGCAGGTCGCCGCAGCGGCGGCCGGCAAGGACGAGCTGAAGCAGGCTGCCAAGCGTGTGCGCGAGGCCAACAAGCGCAAGCCGCGCGAGGAAGCGCCCGCAGGCGAGCCGCAGGAGCAGGCCGATCCTTCCGAAGACACCGTCGAATCCTTGCGCAAGCGCGTGGCCGAACTGACCCGCGAGAACACCGCCTTGCGCAAGCAGGTGGCGAACCTGCTGAACCAGCTGCTGGCGCGCCCGGGCGGTGCCGATGCACCGCAGGCGGAGCCGGAAGACACGTCCGCGCCGTTCTGAGTGCCCGGGGGCTTGCGCCGCTGAGCGGCGTGTCCAATGCCCCTGACGGCATGCACGGTGCGCACCTGCGGCGCACAATCGTGGTCCGATGCGACGCTTCCTGGTCCTTGCTGCCTTGAGTCTTCTCGGCCCGCTGTGCAGTGCCGAGGTGAACCGTTGCACCGACGCTGCCGGCAAGGTGAGCTACACCGACGGCAAGTGCCCCGCCAGCACCAAGGTCACGCGCCTGGCGCTCCCGGAGCCGATGGTGGTGAACCGCGGCGATTCCGATGCCGTGCCGCGGCCCGCCGACCCTCGCCCTGCAGTCCCGACTCCCACCCCCACGCCGCCCCCGCAAGCCGTCGTGCCGGTGCCTCAGGCCCCGCCAGCCCCCGTCGTCGGTTCCTACGGCGGCGACCCTGTCGTCACGGACTACGGCTACCCGTACGGCGGCTACCGACCGCCTCCGCCGCGCAACCTGGGACCGCGCTTTCGAAACTGCGACGCCGCCGGATGCGATGACAAGCAAGGCAATCACTACGACCGAACAGGCACCTTGAACCGCTACAAGAGCCTCGACGGCAAGACCTGCACGCCGGTCGGCACCACGGTCGTCTGCCGCTGATCTGCGACGAAAAGGCGGGCTACATCGCCCAGATGCGCGGGCTCGACGCCGGCAGTTGCCACAGCTCCGCGCGCCATGCCTGCCAGACGCGACGCAGCAGTTGCATGGCCGGCTCGACCACCGGCGCCAGCACGCGCAGCACCACGATCTCCGCATGCGGGCTGGTCGCGCCCGCGCTCTCGGCCAGCCCATCGGCATCGGCGCACTGGCGCGCGATGTCGAGCAGCGCATCGCGCCTCGCCTTGCCCATCGGCGCGCCCGAGACAACGAACAACGAAGCCATGCACCGATGCCCCGCCAGTCCGATCGGGCTGCTCAGCAGGCGCTCGTCGCTGGCGTCGATGCGCCCGCGCTCCAGCCACACACCCGGCACCTCGATGTGCTGCAGCAGCGAGCCGCGTTCGAAGGGCAGCTTGGCATTCGGCAGGCCCAGCGCCGTCACGTCCCAGCCGATCAGCTCCGCCCCTGGCGCGGCCTCGATGCGCAGGCGGTTCTCGGCCTTGCAGCCGCTGTAGCAGAGCGCCTCCAGCGGCAGCCATTCGAGGCGCGCATCGGCATCGAGGCGGATGCGCGTGTCCTGCAGCGCGACCTCGCCTTCGGAACGGTAGAAGCGCGTGGCGCCCGGCGTGGTCAGCAGGCCGTGGCTGCCGGGTGCGCCGTGGATGTCGATGGTGAGGGTGTCGCCGCCGACCAGGCCGCCTGGTGGATGCACCAGCACGTTGTGACAGATTGCGTCGCCTTCGGGGTAGAGGCTCTGCAGGATGCGCAGTGGCCCGTCATGGCGATGGCGGGCGACGCTGCGGCCGGATTCCTGTTGGTAGTCGAGTTGAAGGCGGGCGTGCCAGGGCATGGGTAGGGGAGGCGGGTGCGTTGGTCGAAGCGCGAAAAGTCGCCGGTCGAATGTACCCAGACTTCTCATCGCGAATGACCCGTCCGCCGCATGCCCACGGCGACCGTGGCACGTGTCGCCTGCTACTCGTGTTCGTTCAGCAATCGCCCGGAAACGTAGACCGTCACCCCCACACCTTCGGGCTGGCAACTCATCTTGAAGCCCGTGTCGGCGAGCGACTTGCCAACCCAGTTCAGCGTGAACACCGTGGCGTCGCCGAACGCGGAGGCGGCCGCGAAGTTGTGGCGGCTGACTTCCATGATGACCCGCAAGTCCACGCCGTCCTGCACGATCTCCCCGCGATAGAACTGCAGGTCGTCCGCGCCGTAGACGTGCTGGTTGCGGATCAGCACCGCGCCCGTGCCCAGCATGCCCTGGTCGGTGGTGAAGCTCGCTTCGTAGATTCCGTTTCTCATGAGTTCCTGTCTCGCTGCTGCGTCCGGATGATCGCCGGAATACCCATGCTCGGCGCGATATTTGCATCACGCTGCCAGACCGGTTCCACTCTGCCGGTCACTCAACGACAGGAGCTTGCCCATGTTCGGACTGACTTCCCTCGGCATCGTTCACACAGCCATCAGCCTGGTCGCGGTGGGAGCGGGCGTGCTCGCCTTCCTGCGCTACAAGGAGATCCCGCCCGGCACCCGGGCCGGGCAGGTCTACATCTGGACCACGGTGCTGACCTGCCTCACCGGCTTCGGCATCTTCCAGCACGGCGGCTTCGGCAAGCCGCATGCGCTGGGCATCCTGACCCTGGTCGTGCTGGCGATCGCGGCCGTGGCCGGGCGCACCGCGCTGTTCGGGCGCGTGTCGAAGTACGTCGAGGCCATCTGCTACTCGACGACTTTCTTCTTCCACATGATCCCGGGTTTCACCGAATCGCTGACGCGGCTGCCGGCCGGCTCGCCGGTGTTCTCGAGCCCGGAAGACCCGGGCCTGCAGCCGGTGATCGGCGTGGTGTTCGTGCTGTTCCTGGTCGGCGTGGTGCTGCAGGTGCTGCGCATGCGCGGCGCGGGGCGCGCGACGGCCGCTGCCTAGCGACAACCCTGCGCTCGAAAGCGCCATTGCCGGTGCCGCCGAAGCGTGGCACGCTGCCATTCCCCCGAAGCACATCGAAGGAGTGGGTTCATGCCGAACATCACGCTCGACATCAATGGCGCCGCGCGATCCGTCGACGCGTGGGACGCGGACATGCCCTTGCTCTATGCCCTGCGCAACGACCTGGGCCTGCACGCGGCCAAGTTCGGTTGCGGGCTGGGACAGTGCGGCTCCTGCACTGTATTGATCGACGGCGCGCCGGTGCGCTCGTGCGTGACCAGCGTCAGCGCAGCGGCCGGCAAGCGCATCGTCACCGCCGAGGGACTGGGCTCGCCGACAAAGCCGCATGCGGTGCAGGCCGCGTTCATCGCCGAGCAGGCCGCGCAGTGCGGCTACTGCACCAACGGCATGGTGATGTCCGCCGTCGCGCTGCTGGCGCGCACGCCGAAGCCCACGCGCGAGCAGGCACAGCAGGCGCTGGCCGGCAACCTGTGCCGATGCGGTTCGCATGACCGTGTGCTGCGCGCGGTGCAGCGTGCGGCGGATACGGGGAGGGCGTGAGCATGGCGAATCTCGTTGCTTCTTGCGGGCAGCTCACGGCAGACCCGATCGCACTTCCCGGCGCGCTGTCGCGTCGCGCCGCGCTCAAGGCGGGCGCGCTCTTCGTCGGCTTCTGCCTCGCACCCGGCGGCCCGGCACTGGCGCAGGCCGCAGCCGCATCGGACAGCGCCAACCGCAGCCTCGCGCTCGACAACGTCGACTCGTTCCTCGCGGTCGGCTCCGATGGCACCGTGGTCATCTATTCCGGCAAGGTCGACCTCGGCACCGGCCACCGCATCGCGATCCGGCAGATGGTGGGTGAGGAACTCGGCATCGGCGTGGACCGCATCGAACTGATCGAGGGCGACACCGCGCTCACGCCCAACCAGGGGCCGACCGCCGGCAGCACCGGCATCATGCGCGGCGGCGTCGAACTGCGGCAGGCCGCGGCGACGGCGCGCGAGGCGCTGCTGACGCTGGGTGCGCAACGGTTGCAAGCGCCGGCCGAGCAACTGTTGCTCGCCGGCGGCGAGGTGCGGGCAGCGGATGGCCGCAGCGTCGGCATCGCATCGCTGGTCGGCGGTCGCAGCTTCGACGTGAAGATGAATCCGAAGGCGCCGTTGAAGAAGCCAGCCGATTACAAGCTGGTCGGCCAGTCGCTGCCGCGTCCGGACGTGCCCGCCAAGGTGACGGGGCGCCATGTCTACGTGCATGACCTGGTGGTGCAGGGGATGCTGCACGGGCGCGTCGTGCGCCCGCCATCGGTGGGTGCGAAGGTGCTGGCCGTCGACGAGTCGTCCGTCGCCAAGCTGCCGGGTGTGCGCGTGGTGCGGATCGTGGATTTCGTTGGCGTGGTGAGTGCCGACGAATGGGCCGCGGTGCGCGCGGCACGAGAACTCAAGGTGCAGTGGAGCGACAGCGCTCCCCTTGTCGGCCACGCGGCGCTCGCCGCTTGGGCGCGCAGCGGCCCCTTCGTGGCGGAGGATGTCATCACGGCCAAGGGTGATGTCGCGCGCGTCGATGCCTTGCGCGATGCGCCCGATGCGTTGCGTGCAACCTATTCATGGCCGATCCAGTCGCACGGCTCCATCGGCCCGTCCTGCGCGGTGGCCGATGTGCGTGCTGACGCCGGGACCGTGTGGACCGCATCGCAGGCCAGCCACCGCTTTCTCAACGTCTTCGCCGCGCTGGTGGACGTGCCGCGCGACAAGCTGCGCGTGATCTACCTCGACGGCCCGGGCTGCTACGGCATGAACGGCAGCGACGACGCCGCCGCCGATGCGGTGCTGCTGTCGAAGGTGGTCGGCAAGCCGGTGCGCGTGCAGTGGAGTCGCGAGGACGAACTCGGCTGGGACCCCAAGGGCCCGCCGCAGCTGCTCGACATGGCCGCGACGCTCACGCCGGAGGGCGACATCGATGCGTGGCAGACCGACATGTGGGTGCCGCGCGCGACGGCGAACCTCGAATGGATTCCGCTGTTGTCGCCGTTGGCCGCGGGAATGCGGCAGCCAGTGGGCCAGGCGACCGGCCTGGTGTCGCAGAACGGCGATCCGCCCTATGCGCCCAAGGCCGTGGCGGTGAAGGCGCATTGGCTCGGCCCCGCGCCGCTGCGTCCATCGAACATCCGTGCGCCAGGCAAGGTGGCGAACTGCTTCGCGGTCGAGAGCTTCGTCGATGAACTTGCGGCGAAGGCGAAGGTCGATCCGCTGGCGTTCAGGCTGCGCAAGGTCGCGAACCCGCGCAGCGCGGAGGTGATTCGCCGCGTCGGGCAGATGATGGACTGGAAGGCGCGGCCTTCACCCAATGGCGCCTCGGCGCGCGGCAAGGTCGCGGCGGGTCGCGGCATGGCGTTCATCCACTACAAGAACAACGAGACCCATGTCGCGGTGGCGATGGAGGTCGAGGTAGAACGCGACAGCGGAAGGATTGCCGTGCGGCGCATCTGCTGTGCGCACGACTGCGGGCTGATGATCAACCCCGATGCGGTGCGCGCGCAGGTGGAAGGCAACATCCTGCAGACCCTGTCGCGCACCTTGTATGAGGAAACGACCTTCGACCGTTCGCGCGTCACGAGCGTCGATTGGCAGAGCTATCCGTTGCTGCGTTTCCCCGCCGTGCCGCGCATCGAGATCGCGTTGATCGACCGTCGCGACGAGCCGCCGCTGGGTGCCGGCGAGGCCGCATCGAGCCCGGTGCCTGCGGCATTGGCAAATGCGATCTTCGACGCGACGGGGGTGCGGATTCGCAGCGTTCCCTTCCTGGACGACAAGTTGAAGGCGCTGATGGCGTGAACCTCCCTTCCCAGCCTGCGCGGGCAGGGCTGGAGTCTCAGAAGGTGAAGTCATATCAGTTTTCCATGACGCTGGCGCGTCTTCCGCGACGCATGAAACGGATGTGTAATTCGAGCGCGGCGTCCGGCACAGAGGTCGGTTTGTACTTGGTGCCTCGAACCCGTATTTCAGTTGGACCCGCGGCCTCACGAGCACCCCGTACTGTCGCCTGGGGCTTGGCGCCCCTGAGCACGCATTTCAGACTCCGATAACGTGGGCCGCACGCCGATGTCGCCGCGACACGGAGGCAATCATGGAAGTCATCTATCCGCGCTGCGCAGGTCTGGATGTGCACAAGGAGACCGTGGTGGCGTGCGTACGCATTGCCGGCGACGGCCCTCCGTTGCAGGAAGTGCGCACCTTCCACACCACGACCTCGGGGCTGCTGGCCCTGACCGATTGGCTCGACTCCTTCGGCGTCGAGCACGTGGGCATGGAGGCCACCGGCGTGTACTGGAAGCCGGTATGGCACGTGCTGGAAGGTCACTTCGAGCTCGTCCTGGCCAACGCCGCGCATGTCAAGAACGTCCCCGGGCGCAAGACCGACGTGAACGACGCGATGTGGCTGGTGGACTTGCTCGCGCATGGGCTGATCCGTGCCAGCTTCGTGCCACCCGTTGCCGTGCAGGAGCTTCGCTCGCTCACGCGTACCCGCAAGCAGTTCGTGCGCGAGCGTGCCTCGCACGTGCAGCGCATCGAGAAGGTGCTCGAGGATGCCAACCTCAAGCTCAGCGTCGTGATCAGCGACATCCTGGGCAAGGGCGGACGCGCAGTCCTGCAAGCCCTCATCGAGGGTCAGAGCGATGCCGAACGCCTGGCCTCCTGCATCACGACCCGCGTCAAGGCCAGCCGTAGCGAACTGATTGAAGCGCTGCGCGGGCGCGCCAGCGCGCACCATCGTTTCATGCTCAAGCTGCACCTGTGCCACATCGACGCATTGGACAAGGCCATCGCCGACATCGAAAAGGAGGTGGGCCTGGGGCTCGAGCCGTTTCGAGCCGCCGCCAAGCTGTTGAGCACGATGCCCGGCTTGAGCAGCGTCAACGCGAATGTGGTGGTCTCCGAAATCGGCATCGATATGTCGCGCTTCGCCACACCGGGGCACCTGCTGTCCTGGGCCTGCATGTGCCCGCGCAACGACGAGAGCGCCGGCAAGCGTCGCAGCACCCGCCTGCGCCGCGGCGGCAAGTGGCTCAAAACCACGCTGGTGCAAGCCGCCTGGTCCGCCATCAAGGTCAAGGGAAGCTATCTGCAAGCCCAGTTCCACCGCCTGCGCGCTCGTCGCGGCGCCAAGAAGGCCATCATCGCCGTGGCCGCCTCGATGCTCACCGCAGCCTGGCACATGTTGCGTGACGGCACCGAATGGCACGACCTGGGAGCCGCTCACTTCGACCGCGCCAACATCACCAAGACCGCCAACCGCCTCATCCGGCGCCTGCAGCAGATCGGCTACACCGTGCAGGCCACACCAGCTTGAATGCAGTCGTTTCATTTCAGGTTTTCACCACGCTAACGCTATTGCGTGACCCGCTACGAATGAAACCCGAGCGAGCAATGCCTGTTCGAGGGCACCCGCGGAACCGGCTTTGCCGGGCCGGTGGGTGCGCCCCCTCGATGGGCTGAGGGCCGCGGCTCCAAGCCTGCCTGCGCAGGCTTGGACGGCCCGCAAGAGCAGCCGCCTTTGGCGGCCGCCCGGGCGCCGCAGGCGCTTCGAAGGTGGGCTTTTATTTCAGGTGCCGAAGCGCGATGCCGGCACTGCGGATGCGGCCAAGCCGCGCAGCACATCGCCCACGACGATGATCGACGGGCTTGCCAGCGCGGCCTCGGCAATGCCGGCCTGGAGTCGGGCCAGCGTGGTCGCGATGTGGCGCTGCTGCGGCAGGCTCGCATGCTGGATCACGGCCACGGGCGTGTCGCCCGGCAGGCCCTGAAGCAATTCGTCCTGGATGTGCCGCACGCCCGATACGCCCATGTAGATCACCAGCGTGAGCCGCGCATCGCGCGCCATGGCCGCCAGGGCGCGCCAGTCGGTCGGTGCCTCGGCGGCACCGACGCCGGTCTTGGCATGGCCGGTGACGAACACCACGCCCTGCGCATGGTCGCGGTGCGTGAGCGGCACGTTCAGAGAAGTCACGGCGGCCAGGCCGGCGGTGATGCCATTGACCACGGTGCATTCGATGCCCGCTTCGCGCAGGTGCTCCACCTCTTCGCCGCCGCGGCCGAAGATGAACGGGTCGCCGCCTTTCAAGCGCACCACCGCTTCGCCTTCGCGCACTGCGGTGATCATGAGCTTCTCGATGAAGGCCTGCGGCGTGCTCTTGCATCCGCCGCGCTTGCCGACGTGCACGATGCGCGCCTCGGGCCGTGCATAGCCGAGGATGGCGTCGTTGACCAGGTCGTCGACGAAGAGCACGGTGGCCGCGTGGATCGCCTTGACGGCCTTCAGCGTCAGCAGGTCCGGGTCGCCCGGGCCGGCGCCGACGAGGGTGCAGGTGCCGAAGGGGTGCAGGGGGTTTTTCATGGATGTCTCGCGATGTGTCGTTCGGGTAGTTGTCATTGCGCCGCGATGCTGGGCTGTCCGGCGCGCACCATGCGTTGCAGTTCGGGCAGGCAAGAGCCGCAGTTGGTGCCGCATTGCAGCGACCCTTGCAGGGCGGCGAGGCGTTGCTTGTCGTCGCCGGTGCAACTGCGCAGCTTCCCTGCGATGGCTGTCTCGGTGACCCCGAAGCAACTGCACACGACTTTTCCGCGCGCCGCGATGCCTGCCGGGGCCGTGGCGCCGGGGCGCAGCAGGAGCCGGCCGAAGGACTGTGCCGGCAACTGCTCCTGCAGCAGCGTCTTGATCCACGCCTCCGCACGCGTGTCGCCGCCGAGCAGGAATGCCTCCAGGTGCGCATCGCCGCCCACGCGCACCAGCCGGGCCGCGCGCCGCTGGCCGCGTCGCGCGTCGGCATAGCGCAAGGTGTCGGGCGTCGACAGGCCGAGCAATTGCTCGATCTGCTGCAGCAGCGCATCGGGTGCTGCTTCATGTGCCGCGGCGCGGAACAGCAGGCCGGTGCGTTCGGATGCACCGCTCGTGAGCGCGCCGCCCGCGCCGAAGGGCACGCAACTCGCGAACGGAAAGCTCGACATCAACGAACGCAACGCTCGCGCGTTCGCAAGCGCTCGATCGGCCGGCAGCCAAGCCACTGCGAGCAGCGTCCACGGCAACTCCGCCTTGAGGACCTTGACGGCCGTGTGCTTGAGCTCGGGCTGCTTCGAGTCGGGGCAGAACGCCGGCGTCGTCAGCGCATTGATCCCCGCCACCCGCTGGCCCACGCTCGTGCTGCCGCTCAGGTATTCCTCGCCCCAGTGCATGGCAATGAACACCTGGCTCATGCCAAGCTCCGGGCTGGCCTGCACCGGCAACAAGAGCGAGCCGCGGCGAGAGGTCACATGCACCAGGTCGCCGTCCTTGAGTTGGCGCCTCGTCATGTCTTGCGCATGCATCTGCACGACGGGCTCGGCGACATGGCCGAAAAGCCGGCCGAGCGTGCCGGTGCGGCTCATGCCGTGCCAGTGGTCGCGCAGGCGGCCGGTGTTGAGGGAGAAGGGGAAGCGGGCCTCGCGTTGCTCGGCGACGGGCTTGTAGGGCGTGTCGACGAAGCGGGCTCGGCCGTCTGCGGTGGGGAAGACGCCGTCCTCGTAGAGCCGAACGCGTCCGGTATTGGCGCCTTCGGGCAGGGGCCACTGCTGCGGGCCTTGTGCATCGAGCAGGGACCAGCTCAGGCCAGTGATGTCGAGGTCGCGTCCGCGCGTGGTCTCGCGGTGCTCGTTCCAGATCGATTCGGCGCCGGCGTCGCTGTCCAGCGGGTAGGGGAAGAGCGTCGTCGATGCACGCGGAGGCAGGCGGGCTTCCAGGCGTTGGGCAAAGTCGGCGGCAGCGGACCAGTCATGGCGCGCGGCGCCGGGCGCGGCGACGGCCGGGCGCACGCGCGAGATGCGCCGCTCGCTGTTGGTCACCGTGCCGGTCTTCTCGCCCCAGGTGGTGGCGGGCAGCAGCAGGTCGGCATAGGCACAGGTCGCGGTGGTGGCGAACGCCTCCTGCACCACGACGAACTCGGCGCGTTCGAGGGCGCGTCGCACCGTCGCCTGGTCGGGCATCGACTGGGCGGGGTTGGTGCAGGCGATCCACAGCGCCTTGATCTCGCCGTCGGCGGCGGCCTGGAACATCTCGACGGCGGTCTTGCCGGGCGTTGCGGGCACCTCGGGCACACCCCACAGCGCGGCGACCTCGGCGCGGTGTGTTGGATTGGACAGATCGCGATGCGCGCTCAGCAGGTTGGCCAATCCGCCGACCTCGCGCCCGCCCATGGCGTTGGGTTGGCCGGTGAGCGAGAAGGGGCCCGCGCCGGGCTTGCCGATCTGGGCCGTGGCCAGGTGCAGGTTGATGAGCGCGGCGTTCTTGGCGGTGCCCGAGGATGACTGGTTCAGGCCCTGGCAGTACAGGCTCAGCGTGGCGGCAGAGGTGGCGAAGAGTCGCGCGGCTTCCAGCAGGTCGGCCTTGTCGATACCGCAGGTCTGCGACACTTTGTCGGGCGTGCAATCGCGCACGGTAGCTTTCAAAGCGTCGAAGCCGTTGGTGTGCGCGGCGATGTATTCGGGCTTCGTCCAGCCTTCCCACAGCATCAGGTGCAGCATGCCGTGGAACAGCATCACGTCGGTGCCGGGCTGGATCGGGAGGAACAGGTCGGCGATCTCGGCGGTGTCGGTGCGGCGGGGGTCGGCCACGATGATTTTCATCGCCGGGTTGGCGCGCTTGGCATCCTCGATGCGGCGAAACAGGATCGGATGGGCCCAGGCGGTGTTGCTGCCGACGATGAACAGGCATTGGGCGTCTTTGAAGTCGTCGTAGCAGGCCGGCGGCGAATCGGCGCCCAGCGTCTTCTTGTAGCCCGCGACGGCGCTGCTCATGCAAAGGCGCGAGTTGGTGTCGATGTTGTTGGTGCCGACGAGACCCTTGGCGAGCTTGTTGAAGACGTAGTAGTCCTCGGTGAGCAGTTGGCCGGAGACGTAGAAGCCGACGGCGTCGGGGCCGTGCTCGCGGATGATGCTGGCGAACTTGTCGGCGGCGGTGTCGAGAGCGGCGTTCCAGGTGACAGGCTGAGGGGCCGCGCTGCGCTCGAAGCGTTGCATGGGTTGAAGCAGGCGCGTTTGGCGGGTGACTTCGGCCGATGCGGTGAGGTGCAGGGTCGAGCCCTTGGAGCAGAGGCGGCCGAAGTTGGCGGGGTGGTCCGGGTCGCCACGCACGCCGGTGATCTGGTCG
>NZ_JBBKZT010000007.1:0-443174 GCF_037889975.1 Variovorax rhizosphaerae | reverse complement strand
CCATGGGCGGCGATGCTGCGCTACATCAGCCACCGCATCGCACCCACCATCGGCCCCTTCAGGCCTCCGAATAGGCTCCCGGGGACTGGGTAACCGCCGGATTTAGGATGAGAGTTTTCTCGGCGTTACTTGAGGCGTTGGCGGCTCATGGCTTTGCACAGGGTTGAGTCGCGTCCTCTGGAGTCGATGTGGCTTTGCCATCTCGACTCAATCCCCCGCAGGGGGCGGGCGGGGCGCAGTCCGGCCCTGGGGGCTCTTCACGCAACAACAACACGATCAACACCAGCATCGCGCAGGTCAGGAACATCACGGCCTTGGCCTGTCCGTTCCAGATCTCCGACTGCCACATGCAGAACCATTCGCCACCGACCACGACGAAGCCGACGAAGTACATCAGGAAGACCAAGGTCAAGCCGCAGGCTGCAAGCGACTTGGCCGCGATGAACTCGCCCCGGTCGCGGCGTGCACGGAACAGCTTCCATGCGCCTGTGAGGCAGAGCGCGCTCATCACCCATTCGGTCGCGATGATCATCCAGTAGCCCAGCGCCTGGACCGTCGGGTTGGTGATCGCGCGGTACTTCAATGCGTTGTCGGGGAACACGGTGTCCATCGACAGCACGTGCTGCACGAAGTGCCAGTTCGAGTCGTAGTCGAGGATGTTGTCGGCAGCGATGAGCAGCGCCCACAGCCCGACGGCGAACACCATCGATGTCTTCAGCAGCCGGATGGTCATGTCAGAACGTCGCCTGGAACGGCACGCCACCCGCGACCTGGCATTCGCCGCTGCCCCCACCGGACATGCCCGCTTCCGGCCGGTTCATCTGCAAACGACAGCGCATCGATCGGCCCGTCGCGCTCTTCAGGTTGGCGATGACCTTGCCGCTGTAGGCGGTCGCGAACTGCACCGTGTCGTAGCCGCCCATGCCGGTCCACCCACCATACGGCCAGTCGGACCATCCCATCGGCCATGCGTCCCACATCGGCGCCAACGCCTCCGTCACCGTCTGCTGCGTGACTTGCATGAAGCGGCCCTGGTAGGTCGCGTCGGACGTCGTCGCCGTCATGCTGCCGTCGATGGAGCCGTCGCGGCTTTGCCAGGAGAACAGCACGGGCTGCACCGGCTTGCCCTTCTGCACGATATCGCCGCCGCCCATGCCGCTGCTGGCGCAGCCACTGAGCAAGGAGAAGGAAACTGCCATGGCGGTAGCCGCCAGCAGCGGTGCGATCTTGAAAGTCATGATGTGTTGTTCAGGTGAAATGGATGAAGTTGCACGGATCGTATTTCTTGAAACCGCACGCGTGTTGTCCGCCCGTCCCGCTTCTTGCCTGCGCAGGTCAGGACATCGACCCGGCGCCCCACGCGCAGGCCGCGAGCGCCAGCGCACCGACGAGGTCCGTGAGCATCGCGAAGTTCTCGCGTGCATTGCGGTGCGGCTGCATGGCATGGTTGATGCCGGCAAGGCCGAGGAACACGGCGCCGGCAACCGCAACGGGCGCAGCCCACGCGGGCCACCACAGGCTCAGGATGCCGATGGTGCCGAAGGCGGTATTGGCAAAGCCGAGTTCGCGCACGAGGAGCAGTGCGTCGTCGCCCTCGATGCCCAGGATGTTGCGCGCTGTGAACGCCGGGTTCAGCATCTGTCGCAGACCCGCGCTGCCGAGGCGCGCGCCGACCATCCAGAACGCGAACCAACGCAATGCAAGGGCCCAGTCCAGCGTCGCATGATGCGCGAGCACCGCGAACGCGATGCTCGCCACCGGCGCGACAAACATGAGAGCGGCAACGATGATGTAGTAAGTCATGGCCTTCGTTCGATCGATGAAGCTTGCGAGGGCTCGGTCAGCTCACGCAGCGGCAAGAAGAAGCGCGCCGCCGCAAGCCCCAGCGCGCCGCCCAGCAGCGTCTCCCAAAGCCGCGCAGACAACAGCAGCACCGAATGCTCGCCGCTGGCTGCGAGCGTGACCACCAGCGTGAAGGTGTAGGCGCCGCAGGCCACGTCGTAGCGCTCGGGCAGCGCCACGGCATAGACGATCATGGCCAGGGCCGCGGCGGCCCACACCGCGATGGCGACATGTTCGGCCAATGGCAGGCATGCAAGGCCCAGCGGCAGCCCGATGGCGGTGCCGATCACGCGCTGGCGGATGCGCGCCACCGTGCCTGCCGAGGTGTTGGCGATGACGAAAGTGCAGGCGGCCAGGGCCCACACAGATTCGGTGAGGCCGAGCGTGCCGTCGAGCACCACGATGGCCAAGGCCGCAAGCGCGGCCTGCAGTCCCATCACTGTCTCGGTCTGGAGCCAGCGCCGCGGCTCGACAGCCGGCGCAGGCACCGCGGGCACCGGTTGCTCGGCCGGCCCGCTGAGCATGCGCGGGACGATGGAGGCCACGGCGGCGATGAGCCCTGCGACGGCGATCGTCGGGAAGTCCGCTCCAGTCAGTTGAAGCCCGTAAGCCAGCAGTTGCCCGATGAAGAACTGCGCACCGATGCCGCAGCCCAGGACACCCCAGCGCTTGCCATGGCCGACGACAAAGGCGCCGAGCACCAGCGTCGCTTCGGGCAGCACCGAACCGCCATGCGAGAGCCACGGCGTGAGCGCGGCGGTGAAGGCTGCGCCGACGACGGCACTGGCCGCCAGCAAGCCGAGGTCGCGTGCCGATTCAAGACGCGTCGCACGGCCTTCGCAAACGCTGGCCCACAACGCGAAGCCGCCCGCCAAGAGGGCGAGCCTCGCATGTTCGGGGGATGCGCCGGCCGCGGAAAGTGCCGCGCCCATCAATGCGGCAATGCCGTAGGCCGTGACCAGCCGCAATCCCTTGACCCGGCGATGCGAGCCGGGGTCGATACGGTCCAGCCAACCGATGGCGGACGCCAACTGCACGCGGCTCACCGCGATGCCTCTCTCTGGCACGCGGGTCACCGCGGCGCCTCTTCGTCCCGCATGCGTGTCACCGCGCTGCCTCGCTCTTACCAACGGCGGCCCTGGTGGAACTCGTCGGCGATCGCGATCTCGTTCTGTGCCTGCTGCAGCAGCTCAACCGCGCGACCGGCGTGGCCGCCGAAGGTCGGGCCGTTCACGTTCTGCGCGGAGCGGATGTGGTTGATGGCTGCCTGCATCGCGTTCTCGGCTTGCTGGAAGTTGGGATGCGACAGCGCGAACGACGCGGCGCAGGCGCTCAGGGATGCGATGCACAGGACGCCAAGGACGAAGCCCTTGATCTGATGTTTCATGTTGCTCATTTCGGGACCTCGTTGGTGGGTGATGAAGGAATGAATGCGTACGACAACGTACGTCGTTGAATTTAGGAGTGGCGGGCGATGCGAAGTGGTGCATGCATCCCAATTCGTGCCCCAGCGTCCCGGCGCGTCTCGCTGCATTCCCGCACGGCCTTCGCGACCTGATGCGGCCTTGCGTTCGGGCGCAGGACAAGGCGGAGCGCCGCAGACAGTGCTGTAGCACGGCAAGGCGCTTCAACGCAGTCATGCGCTCGAAGGCAAGGCCGCATGAAACGCTGGAGCATGAATTGGGACGTTGCGGACACACGCCGGCTGCTTCGATTCCTACCATTTCTTCACCGCGCCAATGCAGCTTCGCGCCGCGCGGCACACCTGTCCAAACCAACCCGCGGGCACTGCCCGCCCCAAGAGGAAAACTCGACATGAACGCCCTTCCCGCTCCCCTCCTCCAGCCCGCGAAACGCGACAACGGGAAGCCCCTGGCGGTCCTCGCCGTCGGCACGGCCGCGCTGTTCTGCGCCTTGGCCGTGCGCGCCGCCGACGGCCCGGCCATCCACATCAACGATGCTGGCGTCGCGTACGCCAGCGGCGGCATCGGCGTGGGCGAGGCCCGGCTGATGAAGCAAGCTGCCAACCAATGGCCGGCGAGCTTCGAATTCGCCATCCGCGATGGCAAGGGCGCCGCTTTTGCAGCCGACGTCATCGTCAACGTGCGCGACAAGTCAGGCGCCACGGTGATGGCCGACGTGGTCTCGCACGGCCCGTTCCTGGTCGCGCGCCTGCAGCCGGGCCGCTATGACGTGCAGGCCACGCTCGCCGGCCGCACGCTGAGCCAGCGCATCAACGTGCGCGCCAATTCGCCGACGCACAGCCTCTTCGTGTGGCCGGCCGGCACCGACATGAGCGTGGGTTCCTGAAGTGAGCCTCGAGGTGATCGTCAGCACGGCACGGCCGAAGCGGGAGGAGTCGATCATCCGCATTCCCGCACTCGGCCTCACCGTTCGCGTGCGCTTTCCGTTCGAGCCCGAGAAGGCCCAGTGCACCGTGATCGAGACCACGAACGCCGCGGGCTTCGGCCCGCCGCTGCACCGGCGCACCGAATCCGAGACCTTCCAGATCGTGACCGGCCGCTACCTGTTCGAGGTCGATGGCCGGCGCTTCATCGCGCGGCGCGGCGACCTGGTGCGCGTGCCCGCCGGCGCGGCACGGGCCTTCGTCAACGTGACGGGCACCGGCGCGCGCCAGCAAGTCATCATCGAACCCGGCATCGATGCCGCACAGTTCTTTCGCGAACTGGCCGCGCTGCTCGACAACAGTGGCGTCGACCGCGCTGTACTGCGCCGCTTCGGCCAACGCTGGGGCGTGGCGCTGCTGGGACCGTCGCTCAAGCTGACGCGCTCCGAATTCGATGACGGCGGTGCGGCATGACCGGATCGGTCTTCGTCGAGTTGCGCTTCTGGATCGCGGTGATCGTGTCGTTCGTCGTGCCGTTGTGCCTGTACCTGTCATTGCGAAAACGCCGTGCGATCTCGCCGACCTCGGTGTTCTGGCTCGGCGTCACCTTGATCGTGATCGCTGCGGCCGACGTGTGCATGCTGCATGGCCTGCAGGTGGCGGCCAGCACGTCGACCTCGCGCTTCGACAACTTCTTCGACTCGGAACTGGCGGTGGGCTTCTATCTGATCCCGGCCCTGTTTGGCGGCATCGGCATCGACCTGGTGTCGAGCGTGTTCCGCCGCCACCTCGAGGCGGCGGAACACCGCCACAAGTCGGAAAGAAAGACGCGCTGAAGCGACCGGCGGCTCAGTGGCAGAGCGAACTCAGCCATCGATCGAAGCGGTCTTCCGCGCCGCCGGCCGTGGGCAGCCGGACCATTTCGGTGGCACGCGGCACTTCGCGCGGGCTATAGCCGAACTGCGCACGGAAGGCCTTGCTGAAATGCGCGGCGCTCTTGAAGCCGTGGTCCTCGGCCAGCCGCGCGATCGGCTGCCGGTCGCTGGACTGCGCCAGGATCTGGTGTACGCGCGCCAACCGCCGTTCCTTGATGTACTGCGACACGCCGCCGAGCGGTTCGAACAGCCGGTACAGCGTCGAGCGCGACACGCGCAGCAGCTTGCACAGAGGCGCTGCCGCCAGGTCCGTTTCAGCCAGGTTGTCCTCGATGTGGCGGCGCGCACGGCGCAACAGTGCGCCATCGATCGCGACACCCGTCGTCAGCGGATCGATGGCCGTCGGCGCCAGGCTCGCGGCCACCAGGCCGACCGTGGCCGCGGACAGCGCCGGCAGTTCTTCCGGCGCAGCGTCGGGCAAGCCCTGCAGCAGCGCCGCGAGGTGATCCGACAGCAGGTGGGCGCAGGCGTTGTCGGGCGAAATTCCATGCAGCCGCATCGGCTGCGGCAAGGCCGCGTCCAGCGTGTCGCGCGGGATGTAGAGCACCGAGCTGGTGCAGGCGGATTCACTTTCTTCCGGCAGCGCCATGTCGGTGATGACGAAGCGCCCTGGTGCCAGCGACACCTGCTGCCCTGCCGCGTCGAGGTGGAATTCGCCATCTCGCACCAGCAGCAGCCGGTAGTGGTCGAGTTGGTCGGACTGGATGTTGCGCTCGCGGCGCATGCGCGTCTGCATCGGACCGAAGGTGGCGGCACCGACGATCAGCTCGGACATCCGCCACATCGTCACGTCGGCATGAAAGTGCGCCTCGTCCGCGTCGTCGGCAAGCCGCATGTCCCAGCTCTGCGAGAGCGAGCCGCGCCAGTAGTCCAACGCCTCCCGCGCAGACGTGGCGCGGGAATCGAAGCGCATGTGGGGGAGTCGGGAGTGGCACGCGAGAGTCATGCTGAACACCGTGTGAAAGCGATGGGGAAATTCTAGGAATCGGCATGCGAGACGTCTCGACACGGCGTGTCAGTTCTTGCCTGGGCGTCTCATGCGGCCTTGCACAGCGTCTCAATCCCTCAGCAAACGCAGCCATTTGTCAAAGGCGGCCTGCCCCGCGCCGGGCGTGCCGGCGGGTTCGCTCGCCAGCAAGCGCCCGCGCTGGCGCACTTCATTGGGGCTGTAGCCGTACTGCTCGCGAAAGGCGCGGCTGAAATGCGTGGTGCTCCTGAAACCGTGGTCCTCGGCGATGCGGCCGAGGTATTGCCGCTGCGTCGACGACGACAGCACCGCGTGGATGCGCGCCAGCCGCCGTTCCTTGACGTAGTGCGCCACTCCGCCCAGTGGCTCGAACAGGCGGTAGATCGTCGAGCGCGACACCTTGAAGAAGGTACACAGTGCCTGCGCGGAAAGTTCCGGCTCGTTCAGGTGCAGGTCGACGTAGCGGCAGGCCTGGCGCAACAAGATGCCCTCGACGGTGGGGCGTGCGTGATCGAGCGTCTGCGCCGAAGGCACCAGGCTCGCGGCCAGCAGATTGACCGTGGCGCGCGTGAGCGCCGCCGTTTCCTTCGGCTGCAATTGCCCGGCGACGCGGGCCAGTGCGCGCAGGTGATCCGCCATCATGCGGGCCATGGCGCCGCCTGGCTGTGCGCCGTGCAGGTCGAAGCTCCGTGGCAATGCCTCGTCCAGCATCGCTCGCGGGATGAACATGACGACATTGGCGCCGCGCGTGGTCTCGTAGCGCTCCTCGCGCGCCATGTCCGACAGCACCAGTTCGCCGGCCTCGACCCTGAAGCGCCGGCCATCCGCCTCGAGGCGCAGTTCGCCCTCGGTCTGCAGGATCACGCGGTAGTGGTCGACCTGGTCATTGCGCGCGTTGCGCAGGGTGCGGGTCTGCGAGCGCGGCCCGAAAGCGCTGTCGCTCAGCAGGACAGTACCGAACTGCCAGATCGAGACGTCGTAGTCACATTCTTCAGGGCGCGTGCCCTCGGGAACCGACACATTGAACGTGCCGGCAAGACTCTGCCGCCATCGCTCGAAGCGCTCTTGCACCGGGAGCTGGCTGGACACCAGGTGCAGGCGCGCCAATCCGCCTTCCGCCATTCGCAGTCCTCCGTGTGCGGGGGGCAGTATCCGGCCCGAGCGTGTACAGAACAAGGGGCTTATGCCGTTTGCATGAACCCAAGGCACGCGGGCGTCGACTGGGCCGCGCCGGCGCTGCCGGTCAAGAGCGCCCAGGGCCGGGCTGCGCCCCGCCCGCCCCCGCGGGGATTGAGTCGAGATGGCAAAGCCACATCGACTGAAGAGCCCCCAGGGCCGGGCCATGCCCAGCCCGCCCCCCGCGGGGGATTGAGTCGAGATGGCGAAGCCACATCGACTCAAGCACTCATCAAGCGGGTGCGCAGCCTCGCCGTATCCCTCGCAGCGCGGCGACGATAGCGGCCCGGTCGCGCCCGTCATCGTGCAGGCAACGCGTTGCGAGCGTTATCTGCGCGTTCCAGGGTTGCGCCGGAACGATCGCCAACCCACTCGGCCAGCGGCGCTGCCAACTTTCGACATACGGCAGCCAGTCATCCACCAGCACGTCGCCCGGCACGGCAGCCTTGTCGTCAGTGACCGTCACGGGCACCCCCGGCAGATGTTCCCGGCACCAGGCCACCTTGTCAGCCCAGACCTGCGGCGCATCTTGCGGGCCCTTCGTAAGGACCATCACCTTGAAGCCGGCGTCACGCAGAAGGCCGAGCAAGCTGAGACCGGCCGGGCGCGGCGCAAGTGCGCGCCAGAAACCGGGCGCGGACAGCACGGCGCGACGACGTGATTCGAACTCGTCCATCGACGACAAGCTGGAAGCGCCGCCCACTGCGCCGTTGGAGGGACGCGGCTGCGCAAGCGTTGCGAGCAAGGCTGGCGTGCAGTCCGCCAGCGTGTCACCCAAGTCGATCAGCGCCAAAGGCGCGGTCTCTTGGGGATCAGCGCACGACATAGATGTGGCGGCGAAACTGTCGTGCGAAGTAGTACGCCAGGCCCAGGCGCTCTTCATCCGTGCGGTACCAGAAGAGTTCATGGCCCTCGAACATGAAGCGCTTCTTCAGCGGCGTACCGGGCGCGGGTTCGCGACACATCAGCTTCAGCCGCGTGCCGCTGCCCATGGCAATACCCGTTTCTATGAGGGTGTTGCGGTTGTCGTCGGATACGTCAGCGATGACCACCGCAGCGCGTTGAATCCTGTCGATGATCGCCTGCTGCACATTGTCCCCGGTGAGTCGCTCGCCCCGGATGCAGCGCATGTTGCTCGCGCGCTCGATCACTGTCGCAAGGTCGTCGGAATCCGCGGGGTCGCCACGCAGCGATGTCGCCAGGAAAATGTAGGCACGGCTGTCATTGCGCGGCGCCCGATCCAACGCCTCTGCAAATTCACCCAGCATTCCTTTCAACGCTGCGGAACCAGCCGCCCCAGCGGCCAACGGGAAATCCGCGCGCCGGAACGCCCCCAGCCTCAAGTCGTCGGGCGTCGCGACGCCAGGCTCGGCGAGCAGCAGTAGGGGCAGTTCCAAATTGAGCGCCAACCGCGCCTCCTGCAGGATGTACGGCGAGGTACCGCACTCCTGCGCGGCGTCGTGCGGCATCAGTGCGACGACGCCAAGCGTGGTGCGCTGGATCGCCTCGATGCGACGTTCGCCCATGTGCGCGAGATTGGGTGCGTCTCCAACCAGCCGCCAGGCCGTGCTGTCATGGATGACCTTGAAAGTCTCGCGCGCCAGTTCCGAAGGCCGGCTCCACGGTGCAGAGAGGTACACGTCCCAGGTGTTGTCGAAGCGCAGGGGTACATCGGACGCCAGCGAGCGCAGCAAACGGGCGAACGCCCGGGCGCCGCCATTGCGAAGATCGACGATCTCCGCCGTATTGAGCCAGCCCGGTGACTCGACGTCGTCGAGGCGCACGCAAACAAGCTCGAAGCCGACCTGCCCGCGCTGCTCGTTGCACGCGACCTCGTACTCGTTGCGACACCAAGTCGATCGTGTCCAGGCCTCGGACAGGCAAATCAACGCGCCGCGTGCGTTGCCGATGGCCCCGGCCAGCAGTTCAGTAGAGCGCCGCGCCGCATTGCCCTCGGCCGCGTCGAACCAGACGCGAAGGCCGCAGACACGCTTGAGCAGGTCGACGAGCGGTACCACACGCGCGACATCGTCGTGACCGTAACTCACGAAGAAATCATCAGCCCGCTTCTGTAGCTTGATGGCGCCCATGGTCCAGGATGCTGCCCTAAAAGGTGCGCTGCAGGAAGTCCTTGCGAAAGAATGCAACCGCTTCGCGACCCGCCCACCAGCGGACACCGCGACGTCTGCCGCATCACGCGAGAGTGCAGCCGGAGTCGAGACGTACTCGTGCACTCAGTCGCGTGAGGGTCGCCGGAACTGGCCCGGTCACCGCTGGCGCCCCAAAAAGTCCTGAGGGGCTCGCGGCTCGTTGCGATCAGCACCACGAGGATGCCGCACGGCCCCGAACTGCGATTGCGCCACGCGTGGCGCGGTCCGATGCGCGAAATGGATGCGGATACCGTTCGCGAGCATCCACGACCAGAGAATTCCTGCTTGCTCGCCCTGCGTGACGGAGTGGGTCGACACGAGAGCGGCCGAAGCTGTGCCAGCCAGGTATCGTGCCGCCTTGACATACCCGCCGGCAACGAAATCCAGGCTGACCGAATCTTTCACACCGTGCAAGGCAACTGCAGCCCCCAGCAGGCGTTCGGCGAGGCCGCACCCCCCGCATTGGGGATGCGCGCCAGGGCTTGCTCTGCGACCGTGCGTCTGACGCTCGTGAACAGCGTCACCAATGCATGATCGAGGAGAAACACATGTGCGCTGCAGAAAACAAGGACATCGTCCTTGCCATGTACCGGGCCCTGAATTCCGGCGATCGCGCTGGCTACTACGCCAGATGGCATGACGACGTGGAAGTCACATACTTTGGCAGCCACCATCTCGCACGGACGTATCACGGGAAGAAGGACTTCCTTGACAACTTCGTCCCTGCACTGAGGGCTCGGCTGGACGGTACGATCAAACTGGACATACACAATGTCGTGGCTGAAGGTGATCAGGTCGTCGTCGAAGGCCGTGGTACGTCTCAGACAAAAGATGGCCTGCCCTACAACAATACGTACTGCATCGTGCTGAAGCTTCGTGATGGATTGATCGTGCAGATTCGCGAGTACATGGATACGGAATTGACCAAGAGCATCTTTGGGTAGGCCTCGATCGAGTTTGTCGCGGACCAAGGCACCAATCGCCTGTCAATCCGCCTCAGGATTGGCATTGGGCATCGGTCGCTTGCGACAGAACGACCCGAGCGAGACAATCCCGCAATCGGCGCGATGGCTCTGTTGCACCGATTGCAGGAAGCACAAGGCGCCACTTCGCCGCCCACGGTCGTCGAGGGGATCCCATGGAATGGTGCAGTAGCGAAAATCCGAATCCGCCCAAGCATTCCAGCTTCGATCTTCCTTTGTCGTTGCTGAAGGAATACAAATCTGCAACGATCATTTATTCCGACCTGTGCAACTACATGGCGCTGACAGCCCGCCTCGACAGCGAAGTCGTCGCCGAGTTGACGGCCCGCATCCGTGATACTGCAAAGAAGATCGTCGGACGCCACGGAGGGCTGGTGAACCGATGCGCCGGCGACGACGTCATGGTCCTTTTCGGCGTTCCGAGCGTCGATGTCGGCTTCCACGATGCCGCGGGAGCCGTCAGATCGATGCTGGAGTTGCATCGAGCCGTCGACCAGTTGTCGCTCGAGTTGAATCCGGGTATCGGTCAGGTCTTGGCCTTGCACACCGGGATCGAATCGGGCGATGTCTTCGCGAAGCTCAGTGAAGACGGGGCAGACGGCAAATACGTTATCGCGGGCATTGTGGCCAATTTGGCGAGAAGGCTCTGCGAATCTGCGACACCCGGTCAGATACTGCTGGGTCGCCAAACTTGGAACTGGGTGAAAGGACAGTTCGACTTTGCGCCCGTGAAAGAGATGACGGCCAAAGGAATTGAAGGGGCGATTCCGGTCTACCAAGTGCTGAATGCAACGCTCAAGACGCCGCCGATTTTCGGGCGCGACGGGGAACTTCGCGAGTTTATGCGGGCGGCGCAGGCGTGCTTGGACAAACGGACGGGACGCGTCGTGGTCGTTCGGGGCGAGGCGGGCATCGGGAAGAGCCGACTGGCACTCGAGTACGCCATTTGTGCTGGCGGACTGGGATACCTTTGCCTCTTGACCGCGGTACCGGAATTCAGGGACCGACGCGACGCCTTCCGACACCTGACGCGCAGGTTGCTGGGGCTCCCAATCGAGGCAGGGGAAGAACGCTGTCGCGAAGAGATCCAGCGACTGGTCGACGATCCTCGATTCGATGCGGATTTGGCCATACCTCTGTTCGACCTGTTGGGTGTACCCATCGGCCCCTCAGAAAGCGCACTGCTTGCGGCAATGAGCCCTTCATCGCTTGGCGCAGCCTGCGACCGGACGATTTGCGCCTTGCTTGAGAGGGCCTGCGACCAGTCACCAGTCTTGCTCGATCTGGAAGACGTTCATTGGGCCAACGAATGGGTTCTCGCAAGAATCGCGGCAATTGCCGCCCTCACGGTCAGGCTCCCCTTGCTCCTGGTCATGACCACCCGCACCGTCGATGGAGCGACCGAGAGTTCATGGCGAACGGCCTTGCCCTCACCACGAATGATCATCGAAGACTGCCGACTTGATCCTCTCGCCAAGGCGGACTCGCTTCTGATGGCGTCGAGCACCCCTTGCGCGTCGAAAGAGATGCGCGATCGATGCGTCGAGCTCGCGGATGGCAGTCCATTGCTTTTGATCCATTTGCTACTCGCTGTCGACGAGCTTGATCCTCAAAGCTTGCCGCGAACGATCAAGGCCTTGGCGCAAGCACGCGCCGACCAACTCCATCCAAGCGACAAGTTTGCGCTTCAGGCGGCTTCGGTGCTTGGCCAGACTTTCGACCTCGAAGCACTCCGACACGTCTCTGGAAATCAACAGTTCGATTGCACAGGGTTGATCCAGCGCCGACTGATCGAGCCGACGGAACACGGATTGGCTTTCAACCATGCACTCATCCTCGAGGGTGTCTACTCATCCTTGCTCAGGAGTTCCAAAGGGCAGTTGCACATTCGAGCCGCCGAGTGGTTTGAGCCGCGCAATGCTGACTTGGCGGCATGGCATTTTGAGAACGCGGACGATGGTCGATGCGTTGCAGCGTATCTGAGGGCGAGCGCTGTTTGTTCCTCGCAGTACCAGTTCATGGATGCCCTCGAACACGCCGAGCATGCCTCGAAGTACGCAGAGAAGTATCCTGCTCCGCGGACCGATCTTCTTGAGATTCGTCTGACGATGGCGCGCTTGCTAATTGAGTTGGGCCGCGCTTCCGAGGCAGTGAAGGTGTGTAACGCTGCACTGGAGCTATGCGTGGGAGCTGCCGAGAATGCAAGAGGGCTGATCCTGCAAGCGGCAGCAATGCGATTGGTCGATCGCATCGACGACGGTTTTTCAGCGCTGCGAGCGGCCAGGCCCTTGGCAAAGCGCGCGGACCTCAATGCTGAACTTTCTCAACTTCACCACTTGCGGGGAAATCTGCGATTTCCGAGCGGCGACTCAGTAAGGTGCGTGCAAGAACACAGGATAGCCCTCAAGTACGCCAGGAGAGCCTCTTCATTGTTGGACGAGGCCGCGGCGCTTGGTGGCTTGGGCGACGCGGAGTATCTTCGTGGACGCATGGCTTCGGCCCATGAGCAGTTCGTGAAGTGCGTGTCACTATCAAAGGAACATGGCTTCGGTCGGCTCGAGGTGGCCAATCTCCCGATGGTCGGGTGGACATTTCTGTACCTGAACGAAATGGACCAAGCGGTCGACGTGGGTCACGAAGCCTTGGATTTCGCGGAACGCTCGTCACAGCTTCGCGCCAAGTTGTTGGCATCGTTGCTCATCTTGTGGGTGGATGGACTCATCAGACGCAGAGACAGCGTCACGCAAAAAGAGTTCGATGATGCGCTGCAGTTGGCTCGCTCACTTGGCGCCAATCGCTTCGAGGTTCAGATTCTCGCGATGTTGGCCTTGTTCAGTCTGAGGAATGGCCGCCGGGGACAGGCGAAACCCCTGATCGACCAGGCGCTGGCCATCTGCCGACAGGACACGACGAAGTACATCGGCCCCTGGGTCTACGGGGTCCAAGCCATGGTGGAGACTGGTCCGGCTCAGCGTTCGGGTGCCATTGCCGCCGGAAACCGCCTGCTGGCGGACGGATGCGTCAGTCACAACCACATCCTTTTTCGCGAGCTTGCAATCGAGAGTGCGTTGGAATCGGGCGATTGGGCTTCCGCCGAGGGAACATGCGAGGACCTCAAGAGGTATACAGCGAGTCAGCACCTCCCGTACTGTGAGTATCTGATCGAACGAGGTTTCGCGCTCTGTCGCTGGGGTCGAGGTCATCGGATGCCGAGCGATCGAGCAAGACTCGCGGTGCTGCGAGCTGAAGCGGAGGCGCACGACTTGAAGTCCACCACGCCAGCATTTGACCGTGCGCTGGCAGCGAGCGAAGGAGAACTGCACGCGAACGAGCCGAATGACCAGATCATGAAGTGAATGGCGCGCGGAACTTGAAATTCTTCCGCCTCGAATACAAGAAATCCTGGCAGCCCATCGCTTACTTCTGCGAGGGGCTGTCCGCGTAGCGGTCCGCACCCGAAGGCGCGTGCTCGACCTCGCATCCGTCGGCCGGGTTCACCAGGGAGTAGACGAAGAACGATGGGCGTTGGGCCGCTATCGGACGCTGGTGCCAGGTGTGGGTCGTCTGCGCCTCGAGGTCATCGAGGATCGCGTTGATCGTTCGCACGAGGGCGAGCGTTGTACCGTGGAAGATGTAGAACTTGGGGCTGCCCGCCGGAATCGTCGCAAGGTCGATGTCCAGGTAGGCCGGCTCCTTGCGTTCCAACCCCGTCATCCAGTAGACGATGGCAATCCAGGCGCCAGTCGCGACCAGGAGGGTGATCGCAAGCAAGACGCGACGCAGCGTCAAGACCCCGCCGCCCCCTTCGCCGCAGCCTTCCGCTTCCGATACTCCGCAAACTGCGTATCCGCCAGCACCCCGATCAGGATCACCGACCCCATCACCGCGAAGTTGAGCGAACTCGGAATCCCCAGCAGATTGACCAGGTTCTGCAGGATCTGCAGCAGGATCGTCCCGAGCACCACGCCGACGATCGAACCCTCCCCCCCGCGCAGCGAGAAGCCGCCCAGCACCGATGCGGCAATCGCATACAGCTCGTAGAAATTGCCGTGCGACGAAGGCGAGATCGAGCGCGTGTACATCGCGAAGAAGATCGCCGAGATCGCAGTCAGCACGCCGCAGATCACATACGACGCGACGATCACACGGTTCGTAGGCACGCCCGAATAGCGCGCCGCTTCCTCGTTCTTGCCAACGGCGAACAGGTAGCGCCCGAACACCGAGCGGTGCAGCACGACCCACATCACGATGGCGATCACGACAAACGCGAACATCGAATGCGGTATGCCGAAGGTCCTGCCCGTCGTCAGCCATTCCAGCGTCGGAAAGCTGTCGCCGAAGGCAAAGCCCGCGGTCCCGTCCGCGGTGTAGTAGCGCGCCGCGCCGCGATAGATCAGCAGGCCGCACAGCGTCACGATGAAGGGCTGCAACTTCAGCCTGGTGATCAGCAGCCCGTGCGCAAGCCCCATCAACGCGCCAAGCACGAGCATCAGCCCCAGCGCCACCGGCCAGGGGACGCCGTGGTTCACCATCAGGTCGACGAACAGCACGCCCAGCAGCGCGATGATCGAACCCACCGACAGCTCGATCCCGCCGGTGATGATGACGAAGGCCTGCCCGATCGCGAAGATGCCGAACAAGCCCACGAGATTCGCGGTATTGGCGATGTTGATCGGCGAGATGAACAGCGGGTTGATGATCGCGACGACCGTGCCGACGACCAGGATCAGGATCAGCAGGCCGATGTCTTTCTTGAGCATTTGTCGTAAGCCTCAGTGGACCGTCTTGCCGACCGCGAGCCGAAGGATCTCGTGCTCACTGAACTCGGAGCGCTCGAGGAACCCGCTGATGGCGCCCTCATGCATCACCGCGATGCGATCGCTGACCCCGATCACTTCTTCCATGTCGCTGGAGATCATCAGGATCGCGACCCCGGCGTCGGCCAGGTCGCGCAGCATCTGGTAGATCTCGCTCTTGGCGCCTACGTCGACGCCGCGTGTGGGCTCGTCGCAGATCAGCACGCGAGGATTCATCGTCAGCCACTTGGCCAGCACGACCTTCTGCTGGTTGCCGCCGGACAGCGTTCCGGTGTGGACGCGAACTGACGCGGCGCGAATGCCGAGCCGCTCCTTCTGGCGCTCAGCCATCGCGAGCGCCTCGCCCTCTTGCACCAGCCCGCCCCTGGAAGTCCGATGAAGGTTGGGCAGCAGGATGTTCTCGCTGATGGAGTCGTCGAGCAGCAGGCCGCATTGCTTGCGGTCTTCGGGCACGAGGAAGATGCCGTGCGCGATCGCGTCGCGCGGCGTCGTGAATCGAACGCTCCCGCCGTCGAGCGTCAATGCGCCGGCGACGAGCGTGTCGATGCCTGCCAGTGCGCGAGCCAGTTCGGTTCGACCGGCGCCGATCAAGCCCGCCATGCCCAGGATCTCACCGCGCCGCAGCGTCAGCGAAACGGGCCGGCCAGGCCATGTCCGGGTCTGCGCCGCGTCGATCTCCAGCACCCCGGCGCCGGGCGGCGAGGCGGGCGGCAAGTACAGCGCCTTGAGGTCACGGCCGATCATCATTCGGATCATGGCCGCGTGCGAGATTTGCTCGTGCGCCAGTTCGCCGACGTTCTTGCCGTCGCGCAGCACGACGACCCGGTCCGCGCATTCGCACAGCTCGTTCAGGCGGTGCGAGATGAAGATGACGCTGACGCCGCGGGCCTTCAGGTCGGCGATGACGCGCATCAGGCGGTCGGTCTCCGACAACGTCAGGCTGGACGTTGGCTCGTCCATGATCACCAGGCGCGAGTTCAACGACAGCGCCTTGGCAATCTCCAGCAGTTGGCGTTGCGCGATCGACAGTTCCGAGACCGGCGTGTCCGGCCTGAAGTCCACGCCCAGCACGTCGAGATAAGGACGCGTCTGGTCATGCAGCTTCCTGCGATCGACAAGCTTGAGAAAGCCG
This sequence comes from Variovorax rhizosphaerae, assembly GCF_037889975.1. Lineage (NCBI taxonomy): Bacteria > Pseudomonadati > Pseudomonadota > Betaproteobacteria > Burkholderiales > Comamonadaceae > Variovorax > Variovorax rhizosphaerae. The sequence continues at coordinate 426,825 of NZ_JBBKZT010000007.1, read as the reverse complement.
CCGTACAGCGGCTCCCGGCCGATGAAGACGTTGGCCGCCGCATCGAGGTTCTCGAACAGGTTGAGTTCCTGGTGCACGAAGGCAATGCCGGCAGCGAGCGCGTCGGCCACCGACAAGGCGTCGACCTGGTTCGCATCGACATGGATTGCGCCGGATGACGGCGCGACCACCCCGCCGAGAACCTTCATCAGCGTCGACTTGCCGGCGCCGTTTTCACCGACCAGGCCAATGACCTCGCCACGTGAGACCTCCAGCGAAACCTGGTCGAGCGCGGTGACGCCGGGGTAGGACTTGGTGATTCCGACGAGTCGAAGAAAGGGCTCGGTCATCGTGCAATCGCTGTGGGCCTGCTGCCGCAGCGGCCCCTTCCTGTCGGCAAGATGGCCAGCGAATGCACGGGTGAACGTACCGCCAGGCGTGTCACCCGCACCCGCTTGCCTTGCACCACGACTACTTGCCCAGCGTCGCCTTGAGGTTGGCCGAGAATGCATCGACGTTGGATTTGTCGATGACCTTGGTCGGCACGATGATGAGCTTGTCCGCCGGAATCTTGGACTTGTCGCCTTCCAGGTAGGCCGCCATCAGCTTCATGCCCTGGTAGCCCCATTCGTAAGGCTGCTGCACGACCGTGCCGGCAAAGCTGCCGTCCTTGACGGCGCCCAGCGTGATCGGGTCTTCGTCGAACGCGATCACGGTGATCTTGCCGACCTTGTTCGCCGCCTTCAGCGCCTCGTAGATCTTTGGCGGGTTGTAGGAGTAGAAGCCGACCATGCAGTTGATCTCGGGCTTGGCCGCCAGCACGTCGTCGACGTTGCTGCGCGCCTTGGCGAAGTCGACATCGTCACCGCGCACGTCGACCAGTTCGATGCCCTTGCCGGCGACGGCCTTCCTGAAGCCGGCAATGCGCTCCTTGGCGTTGTCCGCGCCGAGGAAGCCGACGAAGCCCATGCACTTGGCGCCCTTGGGCAAGGCCTTCACCGCGACCTCGCCGGCCTGCTCGCCGGCCAGCGTGTTCGACGAGCCGAGGTAGGCGATGCGGTTGCTGGTCGGCGCGTCGCTGTCGGTGGTGAACAGCGGCACCTGCTTGGCGATCCGGTTGAAGGCATCGACCGATGTCTTCGGATCGACCGAGGAAATCATGATCGCGCTGGTGCCGGCGGCCACCAGGTCGTCCATCAAGGCGTTCTGCAGCGCGGCGGTGCCTTGCGCCGGGTACCTGAATTGAAGCTCGTACTTGGGCAACTCGGCCTGCGCTTTTTTCACGCCGGCCTCGGCCAGCTTCCAGAAATCGGAAGACGCGTTGACGATGAACGCCAGCTTCTTCTTTTGCTGCGCAGTGGCTTGCGTTGCAGTCAACGCGAGCGTGGCGGCGATGAGCAGAGTGGATGCGGAGCAGAGCGCGGAACGACCAGCCTTGGGCATGTATGTCTCCAATCGATTTTTGGGGAATCTGGAGACCGGGGTTCGCTCTCCAGCGGACCGCGCAAGGGCCGCGTTCGTCCGCGGGCGATGCTATGCCGAGAATGTCAAAAACTGCAAGAAGCGTTCTATTGGTGCTTACCTTAGCGCGCCCGTCGCGCCATCTCCTTGCGCAAGTCCTTTCGAACGAGCGCTGCGGCATGCCTGCGCCGCTCGTCCGGCGTGAATGGCCGCAGCGGCGTGACCTGGACCGGCTTGCGCTGCTCGTCGACCGCCACCATCGTGAAGAAGCAGCTGTTCACGTGCCGCGCCTCCTGCGTCCGGATGTTTTCCGCCACCACCTTGATCCCGACCTCCATCGACGAGGTGCCCGTGTGGTTGACCGCAGCCAGGAAAGTGACCAGTTCGCCCACGTTGATCGGCTGCCGGAAGACGACCTGGTCCACCGACATGGTGACCACGTAGCAACCCGCGTAGCGCGCCGCGCAGGCGTAGGCGACCTGATCGAGCAGTTTCAGGATCGTGCCGCCGTGCACGTTGCCCGAGAAGTTGGCGGTGTCCGGCGTCATCAGGACGCTCATCGAGAGTTGGTGCGCGGGCATGTCCATGCTTCATTGCTCCCGTTCAGAACAGCGGAACGATGCCGAACAGCCCGGCCGCGAGGATCATCACGACGACCAGCAGGAAAGCCCATTTCAGCGTGAACCGCTGGTGCGCCCCGAACTCGACACCGGCCACGCCCATGAGCACGTAGTTGGCCGCGACCAGCGGGCTGAGCTGGTGGATCGGCTGGCCGAGCAGCGAAGCCCGCGCGATGATTTCCGGCGCGATGCCATAGCCCTTGGCGGCCTCCGCCAGGATCGGCACGACGCCGAAATAGAAGGCGTCGTTCGACAGGAAGAAGGTCATCGGCGCGCTCAGCAGCGCGGTGATGAGCGGCAGGAAGTGCCCCGCCGATGTCGGGATCGACTGCACCACGCTCTGCGCGATGGCATCAGTCATCTTGGTGCCGGAGAGGATGCCGGTGAACACGCCCGCCGCGAAGATCACGGCCACCACAGATAGCGCGCTGGCCGAGTGTTCCGCGATGCGTTCCTTCTGGTCCTTGATCGACGGGAAGTTGACCGAGATCGCGATGGCGAAGGCGCCCATGAACAGCAGCGGCAAGGGCAGCACCGCCAGCACCAGGCAGACCATGAGGCCGATCGTCAGGAGCAGGTTGAAAGCCATCATTGCGCGGCTCGCCCGCGGTGCGTCGGATGCGTCGAGATCGATGTCGCCGCCAATCGGCGAAGCCTCCATGTGGAGCGCGGACACATCGATCTTCTTGAGCCGGTTGCGTTCGCGCACACCCAGGAACCAAGACACCGCGACCGTCGCGACGCAGGCCATCGCCATCGGCGGAATCAAGGGCGTGAACACCTGCGATGCCTCGAGGTGCAACGCGCTCATCACGCGCGCCGTCGGGCCGCCCCATGGCGCGATGTTCATGATGCTGTTGCTCATCATCGTTACGCACGGGAGGATCAGCGGGTTGATGCCCAGCCTGCGGTGCAGCGGCAGCATGGCCGTCACGCACAACAGGTAGGTGGTCGAACCATCGCCGTCGAGCGAGACGATCATCGCGAGCAGCGCGGAGCCGACGACGATCCGCACCGGATCGCCTTTCGACATCCTGACGATCAGCCGAATGAGCGGATCGAACAGCCCGACGTCGATCATCAGCCCGAAGTAGAGGATGGCGAAGAGCAACAGCACGCCGGTCGGCGCAATGGCGCGCAGGCCGCTGAGCACCATCGGCCCGATGTCCGCGCCGAATCCGCCGATCACGGCGAAGACCAGCGGCACGACGATCAAGGCGATGAGCGCGGTCGCTCGCCCGCTCATGATCAACGCCATGAAGACGATGATCATGGAATACGCAAGGAGGGTCAGCATGGTGTCTCTCGTTGTCCGAGTGGGTGGATTTCGTTGGGCAACAGTCGGCCGCAGCGTTGCTGCACGAGCAACGCAAATCAGCAAGAAGAAAGGTTTGAAGGGGGCTGATGCCCCCTTCGGTCAGCCCAGCGTGACACCTTGTGTGGCGCTGGGGACGTCGCTGCCCGGCATCGCGTCGGGAAGCTCATGCTGCGGCCCGCCCGCCTCCGGCTGCAGGCGCTTCGCCGAATGGGACACGTGGTCCTCGCTTTTGCCGGAGACATAGTCACGCCACACCAGCGGCAGGATGCCGCCATGGCGCCAGTACTCGACGTCTTCCCCCGTATCGAGGCGGATCGTCAGCGGCACAATGAGCGTGCTGCCATCGGTGCGCCGCACGATCGCTTCGATGCGGCCGGACACGTCGAGGTGCTGCGCCAGCGAGAGGATGTCGATCGTCTCGCTGCCATCCAGCCCCAAGGACTCGACGGTGGTCCCCGCATCGAACTGCAGCGGCAGCACACCCATGCCCACCAGGTTGGTGCGATGGATGCGCTCGAAGCTCTCGGCAATCACCGCCTTCACGCCCAGCAGCGCCACGCCCTTCGCCGCCCAGTCGCGCGACGATCCGCAACCGTAGTTCTTGCCCGCAATGATCGCAAGCGGCACGTCCCGCTTCAGGTACTCCTCCGCCGCCTCGAAGACCCGCATCTGCGTCCCTTCGGGCATCAAGCGCGTCACGCCGCCTTCGACGCCAGGCACGATGCGGTTGCGCAGGCGGATGTTCGCGAAGGTGGCCCGCACGGCCACGTCGTGGTTGCCGCGGCGCGTGGTGTAGTTGTTGAAGTCGCGCTTCTCGATGCTCTTGGACAGCAGGAAATCCGCGGCCGGCGTGCCGAGGCTGATCGCGCCGGACGGCGAGATGTGGTCGGTCGTGACCGAGTCGCCGAGGATGACCAGCGGTCGCATGCCGGTGATGTCGCTCACCGGAGCCGCTTCACGCGACAGGTTCTCGAAATACGGCGGCCGGCGCACATAGGTGCTCGTGGCCTGCCAGGGAAAGCGCTCACTGCGTTCGCCCGCCAGCGCGTCCCATGCTTCGCCGCCATCGAACAGGTCCGCGTACTTCTCGCGGAAGATTTCCGGCTCGTAGGCGCCCTCCACGGCCAACTCGATTTCCCGCGCGGTGGGCCAGACATCGCGCAGGTAGACCGGCTGGCCATTGCTGCCGGTGCCGATCGCCTCGCGTGTCACGTCGACGGTCAACGAGCCCGTCAGCGCATAGACAACCACGAGTGCCGGCGAGCCGAGATACGCGGCGCGCACGTTCGGATGGATGCGCCCTTCGAAATTGCGATTGCCGGAGAGCACCGCCGTGCCGACCAGTTTCTCCTTCTCGATCGCTTCGACCAGCGGCTCCGGCAGCGGCCCCGATCCGCCGTTGCAAGTCGTGCAGCCGAAGCCGGCGATGTTGAACCCGAGCGTGTCGAGTGCGCCTTGCAGCCCCGCCTTTTCCAGCACCGCCGCAGTGACGTGGCTGCCGGGCACGAGCGAGGTCTTGACCCACGGCTGCGTCTTCAGGCCCAGCGCGACGGCCTTCTTCGCGACGAGGCCGGCGGCCATCATGTTGACCGGGTTCGCGGTGTTGGTGCAGCTCGTGATGGCGGCGATCAGCACGGCGCCATCGCGCAGCGTGAAGTCCTCACCTCTGACGGCCACGGCACGCGCCGGGTCGAGCGGCCGGCCTGCAATCTCCTGGTGGTGCTGGAGGAAGGCGGTCGGCACCGTTTCCAGGTCCAGCCGGTCCTCGGGATTGCGCGGCCCGGCCAGGCAAGGTCGGATCTCGTCGAGGTCCAGCGTCACGACGGTGTCGAAGTGCGGCGCAGGCGTATCCGCATGGCGCCAGAGCTTCTGCGCCTTGGCGTAGGCCTCGATGAGCTCCAACTGCTCTTCCTCGCGGCCCGTCATGCGCAGGTAGTCCATGGTGCGATGGTCGATCGGGAAGTACACCGCCGTCGCGCCGTATTCAGGCGCCATGTTCGCGATCATCCCGCGGTCGCCCAGCGACAGCGCATCCAGGCCATTGCCGAAGAACTCGACGAACTTGCCGACCACGCCCATGCTGCGCATGCGCTGCGTGATCGCGAGCACCAGGTCGGTCGGCAGCACGCCTTCGCGCAAGCGGCCCTTGACCTCCATGCCGACGACCTCCGGCAGCGCCAACGCCACCGGCTTGCCCACCATCACCGCCTCCGCCTCGATGCCGCCGACACCCCAGCCAAGCACGCCCAGGCCATTGATCATGGGCGTGTGACTGTCGGTGCCCACGCAGGTGTCGGGGATCGCGAGTTCGCCGTCCGCGGTCTTCTCGGTCCACACCACCTTGCCGATGTACTCCAGGTGGATCTGATGCATGATTCCCTTCCCCGGCGGCACGATGCGCACGCCTTCGAAGCTGCTGCTGCACCAGCGCAGGAAGGCAAAGCGCTCGCCGTTGCGTTCGTATTCACGCTCCAGGTTGATGCGCCGCGCGTTCGGCGTGGCCCAGCTGTCGACCTGCAGCGAGTGGTCGATGATGACGTCGACCGGCACCTTCGGACCGACGCGCGATGCATCGCCCCCCGCCTCCGCCACGGCATCGCGGATGCCCGCCATGTCCACCAGCATCACCTGGCCCAGGATGTCCTGGCCATACACGCGCACCGGATAGAAGCTGATGCCGCTGCCGACGCGCCGCGCCAGCACCGCATCGATCTCGGCCTGCGTGTCGACGCCGCGGCTGGCCTGCCGCAGCAGGTTCTCCAGCAGGATGCGCAGCGAGAAAGGCAGTTGCTCCACGCCCTTCACATCCGCGATGGAGACATAGCGCACCGCGCGGTTCGCGAGGGGGAGTTGCTTGAATCGGGGTTGGGTCTTCATGGTGTTCTTTCGTGGGGATGAATGGGCTGATCGACGTCGCGTCAGATCAGGCCGACCGTGGTCATGACGGCGCGAAGACGCGTGTGCTCTTCGTCGACGAACTTCGCGAAGTCGTCGCCCGTGATCACGCTCGGCGACCAGGCGTTGGCCTTCACGGCCTCCTGCCAGCCCTTGGTCTTGGTGGCGGCAAGCACGGCGTCGGTCAGTTCCTTGCGCTGTGCCGGCGTGAGGTTGGCCGCGCCGTAGACGCCGCGCCAGTTGCCAATCTGGATGTCGTAGCCCGCCTCCTTGAGCGTGGGCGCGTCGACGCCTGGCATGCGGGTTGGCGAGCCAACGGCGATCACGCGGAACTGGCCGCCTTCGATGTACTTCGACAGTTCCGCGTAGCCGCCGGTGATGGCGGAGATGTGACCGCCGAGCGTGGCCGAGACCACCTCGCCGCCACCGCCGAAGGGGATGTAGTTGAGCCTGGCGATCGGCACGCCGGCCGCAGCGGCCAGTTCCGCGGTGCCGATGTGGTCGACAGAGCCCTTGGAGCCGCCGCCCCACTTCACGCTTGATGGGTTCTTCTTGAAGTCCGCCATGAGGTCGGCGAAGGTCTTGTGGGGCGAGTCCTTGCGCACGGCTATCACGTTGTATTCCGTGTAGAGGCGCGCGATCGGCGTGACGTTGGCCAAGGTGATCTGTGGCTTGTTCTGCACGATGCCGGTCACCATGATCGCGCCCATCACGCACAGCGCATTGACGTCGCCCTTGGAACCGTTGGCGAACTGGGCCAGGCCGATGGTGCCGCCGGCGCCATTCTTGTTGTCGTACATCGCGCTCTTGGCCACGCCTGCTTCTTGCAGCGCCTTGCCCAGGGTGCGCGCGGTCTGGTCGTAGCCGCCGCCCGGCGAGCCCGGGGCCATGAAGCGGACCGTCTCTAGCGCGTGCGCCGAAACCATGGTCGCGAAGGCCGTGACCACCGCCGCGCTACGCACAAACTTTTGGATCGAAATCTGCATGCTCATCTCCGATGTGGGTTGAATCGTGGGGCGCCCGGCGAGATTCGCCGTTTGCGCATATTTGTATTTTCTAATCACTTTCAACAATCATGGGCGCGGGTAAACCCGAGGCACGGTGTAACTGTTGTCTCGCAAGCCGCGTTGACGCGCGCAGCCGATCACCGCGCGAATGGCGCGTCAGGTATCGAATAAGAGTGCCGCCTTAAGCGGCTTGCGAGAAGACGCCAGGGTCGCGCAGCTTGCGCCGGCGCGCGCCGTCGAGGTGGGCGCGCAGCAGGTTCGCGGCCTGCATGAAATCCTGCTGCTCGATGGCATCGAGGATCGCCAGGTGCTCGGCGGCCTGGGTCTGCCGGGGCGCGCGCTGGGATGCCTGCCGATACTCCACAAGCCGGCGCAGCTGGTTGATCCGGCGCACCGACTGCAGCACGAAGCGGTTGTGCCCCCACTCCGCAAGGGTCTCGTGGAAGTGGCTGTTGGATTCGAAGAGCTCGATCGGCGTCATGGTCTGGTAGCCGCCATCGACGATGCGCTGCTGCTCACGTCGCAGTTGCTTCAATTCCGCCGGCACGAACAGGAACGACGGACCCAGCAGCGCGCCGGGCTCGATCGACTGCCGGAACATGTAGCTCTCCTCGTAGGCGTCCGGCGAGTCGATCATCGACAGGAAGCGCCAGCCGTGCCCCATGCTCTGTTCGATCCAGCCTTCCTCGGAGATGCGCGACAGGACCTTGCGCAGCGTGCTCCGCGCCACTTCGTAACGACGCATCAATTCGGCTTCGGTCACCTCGTCCGGCAGCTTGTTCGACTGCCGGTCGTCCGCGATGCGCAGGTACAGCGGGTCGTCCGTCTCCAGCAATCCGGCCACTTGGCCATCCCAGTCCTTGGCATCCACGCTCAGGAAGAAGCCGCGGTTGGCATCCTGCTGCAGCACGCCAAGCGCGGCCAGGTGGCGCAGCGCCGACTGCACCGGTGAGCGGGAGGTGCCGATGTGCTGCGCAATGGGCACCTCGCGAAGATGCTCGCCCGCCTTGTAGTTGTCCCGCCGCACCAGGGCCACGATCTCACGCGCCACGCGTTGCTGCAGGGAGGTGAGTTCGTTGGCTGGGGGGGCGTCGGTTTCAGGGGGCATCTTCGTAGTCTAGTGCGACACCATCGCGCTTCAATCGATCTTCATGCCGTACTGCTTGATGAGCTTGGACCAGCGCTGCCCCTCGCGTGCGATCAAGTCGCCGAACTCCTTCGGCCCCGCGCCCACGGGCTCGGTCATGCCGGCGGACAGCCGCTCGGCCACCTCCTTTTCCTTGAGCGCTGCCGCTGCCGCGTTGTGGATCGACTGGATCACCGTGTCCGGCGTGCCCTTCGGCACCACCAAGCCCATCCAGGAGGCGAACTCATAGCCGCTGACGCCGCTTTCCGCGACCGTCGGCACATCGGGCAGCGCCTTCGAACGCTTGCTTCCCGTCACCGCCAGGGCCTTGAGCTTTCCGCCCTTGATGTGCGGCAGCGCGGCCAGCGGAAAGGCGACCACCGTGCTGACCTCCCCGCCCAGCAAGGCGATGATCGCCGGCCCGCCGCCCTTGTAAGGCACATGCGTGATGTCGACCTTGGCCATCGACTTGAGCATCTCGCCGGCCAGGTGGTTGGCGCTTCCATTGCCTGCCGTGCCGTAGGTGTACTTGCCCGGCTCCTTGCGCGCGAGCTCGAGGAATTCCTTGAGGTTGTTGGCCGGCAGCGACGGGTTCGCCACGATGACCAGGTCGATCGAGGTGAGCCAGGTGACAGGCGCCAGGCTGTCGACCTTGTAGCCGGGGTTGGGATACAGCGTCGGGTTGAGCGCCATCGTGCCCTGGTTGACGAAGGTGACGGTGTAGCCGTCAGGCGCCGCCTTGGCGCCCAGCGCCGTCCCGATGTTGCCGCCCGCGCCGCCGCGGTTGTCGACGATGACGGGTTGGCCGAGTACCTCCTGCATCTTCTTCTGCAGGCTTCGGCACACGACATCCGCGTCGCCACCGGCGGGCTGCGGAACGATCAGGGTGATGAGCTTGCCCGGGAATTTCTCCTGCGCGAAGGCGAAGCGATGCGTCAAGGCCAGAGGAATGGCGGCGGCACTGGCTTGCAGCAGCGCGCGGCGTCGAAAGGTGGTCATGCGAAGTCTCCGTGGGGTTTGTTTGAAGGGCACACGGCAAAATTGTCGTTTGTCTAAACTGATCATATAATTCAATCTAACAAACGGTCAAGCTGCCAAGACAACCCCGCGCCACGCACGCCTCCGCCTGCATGGCATTCATCTCTGTCACCCAAGGAAACCCATGACGAAGCCATCCTCCCAAGTCGGTATCCGCGCCACCTACATGCGAGGCGGCACCAGCAAGGGCATCTTTTTCTCGCTCGCGGACCTGCCCGCGGCCGCGCAAGAACCCGGTGCTGCGCGCGATGCACTGATGCTCCGCGTCACCGGCAGCCCTGACCCCTACGAGAAGCACATCGACGGCATGGGCGGCGCAACGTCCAGCACCAGCAAGGTCGTCATCGTCGGGCCGAGCACGCGGGCGGATTGCGACATCGACTACCTGTTCGGCGCCGTCGCCATCGAATCGCCGGTGGTCGACTGGAGCGGCAACTGCGGCAACCTGAGTGCGGCCGTCGGACCCTTCGCGATCGAACGCGGCCTGGTCAAGGCGCCAGTCGATGGCATCGCCACAGTGAATATCTGGCAGGCCAACATCCAGAAGAAGATCGTGGCCCACGTGCCCGTGAAGGACGGCCAGGTGCAGGAGACGGGCGACTTCGAACTCGACGGCGTGGCCTTCCCCGCGGCGGAGATCAAGCTGGAGTTCCTCGAACCCGGCGCCGACGAAGCCGGTGAAGGCGGCGCGATGTTCCCGAGCGGGCGGATGATCGACGTCATCGATGTCCCCGGCGTCGGCGCCGCGGAAGCCACGCTCATCAATGCGGGCAACCCGACGATCTTCGTGGATGCCGCAACGCTGGGACTGACCGGCTCGGAACTGCAGCCGGCCGTCAACGGAGACCGCGAACTCCTCGCGCGCTGCGAGGCGGTCCGCGCCAACGCCACCGTCGCCATGGGGCTGGCCAAGACCGCCGCGGAAGCCACCGAAAAGCGCCCGCACACGCCCAAGCTGGCCTTCGTGGCCCCACCGGCCGCCTACACCTCCTCCAGCGGCAAGGCCGTTCGCGCCGAGGACATGAACCTGTGCGCGCGCATCTTCTCGATGGGCAAGCTGCACCACGCGATGACGGGAACCGGCGCCGTGGCCATCGCGGTCGCGGCGGCGATTCCCGGCACGCTGGTCGCGCGCGTGCTGGGCGGCGGGCGCCATGACGAGATCCGCTTTGGACACCCGTCCGGCACGCTGACGGTCGGCGCCCAAGCCTCGGAAGTGGACGGCACCTGGACGGTCAACAAGGCCCTCATGAGCCGCAGCGCGCGCCGGCTGATGGACGGGCAAGTCTTCGTGCCTTCTGACCTCTCGAAGTGATACACGGGCCTGTCGCGCCGGCGCTGAGACGAATTCAAGCGGGCCGACGGACGGCGTCGAATCTCTCGAGCTGGCGTTGCGGGCCCTGAGCGGCGGTTCGCGTCGTTTCGATGCACCGCTTCAGAACCTTGCAGGCACTTTTACCGCCGGGCTTCCCTGCCGTTGCCTGCGGATTCGGGCGTGCATCCGATGTGCCGGGTTCTGTTGCTATCGACGTGAGCAACAACAAATTTTTCAGTGATCGACAGACTGCCGTCGTTAGACTGTTTCACAGTTTTTAACCATTGCACTGACAAATGCCTGATGTGATGTACGAGCCTTTCCTGCGCCCCGCTCCCGCTCCCATCGGGGGGCATCCTGCGTCACAGCGTCCGGGCCACATTGGCTACGCCCTTGTAGCTGGCGCGGCGCTCGCACTGACCGCCTGCGGCGGTGGAGGGGGCGGCGGCTTTGTCCCGGTGGTCTTGCCATCGGCGCCGCCCACGGCGACAGCGCCGCCCGCGCCAGCAACGTCTGGCGAATCGGCAACACCGCCAGCGCCCGCTGAGCCGCCAGCGCCTGCCGTACCGCCGGCACCTGAACCACCGGCACCTCCTGCACCTGTGCCGCCACCGCCAGCACCTGTACCGCCGGCACCGCCAGCGCCTGTGCCACCACCAGCGCCTGAGCCGCCAGCACCGCCAGCGCCTGTGCCGCCACCACCAGCACCTGTACCACCGGCGCCGCCAGCGCCTGTACCGCCACCACCAGCTCCGCCGGCACCTGTACCAGCACCACCAGCACCGGTACCACCAGCACCGCCAGCGCCTGTACCCCCTCCACCAGCACCGCCGGCACCTGTGCCGCCACCGCCACCGCCACCACCACCTCCACCACCGCCACCGCCGACCTACCCAGTGAGCGGCACTGTCAGCGGCCTGCTCGGCACCGGCCTGGTGCTCCAGAACAACGCTGCGGACGACCTGGTCGTTGCGGCCAATGGCAGCTTCACCTTTGCAGCGCCGCTGGCCGGCGGCGCAAGCTACACCATCACGGTCAAGTCGCAGCCAAGGATCCTGACCCGGGTTTGCACCGTCAGCGACGGCAGCGGGACCGTCGCCGCAGCCCCCGTGGTGAACGTGGTGGTGACCTGTGCCGCCCCGGCGGCGCGCTTTGCCTACATCGCGAATTCTGGCGACAACACCGTGTCGGGCTACACCCTCGATCCCACCTCGGGCGCCCTCAGCCCGATGGTCGTGCCGACGGTGGCGACAGGGCTCTTCCCCGACTCCGTCGCGGTGTACCCCACGGGCCGGTTTGCCTACGTCGCGAATGGCGACTCCAAGACCGTGTCGGGCTACAACGTCAATACCACCTCGGGCGCCCTCACCCCGATGGCCGTGCCGACGGTGGCGACAGGGAACGGCCCCTATTCCGTCACCGTGGACCCGACGGGCCGGTTTGCCTACGTCGCGAATGCTGACGACAACACCGTTTCGGCCTTCACCATCGATCCTGCATCGGGCGCCCTCAGCCTGGTAGCCAACGTGACGTTGGCATTAGGTTCCAGACCCCAATCCGTCACCGTGGACCCCACAGGCCGGTTCGTCTACGTGGCGAACTACCTGTCCTTTACCGTGTCCGCCTACGCAATCAATGCCACGACGGGCGCCCTCAGCGCCATTGGCGTGCCGTTGGCGACAGGTGCCAACCCCATCCACGTCGCCGTGGACCCTGAGGGCCGCTTCGCCTACGTCGCGAATTCTTCCGACAACACCGTGTCGGCGTACAACATCGATCCCACGTCGGGCGCCCTCAGCCCGATGACCGTGCCGACTGTGGCGACAGGAAGCCGCCCCTACAGCATCGCCGTGGATTCCACGGGTCGGTTTGCCTACGTGGCGGATGCCAACAGTAGCGCCGTGTCGGCCTACACCATCGATGCAACGGGCGCCCTCAGCCCGATGGCCGTGCCGATGGTGGGGACAGGGGGTGCTCCCTACTCGCTCGCCGTGGATCCCACAGGTCGGTTCGCCTACGCGCCGAACATCGACGCCAGCACCGTGGCGGCCTTCGTCATCGATGCCACGTCGGGCGCCCTCAGCCCGATTGCGGGGCCGGCGGCGGCAACGGGCGGGGCGCCATTGGGCATCGCGTTGTCAAGGTAGGTCACCGACCTTCTTCGCGGCGTCAAGACCGGGGTCACCCGGCGCAGCGAACAATCGCTCGGGAACTTGCGCCAGAGCAAGTTGCCCCGCGCGAAATGCCGGCATGCTGGGGCATCGAAGCCATCCCAGGATGGCGATCCACGGATTGCGATGAAGCTCATCGATCAGCGGACCCAGCCGCCGGCCGCATCGGCACGCTCCGTACGGGCGTGGCAGCCGACTGTTCCTGCGCCCGTCGGGATCCCATGACGCTGCATCGAGGTCCACGGGGTCCGTGCTCGATCCGGGATTGCATCGGAATGGGGGGACTGCTCGCCTGGAGCTTTGCGGCAGCACAGGCCATTCCGCCCGATGCTTCGCCGAACAACGCGGTCCGCCCCAGTGAAGCGGTGCATGGGCAGGTCATTTCCCGCAGGCGACCGGATGCCCAGGCCGACGCGGCCGAACTGCTCGAGCGCGGTCATGCTGCGTGGCGTGCCGGCGACCGTTTCGCAGCGCTCGCCGCCTTCGGCCAGGCCCGCCGCCTTCGACCCGACGACGCCGAGATCGCACAAGCACAGGCAGACGTGCTGGTGGAACTGGGCGCGCCGAGCGGCGCTGCGCATTCCATTGGAGGACGCGCCGACGCAGGCGTGCGCAGCCGCCTGGCCGCTCAGCGCCTGCGCTGGGCCAAGGAACTGCGCCCGCTCTCGCCCGACCCGCGCCGTCGCTTCGACGACATCGATCCCGCGCTGGCCAACCTCGACGCCTTGCTGGCCGAGGCGCGCGCCGCCGCGGCGCCCGACGCGGGCCTCCTCACCCGCCTGCAGCGCGACCGCGCGGTGGCCCTGCGCCAACGCGAGCGCTGGCAGGACGCTATCGACCAGGTCGCCGCCTTGCGCACCGCCGGGAATGCCGTCCCGGCCTACGTGCTGCAGGCCGAGGCTGACGCACTGCTTGCGTTGCGGCGTCCCGTCGATGCGCGGCGCGTCTACGACGAAGCGCTGCAACGCCTGTCGCCGGCCGAGCGTGCGGACGAGGAAGGCCCGTGGCGCTCGCTCATGACCAGCCGCGCCTATGCCGAGGAAGAAAGCGAAGACTTCGACGCCACCTTCGCCACCGTCGATGCCCTGGTCGCCGAGGCCGGCCCGCCGTGGCGCGGCGCGAGCGCGTTGCAGACGCCGCGCGAAAACGACGCCTGGCTTTCGGCGCAGGCCTTCGACGCGGCCATGCACGGCTATGCCGGCATGCCGGCTGCCGCCTGGGAACGCATCGGGCCGCTCGAACGCGGCGCACCGGCCCTTGCCTGGCTGCGCGCGCAGGCCGCCGGCGTCGCGGCGCAGCAAGGGTGGCCGCGCCTGGCGGAAGACGGTATCGACACGGCCGCGTCCATGGCACCCGAGGACTTCGGCATCCGCGTCCAGCAGGTGGCGTCGGACACGCGCCGGCACCGCCTGCTGCGGGCCGGGGAACGACTGGCCCCGCTGCTGGAGCAAGGCAGCGACCTGCCGCAGGTGCAACTGGCCCGGCGCGAACTCGACGCGGAGACTGGACCGAGCGTTCGCATCGAATTGGGCGGCCGGGACACCTCGAGCCAGGCCTTGCGCGGCCCCGGCAACGGCTGGAACGCCGGTCTCCAGGTCGAGTCCTCGACCATCGGCGGCACCTGGCGACTTGTCGGCCTGGCGGACGGCCTCTCCGAGTCGCTGCAGGAGGGCCATGCCGAGCGCCAGCGCCTGGGCGGCGGCGTGCAGGGACGGTGGCCGGACTGGAAGCTCGCGGTCCTGGCATGGTCACAGAGCGGCTCGCTGGCCACCACGGGCGGCTCGGTGGCCGCGCAGTGGGAGCCGACCGACCACTGGACCTTCCTGGCCGACGCCGCGAAGCATTCCCCCGACACGCCGCTGCGCGCGGATTTCCACGGCATCAGCGCCGATTCCGTGGCCGGCGGATTTCGCTACGCGTGGAACGGCGCCACAGAGCTCGGCCTGCGCGCGCAGTACATGGACTTCACTGACGGCAACCGTCGCGAGCAGGTCACGATCGACGGCAGCTTCAGCGTCTACGCCCGCCCGCACCTGAACATCACGCTGAGACCCCGGCTCGAATGGCAGCGCAACAGCCTGGCCGCGACGCCCTACTTCAATCCGATCGAAGGCTGGCTGCCGTCCATCGAAGCAGAGGCGGAGCACATCCTGTGGCGCGCCTACGAACGCTCCTTCGTGCATCGGCTGCGGCTGAACGCGGGCGCCTATCAACAGCGCGGATTCGGCACCCATGCAGTGGGCAGTGCCGCCTACGAGCAGGGCTGGCGCCATGATCCCTGGACCGACATCACCTGGGGGCTCGAATGGGCGAGCCGGGTGTACGACGGCCAGCGCGAGCGCACCCTGCGCGCCTACCTGGTGCTTCAACGCAAGTTCGGAAGATGAGCATGAAGCTTTTCTCCTGGTTCACCCCCGTCCGTGCCAAGGCGCGCGTGCTGGGCCTCGCGTGGCTGTGCATCGTCGCCGGCCCGTCGCTCGCGCAGCCATCGGCACCGTCTCCCACTTTCACCAGCATCGCCTTCCACGACGTGGTCGATGCTAGGAACGAACTGGACGACAGCGCACTCACCGCCGATCGCCTGGTGAGCTTCTTCGACTGGCTGCGCGGCAATGGCTGGACCGCGGTGTCGCTCGACGACATCGCGCGTGCGCGTCGCGGCGAGAAGGCGCTGCCGGCCAAGGCCGTGCTGCTGACCTTCGACGATGGCTACCGCAGCCTGTACACCCGTGTCTATCCGCTGGCCCTGGCCTACGGCTATCCGGTCGTCGCGGCG
This sequence comes from Variovorax rhizosphaerae, assembly GCF_037889975.1. Taxonomy (NCBI): domain Bacteria; kingdom Pseudomonadati; phylum Pseudomonadota; class Betaproteobacteria; order Burkholderiales; family Comamonadaceae; genus Variovorax; species Variovorax rhizosphaerae. Next base: position 411,119 of record NZ_JBBKZT010000007.1, on the reverse strand, counting down.
CTGGTCACCGAATGGATGGACCGGCCCGCGGGCGCGATGGTTCGCTACGGCGATGAGTCGGTACCGCGCGAACGCTTCATCACCTGGGAGCAAGCACGGGAGATGCAGCGCTCGGGGCTGGTCGAGTTCGCGCTGCACAGCCAGTCGCTGCACGATGAAGTCGTCGGCAATCCGCAGGGCAACACGATGCCTTCGGCGGTGACGCGCACCTACGCGCCCGGCGTCGGGTACCAGGGCGAAGCCGAGTTTGCGGCGGGCTTGCGCGCCGACCTGGCAGGCGGGCGCACGACGCTGCGGCGCGAGCTGGGCAAGGCCCCACGTGCGTTGGTGTGGCCTTATGGACGGTACGGCGCCATCGGAATCCGCACGGCGCGGGATCTCGGCTTCGAATTCGCGCTCAGTCTCGACAACGGTCCCGCCAGCGTGAGCGAACCCTTCAACGTCGCTCGCTACCTGCCGACCTACAACACGCCGCTGCCGGAGCTGGCACGCAGCCTGCGGCCCGATCCGAACGAGTGGCGCGTGGATCGTCTCGTCTGCCTCAACCCCGCCGCGTTGTGGACCGGCGACGAGGACGCCAGCAACGAGCGCCTGGGTCGCGCGATCGAACGCGTGCGGAAGCTGGGGGTGTCGGGCCTGGTGATCGATGCGGTGCGCCGCGACGCGCAGGGGCGCATCAACGGCGCCTGGTTCCCGACGCGGGAGTTGCCCCTTGCGGGCGACTGGCTCTCGCGCGTGTCGTGGCAGATGCACACGCGCGCCGGCGTCAAGGTGTATGCCCGCCTGCCGCATCGCGCCGCGCTCGCCGCCCTGGGTGATGAAGCACGCGTGCAGCGTCTCTACGAAGACCTGGGCGCGATGGTGCCGCTGGATGGATGGTTGTTCGAGGAGGCCGTGGCGCCGCTGCAGCCGATGCGCTTCGATGATCCACCACCGCTGTACGCGCACCGCGCCGGCCTGCCGACGCGCTGGTCCGCGTGGGTGGTTCGCGCGCGTCGTGATTCGATGCGCGAGGCGCTGGGTCGCGCCGACAGCCCGGACGCGCTGGGATGGCGGGCATTCGCCGCGCTGGATGCCGCGCGCCCTGCCCTCGAGTTGCTGTGGCTGGCGACTTCGAGCACTGCTGCGGCGGCACATCCACTCGCGGACATCACGTTGGTGCCCACCGCCTTCGGCACTCCGGCCGCAGGCGACCGCCTCGCACGAGCCGATCCAACGCTTGCGCCCTGGTTCACCGGCGCCGAGCCACCCGATGCAAGCCTGCTGGCCCGCAGTGCCAGCGACTTCCAGCGTCGCGGGGGCGTCTCGCTGGGCTGGTGCCCCGACGATCCTGTCGCGGACCAGCCGAAGGCCGCTGTCGCAGCACCGGCGGTGTCCGGATCCCTTTTCCCGAAGCGACGCTGAGCACGGGAGTCACCATGCGCTTTCAAGACCTCGTCGTCACCCTCTGCTGCGGCTATCCCTTCGTGATGGCCATCTACTGGATGTGCGGCGGCCTTCTCTACGTCTTCCTGCGCGGGCGCCACGAGCCAAGGCCTGAAGACCCGCCGACCCTGGCGGACTATCCTGGCGTGTCCGTGCTGGTGCCTTGCCACAACGAGGCGAGCCAATTGGCGGAGACCTTCGGGGCACTGTCGCGCATCGAGTACCCGAACTTCGAGGTCATCGCCATCAACGATGGATCCACCGACGAGACCGGCGCCTGGCTCGACGCGCTCATCCCGCAAATGCCCGCACTGCGCGTGGTGCACCTGCTGAGCAACCAGGGCAAGTCCACCGCGCTGAACACGGGCGCATTGGCCGCCCGCCACGAACTGCTGGTCTGCATCGACGGCGATGCGTTGATGGAGCCGCACGCACTGACCTGGCTGGTGCGCCGCTTCCAGACCGACGCACGCATCGGCGGCCTCACCGGCAACCCGCGCATTCGCAACCATGCGACGCTGCTGGGTCGCCTGCAGGTCGGCGAGTTCTCCTCCATCGTCGGGCTGATCAAGCGCGCGCAGACCGTGTATGGCTCGCTCTTCACCGTGTCCGGCGTCATCTGCGCCTTTCGCAAGCGTGCGCTGCAGGATGCGGGATGGTGGTCGCGCGAGGCCTTGACGGACGACGTCGATGTGAGCTGGCGCCTCCAGCTGGCGGGCTGGCGCCTGGCCTTCGAGCCCAAGGCCATGTGCTGGATCCTGATGCCGGAGACCCTGCGCGGGCTGTGGCGCCAGCGTGTGCGTTGGGCCGAGGGCGGGGCCGCCGTCATGCTCAAGGTCCTGCCGTCGCTGCTGCGCCAGCCGCGCATGCTGCCGGCCTGGATCAACTTCGTGATCTCCACCCTCTGGGCTTGCGCCATGCTGATCGGCTTTGTGCTGTGGGTGGTGATTCCATCGCTCATGCATTTCGGACCCGGCATCGAGGTATTCCCGCCCGGTTTCATCACCTATCCGCGTGACTGGGGCCACATCCTTGCGTTCACCTACCTCGCCCAGGCGCTGACCAGCGCGTGGATTGACGAGCGCTTCGAACGCGGCGTGTTCCGATCGCTGTTCTGGCTGGTCTGGTACCCGATCGCGTTCTGGGCCGCGCAGGCGCTGACCTCGATCGTCGGCGTGCCGCGGGCCCTGTGGCACAGGGGCCGCATGCGCGGGACATGGGCGAGTCCGGACCGGGGCATCCGCTGAATCCGGGGAGCATGCAAATGCAGCAAGAGGCTCGGCCGGCAGATCGCAGCGATACCCAGCCACCGATCCTGCTGGCGTCGCCGGCGCTGTGGCCGCCCCGCATTCCGCGCTCGCAAGCAGGGTCGTGGATGCGCTTGCGCGATCTGGTGCTGACCTTGCTCGCGTGGATCGTCTACCTGTGGATCCTGCGCAAGCCGATCGTTGCCTGCATCGCGTGGCTGAGTCCATCGACCGGGGAGTACCTCAAGGAAACCGTCGACGTCTCGTTCTCGGTGCACCTGCAGCCCTATCTGCTGGTCGCGGCCGGGCTCGTGACCTGGCTCACCCTCGCGGGGCTTGGGCGTCGGCAACATCTGCGGAGTCAGGTCGGCACTGGCCAGGAGGTTGCGCCGCTGCCGGCCGAGGCGCAGTTCGCCGCCAGGGGCGTGCAGGCATCAGCGATGCCCGCCTGGCGCGAGATGCGCTGCCTGCAGGTGACGTTCGACAACGAAGGCCGGATCACGCGCATGGCGCCGGCGAATGGCCAATGAGATCGTCAGCGGTCGAGCCTTACCCCGGAATATTCGGCTCCACCAACTGCGCCAGCGCGATCAGCGACTCCTGCCATCCCAGGTAGCACATCTCCACCGGAATCATGTCGGGGATGCCTTCCTGCACGACCGCCATGTCGGTGCCGCAGGACACGGCCGTCAGCGTCACCGTGGTCTTCATCGTGCCCGGCAGGTTGGCATCGTCGAAGCTCGCGTCATAGGCCACGCGCTGGCCCGGAACCAGTTCCAGGTACTTGCCGCCGAACGAATGGCTGTGGCCGGTGCCGAAGTTCGTGAACGACATGCGCCAGGCCCCACCGACCACCGTGTCCATCGCATGGACTTGCCCAGTGAAGCCGAAGGGCGGCAGCCAGCGCTCGAAGGCGCTGCGCTCGGTGAAGGCGCGGTAGATCTTGTCGGGCGAGGTGCGCAGCACGCGGTGAAGGCGGACGGTATTGGTGGCCATGGCTTGTTTCTCCTGAAAATTCCGAGGACGACCCTCATTGGATACGACGAACGAGCCAACACGGAATCGACGTGCGGCAGCGCTTCGAATCAGTTTGTCCGCCGTACAGCGCGTGACCTGCGACGCATGAATCAAGGAAGACGAGCGTCTGTTCGTGGGCACCCGCGGAACCGGCTTTGCCGGGCCGCTGGGTGCGCCTCCTTTGAGGGGGAGCGCCGCAGGCGCATTCGGGGGTGGTTCATTTCAAGTGCCAGCGGCGGCAGTCCAAAACGCGTCGGCAGCCTTCCCAAGCGGCTGACTGTCCCGGTAAAGCCTGATCTCCAACGGCACGTCCCACTCCTTGCCCGCCGCGACGACCAGTCGCCCTTGCGCGATGTCGTCTTCCACCAGCGTCCGCGGCAGCCATGCGACACCCCGGCCGTCCAGCGCCATTGTCCGCAGCACCGAGGCAAGGTGCGCGGTGAAGACGGCGTTGGCCTGCGCCAATTCCAGGCTGCGCCCGAGCACGGCGCGCATGATGCGTCCAAGCCCCGATTCCTCGGTGTACTGCAGCACCGGCACGGCAACGCCCTTGACCCGCAATGCATGAAGCGGGGTGCCTCCCTCCTTCGGCGCCGACACCGCGATCAGCAGGTCCTCGCCGATCCGCGCAGAGCTGTACGGTTCCGCATCCAGCGAACCCTGTGCCTTGGCGTGTGCATGGGTCAAGACGAACTGCACCTTGCCTTGCAGCATCAGCGCTTCGCAACGCTCGAGCACGTCGGACATCAATTGCACCGGGCCGAGCGTCGTGTGCGATTCAAGGCTGCGCAGCCAGCGCGGCAGGAAGGTGAACGAGAGCGCATGCGTGGAGGCGATGCGCAACGTGACCGAGTTGGCCTCCGCAAGCTTCTTCGCGTCTCCCGGTACCCGCGCCACCCTGGCAATCAATTCCTGCGCGACGCCGGCAAACCACTCCCCGACTTCCGTGAGCGTGGCGGGCTGCGAACTGCGATCGAACAGGTCGGCGCCGATCCACTCCTCCAGCGCCCGGATGCGCCGGCTGAAGGCGGGTTGCGAGCTGTGGCGATCCTCCGCCGCACGCGAGAAATTCCCCGTCGCCGCCAGCGCCAGGAAGTCGTCCAGCCAGATCATGTTCATGCGCGGTTCGTCCAGTGCATGGAAGTTGAGAAATTGAACATTGGCCGAAAAATGCCGCAACGCCGACCATTCAGGCTCCCTTTCAAAACCGCCTGGAGCCAACCGTGAAGATCGTCGAAATCCGCGAGAAAACCATCCCCATCAGCTCGCCCATCCGCAATGCCTACATCGACTTCAGCAAGATGACCTTGAGTTTAGTTGCCGTGATCACCGACGTGATCCGCGACGGCAAGCCGGTGGTCGGCTACGGCTTCAACTCGAACGGCCGCTATGGCCAGGGCAAGTTGATGCGCGAGCGTTTCATCCCCCGCATCATGGAAGCCGATCCGTCATCGCTCATCGACGACAGCGGCAGCAACCTCGATCCGCACAAGATCTGGAACACCATGTTCACCAACGAGAAGCCCGGTGGCCATGGCGAGCGTTCGGTGGCCATCGGCACCATTGACATGGCCGTGTGGGACGCGGTCGCCAAGATCGAAGGCAAGCCCCTGTTCCAGCTGCTGGCCGACCGCTATGGCAATGGCCAGCCCAACCGCAAGATCTTCGTCTACGCCGCCGGCGGCTACTACTACCCTGGCCAGGATCACAACAAGCTCAAGGACGAGATGCGCAGCTACATCGACCGCGGCTACACGGTCGTGAAGAAGAAGATCGGCGGCGCCTCGCTCGACGAAGACCTGCGCCGCATCGACTCGATCATGGAAGTGCTGCAGGACGGCCAGAAGTTGTGCGTCGATGCCAACGGCCGCTTCGACCTGGAGACCGCCATCGCCTACGCCAAGGCGCTCTCGCAATACGACCTGTTCTGGTACGAGGAGCCGGGCGACCCGCTGGACTTCGAGCTGCAAGCGGCCCTGCGCAACTTCTACAAGAACCCCATGGCCACCGGCGAGGACCTGTTCTCCATGCAGGACGCGCGCAACCTGATCCGCTATGGCGGCATGCGCCCGGACCGCGACTGGCTGCAGTTCGACTGCGCGCTGAGTTACGGCCTGGTCGAGTACCTGAAGACGCTGGACATGCTCAAGGAACACGGCTGGTCCGCCAGCCGCTGCATCCCGCACGGCGGCCACCAGATGTCGCTGAACATCGCCGCGGGCCTGGGCCTGGGCGGCAACGAGTCGTACCCCGACCTGTTCCAGCCCTTCGGCGGCTTCCCTGATGGCGTAAAGGTCGAGAACAGCTACGTGACGCTGCCCGACCTGCCCGGCATCGGCTTCGAAGGCAAGGCCGACCTGTATCGCGAGATGCAAGCGCTGTCGGCCTGACGCTGCCTCGACCCAAGGAGACAAGCCCATGAGAAAACCCTGGCGCTGCGGCGCCGGCATCGCCCTGCTCGCGTCGGCCTCGCTGGCTTTCGCGGAGTACCCCGACAAGCCGGTGACGCTGGTCGTGCCCTTCGCGGCCGGCGGCCCGAGCGACAAGATCGCCCGCGACCTGGCCGAAGCGCTGCGCAAGCCGCTGGGCCAGACCGTCATCGTCGACAACGCGGCCGGCGCGGGCGGCACCATCGGCTCGGCCAAGGTGGCCAGGGCCGCGCCGGACGGCTACACGCTGCTGGTCCATCACATCGGCATGGCGACGGCGCCCGCGCTGTATCGCAAGCTGAGCTACAAGGTGCCGGAAGACTTCGAGATGCTGGGCCTCATCAACGAGGCGCCGTCTGTCGTGATCGGCAAGCCGATGCTGGCGGCCAGCAACTTCGACGAACTGCGGCAGTGGATTGCAGCGAACGGCGGCAAGGTGAACCTGGCGCATGCGGGGCTCGGCTCTGCGTCGCACCTGTGCGGCCTCATGTTCCAGAGCGCGCTGAAGACTCCCATGACGCCCGTGCCTTACAAGGGCACGGCCCCGGCCATGACGGACCTCATCGGTGGCCAGGTCGACGTGATGTGCGAGCAGGCCACCAACGCCGTGCCGCAGATCGAGGGGAGGAAGGTCAAGGTCTATGGCGTGACCAGCCTGAAGCGCCTGCAGCTTCCGGCGTTGAAAGACGCGCCGACCTTGGCGGAATACGGTCTGAAGGACTTCGATGTGCAAGTCTGGCACGGCTTGTACGCACCGCGTGGGACACCACCGGACGTCCTGGCCAAGCTCAATGCGGCGCTACGCGAAGCCCTGAAGGACCCTGGCCTCATCAAGCGCGAGGAGGCGCTTGGCCTGACCGTGGTCACTGACGAGCGGCTGGACCCGGCCGGCCACCGCAAGTACCTCGAAGCCGAAAAGACACGCTGGTCGAAGGTGATCAAGGACGCAGGCGAATACGCCGACTGAGAAGGTGCCAGATCGACGCAGGCCTCGCCCCGGGTCTGGATGAAGCACATCACCTTGTAGCGCAACACCGCTTCTACGCGAACACCGGGCTCATTCACGGGCTTTGGATGCTCAGAAGAAGTAATTGAACTTCACCGACCCCGTGTTCGACTTGTAGTCATGCGCGAACTCGCCCGTGTACTCCACGCGCAGTTCCGTGCACTTTGTCAGCGACAGGTTGGCGCCAAGGTTGACCTTCATGCGCTGGTCCGGGATGGACGACACGGCCCGGAAGGTGCTGCCATCACCCCAGCCCACGAGGTTGGCCTGCGCACCCCATTCGGACTTGTTCTGCACCACCGCGCCTATGCCGGCAAAGGCGCGCAGTTCCATCTGGTTGTCCAGCCGCATGCGGCCGCCGATTTCCAGCATCGGCGAGGCGGCGAACATCGTATCGCTCTGCTTCTGCACCTGCAACGCGAGCGGGCCGGCGCCGGTCTCGGTGTAGGCGCCGGTGGTGATGCGCACGGCATGCAGGTCGACGTACGGCTTGAGATACCAGCCGTCGTACGGCATCTGGTAGGCGATGCGCGAATGCAGGCCCGCATGCCAGGCATCGAAGGCGCCCGTGGCCACGCCGCCGATGCTGCCGATCATGGCCAGGCGCGAACTGTCGTAGCTGCCGCGCCCCAGGTCGGCCGCGCCGGAGACGGTCCAGTTGCCGATCTCCTTCTTGACGATCGCACCGATGGCCAGGTTGTCGCCGCTGACGCTGCCGCCTGAACCATCGGCGTTGAGCGAGCTGTGGTCGTACGACGCCGAACCGCCCACGATCCAGCCATCGCCGAGGCGCTTCTGCGCACCGACCTGCGCGCCGGCCGCGCTGGCGTTGTAGCCGAGGCCGTCGCTGTTGCTCTTGCGGTCGGTCTGGTTGTCGATCACGCGGGCCCAGACGCAGTCCTTCTCCTGCAGCAACTCACCCAGATGCTCCGAACCCGGGCAACTGTTGAGCCGCTCGACGAAGGAATGGCTGGCCGCCAGCCGCGCCGTGCCCACCGCCTGCATGGCCTCGCCGCTCAGGCCGTTGAGCGCCGTCGAATAGGCCGCCGCCGTCGAGAGCTGCGACAGCGACGCATAGGTGCTGGCTTGCGCGTTGCTCACGCTGGACGTGAAGCCAGTGTCCAGCTTCGTCGCCAGGGACTGTTGCGCCGCGCTGAAGTTGTTGGCCTTCGCAACCAGCGTTAGTTGCGACACCGGCGCCACCGCGTACTCGTTCGCGCTCGTGGGCTGCTGCTTGTAGGTGAACAGCATGTTGCCGGTGTCGTGCACCGACAGGTTGCCGATGGCGAGCGGATTGCTGGACGTGACCAGCGTGACCGTGTTGTTCGCCAGCAGCGTCGGCGCAAGCTGGTAAGAGCCGGACAGTATCACGTTGCCCTGCACCTTGAGTTGTGCGGCCGTGGCCTTGGTGAAGTCGACCGGCGTCGTGATGGTGCCGCTGCTCGTGAAGTTGCCGTTGACGGTGCTGGTTCCCATCGGCGTGCCGGCGGCGCCGAGGTTGACGGTGCCGCTGTTGGTGAAGTTGCCCGCGGTCATCGTCGAGCCGAGGTTCATGGTGCCGCCCGCATCGTTGATCACGCTGCCGGTGCCGCCGTTGATCCCCAGGTTGATGCTGCCGGTGATCGTGCCGCCCGACTGGTTGTGCACCACCGTGCCGCCGATGGCGCCGGCGATGGCGGTGCCGCTCGCGGTGGCGGCGATGTTGCCCTGGTTGTTGACGGCGTTGAGGCCCGCCGCCTCGATGAAGATGCCGCCGGCCGAGTCGTCGCGGCTCTCCACCCACGAGTCCGGGTTCAGCGTGATCGTCACGTTGTTGGTGCCGTTGCCGCGGCTCTGCGCGTAGATGCCGTACGAGCCTGCACCGTGCGTCTGCACGACCGTGTTGTAGCCCATGGTCACGTTGACGTCGCCGGTGCAGGCCGTGCCGGTGCAGTTGCTGTACGGCGTCGCGCCCGCATAGGCAAAGCCGGTGTTGTTGGCGCCGGCCACCACGCCGCCGCCGCCACCGACCGCCTGCGCGAAGATGCCATGCGCGCCCTTGCCCTGGGTCACGATGTTGCCGCCGCTTTCCAGGTCGACCAGGACGTTGCCGCCCTGCCCGCTTTCTGCAGTCGGGTTGGTTTGCAGGCCGCTGGCGAGGTTGACGTTCTGCATCCCGCCGATGACGCCACCGCCACCGCCCACGCTCTGCGCGATCACGCCCACAGCCCCGTCGCCGCTCGTGTAGATCCAGCCGCTGTTGTCGAGCTTGACGGTGACGCTGCCGCCATTGCCGGTCTGGTTAGTGCTCCCATACAACTTGGCCAGTTCGTTGCTCGGCGTGGCGCCCGCGAACAGGCCGCCACCGCCGCCGATGCTCTGCGCGAGGATGCCGTAGGCGCCCGCCTTGGTCGTGAGGATCGACGAGGTCGGACTCGTGCTACCGGCACCCAGCGTGACGTTGACGGTGCTGCCATTGCCGCTCGCGCCGCCGGCGCCGCCGATCGTGATCGGGATGGTCGTGGTGTCCTGGATGCCGCCGCCATTGCCGCCGCCCTGCGCGTCGGCCACCGTGCTCGTGGTGGTCAGCACACCGCCGCCACCGCCGATGCTTTGCGCGACGACGCCGATGCTGCCGACGCCGTAGCCGCGCACCGTGCCGGCCGCGTTCTGTCCGATGTTGACCGTGACGTTGCCGCCCGTACCACCTGCCCCGCCACTGCCGCCCAGCGTCGCGCTGATCTGCATGTTGTTGCCAGAGGTGGTCGCGGCGATGTCGCTGGACAACAGGTGCGCCGTGCCACCGCCGCCACCCGTGCTCTGGGCGAGGATGGCAGGCGACTGGCGTTCGTTGGTCGTGACCGCGCCGTCGTTGTTCACCGTCACGTCGCCACCCGCACCGCCTGCGCCGCCCGAGCCACCCACCGTCACCTTGAAGTCCTTCAGCGCGCCGTCCGACTTGGCCGTCGCGCCACCCTTGCCGCCGCCACCGCCGACGCTCTGCGCGTTGATGCCATAGGACGTGACGCCGTTGGTCGTGATCGAGCCGGTGTTGGTGACCTGCACCGTGTTGCCAGCGCCCGCACCTGCGCCGCTGCCGCCGACGTTGAGCGTGCCGCTGGTGTTGCTGTCGCCATCACCGCCGGAGGTCTCGCTGCCGGAGAAGCTGCTCGCGCCGCCCACCCCGCCGCCGCCGCCGATGCTCTGCGCAAAGATGCCGTCGGACTTGGTGCCATTGGTCTGGATCGCGCCCAGGTTCTTGACCGTGACCTGGTTGCCGTCGCCACCGGTTCCGCCCTGCCCGCCAATGGTGGCATGCAGCTTCAGGTTGCTCGACGTGCCATCGCTGTCGTCGTCATCGCGCAGCATGGCGGAGACCCCGCCGTTCAGCACGGTCTGCAGGTCCGAGATCTTGTCGATGCCCTTCCACACGTCGTCGCCGACCTTGTAGACACCATCGGCGATCGTCGTCACGTCTTGCGGGTTGAGCCCGAGCCCCTTGGCAATCGTGTTGCTCATCTGGTTGACCACGTCCTGCGCGTTTTGCGCACCACCGGCCGTCGATGCGCCCTTGCCCGCCTTGCCGCCACCACCGCCCACGCTCTGCGCAAAGACCGCATCGGCGTCCGCGCCCTGGGTCAGCAGGTTGGCCTGGTTCGTCACGCTGACCTGCCCGCCGCCACCGCCACTGCCTGCGTTGCCGCCGACCGTCACAGCAACCGAGAGGTTGCCGCCATTCGCCTTCGCCGTGCCACCGCCTGAGGCGCCACCGCCACCGCCAATGCTCTGCGCCAGGATCGCGTTCGCGCCATCGCCCGAGGTCGCCACGTTGCCGACCGCGTTGGTGGTGACCGTGACCGTGCCGCCCGTGCCGCCCTCGCCGCCTTGCCCGCCCACGGTGACCGTGCCGCCGAAGCTGTTGCTGCCCGAACCTGCCGACGCCGAAGAATCCCCCGTGCCACCGACACCGCCGCCACCGCCCGTGCTCTGCGCAAACACGCCATAGGCATCGGCGCCCATCGTCACGACCAGCGCGTTGTTGTTGACCGTGACCGCACCACCGGTGCCACCGCCCTTGCCCTTGCCGCCGACGCTCGAACTCACGCTGACGTTGGTGCTCTGCTTGTCGCCGCCGTTTGCATACGACGACGCGGTCGAATCGCCGCCATTGCCGCCACCACCCGCGATGTTCTGCGCGAGGATGCCGATCGATCCGTCGCCCGCTGTGGTGATGAGGCCGTTGTTGTTGACGGTCACGGGGCTGCTGCCCTGGTCGCCGCCCGCACCCCCACTGCCGCCGATGCCGATGCTCACCGAGGTCGTCGGAAATTCCGGATCACCACCCAGCGCAATGGCCGTCGCCAGCGCCGTGCCGCCCTGCCCGCCACCGCCGCTGATGCTCTGCGCCTTGAGGCCGAAGGCATCCGCGCCATAGGTCGACACCTGGTTGTTGTTGGTGAGGTTCACGACACCGCCCGTGCCGCCCGTCGCCCCCGCACCGCCGAGTGCGAACGAAGTCGACACCTGCACCCCCGCATTGATCGCGACACTGGCCCCGCCATTGCCGCCACCGCCGCCCACGCTCTGCGCCGCGATGCCGCCCGACTGCTGGCCGCTCGTGGTGATGAGCCCGTCGTTCTGCACATTGACCGTGCCGCCGATGCCGCCGCTCTTGCCGTCTCCGCCGATGGAGATCGATGGCAGCACGGTACCCACCACCAGCGAGTTGCCGCCATTGCCGCCCGCACCGCCCACGCTCTGTCCGATCAGTGCCGTCGACGAGTCGCCGTGCGTGATGATCGTGTCGCTGAGCAAGGCCGAGGCGCTGTCGGTGGACAGCAGGCCGACCGTCACGTTGACCCCGTTGCCCCCCGCGCCACCATTGCCGCCGATGGCCCCGCCGCCGCCCAGCGTCAACGCATTGCCGCCCGCGCCGCCGCCACCGCCGATGCTCTGCGCCACCATGCCGGCCGCGCCGGTCCCGGTCGTCGTCACGCTGCCGCCTTGCCCTTGCAGGTAGACGTTGCCGCCCGCACCGCCGTTCTTCGACGCACCGCCGTAGGCGCCGAACACGCTGTCCGCATCGCCACCCGCATTGCCAGCGCCGCCGATGCTCTGCGCCAGCACACCGTAGGCATAGCTGCCGCTGGTGCTCACGCTGCCGTTGATGATCGCGGTGGCGGTGCTGCCCGCGCCGCCCATGCCCGCGTTGCCGGCCGCGCTGCCCATGCCCGCGCCAGTGTTGCCGCCCGCGCCGCCGGCACCGCCATTCGAGCGCACCAGCACACCGGGCAATACGGCCGTGGATGTCGTCGGCGTGTCGTTGCCCTGCGTCTTCACCGCGCCGTTGCTTTCGATCGTCACCGTGGCCGTGCCCGCTGCGCCGCCGGCACCGCCGATGCCGCCACTCGCATAGTTCTGCGCCGTCGCGAGCGCCGCTGCGCCACCGGCGCCGCCATAGCTGATCGCCGAGACACCGATGGCCGCCGCACCCACCGGCGTTGTGACCGTGGTGGGCGCCGGTGTCTGGTTCTGTGGCGTCTGGCCGATGTCGATGCTCACCGCCATGCCCGGCCCGCCCTTGCCGCCATTGCCACCGGTGCTCGTGTTGTTGGTGTAGCCGCCAACGCCACCCGCGCCGCCATCGCCCCCACCGGACACGGCCGACGCACCGGTCGTGCCGCCGGTGATGCTGCCACCCGATTGCAGCACCAGCGTGGCCGTGCCCCCACTGGCGCCATCACCGCCCACACCACCTGCCGAAGTGCCGCTGTTGGACGAAGTGCCACCGCTGCCGCCGGAGCCGCCGCGGTCCTGCACCAGCGCGCCGATCGCGCCGCCGCTCACGTTGCCCGAGATGATCAAGCTCGCATTCGGCGCAAAGCCGCCGTCACCGCCGTTGCCACCCGTCGACGAGGAAGGCGCCTCGCCGCCGTGGCCGCCATCGCCACCGTTGCCGCCCTGCACGAGCACGTCGATGCCGTCCGCCGCCGAGGACGTGATGCGGCCCGTCACCGTCGCCTGGATCGACAGCACCGAATGGCCGCCGTTGCCGCCATTGCGCCCCTCGGTTTCCGACACGCCGCTGGAGTCCTCGACCCCCGTGCCGCCGTTGCCGCCAACGGCATTGATCGATGCGCCGGTGTTGACCGTGTTGATCGTTCCGCCGATGTTCACGATCATCCCGTTGCTGCCGCCACCGTCGCCCGACTCCGCGCCGAAGAAGCCCTTGGAGCCCGAGTCACCCTGCTGCGACGAGCCGCCTTGCGACAGCGCATAGAGGCCCGGCGAATCGGGGTTGCTGGAGTTGACGGTGCCATCCATCGTCACGTCGATCGCGCCACCGCCGCCGCCCGTGCCGCTCCTGCCGGGGCTGCCGACATGGTCGCCCTGCCCGCCGCCGCCATCGCCGCCTTGCGCCGTGAAGCGCAGGATGCCGCCGCTGTTGCTGCCGTCGGCCGTGACGCCGCTGCCGATCGTGGCCGAGACGGTGTTGCCCATGCCGCCGCTGCCGCCGCTGTTGCCGTCGCTGTCGGCATCACCGCCATTGCCGGCATAGCTCTCCAACTGCACCGCGCCCCAGCCGGAAGGGCCGTCGACGCCGGTCAACGTCTGTGTGTTGGTGAATGTGCTGTTGATCGCCGTGCCGGTCGCGCCGGTGTCGCTGTGGCCGGCCGAGGGCTGGGTGTAGACGATCTGGCACGCGGTAGGGCTGCCCTTCTGGCAGGCCGGGCCGCTGTCGGCCAGCGCCGCGGTGGACGTGAGGTAAAGCGCCGCGCCCCCCGCCGGCAGCAGCACCGCGGATTGCAAGAGCGCGGCGACAAGCTTGCGCAAGCCGAAGCGGTTGCCCGACGGTATGCAGCGCGCGCTGGAGTCGATGGAACGCAAGGCCGCGCCACGTGGCGCAAGAGTCGGTGAATGGGACATGTTGTGCAGCGGTTGGACGGGTGGATCGAAGCTGCACAAATCGTATTTTTCGGGCCTCTGCGCGTGTTGTCCCTGCGTCCGGCTTCTTGCACCTGTGATTCAAGCCTGCAATGGCACGGGGCTTTTTCTGTCATGCCAGTGCCATGCACCGTCACTAAGCTTCACGCTGTCCCATCCGGACACCGTCATCCGCGCTACCCACAAGAAATGAACAACCTCTCGCCTATCACCAAGATCCTCACCACGACTGCCGTTGCATGGCTACTTGCCAGTTCCACGCAGTCGCGCGCACCGCATCAAGGCGCGCCAAGGCAAGAGGCTTCGACGCGTTGATCAGCGCTCCGGCAAAGGCCCTGGCCTGAACGCCACAAGCCCCAGCACGCCCATCGCCACCGACAGCCACACGATCAGCCGCCCCGTCTCCAGCGGCCCGGCGCAAGCCCCTACCAACAGCCCCGCCAGCGGCTGCGTCAGGTTGTTGAGCATCACAATCACGCCAGTCGTCTTGCCGTAGTCAGCAGGCGGAATGATCTTCTGCCGGCTCGCTCGGATGAACACGTTGAACATCTTGTCGAAGCCGGTGATCAGCAGGAATCCCGCCGCGTAGACCCAGTGGTCCGGCGCCACGCCCGTCAACAAGCCGCCTACCAGCATCGCGATAAAGCCGGTGAGCCCCAGCGTCTTCACGGCGAACGAAGCGCGCGCGATGGTCAGCAGGATCACGATGGTCGCCAGCGCGCCCAGCGTCTGCAGCCCCGCGTAGTAGCCGGTCGAGCGCCCATGCAACCCCGTCACCAGCGCCGCCGAAGACGCGAGCGTGACGCCGACGATCAGGTTCACACCGGCCGCCAGCACCACCAGCCGCTTCAGGCCGGGCAGATGCCAGACATGGCCGAGCGCGATACGGACCGGTTGCCACAACGGCCCACCCTCCGCCTCCGGTTCACGCAGGCGCAAGTCGCTGATCCGCCGCCATGCCACCGTCGCGATGTCGGCCAGCAGGAACAGCGCCGCAGCCACCCCCACCACGCCTTGCCACGGGCACAGCGCGAGCAAGGCCGCGGCCAGCATCGGGCCGAGCATGAAGCCAGTCTGGTCGGCCGCCTGCGACCAGGCCAGCACGCGGTCGAAACGCTCGCCCTGCGCCGCCATCTGCGGCAGCATCACCTCGCGCGCCATCATCCCCTGCGTGGTCAGCACGCCGCACACCGCCGACAAGGCCACCAGCCAGCCGATCCCGCCCCACCACAGGTCGCCCACCACGCCGACGACGCACATCCCCGCACGCAGCACCTGGCTGGCCTGCAGCAACTTGAACGGCGACTTGCGATCGCACAGCGCGCCGCACACCGGAAAGGACAGGTAGCGCGGAAGGGCTTCGACCGCAAACGCGAAGCCCGACCAGGCCACGCTCTGTGTCACCTGGAACACCACCAGCGGCACCAGGAACAACAGGATCTGGTCGGCCAGCTTGGAGACGAACAGCGATGCGAGGAAGACGCGGAATCCCACGAGTCCGGGCGCGTTCAGCCGACGAGGTCGACAACCGCCATCGGCGGAACGCCCCGCGCCTCGATCGCCTCGCCCGCGGCCAGGCAGAGGTCCTCGCGGAAGCGCCCGGCCACCAGTTGCACGCCGACCGGGCTCTTGCCGACCATGCCGGTCGACACGGTCAGCGCCGGCAGCCCGGTGAGCGGCAGGCCGATCATGGTCATCTGCGCTTTCCAGACACGCGCATAGGCCTCGGGGCCCTGCAGGTCCAGGTTGGCAGCGAAGGGCAGCTCGGCGCACACCGGCAACAGCACCACCGGGTAGCGCTCCAGGAACAGTTGCCACTGCCGCGTGATGGTCGCGCGCCGGACCAGTGCCGCCGAGAGTTGCGCCGCAGTGATCTCGCGCGCCAAACCAGCCTGCCCTGCCAGCGCGGTGACCGCGCCCAAGTCGCCCTCGCGTTCGGCCGCCTTCACCATGGCCTCGTAGCCATCGCCCATCCACAGCGTGACCTGGCTTTCGACGGCGTCGCGAAGCGGCGGCAGCGCCTCGAGTTCGTCCACCGTCCAACCCGCGTCGCGCAGGCGCTCCGCCGCATCGAGCAGCGCCTTCACCACCTCGGGTTGCGTGTCCATTCCGTCCGGCCGCAGGCACATCGCAACGATGCGCGGCGCGGCCGGGCCGACGAGGGGCGCGGGGCACCACCACGGATCGCGCGCATCCGGCGCAGCCATGGCGGCCAGACCCAGCCGCAGGTCGTGGATCGTGCGGGCAATGGGGCCGGACACAGCCGTGATCTGGCCGCCGATGGTGCGCTCGGGCAAGGCCGCGTTGAAGGCGGCGATGCGACCCAGCGTCGGCCGCAGTCCGTGCACGCCGCAGGCATAGGCCGGGTAGCGGATCGACCCCGCGATGTCCGTGCCATGCCCGATGTGCCCGATGCCCGCCGCCACCGCCGACGCCGCACCGCCGGATGAGCCGCCTGGCGTGAGCGCCGCGTCACGCGGGTTGACCGTCGTGCCATGCAGCTTGTTGCCCGTGAACCAGCGGTAGCTGAACGCAGGCGTATTGGTGCGCCCGACGATGACTGCACCCGCCTTCAACAGGCTGTCGACCACCGGGCTGTTCGTCGAAGCGATCAGGTCCTTCTGCAGCGTGACGCCATTGGTGGTTGCAAAGCCGACCTGGTCGATGTTGACCTTGACCGTGACCGGCACGCCGGCCAGTGCGCCCTGCTCCTCGCCACGCGCAAGCGCTGCATCGACCGCGCCGGCGCGACGCAGCACCTCGTCGGGCCGGCAGTCGACCACCGCGTTGAGCCTCGTGTTGACGGCGGCCAGCCGCGCCAACGCAGCCTGCGCCGCTTCGGTCGCCGACAACTTGCGCTGGCGGATCAGGTCGGCCACGCGGGAAGCAGGCAAGCGCCAGATGTCGGTCATCGATTCGGAACTCCGTGAGTGGTGAGAAGACGCTCGCAAAGGCGAGCCCGCATCGTATTTCAACAGCCTGGCCTTCGGCACGGGCGCACACAACGCAGGCCGCCTCAAGCTGCATGTCAACGTGGTCGTAACGGCGTCGGTCCCCTGAACGGCGCGCTTCTGGTAAACACAGCGAATGCAAACCACGACTCCAGGCCCGACCCCGGCGACCCTCGCAGCAACCGCGCTGATCGACAGTGACCACCCCGGCGTCACCGCCTTCGCGGCCGAGCACGCGCGAGGTGCAAACGATCGCGAACGCGCCGTGTCCCTCTACTACGCGGTGCGCGATGGCTTCCGCTACGACCCCTACCGCGTCGACCTCTCGCCGCAGGGCATGCGGGCAAGCCAGGTGATCGCGCAAGGGTACGGCTGGTGCGTGCCCAAGGCCGCCCTTCTCGCAGCCGCTGCGCGCGCCGCCGGCATTCCCGCGCGGGTCGGCTACGCGGACGTGCGCAATCACCTGTCGACGCAGCGCATGCGCGAGACCATGCAGACGGACATCTTCATCTGGCACGGCTACACCGAGCTGTGGCTCGACGGTGCCTGGGTCAAGTCCACGCCCGCATTCAACGTCGAGTTGTGCGAACGCTTCGGCTTGCTGCCGCTCGAATGGGATGGCCGGACCGATTCGCTCTACCACCCCTTCGATGGTGAGGGGCGTCGCCACATGGAGTACGTCGGCGAACGCGGCACCTACGACGACATGCCGCTCGAGCGCATCGTGAGCGACTTCGCGACCACCTACCCGGCATGGCAGGGGCTCGCGCAGCCGGGGGTGAGTTTCGATGTCGATGTGCAGCGGGAAGCGCGTTAGCGCCCTCGCCGCCGCTCGACTCCCTCCTGATGGGCCATCTCCCAGCGAGATGGCACGTTCTCCCATCGGTATGAATTTCGCGAGTTAACCCGATAGGGCTGATCGCGCGCTGGATCAACCATGGCGGCCTGGCAAACAGCAACCCACCATGATGACCACCAGCTCTCTATCGACGCCGCTAGGCGGCACCCCATCCCTCTCGACCGCGGACGCGGTCTACCGCAAGGTCAGCTGGCGGCTCATACCGCTGCTGTTCGTCTGCTACATCGTCGCCTACCTGGACCGCGTGAACGTCGGTTTTGCCAAGTTGCAGATGCAGGATGCGCTGCAATTCAGCGAGGCGGTGTACGGCCTGGGCGCCGGCATCTTCTTCGTCGGGTACTTCATCTTCGAAGTGCCGAGTAACGTCTTGATGCACAAGGTGGGCGCGCGCCGCTGGATCGCCCGGATCATGGTCACGTGGGGCCTGTTGTCGGCGGGCACGATGTTCGTGGATTCGCCGATGACCTTCTACGTCATCCGCTTCTTCCTCGGTGCAGCCGAAGCAGGGTTCTTCCCCGGCATCATCCTGTACCTCACCTACTGGTATCCAGCGGCCCGCCGCGGCAAGGCGACCTCGCTGTTCCTGGCCGCGATTCCGTTCGCCGGCATCCTGGGCGGTCCCATCTCGGGCTGGATCCTGCAGGGCATGGCCGGGATCAACGGCTGGCAGGGATGGCAATGGTTGTTCCTGTTGCAGGGCCTGCCGACGGTTGCGCTGGGCCTCGTGATCTGGCGCTACCTGGACGATCGGGTCAAGGATGCCGCATGGCTGAGCCCTGCAGAACGCGAGCTGATCGCACGTGAAATCGCTGCAGACAACATGGGCAAGTCCGAGGTCAGCATCTGGCGTGTGATGGCGCAGGGCCGCGTCTGGCTGCTGGCGCTGGTGTACTTCTCGTTCGTCTCGGGCCTCTACGGCATCTCGTTCTGGCTGCCCAGCATCATCAAGGCCATCGGCGTGAAGGGTGCGCTCGACATCGGCCTGCTGAGCGCCATCCCGTGGACCTTCGGCGTGGTCGCGATGTACCTGACGGCGCGCAGCGCGGACCGCCGCCTCGAGCACCGCTGGCACTCTGCCATTGCCGCCGTGGTCGGCGCCGCCGGGCTGTTGATGAGCGTGGCAATGCATGGCAGTGCCGCCTGGTCGATGGTCGGCCTGACCATCGCGACGATGGGCATCATGTCGACGCTGCCCGTGTTCTGGGGCATGCCGACCGGCTTCCTCGGCGGTGCGGCGGCAGCGGCGGGCATCGCCTTCATCAACTCCTTCGGCAACCTCTCCGGATTCGCTGCGCCCTTCATGATCGGCGTGATCAAGGACGCGACGAAGAGCACGGATGCCGGCCTGCACATGCTCGCGGCGCTGCTCGTGATCGGCGCGGTGCTGGTGCTGCGGGTCAAGCCATCGGCCACCTCGTCGGCCACATCGTCGGCCACCTCGACGCACTGACGTCACCCCCTCCGCGGGCGGGTTGCCCGCGCTTCATTTCTCTTCAGGAAAAACATCATGGATGCCCATGTGATGGACCTCGCGCGCCCGTCTGCCGCCGATGCCGGCCGCCGCACGCCTTCTGCGGAACTCATCGCGGCCTTGCGCCGCCGCTTCGGGACACGGCTGTCCACTGCCGCCAGCGTTCTGCTGCAGCACGGCAGCGACGAGTCGAGCTACCACCCATTGCCGCCCGACGCCGTGGTCTACGTGCACGGCACGGACGAGGCAGCCTTCGTGGTGCGGGCCTGTGCGCGGGAGCGGGTGCCGGTCATCGCCTTTGGTGTCGGCTCCTCGATCGAAGGCCATCTGCTGGCAGTCGAAGGCGGGGTCTGCATCGATTTCTCGCAAATGAACGAGGTGCTCGCGATCCGCACCAGCGATCTCACGGCCACGGTCCAGGCGGGCGTGACGCGCAGCCAGCTCAACGCGGCGCTGGCCGGCACCGGCTTCTTCTTCTCGGTCGACCCCGGGGCCGACGCGACGATCGGCGGCATGGTGGCGACGGCGGCCTCGGGGACCAACACCGTGCGCTACGGCACCATGCGCGACAACCTCGTGAGCCTCACGGTCGTGACCGCGCAAGGCGACGTGATCCGCACCGCCTCGCATGCGCGCAAGAGCTCCGCCGGCTACAACCTGACGCAGCTCTTCTGCGGCTCCGAAGGCACGCTCGGGCTCATCACCGAGGCCACGGTGCGGATTCATCCCCATCCCGAAGTGGTGGCTGCCGCGGTGGTGCATTTCCCTGCCGTGCGCGCCGCCGTGGACTGCGTCATCGAGTCGATCCAGCTCGGCGTGCCGCTGGCGCGCGCGGAAATGCTGGACGCGCTGACGATCAAGGCCGTCAATGCGCACAGCCGCACGACGCTGGCCGAGAAGCCGACGCTGTTCCTCGAATTCGCCGGCAGCCAGGCGCAGATCGAGGAGCAGGCTGCGGTCGTTCGCGAGATCGCCAGCGGTCATGGCGGTGGCGAGTTCCAGTGGGCCAGCCTGCCGGAAGAGCGCTCGCGCCTGTGGACGCCGAGGCACCACGCCTACTTCGCTTCGCTGCAACTCAAGGCCGGCAGCCGCAGCATGACCACCGATGCGTGCGTGCCCTTGTCCGCGCTCGCCGCCTGCGTGGAGGAGACGCTCGAGGACATCGCGGCACATGGCCTGCTGGCGCCGGTGTTCGGCCATGTCGGTGATGGCAACTTCCATTGCCTGGTGCTGGTCGACCCCGCCGCTCCCCCGGAACTGGCCGCCGCCGAGGCCTTCAGCCACCGGCTGGTCCAGCGTTCATTGCGGCACGGCGGCACATCCACCGGCGAGCACGGCGTCGGCCTTCACAAGATGCAGTACCTCGTCGAGGAGCACGGGCCTCATGCGGTGGCGCTGATGCGCTCGATCAAGCTGGCCTTCGATCCGCACAACATCTTCAACCCCGGCAAGGTCGTCAGCTTCAGCTGAGCCACGCCCACGCACATCGCATTCAAACCAACAGAGACAAGACCATGCATTTCACACGTAGCGCCTCCTTGATCGCCATGCTGGCGGCAGCCGGATGCGGCGGCGGGGGCCACAACAATGGCTTCATTGCACCCGCCCCGGTTGCAGCCACGACCCTTGCCCCAGCTCAAGCCCCTGCCCCTGCCCCTGCCCCGGCCCCGGCCCTCGCCCTCACGCTTTCGGAAAAGTGCCCAATGACCGCGGGCCAGCCCCTGGGCAACGGGGCCACCGTGCAGGACGCCCAGGTCGTTGCCGCCACCGGTGCGCAACCCGAGTACTGCGTAGTGCATGCCAAGCTCGACGGCTCGACGTTGCGCTTCGAGGCGCGCATGCCTACCAGCGGCTGGAACGGCAAGATTGCATTCCTCGGCGGTGGCGGCTTCGACGGCGCCATGCCGGTCGCCACCGACCCGCAGTTCAGCGAATCGATCGTCAGCGAGCGCTACGCGACCGTCGGCACCAACGGCGGTTACGACTATCCGGGCGTGCGTGGCCTCGACTATTTCAATGCGGCCTTCGCGCTCAACCCCGAGCAGCTGGCCGACTTCACCTACCGCTCCGAACACCGCG
Source organism: Variovorax rhizosphaerae (assembly GCF_037889975.1). NCBI lineage: Bacteria > Pseudomonadati > Pseudomonadota > Betaproteobacteria > Burkholderiales > Comamonadaceae > Variovorax > Variovorax rhizosphaerae. Next base: position 389,711 of record NZ_JBBKZT010000007.1, on the reverse strand, counting down.
CACTGCCGGCCGCCAAGGCGCTGGTCGCGAGCTTCTTCGGATCGGCCGCTTCTCGCAGCTATTTCGAAGGCTGCTCGATGGGCGGGCACGATGCACTGACGCAGGCCCAGCGCTATCCCGAGGACTTCGACGGCATCGTGGCACGCGCGCCGGCCGGCAACATCATGGGCTTGTTCATGCAGTTCAACCGCATTTCGAAACAGGTCCGCACCCCGGCCAATTCGCTCAACGCGGCCAAGCAAACCCTGCTCGCGAATGCGGTGCTGGCCCAGTGCGACAACCTGGACGGCGCGGCCGACGGCATCATCGCTAAGCCCGAGGCCTGCCGCTTCGACCCGGCGCCCCTGCGTTGCGCGGCCGGCGCAGACACGGGCGACAACTGCCTGTCCGACGCGCAGATTGCCACGGTGAACAAGGTGACCTCGGCCATCGCCTCGGCCGATGGCGCGTGGACGCATCCCGGCTACAACCCCGGCGCCGAGAACACGGCCAAGGGTTGGGGCGAATACATCTGGCCGAACGCGGCCTTCGGTGGCAATTCCGTGCAGGGCCTGTTCTCGGACGGCTTCGTGCGTTCCTTCATCACGCAAGACCCGAACTACGACACGCTCGCCTGGAACTACGACGACTGGCTGCCCCGAATGGGCGTGGTGGGCGGCATGTTCGAGGCCTTCAACCCCGACCTCAGCGCGATGAATGCGCGCGGCGCCAAGCTCATCCTGTGGAACGGCACGACCGATTCCTCGGTCAGCCCTCGTGACACCGCGCGCTACTACGACAACGTGGTCGGTACCCTGGGGCAAGCCAAGGCCGACCAGACCGTCGAACTCTTCATGGCGCCGGGCGTCGGTCACTGCTACGGCGGCGTCGGCCCCGACAAGGTCGACCTGCTCAAGGCGCTGGCCACGTGGGTGGAGCAAGGCACGCCGGCATCGGCGCAATCGCTGGTGCATCGCAAGGTCGACGCCAGTGGCGCAACGACGCTTGCACGCCCGCTGTGCAAGTACCCGGCCTACCCGCGCTACAAAGGCAGCGGCGACCTCAACGATGCGGCCAGCTTCAGCTGCTCGACCTCCTGAAAACCCACCCCCGCAGCGCCTTCGGCGCACCCCCTCGAGGGGGCGCACCCAGCAGCCCGGCAAAGCCGGATCTGCGGGTGCCCCCGAACAGGCATTGCTCGCCGTCGGTTCACGCGTCGCCGGTCACGCGATAGCCTGGCCGCAACCTGATACGAAAGCGGTTCAGAATCGAGTGGTGGAGCTTCGCCAATTCAAGTACTTCCTCGCGATCGTCGAGAACAAGAGCCTGTCTCGCGCCGCGGAGCACCTGCACGTGGCGCAGTCGGCCCTGAGCAAGCAGTTGGCGGAGCTGGAGTCGGAGCTGGGCGTGCAGCTCCTGTCGCGCAGCCGGAACGGCGTGACGACCACCGAGGCGGGCAAGGTGTTCTACGAGTACGCCCAGGGCATCACCAAGCAGATCAGCGATGCGCGCGCGGCGGTGCTGCGGTCTTCCGATACGGTGGTCGGTTCGGTGGTCGTCGCGTTGCCGCAGAGCGTGGCTGCGACGATCGCCATGCCGCTGATGCGCGCGGTGTCGCGCCGCTATCCCAACATCCTTTTTCACCTCAACGAAGAACTCACCGGCAACATGGCCGACCAATTGCTGCTCGGGCGCGTCGACATCGCCGTCTTCACCGAGACCATGCCATCGCGCGACATCGTCTTCACGCCGCTGGTGGAGGAAGCCTTCGTGCTGATGCATTCGCCCCAGGACCCGCTGGCGCCCTCAGGGGGTGACATATCGCTCGACGAAGCGGTTGCGCAGCCGCTCGTCCTGCCGAGTGCGCAGCATGGTCATTGCACGCGATGGATCGTTGACGATGCCCTGAAGCGCGCCGGCCTTCCGCCCCAGCGCATCGCGGCCGAGATCAATTCCGTCTATGTGCTCAAGAGCGCGGTCGAGGCCGGTATCGGGCCAACGATCATGCCGCTGGGCCTTGCGCAGCGCGAAGTCGAGGAAGGACGGCTCGTCGCGCATCGCATTGCGTCGGAAAACGTGGTGCGTGTGCTGGGCCTGTGCGTGTCGCGCCACCTTCCAACATCCAATGCCAAGCTTGCCATCTGCCGGTTGATCAGCAACGTCCTGCGCGATCTCTGCGAGAGCGGCCAGTGGTCGGGCGGGCGCTACCTTGCCCGGCCCAGTTGATCACCATCGACCTTCTCGCCGAGACGCCGCATGACCCACCGGATTCTGGCAGGCGGTGACGTCGCCCCGAGATCGATCGCCGCTTGCCGCTCGTCGACATATCGGATGGCCGCCGCATTGAGCAGGGTCGGCACCAGGTCGGCATGCATCGCCTTCGCCCCATGGTTGGCGCGCAGCCGCTCCCATCGCGCCGCGTTGCCGGCGCGCCATTCATCGCTCGCCCACATGACGGCCGGGACGCGGGTATCCCAGTGTGTCGGGTCCTTCAGCGCGTGCTGGAAGAGCTTGCGCTCGTCGTCGAGCAGGTTCTCGCCATGGTCGGGCGTGTACATCACGAAGGAGGCGCCGCCCGCCTGCGCCGCCTCCGAGATCACGGCATCGACGAAGCGGAGGGATTCGGCCACGGCATTGTCGTAGGCGCGGAGGAACTCCGGCAGCGTGGAGTCATTCGGGAATTGGGAGAGCTTCGAGCAATCTGCCTGGAAAGCAGCCGTTGCCGGGTCGTAGCGATCGCAGTACGAAAAGTGTGCGCCGTAGGCATGCAGCACGATCAACTTCCTGGACGCGCTGTCTGCCAGCGCCGACCTGAGCGATGGCAAAAGGGCTTCCCGATCGGTCCTCTTTGGTGAAAGGAACATGTCGGTGTCGGCGTCAGGCCACGCAATGCCTCTTTCCTGGAGCGCAAGCCACCAGGTGCGAAAGCCAGCCTCCTCGAAAGCCTTCATGAACGTTGCGTCCTTGCTCACTCGATATGCACCGCCAGGCATATCGCGCGAAATGAGCAAAGGCACCGACGTATGCGTGCTGCTGGAGCCGGACGTCACGTCGCAGTAGATGATCGCGTCGTGCTCCATGCCGACCTGCCTTGGCCCGCCGCATGCTCCCAGCCGGTCGGCACGCACGGATTCGCCGATGATGAGGATGTAGGTCTCCTTCTGCGGATGGACCCCCGGCAAGCGCGAGGCGCCCCAGCTCGCGGACGCCAAGCGCGGGTTGGTGGCCGCATAGGGCGACGCCGTCGAGATGAAGTCGTCACGGCCGATCGCGGAAGCCGCGGCCACGGAAATCACATTCAGCGGCCACGCCCTCAGCACCGTGTCATGAAAGACGGCACCGAACAGGACCGAGGCGACGGTGATTGCCGCGAGGGTCGCCACAGACCCCTTCCGGCGCACCGTCCGGGTGGATGGCGTGCGGAACACCACCCAGACCGGCACGGCGAACAGGACCGCGGCCAGGGTGATCCACAGGACATAAGGCTGAATGACCGGCCACGCTTCGTTCGGGTCCGGCCGGATCAGGGCAGCCTCGAGAAGATTGACGTCGCGAAGAAGATCGGCTGCCACGGCCAGGACGCCGAACAGCGCCGGGATGCAGGTGAGCACCAGGAATGTTCGAAGCCCCAGGATCGCCCGAAGCAGACCGAAGAAAGCTGCGCTTGCAACAACCAAGCAGGCGGACCCGGGATCCCATGCGTGCGTGGAGCCGAAGATCCACAGGGCTGGTAACAGCAGGATGGCACCCCAGACAAGCTCGATCAGACGCACGACGCGGTGCCGTCTGTTGACCATCGGCGCGGATGTCACGCGCGCCTTCTCTGGATCGCCATGCTGCTCCATGACCTGTCTGCGAAGACAACAGCATTCTGGCGACATCCCTGGCGACCTGATCGCCCGCCGCCCGAAGACATCGCCGCCCGCAGGGGCTGCCAGGGAGGGAAGACGTCCTGCCGGCTGGCACCCGCGTCAAGCAACCCCGGAACTCCTGGTGGCGCGGCGCGACGCGCAAGACATCAGTCGAACAGCGCCAGTGTCCCGCTCGGCGAGGTGCCTTCGATGGCCAGCATGCGCAGCTTGGTCAGCACCCCGCTGCCGCCGGAAAACCCGCCCGGCCTGCCATTGGCCGCGAGCACGCGATGGCACGGCACGATGGGTGCGAAAGGATTGCGCCCCAGCGCCTGGCCGACGGCCCGCGCCAGCGCCTTGTCGCCCAGCTCCTGAGCCACCTCGCCATAGGTGCGCGTGCGGCCCGGGCCGATGCGACGAGCAATGGCGTAGACCCGCTGGTGAAAATCCGGCACGCCGGTCATGTCGAGCGGCACTTCGCGCAGATCGCGCGAGCCGCCTTGCATCAGGGACTGGACGCCCTCGATCGCCGCTTGCGCGAAGGGTGGTGGTTCGCCATCCTCCAGGGGGCCGGTGCAACGCACCAGCCGGGCCCGGGTGCTGGCCGGATTCGCTTCCGGCAGTTGCACCGCGACGATGGCTTGCGCGTTCCACGCAATGCAGCACGGCCCGATGGCGGTATCGAACAGCGCGCAACCGCGGCACCGGGTCTTCAGCGCTTCCAAGGGCATCCCATGAATCAGCTCCTGTCGATCCGGCGGGGCGGGATCGCTGGGTAAAGCGGTGATTGTCGCCAATCCCCAGCCTTGCAAACGCGCCGACCGCGGATTACGGCGTACGAAGTTGTGCGCGCAGCGCGATGCCGATCTCCGGACGCTCCAGGAAGGGGTCGGCCGGGTTGGTGATCGACACGATGTTCTCCATGCGGCTCTTTACATTGCCGAGCGCGCGCGGATGGCTGAACACATAGAACTGGTTGGCGCTGATGGCGTCGAACACCTTGTTCGCCACCTCGGTCGCCGTCACCTTGCCGCTGCTGACCGCCTTGTCGCTCATGGCCTGGCCGATCAGCTGGCTCTTGGTGAGTTCGGCTTGCGTCGGTGCGTTGGGACGGTTGCGCTCGCTTTTCGTGATACCCGTCGGTACGAAATAGGGGCACAGCAGGCTGGCCCCGATCTGGTCGGTGACCAGCGTCAGGTCCTGGTACATCGTCTCGGTCAGGCTCACGACGGCCGCCTTGGCCGCGTTGTAGATGCCCATGTTGGGGGGCGTCAGCAGGCCGGCCATGCTGGCGGTGTTGGTGATGTGGCCGCGATAGTCCGGGTCCTTCGCGGCGGCTTCCAGCATCATCGGCACGAACAGGCGCACGCCGTGCACCACGCCCCAGAGGTCCACGCCGAGCACCCATTCCCAGTCGGCCACCGTGTTCTCCCACACCAGGCCACCCGCGCCGACGCCGGCGTTGTTGAAGACGAAATGCGGTGCGCCGAATCGCGCCTTGACGTCGGCGGCCAGCTGTTCCATCTGCGCCGCGTTCGACACGTCGACCTTGCGCGCCAGCACCTGCGCGCCGGCAGCTTCCATCTCGGCCTGGGCCTTGTCGAGCGCATCCTGCTGCACGTCGACAAGCACCAGGTTCATGCCCCGCGCCGCGCCGATGCGGGCACATTCGAGCCCGAAGCCCGATCCCGCGCCAGTGAGTACTGCCGTCTTGCCCTTGAAGTCCTGAATCATGAGTGCCGTCCTGTTGAGTCTCTGTTTCGAAGAATGAATCCGCCCGGCTATTGGACCGCGTTGCGGGCGCTGCCGCTGTCGTTCAGGCGACGAGATAGCGCTGGCGCTTGCCCTCTTGCGGCTTTGCATCCAAGCGCAGAACGAGGCGGAGCGCCGCAGACAGTCCTTCATCACGGCAAGACGTTCCAACGCAGTCATGCATTTGAATGCGAGGTCGTCTCAAACCAGGCGCGTGAAGCCATCGGTACTCCAGCCCTCGCTGCCCACGCCGTTATGGACGAAGAACAGGCCATCGGGGTCGTATCGGGCCTTGACGGCGTGCAGTCGCGGATGGTTCGTACCCCAGTACTGCCGCTGGAAGTCCGGCTCAAAGTAGTTGCTCTCCGAGACATAGGCGCCGCCGGCAGGCGCGACCTTGCGCAGTTCGGCCACCGCGCGCGCGATGGCCTGCGCCCGCAAGCGGCCTCGCGCGACGTCCGGCTCATGTCCCGCGACGCCGGGATAGGCCGGCTGCTCTTCCGCGCCCATGATCGCCAGCGCAAAGGCGTCGAGCATCAGGGGGTTCGTGGCCGTGTCCCGCGCCGCCGCGATCGCCTCGGCCGGCGCTCCCGCCAGTCCCTTGTTGGTGTGCAGACCGAGGCCCGTGTGCCGTGAGGCCGCGAACAGCGCATCGCACAAGGCCTCGCGTCGGTCGTCGCGCAGCAATGCCGCAGGCAACCACGCCGAGTCATAGCCATGCAGGAACTGGCCAGCCTGCCCCTGGTCTCCGGGCCAGAACACATTGGTCTTCGGCGCACCGGGCCGGTCGTCGACCGCCATCACGCCCGCCATCCGCTTGAACGTCGTCGCCGACCAGAACTCGCGCGCCGACAGCGATGCGATGAAGGGCGCCGACTCGAACCAGAAGTCCCCCGGCGCACTCGCCACCGCGTCGATGAAGGGCTGCCAGGCCATCTGCGCCTGCCCCCGGTTCAAACCCTGGAACACCATCGACACACGCAGGCTGTTGTCGGGCCTGACGCGGATCTGTTCGCCCCAGTTCGGGTTCATCAGCCTGCTGGCGTAGTGCTCGACCACGAGGCCGATCAACCGCCGATAAGCCTGTGGCGACGTTGCCTTGATCGACATATTCACCGCGCCGAAATCCTCGGGCAGTTCATGCACGCGCAAGGTCACCCGCGTCACGACACCTAGGCTGCCGCCACCGCCACCTTTCAGCCCCCAGAACAGTTCCGGATTCGTGCAGGCATTGGCAACGCGCACAGCGCCATCGGCAGTGACGACCTCGGCTTCCAGCAGGCTGCCGGCCGCGGTGCCATAGCGCTTGGAAAAGCTGCCGAAGCCGCCGCTCTGCACCAGCCCCGCCACACCGACGGTCGTGCACCCTCCACCTTGCACATAGCCGCCGGCCTGTGTCGTGACCGCGTCGTAGGCATGCGCCCAGACCGCACCGGCGCCCACACTCACAGCCCGCAACGGCGTGACATTGCAGCCGGCGGGAACGAAGCCGTCGTGCATCTGGATCGCGTTCATCCGGCGCGTCCACACCATCAGCGAATCGGCGGAATTCGACGTGCCCTGGTAGCTGTGACCACCGCCCTTCACCACCAGCCGCAGCTTGTTCTGCCGCGCGAAGTTGACGGCCGCCACCACGTCGGCTGTGCTGCGCGCGGCAACCGCATACACGCTGGGCTTCGAGGTCCACGCATCGACCCATCCCAAGGTCTGCGTCAGCGCGACGTCGTCGCCGGTGAAGAACGGGTTCTTGATGGCCTTCAGCAACTGCGTGCAGGCCGCACTCGCTGGCGCAGCCACGCACGCTTCCAGCGGCGACTGCACCTTGATGAGCGACCCGCCGACTTGCTGGCCAAGTTGCCGCCACGCGTCGTTCGATGGCCAGCCCGGCTCGCCGGGCCGCACGCGTGCGCGTGGCGAGGCAGCGGCCCATGTGATGAGGGGGAGGCTCAGCGGCGCGGCCAACACACCACCTGCAACAGCTTGCAGTACCCGCCGCCTGTCGGTCGAATCGAGTTTCATGGCTTCGGATTCTGAGGGAATCGCCCTCGCGCGTCAGCCTTGCAGACGTTCACTCCTCAAGCCTTGCGGCTGAATCCGTCGGCACTCCAGTCTTCGCTGCCCACGCCGTTGTGCACGAAGAACAGTCCCTCCGGGTCGAATTGCGTCTTCGCGGCTTGCAGCCTCGGATAGTTCGTGCCCCAGTACGCACGCTGCCAATCGGGCTCGAAATAGTTGCTCTCCGCGACGTACGCGCCGCCGTTGGGTGCCACCTTGCGCAGCTCCGCGACGGCTCGCGCGATGCCTTGTGCGGCCCGACGCCCGCGTGCCAGATCGGGTTCATGGCCCGCGATGCCCGGATAGGCCGGTTGCTCCTCGGCACCGATGATGGCCAGCGCAAAGGCATCGAGCACCGCGGGACTCGTTGCAGTGTCTTTTGCGGCATCGATGGCTTCGGCGGACCCGCCCGCCAGTCCCTTGTTGAAATACAAAGAAATCCACCACTGCCGCGAACTCGCGAACAGCGCGTCGCTCAGCGCCTCGCGTTGATCGTCGCGAAGCAGCGCCGCCGGCAGCCAGGCCGAATCGAATCCATGGACGAACTCGCCAACAGTCAGTTGGTCGCCGGGCCAGTACATGTTGGAGATCGGCGCACCCGGGCGGTCGTCCACCTTGACCAGTCCGAGCGCCCTCTTCAGCGTCGTCGGTACCCAATAGTCCCTGGCCGTCATTGACACGATCACCGGCGACGATTCGAAGCGGAAGTCCCCCGGTGCAGCCGACACCGCCTCCAGAAATGGTTGCCATGCGTGCTGAGCCGCCCCGCGATCGAGGCCCTGGCACAGCATCGAGACACGCATGATGTTGTTGGTCTGCAAACGAACCTGTTCGCCCCAATGCGGGTTCATCAGACGCTTGCCATAGAAGTCGATGAACAGCCCGATCAGACGCCGGAAGGCTTCCGGAGAAGCGGCCTTGATCGACATGTCCACCGCGCCGAATTTCTCCGGCAATTCGTGAACTCGAAGGGTCAGGCGGGTGATCACACCAAGGCTCCCGCCGCCACCACCCTTCAGCCCCCAGAACAGTTCCGGATTCGTGCAGGCGTTGGCGACGCGCACCTGGCCATCGGCGGTGACGACCTCTGCTTCCAGGAGGTTCGCAGCAGCCGTCCCGAAGGCCTTGGAGAAGCTCCCGAAGCCGCCACTCTGGACGAGGCCGGCCACACCCACCGTGGTGCACCCTCCTCCTTGCACATAGGCGCCGCGTTGCGTGGTGACCGCGTCATACACCTGCGCCCAGACCGCGCCTGCTCCGACGGACACCGCCCGCTGCGGCGCGACATGCCCACCGCAACCCGCTGCGACGAACCCATCGTGCAGCCGGATCTCGTTCATCCTTCGCGTCCACACCAGCAGCGAATCGGCCGCGTTCGACGTGCCCTGGTAGCTGTGGCCGCCCCCCTTCACGACCAGCCGCAAGTTGTTCCGCCGCGCGAAGTGGACTGCCGCAGCCACGTCGCTGGCGTTGCGCGCCGCGACGGCATACGCGCTGGGTTTCGAGGTCCATGCATCGACCCAACCGAGATGCTGTGTCAACGCGACGTCATCACCAATGAAATACGGATTCCTGAGTGACTTGAAGAGCTGGGCGCAAGCCGCGCTCGTGGGCGCTTCGACACAGGCTGCAATTGGGGACTCGACCTTGATCAGCGCGCCGCCAACCTGCTGGTTGAGTTGCTGCCAACTGACATCGGACGGCCAGCCTGGATCGCCTGGACGGACACGCGAACGCTGGCGATCCGCGGCCCACGCGCTCATCGGCGCAACCAATGACGCGCCCGCCAACTGCAGAACGCGTCGCCTCCCTGTCCGATCGAGCTTCATGGCGCCCGATTCTGCGGCGAAAGCGTGTGCGCGTCAGCCTTCCGACTTGCGCAGCACGTACCCGATACGCGGGAAGTGCACGTGCACCGTGCCAACGCGATCGTTGCTGCGCTCCAGCGTGTAGTGCGTGCGCGTGGCCGCGACCAGCTTGCCGGCCGTCTCCTCCAGGCCGAAGCTCTCCGCACGCACCGTGACATCGCTGCCCAGCGGAATGCCGTGGTCGTCCTGGAAGGTGCTGTCAGTCAGCAGCGTGTGCGGCGTTGCCGCCTTGGCCGCGGCGATCGCCTCTTCGGAGGTGCACTTCTCCGGCGCACCATGGCCGATGGCGTACATGCGGTCCATCCAGTCGACCACGCCCGGCGTCAGGTCGAGGATGCCGCGCACCGAATCGATGCGCCGCGTGTACCAGAGCGGGTGGTAGGCGGCGAAGTCGGCGATGCAAGGCGCCTCGCCCAACAGGAAGGGCTTGTCGTCGAACATGTCCGAGAGCCGGCGCAGGTAGGACTTGTAGGCGCTCGTGGCATCGGCCGGGCGCAGGCGCGTCATGTTGCCGGCGCTCATCTTGCCGCGGTCCTCGCCGAAGGCCTTGGCGGCCTCGGGCGGCGCCTTGGCGAACACCTCGGCCGCGCCCTTGGGCTGCAGCGCCCAGGCCATCGCAGCCCAGAACAGCGTGGTGTCGGCCCACTGCGCAAGGATGCGAGACAGGCCCTTCTCAGGTTCCGGATACAGCGTCGGCTCGGGCTGCAGGTGCTCCAGAACGTCGGCGATCAGCGCCGTGTCGCAGTACATGTCCGCGCCGATCTGCAGGAACGGCGTCTTGCGGTAGCCGCCCGTCAGCACCTCCACATCCGGCTTCGGCATGATCGGCGGGATGAAGACCGACTTCCACGGCAGCTTCTTCGCGCCGAGGATGAGCCGCACCTTTTCCGAGAACGGCGAGGTGGTGTAGTGGTGCAGGATCAGGTCGGCCATCTTGTTTTCCTTCGAACTTTCCTTCGAACGTAGAGCAGTATCGGCGCGCAACGCAGTGCGCGCAGCAAGGGGCAATCCTTAGATCAGCTTGACGAGCTGCTTGCCGAAGTTCCTGCCCTTCAGCAGGCCCAGGAAAGCCTCCGGCGCCGCTTCGATGCCCTGCGCGATCGTCTCGCGTGGACGCAGCTTGCCGGAACCCACCAGCGCACCCAGCTCCGCCAGCGCCTCGGGCCACACTTCCATGTGCTCGCTGACAATGAAACCTTCGATCTTCAGCCGGTTGATCAGGATCAGCGACGGGTTGGCCAGTGGCAGGGGCGCGCCGTCATAGCCGGCGATCATCCCGCACAGCGCGATGCGCGCAAAGGCGTTGCAGCGCAGCAGCACGGCGTCGAAGATGTAGCCGCCGACGTTCTCGAAGTAGCCGTCGATGCCCTTGGGGCAAGCTTCCTTCAGCGCCGCGCTCATGCTCTTGACGTCCGGATGCTGGCGGTAGTCGATGCAGGCGTCGAAGCCAAGCTCATCGGTCACGTACTTGCACTTGTCCGGGCCGCCGGCGATGCCGACCACGCGGCAGCCGCGCGCCTTGGCCAGCGCACCGAAGGCACTGCCGACCGCGCCGCTGGCGGCGGTGATGACGACCGTGTCGCCTTCCTTCGGCGCGATGATCTTCACCAGGCCGTACCAGGCCGTCACGCCCGGCATGCCGACCGCGCCGAGGTAGTGCGACAACGGCACGTGCGTGGTGTCGACCTTCTTCAGCGAGCCCGGTTGCGAGGCATCGACCACGCTGTATTCCTGCCAGCCGCCGAAGCCCACGACCTTGTCGCCGGCCTTGTACTTGGGATGCTTGCTCTCGACCACCTCGCCCACCGTCCCGCCCTGGAACACGTGGCCGACTGGCTGGCTCGCGGCGTAGCTCTTGGAGTCGTTCATGCGGCCGCGCATGTACGGGTCCAGGCTCAGGAAGTGGTGGCGCACCAGCACCTGGTTGTCGGCCAGCGCCGGCGTCTCGCCCGTGACGAGCTTGAAGTTGCCGAGCGTGGCTTCGCCTTCGGGGCGGTTGTCGAGGTGGATCTGCTTGTTGACTGGCATATGCGTGTCTCTGTGAGGAAAAACTAATCGGTGGAAACGGGTTGCAGCGCGTTCACTTCGCTGCCGCTGACCGGCAGGCGCTTCACGTACTTGAAGGTTCCCGTGGCATGCGAACAGGCGCGGCCCTTCTCGTCGTAGACCGTGGCCTCGGTGAAAGCCATGGTGGCCGTGCGGTGCATCAGCCGGCCCTTGGCGATCAGCGACCCGCGCGAGGCCTGCATGAAGGTGGTCTTCATCTCGATGGTGACGATGCCCATGTCGTTCTGCACGCTGCGCGCGGCCGTGGCCATGGCCACGTCGAGCAGGGTCATGGTGACGCCGCCATGCGCGACGGCAAAGCTGTTGGTGTGATCAGGCTGCGTGGTGTAGTGCAGCTCCGACTCGCCATTCTCGAAGCGCTCGAGCGTGAAGCCGAGGTGATCGACGAACGGGATCGTGACGCCGAAAGAGAGGCTCATGGCGTCAGGCCGCGCCGAGGACGACGCTCACGCCGCCATCCACCGCAACCCATTGGCCGGTGATGTGCTTGCCGGCATCGCTCGCGTACAGCAGCGTCAGGCCCTTCAGGTCTTCCTCGTCGCCGAGGCGGCGCAGCGGCGCGGCATTGGCCATCTTTTCCTCGCCGATCGACTGGATCAGGCCCGTCGCCATCTTGGTCATGAAGAAGCCCGGGCAGATCGCGTTGACGTTGATGCCGTACTTGCCCCATTCGGCGGCCAGCGTGTGCGTGAAGCCGATCACCGCCGTCTTCGAGGTGTTGTAGGCCAGCGTGGTCATCTCGGGCGGGTTGCCGTTGAGGCCGGCGATCGACGCGATGTTGATGATGCGGCCCGACTTCTTCGGGATCATGTACTTGTTGGCCACCTGCTGCGCCAGGATGAAGTAGCCGCGCACGTTGAGGTTCATCACCTTGTCCCATGCTGCGACCGGATGGTCTTCGGCCGGGGCGCCCCAGCTGGCGCCGGCATTGTTCACGAGGATGTCGATGGCGCCCATGCGCTCCAGCGTCTCGTCGGCCAGGCGGCGGGTGTCTTCTTCCTTTGAGCAATCGGCGGCGATCCAGCGCGCGTCGATGCCGGCAGCTTGCAACTCGGCGGCGGCCTGCTCCAGATCCTCGGCCTTGCGCGAGCTCAGCATGATCTTCGCGCCGGCTTCACCGAGCGCATGCGCCATCTGCAAGCCCAGGCCGCGCGAGCCGCCGGTGATGAGGGCGGTCTTGCCCGTGAGGTCGAAAAGTTTCTGGACGGTGCGGGGGGTCATGGGTGTCTCCAGGTAACGAGTCAGCAAAAAGAGTTGTGTGCGGAAGCGAGCGCGATCTGTTCGCAGGACATCGCGGAACCGGCCTTGCCGGACCGCTGGTGTTGCCCCCGGCGAGGGGGTTGGCGCAGTGACGCGAGGCGTCACGCAGCCTGGGGGTGCGTCAAGTGCTGTAGTCGAGGACCGCGCGCGATTCACGCAAAGTGCCAAGGAAGGCCGACACCTTCTTGTGATGCGGATGCACGACGTAGGCCTGCAGCGCAGCAGCGTCGTCGAAGCTCGAGTTCAACACGACGTCATGATTGGCTTCCATGCCCTCGGTACGGATGCCCACTTCGAACTCCCGCATGCCGGGCACCAGCCCCTTGCAGCTGTCGAGTTCCGCCTTGAAGCGCGGCGCTTGCGCTGCATCCAGCAGCTTCCACATCACGATGTGTTTGATCATGGCTTGTCGTCTTTCAGTCGGGAACGAACATAGATCAGCACCACGCCGACCACCGCGGCCACCGCGCCGGGGACGGCCATCATCCAGCCGGTGAAGGCGTCGATGCGGGCGGTGGCGATGCCGAGAATCAGCAGGAACAGCCCGCCATAGATCAGGATCCAGATCCAGTTCTCGATGCGGGCATGCGGATTGGCGGCCATCAGAATGCCTCTTCCGGCATGTCGGTGCAAGTCGGGTCCCGGCTTTCGACGACGTTGAGCCAGGCGCCGATCTTGGGCAACTCGTAGTTGAAGAAGTAGGCCGCGGCGCTGGTCTTTCCGGTCGTCACGGCGGAGGCCTTGGCCGCATCGAGCTCCAGCGCACGGGCCGCCACGTCGAGCCAGATCCAGGCCAGCACCGTGTGCCCGAAGGCCTGCATGTAGGGCACGGCATTGGTCAGCGCCGAGCGCGGATCACCCGTCGACCAGGCCGCCTGCGTGGCCGTGCCGATGCGCTGCAGTGCCTCGCCGAGCGCCTTCGCATGTGCGGCCAGCTCGGGCACCTTGGCCGCACGCACCATCGTCTCGGCCATGCGCGCGGCGAGCAGCTTCATGCCGCGACCGGCTTCCATCAGCACCTTGCGGCCCAGCAAGTCGGCCGCCTGGATGCCGTGTGTGCCCTCGTGGATCATGTTCAAGCGGTTGTCGCGCCAGTACTGCTCCACCGGGAAATCGCGCGTGTAGCCGTAGCCGCCGTGGATCTGGATGGCCAGCGAGTTCGCCTCCAGGCACCACTCGCTGGGCCAGCTCTTGGCGATGGGCGTCAACACTTCCAGCAGCAGGCGCGCATCGTCGCCAGCTTGCGGCGTACCGGTCTTCTGCTCGTCGACCAGCCGCGCACAGTACAGCGACAGGGCCAGCGAGCCTTCGCAATACGACTTCTGAGCGAGCAGCATGCGGCGCACGTCAGCGTGCTCGATGATGCGAACCTGCGGCTTGGCCGAGTCCTTGCCGGCCGGGCCCGCGGGACGGCCCTGGGGACGCGTCTTCGCGTATTCCAGCGAGGCGTAGTAGCCCGCCATGCCGAGCATCACCGCAGCGGTGCCCACGCTGATGCGGGCCTCGTTCATCATGTGGAACATGCAGTGCAAGCCCTTGCCGGGCGAGCCGACCAGGTAGCCCACCGCGCCGGCCTTGCCGCCGACCGGGTACTTGCCCTCGCCGAAGTTCAGAAGCGTGTTGGTGGTGCCGCGCCATCCGAGCTTGTGGTTGAGGCCCGCGAGCGCCACGTCGTTGCGCTCGCCGGTGAGATTGCCCTCGGTGTCCACCATGCGCTTCGGCACGATAAACAGCGAGATGCCGCGCGTGCCGGGAACCAGCTTGCCGTTCTCGTCCGGAATCTTGGCGAGCACGATGTGCACGATGTTCTCGGTCAGCTCGTGGTCGCCCGAGGAGATCCACATCTTGTTGCCCGTGAGACGGTAGCGCGGGCCGAGCGGATCGTCCTGGAAGTCATCGCCATCCGGCACCGCCCGCGTCGCCACGTCGCTCAAGGAAGAGCCGGCCTGCGGCTCCGACAGGCACATCGTCCCCGCCCAGCGCCCCGAGAACTCGTTCTTCGCGAACACGTCCTTCTGCATCTCGGTGCCATGCACCATCAGCAAGTTGGCATTGCCGCTGGTCAGCATGTTCGAGCCGATGCTCACCGAGGCCATCGCGAAGAAGCTGTTGGCCGCAGCCTGCAGCGTGAACGGCAACTGCATGCCGCCGATCTCGTAGTCCTGCGCCGCGCTCATCATCCCCGACTCGACAAAGGCCTTGTGCGCATCGTGCGTGGCCTGCGGCAGGATCACTTTCTCGCCGTCGAAATGCGGCTCCTGCGTGTCGACCGTCCGGTTGTGCGGCGCGTACTTCTCACGCGCAATGCGCTCGCAGGTGTCAAGCACCGCGTCGAAGGTCTCGCGCGAATGGTCGGCAAAGCGCTCGCGCTGGTTGAGCGACTCGGCTTGCAGCCAGTCGTACAGGAGGAAGTCGAGGGTGGAACGAAGGCTCATTGGTGTTCAGTCGAGATCGTGCGCGTGACGACGTTGCACCTCGTCGCGCGGCATCATGAATTCCTCCACCTTGCGTCCGGCTTGCTTCGCCAACGCTGGATTGGAGGACCAAAGGGAAACAAAGAAATCAACCAGCGCGAGGGATTGCTGCAAGCGCGCTTCGGCAAGGGCTGGCGCAATCGAGTTGAGTGATACCGAGTCAGACATGGGGATCCTCTCCGCGTTGAATCTTCTCCAGCGCCTCGACGTCGATCCGGTCTTTCGGGCGATTGGCAAGCGCACGGAGGATGTCGGGAATGGATTTCATCGGGTTGATCGTCGTCGGCTAAGTGCTTCAGTTTGGCTGATTCTGTCCGTCGGGCAAGCGCGCGATCGTGCCTTGTGCAAGCGCGCAAAGTTTCTCCTCGCCATCCTGCACGACGAAAATTTCGCAGGTGCAAACCGCCTGCGTACTGCCCACATGCACTGCCTTCGCACGCGCAATGAGACGCTCGCCGATGGCGGGCCGCACATAGTTGATCTTGAACTCCGCATTGACGACGGGCACGGCCATCGCAGTCCCACCTGCGAAGGTCAATGCGTTGTCGGCAAGGTAGCTGAGCACCCCGCCGTGAACGAATCCGCTTTGCTGCTTGAGCTTGTCGGTGATGGGCACCTGCAGGTCGATGGAACCGCGCGAGAGCTGATGCATCTCCGCGCCGAGCAGCACGCTGAAAGGCTGCGAGGCAATCACCTCGCGGCCCATCGCCAGGAAGGCGTCGGGCGAGACTTGCTGGTCACCGCCCGCCATGATCACAAGACCTCGAACACGCCGGCAGCACCCATGCCGCCGCCGATGCACATGGTCACCACGACCTTCTTCGCGCCGCGGCGCTTGCCTTCGATGAGGGCGTGGCCGGTCAGGCGCTGGCCGCTCACGCCGTAGGGATGGCCCACGGCAATGGCGCCGCCGTTCACGTTCAGGCGGTCATCGGGGATGCCCAGCTTGTCGCGGCAGTAGATCACCTGCACCGCAAAGGCTTCGTTCAGTTCCCACAGGTCGATGTCGTTGACCGTCAGGCCAAGCTTCTTCAGCACCTTCGGGATCGCGTAGACCGGGCCGATGCCCATTTCGTCAGGCTCGCAACCTGCCACGGCAAAGCCGAGAAAGCGGCCGATCGGCGCAAGGCCCTTCTGCTGGGCGTACGTTTCATCGACCAGCACGCAAGCGCCGCCGCCGTCGGAGAACTGGCTGGCATTGCCGGCCGAGATCACACCGCCGGGCACGGCCGGGCGGATGCCGCTAATGCCTTCCTTGGTGGTGCCGGCGCGGATGCCTTCATCGTTCTCGATGGCGACTTCCTTGGTGCGCAGGCCCAGTTGGGCGTCGGCCACGCCGGCCAGCACGGTGATGGGGGCGATCTCGGCCTTGAACAGGCCGGCTTCCAAAGCGGCGGTGGCGCGTTGCTGGCTGCGCGCGCCGTATTCGTCCATGGCCTCGCGGCCGATGTTGTAGCGCTTGGCCACGTTCTCTGCCGTCTGAAGCATGTTCCAGTAGATCTCCGGCTTGTGCTTGACCAGCCACGGGTCGGTGCCCATGTGGCGATTGGCTTCGTTCTGCACGCAGGAGATGCTTTCGACACCGCCGGCCACGTACACATCGCCTTCGCCCGCGATGATGCGTTGGGCTGCCGTCGCAATGGTCTGCAGGCCCGAGGAGCAGAAGCGGTTGATGGTCATGCCCGAGGTGGTGATCGGCAGTCCGGCGCGCAGCGCGATCTGGCGCGCGATGTTCGAACCCGTGGCGCCTTCAGGCGTGGCGCAACCCATGATCACGTCGTCCACCGAGGCCGGGTCGATGCCAGCGCGCTGCACCGCGTGCTGCACCGCATGGCCGCCGAGCGTGGCGCCGTGCGTCATGTTGAAAGCACCCTTCCAGCTCTTGGCGAGCGGTGTGCGGGCGGTAGAGACGATGACGGCGCTGGTCATGGTGATGTCCTTAGTGAAGAGTTGGAAGGGTTACAGGGGTTGCGACGCGGTGTTGCGCAGCAGCTGGTGATAGAAGCCGATCATCTCGCCGTAGTTGGCGATCGACACACGTTCGTTGTTGCCGTGGAAGCGCGGCAGGTCCTCGGACTTCACGCGGATCGGCGAGAAGCGGTAGACCGACTTGCTGATGAGGCTGAAGTGGCGCGAATCGGTGGCCGCGGTCATCAGGCCGGGCGCGACGATCGCATCGGGGAAGCTCTGGCGTACGGTCTGCTCGATCGTGCGGTAGCCCGCGCTGTCGGTTGGCGACACCGGCGACGGTTCGGAGTTGCCCGGGTAGGCCTTGATCTTGATCGCGTCGTTGTCGAGTTGTTTGCGCAGGTGCTCTTCGACGCTGGCCAGGGTGTCGCCCGGCAGCACGCGGAAATTGACGGCGGCCTCGGCACGTCCCGGCAGCACGTTGTCCTTGTTGCCGGCGCGGATGATCGTCAGCGCCGTGGTCGTGCGCAGCATCGCGTTGCTGCTCGGGCTCTTCTCGAGCTGGCTCGTGACCAGCGGGCCGGTGAGCCACAGGTTCGACAGCAGCACGCGATTCAGTCCGCCCATCTCGGGTGCCAGCGTGCCGAACATCTCGGCGGCCACGCCCTGGATGCCGCCGGGCATCGGGTGCGCTTCCAGGCGAGCCAGCGCCGCGCTCATGCTGCCGATGGCGCTCTTCTGCGGCGGCATCGACGAATGGCCCGGGGCCGTATCGAGCGTCAGGAAGAAAGTGCCATAGCCCTTCTCCGCCAGGCCGATCAGCGCGGCCGGCTTGCTCAGCCCGGGCATCACGCCGTCGAGCACCAGCAGGCCTTCGTCGAGCACCCAGTCGAGTTCCACGCCACGCGACTTCAGCAACTCGGCGATCGGCCGCGCGCCGCGCAGGCCGCTGACTTCCTCGTCGTCGCCCATGACCAGATAGATCGTCTGCGGCGGCTTGAAGCCGCTGGCGATCAGCAACTCGATGGCTTCCATCTGGGCCATCAGATTGCTCTTGTTGTCCATCGTGCCGCGACCCCAGACGAAGCCGTCCTTGATCTCTCCAGCAAAGGGGTCGACGCTCCAGGCCTTCTCGGTACCCGGCGCGATCGGCACCATGTCCTGGTGCGCCATCAGCGCCACCGGCTTGCGCGCCGGATCGCTGCCCTGCCACGTGTAAAGCAGGGCGTTATCGCCTATCACTTCCTTCTTCAGCGTCGCGTGAAGCTTGGGAAACTTCTCGGCGAGAAAGGCATGCAACTTGTCGAACTCGGCGTTATTCCCCTTGGGGTCGTCGAGGCTCGACACGGTGCGAAATTGAATCGATGCGGACAGCCGCTTCGCAGCCGCCTCCGTATCGATGGCGGGCGGGGTGACTGCCGCCACCGCCACCTGACGCGACGGCGTGCGCCACGTCTTGACCGCAACCGCCGCTGCCAGCAGCAGAACCACCAGCAGCAGGATTTGAAAAACTCGCTTGATCACAGTTGCGGTCTCTTCCTGTCTCAGCTGAAGCTCTTGCCTTCAGCCACCAGCTTCTGGATCAGCGCAGCCGGCTCCCAGAACTTGCCATCGTCACGCGGGTTCTTCGCAAAGCGACGCATCGTCTCGGCCACGTTGTAGAGGCCGGCTTGCGACGCATAGTGCATCGGGCCACCGCGGAAGATCGGGAAGCCGTAGCCGGTCAGGTACACCATGTCGATGTCGCCGGCCTTGCTCGCAATGCCGTCTTCCAGGATGTGCGCGCCTTCGTTGACCAGCGCGTACACCAGGCGTTGCACGATTTCCTCATCGGAGATCTTGCGCGGCGTGATGCCTTCGTCCTTGCGGTGCTGCTCGATCAGGTCCAGCACGACCTGGCTCGGGATCGCGTCGCGCTTGCCGGCCTGGTAGTCGTACCAGCCTGCGCCGGTCTTCTGGCCGAAGCGGCCCAGTTCGCAGAGCTTGTCGGCCGTGCGGCTGTACTTCATGTCGGCACGCTCGGTGGCGCGGCGCTTGCGGATCGCCCAGCCGATGTCGTTGCCGGCCAGGTCGCCCATGCGAAACGGGCCCATGGCAAAGCCGAACTTCTCGATGGCCTTGTCCACTTGCTGCGGCGTCGCACCTTCGTCCAGCAGGAAACCGGCCTGACGCGAGTACTGCTCGATCATGCGGTTGCCGATGAAGCCGTCGCACACGCCAGAGACGACCGAGGTCTTCTTGATCTTCTTGCCAATCGCCATGACCGTGGCCAGCACGTCCTTGGCGGTCTCCTTGCCACGCACCACTTCCAGCAGCTTCATCACGTTGGCCGGGCTGAAGAAGTGCATGCCGACCACGTCTTGCGGACGCTTGGTGAAGGCAGCGATCTTGTCGACGTCCAGCGTCGAGGTGTTGGAGGCCAGGATCGCGCCGGGCTTGGCCACGCGATCGAGTTCCTTGAACACGGCTTCCTTGACGCCGAGCTCTTCGAACACGGCCTCGATGATCAAGTCGCAGTCCTTCAGGTCGTCGTAGCTCAGCGTGGTCGACAGCAGCGCCATGCGCTGGTCGTACTTGTCCTGCTTGAGCTTGCCCTTCTTGACCTGGGCTTCGTAGTTCTTCTTGATCGTGGCGACCCCGCGGTCCAGCGCTTCCTGCTTCATCTCGAGAATCTTGACCGGGATGCCCGCGTTCAGGAAGTTCATCGAGATGCCGCCGCCCATGGTGCCGGCGCCGATGACGCCGACCGACTTGATCGCGCGCTGGGGCGTGTCTTCCGCCACGTCGGGGATCTTGCTGGCCGCGCGCTCGGCCATGAACAGGTGGCGCAACGCCGACGATTCCGGCGACAGCATCAGCTGCGTGAACAGGCGGCGTTCCTCGGCCATGCCATCGTTGAACTTCATCGTGGTTGCTGCCCGCACAGCCTCCAGGCACTTGAGCGGCGCCGGATAGTTCTTCGACATGCCCGTGACCATGTTCTTGGCGAACTGGAAGTAGGCATCGCCTTGCGGGTGTTTGCACGGCAGGTTGCGCACCAGCGGCAGTTCGGCGGGCGACTTGCCGGCGACGGATTTGGCGAATTCAACCGCTTCGTCGAACAGCGACTCGGCCGAGGCCGCGAGCTTGTCGAACAGCTTCTGGCCAGGTGCCGAGGCGAGCAGTTCGCTCTTGACCGGCTCGCCGCTGACGATCATGTTGAGCGCGGTCTCCACCCCCAGCACGCGCGGCAGGCGCTGCGTGCCGCCGGCGCCGGGCAGCAGGCCGAGCTTGACTTCAGGCAGTGCGACGCTGGTGCCCGGTGCGACCACGCGATAGTGGCAACCCAGAGCCAATTCCAGGCCGCCGCCCATGACCACCGAATGAATCGCAGCCACGATCGGCTTCGGCGAGGCTTCCAGCGCGAGGATCACGCTCAGCAGGTTGGGTTCCTGCAGCGCCTTCGACGTGCCGAATTCCTTGATGTCCGCCCCACCGGAGAACGCCTTGCCGGCGCCCGTGATGACAATCGCCTTGACAGCCGGATCGTTGTTGGCCTTGCTCAGACCGTCGGTGATGCCGACGCGGGTCGAAAAACCGAGACCGTTGACCGGGGGATTGGTCATGGTGATCACGGCGATCTCGCCGAGCACCTTGTATTCAGCCGTCATGGCGCGTTCCTTTGAATGGGGAAGTGAAAAAACGAAGAATCGGCCGGAGAGCGCCCGCCCCACGTGGTGAGGACCTCGCACTCACCCGTCGCCGAATAGCACGAGTGTTCTTTTTAAAATTCTAGGCGCTTACGGCGAACAGTGAATTTCGCCGCAGTCGCTACCGGGACAAGGGCCGAATTCTCAGACCTCTAACCACTCTTTTCGCGTGGTCGCATCGGCACGCAGGCTGTCCGGCGTGCCGTCGAACACGATGCTGCCATGCCCCATGACCAGCGCCCGGTCGGAGATGTGCATCGCGATGGTGAGCTTCTGCTCGATCAGCAGCACCGAGATGCCGCGGCTCTTGAGCGTCTGCAGGTACTGCCCCACCAACTCGACGATCTTGGGCGCCAGGCCTTCGGTCGGCTCGTCGATGATGATCAGGTCGGGGTCGCCCATGAGCGTGCGGCACAGCGTCAGCATCTGTTGCTCGCCGCCGGAGAGCACGCCGGCCTCCGTGTGCTCGCGCTCCTTGAGGCGCGGGAACATCTCGTACATGTCCTTGAAGGTCCAGCGGCTTCCCTTGCCCGAGCCCTTCTGGCCGAGCAGCAGGTTCTGCGACACGGTGAGCTTCGGGAAGATGTCGCGGTTCTCCGGCACGTAGCCCAGGCCCAGATGCGCGATCTCGTAGGCCTTCTTGCGCAGGATGTCCTGGCCCTTCCATTCGAGCTGGCCCTCGGCATGCACCAGGCCCATGATGGCCTTGGCCGTGGTCGAACGGCCGGAGCCGTTGCGGCCCAGCAGCGCGACGATCTCGCCCTTGCCGACCTCGAAGGAAACGCCATGCAGCACATGGCTCTTGCCGTAGTAGGCGTGGATATCGTTGAGTTTCAGCATGTCAGTGTCCCGCCCCTTGCGCGTCGGCGACCGATGAACCGAGATACGCCTCCTGCACCTTCGCATTGGCGCGCACCGCAGCGGGCGTATCGAAGGCAATCACCTCGCCGTAGACCACCACGGCGATCTTGTCGGCCAGGCCGAACACCACGCCCATGTCGTGCTCCACGGTCAGCAGTGTCTTGCCGACCGTCACGTGTTTGATCAGCGCGATGAAGTGCGAAGTCTCCGTCTTGCTCATGCCGGCGGTCGGCTCGTCCAGCAGGATCACGTTGGCCCCACCCGCGATGGTCACGCCGATCTCCAGCGCGCGTTGTTCGGCGTATGTGAGGTTCACCGCCTGCACGTCGCGCTTGCGTTCCAGCCCGATCTGGCGCACCAATTCCTCGGTCCGCGCGTTGGCCTCGTCGAGGTTCGACAGGAAGCGCAGGAAGCTGTAGCGAGCACCCGTATGCCACAGCAAGCCGCAGCGCAGGTTTTCGAACACGCTCAGCTTCGGGAACACATTGGTGATCTGGAAGCTGCGCGCGAGCCCGAGGCGGTTGATTTCGAACGGCGTCTTGCCGTCGATGCGCTGCCCGTTCAGCAGCACCTCGCCACTGCTGGGCTGCAAGCGCCCGCTGATGAGGTTGAACAGCGTCGATTTACCAGCGCCGTTGGGGCCGATCACTGCGATGCGCTCCCCGGCATTCACCGCCAGGTTCACGCCGCGGATGATGTCGGTCTTGCCAAAGCTCTTGCGCAAGTCCTTGAGTTCGAGTGCGTAAGTCATTGCCCTGCCCTGCTTATGCAGCCTCCATGCGCTTGATTTCTGCTTCGATGTATTCCTGCGCGGCGCCCCAGGCGCGCGCGAACTTGCGTCGAACAATTTCCATCAGCGCCAGGCCGACCAGCGCCACTGCCGCCGCGCCCAACCAACTGCCCATGCTCGACGTGTCCAGTGTCAGGCCCGCGAAACGGACCTCAGGTCCAAGCGCCGCGTTGAGCTGGATGTGATAGACCATTTCGACCAACGCCGCTGCGCCCACCACCAGCAGCCCACCCGTCACGATCAGCCCCGCGTACAGCGACCAGAACGGCTTGAATCGCCCGAACTTGGCCACCCGCAGGTTCATCATGATCAGGCTGGCCACGCCGCCCGGCGCGAACATCACCATCAGCAGGAACACCAGGCCCAGGTACAGCAGCCAGGCCTTGGTCAGTTCCGACAGCAGCACCGAGGCCAGCACCAGCAGCACCGCACCGATGATCGGCCCGAAGAAGAAGGTCGCCCCACCTAGGAAGGTGAACAGCAGGTAGCCACCCGAACGCAAGCCGCTCAAGCTGTCGCTCGCGTTCACGATCTCGAAGTTGATCGCTGCCAGACCGCCACCAATGCCCGCGAAGAAGCCGGCGATGATGAAAGCGAAGTAGCGCACCCGCTGCGTGTTGTAGCCGATGAACTCGACCCGTTCCGGGTTGTCGCGCACCGCATTCAGGATGCGGCCAAGCGGCGTTCCGGTGAAGGCGAACATCAGCGCGGTACAGATGAAGCAGTAGACCGCGATCAGGTAGTACACCTGAAGCTGCGGGCCGAAGTTCGCCCCCATGAAGGTGCCGTACGTCCGGTTGCTCGTGACACCGCCTTCGCCGCCGAAGAAGCCGGGGAACATCAGTGCCATCGAGGCCACCAACTCACCGATGCCCAGCGTGATCATCGCGAAGGTCGTGCCCGCCTTCTTGGTGGTCACGAAGCCGAACAGGATGGCAAAGAACATGCCTCCGAGCCCCCCCACCAGCGGAATCAGCACCAGCGGCACCTTGAAGCTGCCCTCGGCCGCGAGGTTCATCGCATGGATGGCAATGAAGGCCCCCATGCCGGTGTACACGGCATGGCCGAAGCTCAGCATGCCGCCCTGCCCGAAGATCATGTTGTAGCTGAGGCAGATGATGATCAAGTAGCCGATCTGCGAGAGGATCGTCAGCGCCAGGCTGCTGCGGAAGATCAGCGGCGCGACGATCATCGCGACCGCGAACAGCGACCAGATCGCAATGCGACCGGCACCCATGACCTTGGGACGATTTGGATTGGAAGTGGCCATGTGTCAGTCCTCCCGCGTGCCGAGCAAGCCCTTGGGGCGGAATATCAGGATCAGCACCAGGAACAGGTACGGAAGGATCGGCGCAATCTGCGAGATCTTGAGTTGAAGGAGTTCATAGCCGAAGGTCTTGTCGGTGACCGCCATGCCCATCGACTGGAACGCACCGCCGATGGACTGGTCCATCGCCACGGCAAAGGTCTGCAGCACGCCGATCAGCAGCGACGCCAGGAAGGCGCCCGCCAAGGAGCCCATGCCGCCCACCACCACCACCACGAACACGATGGAACCTACGGCGCCAGCCATCGCCGGCTCGGTCACGTAGGTGTTGCCGCCGATCACGCCGGCCAGTCCCGCCAGCGCGGCGCCACCACCGAACACCAGCATGAAGACGCGCGGCACGTTGTGCCCGAGCGCCTCGACCATCTCCGGATGCTTGAGCGCGGCCTGGATCACCAGCCCGATGCGCGTGCGCGTCAGCAGCAACCAGACCGAGACAAGCATCAGAAGCGCCACCAGCATGATGAACGACTTCGACTTCGGGAACTGCGTGCCAAAGATCGTGAACAGCGGCCCTTCGAGTTGCGACGGCAAGCCATACGGCACCACCGAGCGCCCCCAGATCAATTGCACCAGTTCAAGGATCAGGTACGACAGGCCGAAGGTGACCAGCAATTCAGGCACATGCCCGAACTTGTGGACCCGGCGCAGGCAGTACCGCTCGAATGCGGCGCCGAGCGCGAAGACAACCAGCGGCGAGATCACCAGTGCCGGCCAGAAGCCGACGACACCGGAAATCGTGAATGCGAAATATGCACCCAGCATGTAGAAGCTGGTGTGCGCGAAATTCAGCACGCCCATCATGCTGAAGATCAAGGTAAGTCCGGAGCTCAACATGAACAGCAGCAGCCCGTAGCTGAGCCCGTTCAGGAGCGAAATGACGAAGAATTCCATTTGCGAGCCATCCTCCTAGTTCGTTTTTGGGAAAGCCATGAAAAAACGCCGGGGAGCGATTTGCATCACCCGCCGGCGTCCAGTGTCATGGCGCCTCAGCCAGCGCTCGGACGCTTCATCTGGCAGGACGTGGGGGTGCTCGAGACGTAGGGCTCCAGGTACTTCACCGGAGCGAAGGTGTAGCCGGTCTTCTCGACGTTGTACTTGTTCTTGGCATCAACCTTCTGCCACTTGGAGATCCAGAGGCCTTGCTGCAACTGGTGGTCGGTCTTGCGGATTTCGCTCTCGCCGTTGAAGCCGTTGAACTTCAGGCCTTCCATGGCTGCGGCCACCTTGACCGGATCGGTCGACTTGGCCTTGGCCATGGCGTTGCTCAAGGCGGTGAGGATGTTGTAGATCGAGAACGTATAGAAGTCGTCGCCGAACTTCCCCTGGAACTCGTTCATCAACTGGTTCATCCGCCCCGTGTAGTTGGAGTGGTTGTAGGAGATTTGGTAGACCTCCAGGTCGCCACCCGCCGCCAGGGCCGTCGGCGTGCCCGAGACACCGGCGTAGTAGGCGTACAGCGGCGTCTTCAGGCCGGCTTCGTTCATGGCCTTGACCAGCAGGGTCATGTCCTGGCCCCAGTTGCCGGTCACGACCGTGTCTGCACCGGATGCCTTGATCTTGGCCACGTAGGGCGCGAAATCCTTGACCTGGCCGAGGGGATGCAGATCCTCGCCGGCAATCTTCACATCCGGGCGCTTGCGGGCCAGGCTTTCCTTGAAGTACTTCGCAAGCTGCTGGCCATGCGAATAGTTCTGGTTGATCAGGTAGACACTCTTGATTTTCGGCTGGTCCTTCATGAAGCTCGTCAAAGCTTCCATCTTCATGGCGGTGTTGCCATCGAAGCTGAAGTGCCAGTAGTTGCACTTCTCGTTGGTCAGGACAGGATCGACCGCCGAGAAGTTCAGATAGACGATTTCCTTGCCGGGATTGCGTTCATTGGCCTTGGCCACTGCATCCGACAGCGGCACGGCCACGTGGGAACCATTGCCCTGCGCGACGTAGTGGATGCCTTGGTCCGTAGCGGCCTTGAGCAGGTTCAACGCCTCTTGCGGCGAACTCTTGCTGTCCATGGGAACGATCTCGAACTTCACCCCGGCCGGATTCTCCGCAGCCGTGAGGTTGGCAGCCAGGAACTGCCAGTTCTTGAGCTGGTTCTGGCCCACGTTACCCATGGCACCGGAAAGGCCTTCGATCATCGCGATCTTGACGGTCTCACCCTTTTGGGCAAGCGCGCCGGTAGCGGCGGCCAGCATGACAGTGCCGGCCAGGAACTTCAGGGCAAATTTCATTGAAACATCTCCACAAGGGTTCAGAAAAAGTGGTGCGAGCGTACGGGGCTTTCCGGGGCCACCCCTCAGGGAATGTCCCTAAGCCAGCCCGCGAAACGCCCGTTTCTATCGCTCAGGCGACACTGTTTGCTACCGATCGGTAGAAAACCATCACAGCCCTGGCAGCTTGTAGCCCTTTAGTTGCTCACGCAGCTTCGTCTTCAGGATCTTGCCGGTCGCGCCAAGCGGAATGGCGTCCAGGAACACGACATCGTCGGGAATCTGCCACTTGGCTGTCTTGCCTTCGTAGAACTTCAGCAATTCCTCGCGCGTGACCTCCTGGCCGGGGCGCTTGACCACAGTGACGATCGGACGCTCGTCCCACTTCGGATGGAACACGCCGACACAGGCGGCCATGGCGATGGCCGGGTGCGCGACGGCGATGTTCTCGATCTCGATGGAGCTGATCCATTCGCCGCCGGACTTGATCACGTCCTTGCTGCGGTCGGTGATCTGCAGGAAGCCGTCGGCATCGATGGTGGCGACGTCGCCGGTCGGGAACCAGCCGCGGCCGTTCTCGTCGGGGATCAGCGGATCGCCGCCCTCGCCCTTGAAGTATTCCTTGACGATCCAGGGGCCTTTCACCAGCAGGTCGCCGTAGGCCTTGCCGTCCCACGGCAGTTCCTTGCCGTCGCCGTCGACGATCTTCATGTCGACGCCGAAGATCGCGCGGCCCTGCTTCAGGCGGATCGCGGTCTGCTCGTCGGGCGACAGGCTCAGGTGCTTGTTCTTGAGCGTGCACAGCGTGCCCAGCGGGCTCATCTCGGTCATGCCCCAGGCGTGCAGCACTTCCACGCCATAGCCCTCCTGGAACGCCTTGATCATCGCCGGCGGGCAGGCCGAGCCGCCGATCACCGTGCGCTTGAGCGTCGAGAAGCGCAGGTTGTTGGCCTGCATGTGGCCGAGCATCATCTGCCAGACCGTGGGCACGCCGGCCGCGAAAGTGACCTTCTCGTTCTCGATCAGTTCGAACACCGACTTGCCGTCGAGCGCGGCGCCCGGGAACACCAGCTTGCAACCGGTGAGCGCGGCCGAATACGGAATACCCCAGGCATTGACGTGGAACATCGGTACGACCGGCAGCACCGAGTCGCGCGCCGACAGGCACATCACGTCCGGCAGCGCTGCCGCATACGCATGCAACACGGACGAACGGTGGCTGTAGAGCGCAGCTTTCGGGTTGCCGGTCGTGCCGCTCGTGTAGCACATGCTGGACGCCGAGTTCTCGTCGAAGCTCGGCCAGGCGTAGTCGCTCGAATGCGGTGCGATCCAGTCTTCGTAGCTGACCAGGCCGGGCACGCCGCTGTCCGCCGGCAGCTTGTCGGCATCGCACAGCGCGATGTATTTCTTGATGGTCGGGCAACGCGCATGCACTGCCTGCACCAGCGGCAGGAAGCTCAGGTCGAACATCAGGACCTGGTCTTCCGCATGGTTGGCGATCCAGGCGATCTGGTCAGGGTGCAGGCGCGGGTTGATGGTGTGCAGCACACGGCCCGAGCCACTCACGCCGTAGTACGCCTCCAGGTGCCGGTAACCGTTCCAGGCCAGCGTGGCAACGCGGTCACTGAAGAGCAGGCCCTCCTGGTCGAGCGCATTGGCGACCTTGCGGGCGCGCACAGCCATGTCGGCCCAGGTGTAGCGGTGGATGTCACCCTCGAAGCGGCGCGAAACGATCTCGGCGTCGCGATGGTGGCGGTCTGCGAACTCGAGCAATGACGAGATCAGCAGCGGTTGTTCTTGCATCAAACCGAGCATGGGAAGTCTCCTGATTCCTGAATCGACAAAAAAATGGCAGCGCGGAGTATTGCGCAGCGCAGCACCGGCCTGGTTGGGGGAATGCCCGTAGCGCCTTCCCGCCACTCGAAAGAACGGACAATCGGGTGCATGAATATCCCTTCGAATGCGATGGTTGCTGATGAATCCGGCCTGCGTTGGCGCAATGAATTCGCGACGCTGCCGCCGAAGTTCTTCACCCGCTTGCAGCCCACGCCGCTGCCCGATCCGTACTGGGTGGGACGCAGCAATGCGGCGGCGCAGCAACTCGGACTCGAGGCCGAGTGGTTCCTGTCTTCCGAGGCACTGGAAGTGTTCACCGGCAACGCCTTGCTCCCGGGCATGGACCCGCTGGCCAGTGTTTACAGCGGGCACCAGTTCGGCGTGTGGGCCGGGCAACTGGGCGATGGGCGCGCCATCATGCTCGGCCAGTCTGAATCCGGCTTCGAAGTGCAACTGAAGGGCGCAGGCCTCACGCCCTATTCCCGCATGGGCGACGGCCGCGCGGTGTTGCGTTCCAGCATTCGCGAATTCCTCTGCAGCGAAGCCATGCAAGGACTCGGCATCCCGACCACGCGCGCCCTCTGCGTGACCGGCTCCGATGCGCGCGTGCGTCGCGAAGAAATCGAGACCGCCGCGGTCGTCACGCGCACCGCGACGAGCTTCATCCGCTTCGGCCACTTCGAGCATTTCTGGGCCGGCGACAAGCTCGACGAACTGCGCACGCTGGCCGACTTCGTCATCGATCGCTTCTATCCGGAATGCCGGCTGACCGACCGCTTCGGCGGCAATGCCTACGCCGCCTTCCTGGAAGCCGTGAGCGAGCGCACCGCGGCGCTGATGGCGCAATGGCAGGCGGTGGGTTTCTGCCACGGCGTGATGAACACCGACAACATGAGCATCCTCGGGCTCACCATCGACTACGGGCCATTTCAGTTCCTCGACGGCTTCAATCCACGCCACATCTGCAACCACAGCGACACCGGCGGCCGCTATGCCTACAACCAGCAGCCCAGCGTGGCCTACTGGAACCTCTATTGCCTCGGCCAGTCGCTGCTGCCGCTGATCGGCGAGAAGGAAACGGCGCTGGCCGCGCTGGAGTCCTACCAGGCCGTGTTTCCGCGCGAGTTCCTGGGCCGCATGCGCGCCAAGCTCGGCCTGCCCGATGCGCAGGACGGAGACCTCCCGCTCGTTGAAGGATTGCTGGCGGTGCTGCGCCAGGAACAGACCGACTGGACCATCTTCTGGCGCAGGCTTTCGCAGCACATGGCCGGCGCCGACGTGCAGACGGTGCGCGACCTGTTTGTCGACGCCGCCGGATTCGACGTCTGGCTGAATTTGTTCATAGACCGCCATGCCTCGGTCCCCAGGGCAGCGGCGGCAGCACTGATGCTCCAATCCAATCCGAAGTTCGTGTTGCGGAACCACTTGGGTCAGAAGGCGATCGAAGCTGCGCAACGCAAGGACTACAGCGGCGTCGCGACCCTGCTGAAGCTGCTCGAAACCCCGTTTGAAGAACACCCCGGCTTCGACGACTACGCCGGCTTTCCGCCCGACTGGGCTTCCTCCATCGAAATCAGCTGTTCGTCATGACCACACCCGTCCAGAAAACCGACGCCGAATGGAAGGCGCTGCTCGCCGAAAAGGGCGCGGAGCGCGGCGCTTTCGAGATCACGCGCCACGCCGCCACCGAACGCCCCTTCACCGGCAAGTACGAAGCGCACTGGGCCGACGGCACCTACCACTGCGTCTGCTGCGGCGCCAAGCTGTTCGAATCCGGCACCAAGTTTGACGCCGGCTGCGGATGGCCCAGCTTTTCGGAAGAAGCCGTGCCCGGCGCGATCCGCAACATCGTCGATCGTTCGCACGGCATGGTTCGCACCGAAAATGTCTGCGCCAATTGCGGCGCGCACCTCGGCCACGTGTTCCCCGACGGCCCCACGGAAACCGGTCTTCGCTACTGTATGAACTCGGCCTCGCTCGACTTCAAACCCACCACTGAATGAAACTGCTCCTCGACTTCTTTCCGATCCTGCTGTTCTTCGGCGCCTTCAAGCTGTACGACATCTACATGGCCACGGGCGTGCTGATGGCGGCCACGGCGCTGCAGATGGCCATCCACTGGTTCATGCACCGCCGCCTGGAGCCGATGCAGAAGGCCACGCTGGTGCTGATCCTGCTGTTCGGCTCGCTCACGCTTGCGTTGCACGACGACCGCTTCATCAAGTGGAAGCCCACCGTCCTGTACAGCGCCATGGCCATTGCGCTGGCGATCGCCTTCTGGGGCTTCCGCAAGAACTTCCTGGAGTCGATGCTGGGAAAGCAGTTGCGCCTGCCGCACCGCATCTGGACGCACCTGAACGTCGCGTGGATCGGGTACTGCCTGTTCATGGCCGCCATCAACGGCTACGTCGCGGCCTACTTCAGCACCGAGGCCTGGGTCGACTTCAAGCTGTGGGGCTATGCCTTCCCCATCGTCTTCCTGATCGCGCAGGGGCTCTACATCTCGCCGCACCTCAAGTCGGACGACGAGCCTGCAGCATGAGCACGACACAACACCGACTGCCCGTTGCGCGCGATCTGGAGGCGACGCTGCAAGCCGCGCTGCAGCCCACCGCGCTCGAAGTGATCGACGAAAGCGCGGCGCATGCAGGCCATGCCGGTGCCGGCGCCGAGGGCTACGGCACCCATTTCCGCATCCGCATTTCCAGCCCGCTCTTCGCGGGCAAGTCACGCGTGGCGCGGCATCGCCTTGTGTATGATGCGCTGCACATTTTTATCGCACAGGGCGTTCACGCCATTGCCATCGAGGCCTCCTGAGCCTCATTCCCCCAGGGCCGACGCGCCTTCATCTCACCCCAAATGCTCATGAAAAAACAAATCTTGCAGGCCGTTGCCGCCGCGGTCCTGGTCGGCATGGTTCCCGTGTCCGCCCTCGCGCAGAACGCCGCCATCGTCAATGGCAAGGCCGTGCCCAAGGCGCGCATGGACGCACTCGCGTCGCAACTCACCGCAGCCGGGAAGCCGGTGACGCCTGAAATGCAACCGCAACTGCGCGAGGAAATCGTGCTGCGCGAAGTGTTCATGCAGGAAGCGCAGAAGCAGGGCATCGACAAGACTGACGACTACAAGAACCAGATGGAACTGGCCCGCCAGGCCGTCATGATTCGCGCGCTGTTCGAGAACTACCGCAAGGCCAATCCGGTGACCGACGCCGAGGTGCAGGCCGAATACGACAAGGCCGTCGCCGCCAACAGTGGCAGCGCTGCCAGCGGCGGCAAGGAATACAAGGCCCGCCACATCCTGGTGAAGACCGAGGCTGAAGCCAAGAAGATCATTGCCGACCTGAAGAAGGGTGGCAACTTCGATGAAATCGCCAAGAAGCAGAGCACCGACAAGGGTTCGGGCGCGCAAGGCGGCGACCTCGGCTGGGCCAATCCCGCCAGCTTGGTGCCCGAGTTCTCGAACGCCATGGTTGCGCTCAAGAAGGGCGAGACCACGCCGGCGCCGGTCAAGTCGGAATACGGCTACCACGTCATTCGCCTGGACGACGTGCGCCAGGCCGAAGCGCCGAAATTCCCGAAGCTCGAGGAAGTCAAGCCGCAGGTCGTGCAGCAAGTGCAGCAGCAGAAGCTGCAGAAGTACCAGGAAAGCCTGCGCGCTGCGGCGAAGGTGGAGTAAACAAGCTCGCCCCCAGGATCCGCGCACTTCGTGCGCTCCTCCAACCCCTACCGGGGGCAACACCGGCGGCCCGGCAAAGCCGGTTCCGCGGTGTTTCACGAACAGCAGGAAGCGGCTTTCATGGGCCGCTTTTTTTATGCCCAGAGGACCGAGCGCATCGAGATCGAGGCGGACTGGAAATCGGCGTTGAAGAAGCGTGGCGATTCGCCGGCTTCCACGGCACCGGCGGCGTAGAGCAGCGGCAGGTAATGGTCGTGCGTCGGATGCGCCTGCGTGGCGACGGCGCCGAGCGCCCTGAAGTCGGGCAGCGCAGACAACTGGCCCTTCGCGATCTGCGCCGCGACCACCTTGTCGAACTCGATGGCCCAGTCGTACGCCTGGTTCGGCGCGGCGTCGCGTTGCGTGGCGCGCAGGTTGTGCACGACATTGCCGCTGCCGACGATCAGCACACCGCGCTCGCGCAGCGCCTTCAGTTGCAGGCCGAGTTGGTAGTGCTCGGTCGGCGAGCGGCTGTAGTCCATGCTGAGTTGCAGCACCGGGATGTCGGCCTTGGGGAACATCGGCTTCAGGACCGACCAGGTGCCGTGGTCGAAGCCCCATTCCGACACATCGAGCGCGACCGGCGCGCCGCTGAACGGCTGGCTCAGCGTCTTGCCGATGTCGGCCGCGGCCTGCGGTGCGCCGGGCGCGGGGTACTGCTGGTCGAACAGTTCCTGCGGAAAGCCGCCGAAATCGTGGATCGTCTTGGGCCGAGCCATGCCGGTGAGGTACCAGCCGCCGCGCGTGAGCCAGTGCGCCGAGACGCAGAGGATCAATTGCGGCGCGGGGTACTTCGCGCCGAATTCCGCGCCGATGGCCTGCCAACTCCGCCGGTAGGCGTTGTCGCCGATCGCGTTCATCGGACTGCCATGGCCCACGAACAGCACCGGCATGCGCGGCGATTTCCGGAGTCCCCTGAAGCTCTCGGCCGCGAGCGCATCGGCCAGCGGCAGCGTGCTGGCCAGTGCACCGGCAAGGAAGGCGCGCCGCTGCAGCGTCATGCGGTCAACCCACCCACTTGCGCGCGTTGCGCCAGATCTGCATCCAGGGGCTGAGGTCGTTCTTGTCGCCCGAGGTCCAGCTCATCTGGATGTTGCGGAAGACGCGCTCCGGATGTGGCATCACCGCGGTGAAGCGGCCGTCCGCGGTGGTCACCGAGGTCAGGCCGCCAGCGCCGCCATTCGGGTTGAACGGGTACTGCTCGGTCGGTTGGCCATGGTTGTCGACGTAGCGCATCGCCGCGATGGCCTTGCTCGCGTCGCCACGGTGTTTGAAGTTGGCATAGCCCTCGCCGTGCGCGACCGCGATGGGCAGGCGGCTGCCGGCCATTCCGCCGAAGAAGATGCTCGGCGAATCCAGCACCTCGACCATCGACAGGCGTGCCTCGAAGCGCTCGCTCTGGTTGGTGGTGAAACGCGGCCAATGCTCGGCGCCGGGAATGATGTCGGCCAGTTCGGCAAACATCTGGCAGCCGTTGCAGACGCCGAGGCCAAAGGTGTCGCCCCGGCCGAAGAACTGCTGGAACTGGGCCGACAGACGCGGGTTGAACGTGATGCTGCGGGCCCAGCCGATGCCGGCGCCCAGGGTGTCGCCGTAGCTGAAACCGCCGCAGGCCACCATGCCCTGGAAGCTGGCCAGGTCGGCCCGACCCGATTGCAGGTCGGTCATGTGCACGTCGAAGGCTTCGAAGCCGGCCTCGGTGAAGGCGTAGGCCATCTCGACGTGGGAGTTGACGCCTTGCTCGCGGAGGATGGCGACCTTGGGGCGGGATTTCAGATAGGCCGGTGCGGTAGTGGCGCTGCTGCCCTTACCCCGACCCTCTCCCGCTGGCGGAAGAGGGAGGAAGACATGCATGCCGGGGTCTTCCGGACGGCCGGCGGCGTCATGCTCCATGTCGGCACAGGCTGGGTTGTCGCGCTCGCGGGCGATCTTCCAGCTGACCGAATCCCAGACCTGGTGCAGGTCGTGCAGGCTGGCGCTGAACACCGACTTGGCATCGCGCCAGATTTCAAGCTTGCGCTTGCCTGCCTCCATCGACGACGACTCGGGCCGGGTCTTGCCCACGAAATGGCTGTGCGCACTGAGGCCGTGCGCGCGCAGCACCTGCATCACGTCGTTGCGCTCGGCGGTGCGCACCTGCAGCAGCATGCCGAGTTCTTCGTTGAACAGTGCCTTGAGCGTGAGTTCCTCGCGACGTGCGCTGACTTGCTGGGCCCAGTTCTTGGCGTCGCCGGTTTCCATGCGGCTGTCGGAAATGCCGTCGCCTTCGGTGACCAGCATGTCGACGTTGAGCGACACGCCGACATGGCCGGCGAAGGCCATCTCGCAGGCGGCGGCGAACAGTCCGCCGTCGCTGCGGTCGTGCATCGCGAGGATCTTGCCGTTGGCGCGCAGGGCGTTGACGGCGCTGACCAGGCTCACCAGTTGGGCCGGATCGTCGAGGTCGGGCACCGCATCGCCGCTCTGGCCCAGCGTCTGCGCCAGGATGCTGCCGGCCATGCGATGCTGGCCGCGGCCGAGGTCGACAAGGACCAGCGTGGTGTCGGCTTCCTCGGCGTCGAGTTGCGGCGTCAGGGTGCCGCGCACGTCGGCCAACGTGGCAAAGGCCGTCACGATCAGGCTGACCGGCGACGTGACCTTTTTCTTCTCGTCACCGTCGGACCACTGGGTGCGCATCGACAGCGAATCCTTGCCGACAGGAATCGACACACCCAGCGCCGGGCACAGTTCCAAACCAACGGCCTTGACCGTTTCGTAGAGCGCGGCGTCTTCGCCGGGCTCGCCGCAAGCAGCCATCCAGTTGGCCGACAGCTTGACGCGCGACAGCTCGATCGGCGCGGCCAGCAGGTTGGTGATCGACTCGGCCACCGCCATGCGGCCCGACGCCGGCGCATCGAGCGCGGCCAACGGCGTGCGCTCGCCCATGCTCATTGCTTCGCCTGCAAATCCCGTGTAATCGGCCAGCGTGACCGCGCAATCGGCCACCGGCACCTGCCACGGGCCAACCATCTGGTCCCGATGGCT
The DNA here is from genome assembly GCF_037889975.1 of Variovorax rhizosphaerae. Classification (NCBI taxonomy): domain Bacteria; kingdom Pseudomonadati; phylum Pseudomonadota; class Betaproteobacteria; order Burkholderiales; family Comamonadaceae; genus Variovorax; species Variovorax rhizosphaerae. The sequence continues at coordinate 355,043 of NZ_JBBKZT010000007.1, read as the reverse complement.
CAGGCCACCGACAGTGCGATCGCCGATGGTGACGAGGAAGCGTTTGGAGGCCACCGTGGGGTGGGAGAGCACGTCGATGGCGGCTTTTTGCAGGTCGACGCCAGTGAGGTCCAACGGCTTGAACTTGCGCGCGATGGTCTTGACGTCGCGCAACATCTTGGGGGGCTTGCCCAGCAAGACGTTCATGGGCATGTCGACGGCCGTGCCCTCATCTCCGCCTTCTTCCAGTTCCCCTACCAACAGTTGCCGCTGTTCGGTCGCCACCCCGACCACAGAAAACGGACACCGCTCCCGCTCACAAAACGCAGTGAACTGCCCCAGCGACTCCGGCGCAATCGCCAGCACATAGCGCTCCTGGCTTTCGTTGCACCAGATCTCCTTCGGCGCCATACCCGACTCCTCCAGTGGCACGGCACCCAGGTCGAAACGCGCCCCGCGCTCCGCATCATTGGTCAGCTCCGGAAACGCATTGCTCAACCCGCCGGCGCCCACGTCATGAATCGCCAGGATCGGGTTCGCATCCCCTTGCTGCCAGCAATGGTTGATCACCTCCTGCGCACGACGTTCGATCTCCGGATTGCCGCGCTGCACCGAGTCGAAGTCCAGCTCGGCCGCATTCGCCCCGGTCGCCATCGAACTGGCCGCGCTACCGCCCATCCCGATCCGCATCCCCGGGCCGCCCAACTGGATCAGCAGCGAGCCGGCCGGGAACTGGATCTTCTTCGTCTGCCCCGCGTCGATGCTGCCCAGGCCGCCGGCGATCATGATCGGCTTGTGATAGCCGCGTTGCACCGTACCCTCGTCGGAACTGACGGCCTGCTCGTATTCGCGGAAGTAGCCCAGCAGGTTGGGCCGGCCGAATTCGTTGTTGAATGCCGCCCCGCCGAGGGGGCCCTCGGTCATGATCTGCAGCGGGCTGGCGATGTGCTCCGGCTTGCCGTAGTGGCCCTCTTCCGGCCACAGCTTCGACACCGTGAACCCCGTCAAGCCAGCCTTGGGCTTGGAGCCGCGCCCGGTGGCGCCCTCGTCCCGAATTTCCCCACCCGCGCCCGTGGAAGCACCGGGAAACGGCGAAATCGCGGTCGGATGGTTGTGCGTCTCGACCTTCATCAGCACATGGCTGAGCGCGCTTTCCTTCCCATAGGCGCCGCCGCGCGCCAGGAAGCGCTCGACCTGCGTGCCTTCCATGATCGACGCGTTGTCCGCATAGGCCACCACCGTGTGCTGCGGGTTCTGCTTTTCCGTGTGGCGGATCATGCCGAACAGGCTGTGCGACTGCGCCTGGCCATCGATCACGAAGTCGGCATTGAAGATCTTGTGCCGGCAGTGCTCACTGTTGGCCTGCGCGAACATCATCAATTCGACGTCGGTCGGGTTGCGTCCGAGCCGGGTGAAGGCCTCGACCAGATAGTCGATCTCATCCTCGGCCAGCGCCAGGCCGAATTGCGTGTTCGCGGTGACCAGCGCTGCGCGCCCGCCTGCCAGCACGTCCACATGCGCCATCGGCTGCGCTGGCAGTTCGGCGAACAGGGCCGAGGCGCTTTCCAGCGTCGGCAACACGGATTCCGTCATGCGGTCGTGCAGCAGTGCCGCCACGCCCACCAGCGCGTCCGTGTCGAGCACCGGCGCCTTGCCGAGCAGCGGCTTCTTCAGCGAAAGCCGGTACTCGGTGACGCGTTCGATGCGTCGCACCGCGAAACCGCAGTTGTGGGCAATGTCGGTCGCCTTGGAGGCCCACGGCGACACCGTGCCCAGGCGCGGCGCCACCACGACGGAGGCGCCGGCGTCCTTTTCCTCGAAGGGCTCGCCGTAGGTCAGGAGCGCCTGCAACTGCGACTGCTGCGCCGCGTCAGGTGCCGCATCGGTGGCCACCAGGTGGACGAAGCGCGCTGAAACACCGTCAATACGAGTATCGACGGCCTGCAAGCGCGGCAACAGCCGGCGTGCCCGGAAATCGCTGAGTGCGTCGCCGCCCTCGAAACGGGTTACGACGAGGGGATGGTGCGGGATCACGGGCTGCGTCACGGGTCGGGCGAGGCCTTGGCGGCCTGGTTAGGAATGGGACTGACGGGGGACAAGGGGCGGGTGGCCGCTGACTGGGGCCATCCGCGCGAGCCCGGGATTTTACGGCTTGTCCTTTTGGATTTCAGGCATCACGTACATACCGTGAACAGGCCTTTCCAGCAGAGGGATAATTGAGGGCTATGAGCATTTCCTACAACGACGCCGCCGGCATCGCAGCCATGCGAGTCGCGTGCCGCCTTGCCTCCGAGGTTCTGGACCACCTGACACCGCTGATCAAGCCCGGCGTGACGACCAACGACATCGATCGCTGGGCCGCCGAATACATGGTCAAGCAGGGCACCACCTCGGCCACGGTCGGCTACATGGGCGCAAGCAGCACGCCCTACCCCAAGTCGCTGTGCACCTCGGTCAACCACGTGGTGTGCCACGGCATTCCCAACGACAAGCCGCTGAAGAAGGGCGACATCGTCAACGTCGACGTGACCGTCATCAAGGATGGCTGGTTCGGTGACAACAGCCGGATGTTCATCGTCGGCGACGCATCGATCGCGGCCAAGCGCCTTTGCTCGATCACCTTCGAGGCGATGTGGCACGGCATCCTGCAGGTCAAGCCCGGCGCGCACCTGGGCGACGTGGGCCACGCGATCCAGAAGTTCGCGGAAGGCAACGGCTATTCGGTGGTGCGCGAATTCTGCGGCCACGGCGTCGGCCGGCGTTTCCATGAAGAACCGCAGGTGTTGCACTACGGCCGCCCGGGGACGATGGAAGAGCTCAAACCCGGCATGATCTTCACGATCGAGCCCATGATCAACGCCGGCAAGCGCGACATCAAGGAAGACGCCAAGGGCGGCCAGTACGACGGCTGGACCATCGTCACGCGCGACCACTCCCTTTCCGCGCAATGGGAGCATTCGGTGCTGGTCACCGAGACGGGTTATGAGGTCCTGACCTTGTCGGCCGGCAGCCCGCCGCTGCCTTCTTTCGTGAAGGCCACGGCCACTTGACAGCCCCCGCCGCGGTCGACGTACCCATGCTGCGCGAGGCCTATCGCGCACACAAGCGCGCCCTGTTCGACACCCTGCGCTTTTCGCGCGCGCCAACGCGCAGCGTGCACACCGTGTTGCGCCAGTTGTCGGCGTTGGCCGACGAAACCCTGCGCGCCCTCTGGAGCGACGCCGACTTCGGCAACCAGTTGTCGCTGGTGGCGGTGGGTGGATTCGGACGGGGCGAATTGTTCCCGCACTCGGACGTCGACGTGCTGCTGCTGCTGCCCGAACCGCACGAGGGCGAAGTCGCGCCGGAGCGGCTGGAGGCTTTCATCGGCCGCTGCTGGGATGCGGGCCTGGAGATCGGCTCCAGCGTGCGCACGCTCGGCGAGTGCCTGGCGGAAGCCGCGAAGGACGTGACGGTGCAGACCTCGCTGCTCGAGTCACGCCTGATTGCCGGCGACAAGAAGCTCTACGCCGCCTTCCGCAAGGACTTCCTGGCTGCGATGGACCCGCAGGCCTTCTTCATCGCCAAGTCGCAGGAGATGCGGCACCGCCACCAGAAGTACGAGAACACGCCCTACGCGCTGGAGCCCAACTGCAAGGAGTCGCCGGGCGGCCTGCGCGACCTGCAGGTCATCCTGTGGATGACCAAGGCCGCGGGCTTCGGCCAACGCTGGGACGACCTGTCGAAGAACGGCCTGGCCACCGCCTTCGAGGTGCGCCAGATCAAGCGCAACGAGGCCCTGCTGAGCCTGGTCCGCGCGCGCCTTCACGTGATCGCCAACCGGCGCGAGGATCGCCTGGTGTTCGACATGCAGACCGCGGTGGCCGCGACCTTCGGCTACGAAGGCGAATCCGAGCGCAAGGCCAGCGAAGCGCTGATGCGGCGCTACTACTGGGCGGCCAAGGCCGTGACCCAGCTCAACCACATCCTGCTGCTCAATATCTCCGAGCGGCTGCAGCCGCTGGGCGAGGAACCGGTGCGCATCAACGACCGCTTCTTCGAGAAGGCCGGCCTGATCGAGGTGGCGAGCGACGACCTCTACCTTCGCGACCCGCACGCGATCCTCGAGACCTTCCTGCTCTACCAGAAGACCATCGGCGTGAAGGGCCTGTCGGCGCGCACGCTGCGGGCGCTCTACAACGCGCGCCACGTGATGGACAGCAAGTTCCGCAATGACCGCGTGAACCACGTCACCTTCATGCGCATGCTGGTGGAGCCGCGCGGCATCACGCATGCCTTCCGGCTGATGAACGAGACCTCGGTGCTGGGCCGCTACCTGCGCGTGTTCCGCAGCATCGTCGGGCAGATGCAGCACGACCTCTTCCACGTGTACACGGTGGACCAGCACATCCTGATGGTGCTTCGCAACATGCGGCGCTTCTTCATCGCCGAGCATGCGCACGAGTACCCGTTCTGCTCGCAGCTTGCGGCCGGCTGGAACAAGCCGTGGATCCTCTACGTCGCGGCCTTGTTCCACGACATTGCCAAGGGCCGGGGCGGGGACCACTCGCGGCTCGGCGCGCTCGACGTGCGCCGTTTCTGCGCGCAACACGAGATCGCCCGCGAAGACGCGAAGCTCATCGAATTCCTCGTGGCCGAGCACCTGACCATGAGCACGATCGCGCAGAAGCAGGACCTGAGCGACCCGGAAGTCATCGGCGCGTTTGCCAAGAAGGTCGGCAGCGAGCGTTACCTCACCGCGCTCTACCTGCTGACCATCGCCGACATCCGCGGCACCTCCCCGCGCGTCTGGAACGCGTGGAAAGGCAAGCTGCTGGAAGACCTCTACCGCGCCACCTTGCGTGCGCTGGGCGGCCACATGCCCGACGCCGGTGCCGAAATCGAGGCGCGCAAGCACGATGCCCTGGTCGAACTCGCGCTCTACGCGCAACCCGCCGATGCCCACAAGGCGCTTTGGGAAACGCTGGACATCGGCTACTTCATGCGCCACGACGCCGGCGAGATCGCCTGGCATGCGAAGCAACTGTCGCGCCGCGTGCCGATGCATGGCGTGCCGATCGACCCGCATGCCGCAGCCCTGGTCCGCGCCCGCCTCTCGCCAGTGGGCGAAGGCTTGCAGGTGGTCGTCTATACGCCCGACCAGATGGACCTGTTCGCGCGCATCTGCGGCTACTTCGAGCAGGCCTCCTTCAGCATCCTGGATGCCAAGGTCCACACCACCACCAACGGCTATGCGCTGGACACCTTCCAGGTGGTCGCCACCTTCATCCCCGAGCACTACCGCGACCTGATCAGCCTGGTCGAATCCGGCCTCAGCAAGACGCTGGACGAAGCCGGCGCCCTGCCCCCGCCCGGCAAGGGCCGCGTGTCGCGACGCGTGCGCAGCTTCCCGATCAAGCCGCGCATCAGCCTGCTGCCCGACGAAAAGGCGCAACGCTGGCTGCTCAACATCTCGGCCAGCGACCGTACGGGCTTGCTGTATTCGGTGGCGCGGGTGCTGGCACGGCATCACCTGAACCTGCAACTCGCCAAGGTCACGACGCTGGGCGAACGGGTGGAAGACACCTTCCTGATCAGCGGACCGGAGTTGCAGGGACAGCGGGCGCAGTTGGCGATCGAGACGGAGTTGCTGGAGGCGCTGGCTTCCTAGCAATCCTGGAGGTCGGCAGTGCGGAAGTCGAAGTCCTTTTCGGGACCAAGGCTCCCGGGGGATTCTTCCGGCCCCGGCAACGCTGACCACCGTCGAAGGCAACACAACACCAACGGCAGCCGCAACGGCATCGGCGTGTTCCGGCTGAAACGCCGCAAGACCTCGATCTCCGAGAACGGCCTCAAGGGCGTGATCGTCTACGAGCAGGCGCGGTCAGCGCTGCGCCGCGCCCAGCCGTCGTTCCAGCCAGGCGCTGTAGCGCGACAGCCCGAAGCACATCACCCAGTAGACCAGCGCCAGGAACAGGTAGCCTTCCAGGTAGAACGGCCGCCAGGTCGGGTCGCCACCCAGCGCCAGGCCCAGCGCCCCGGTCAGTTCGAACAACCCGACCACCGTCACCAGCGAGGTGTCCTTCAGCGTGCCCACGACGCTGTTGGTCAACGCGGGCACCACGAGCCGCAGCGCCTGCGGCAGGATGATGTCGCGCTGCACCGGCCAACGGCCGAAACCCAACGCCATCGCCACCTCGGTCTGCCCGCGCGGCACCGCCTGCAGGCCGCCCCGGATGATCTCGGCAAGGTAGGCCGCAACGAACAGGCTGAGGCCCGCCAGGACGCGCACCAGAACGTCAGGTTGCCAGCCAGCCGGCCACAGCAGCGGCAGCAGGAACGAGGCCATGAACAGCACCGAGATCAGCGGCACGCCGCGCACCAGTTCGATGTACGTCGCACTCAGCGTTCGCGCCGCCGGCCACAACGAGCGCCGTCCCAGCGCGAGCAGCAAGGCCAGCGGGAACGCAAGCGCCAAGCCCACCACCGCCAGCCCGATGGTCAACGGCAGGCCGCCCCACTGGCTCGTCGGCACCGTCGCCAGACCAAACACGCCACCACGCATTAGGACCACGAACATGGCCAGGGCCAGCACCCATACGGGCAGCAGCCACCAGCGCCAGAACCGGGGCCAGGCGCTCAGCAGCGTGGTGGCCGACAGCACGATCACCGCAACGGCCGGACGCCATTGGTCCGCATAGGGATAGCGCCCGAACAGCATCGGCCGCCACTTCTCTGCAACAACGCCCCAGCAGGCGCCCTGCGCAGCACGGCAGGCATCGGCATCCGCGCGAAAGACCGCGTGCAGCACTGCCCAGTCGAACAGATGCACGCCGGCCCATGCGAACACCGCCAGCAACAGCAGCGTCGCGGCAGCACGCAGCGGCGAGCCGAACAACTCAGCGCGCACCCCCACGTTCATGCGAAGACCTTCGTGCTGCGCACTGCGATGCGAGCGCCTTCGGACCTCGGCGCGGCGCTCATTGCCACCCTCGCAACGCCACGCGCGCGTTGTAGCGATTCATCACCGCCGACGTCAGCAACGACAACGCCAGATACACGGCCATGATCACCGCAATGCATTCGAAGGCGCGGCCGGTCGAGTTGAGCGAGGTGTTGGCGATCGACACCAGTTCCGGATAGCCGACCGCGACCGCGAGCGAGGAATTCTTCGTCAGACTCAGCAACTGGTTGGTCAGCGAAGGCACGATGACGCGCAGCGCCTGCGGCAGTACGACGATGCGCAGTTGCTGCCCCGGCGTGAGCCCGAGCGCCTGCGCCGCCAGCTTCTGTCCCGCAGAGACCGAACCAATGCCCGCGCGCACGATCTCCGCGATGAAGGCAGCGGTGTAGAGCGCAAGCGCGAGGACCACCGCCAGGTACTCGGGACTCAGCGCCGCACCGCCAGTCACGTTGAAGCTGCCGCGTTCCGGCCAGTCGAGTTGGCTGGGCCAGAAACTGCCCGGCTCGCTCACCGGCCAGGGCATCGACAGCCCGCCCTTGCTGAGCCAGACGCCGGGCATCAATTCGATGGCCTCCGTCGAATCGGGCAACAGGTGCGTGATGGCGAAGTACAGCATCAGCAGTTGCAGCAGCAACGGCACGTTGCGCACCGTCTGCACGTAGAACGCACATAGCCAGCGCACCAGCCTGTGGGGCGCCAGCCGCCCGATGCCCAGCAGCGTGCCGAGCACCACGGCGAGCACTGCCGCAGGCACCGAGGCTCGCACCGTGTTGATCAGTCCTGCAAGAAATGCCCGCCACAACGGCTGGCTGCCTTCGAAGTCCAGCCAGCCTTCTGCCACTTCGAAGCGCGCCGCATCCCACAGGAAATCGAAACCCGATCGGACGCCACGCGCGCGCAGTGTTTCGAGTGCGTGTTGAACCAGCCAGAACGCACCGCCCACCACCGCCATCACGAACAGCGCCTGCAGCGCCCATGCGAGCCACGTCGCGCGCCGACTGCCCGGCGCCAGGCCGCTCACTTCACCGGCAGCGCGTAGAGCATGCCGCCCTTGTTCCACAAGTTGTTGGCGCCGCGCGGCAGCTTCAGCACAGACTTCGGCCCGACGTTGCGCTCGAAAATCTCACCGTAATTCCCCACGGCCTTGATGGCGCGATACGACCATTCCTTGTCCAGCCCCAGCAGTTTGCCCAAGTCATCGCCGCTGCCGACCAGGCGTTGCTGCGCCGGGTCCTTGCTGGTCGCCTTGAGTGCATCGATGTTCTCCTGCGTGATGCCCGCCTCTTCCGCCTCGATCAGCGCGTTCGGCACCCACTTGACGATGGCGAACCACTCGTCGTCACCACGGCGCACCGCGGGCGCCAGCGGCTCCTTGGAGATCAGTTCCGGCAGGATCACGTAGTCGTCGGGGTTGGTGGCTTCCTTGTTGCGCAGACCCGCGAGTGCGGACGTGTCGGTCGTGAACGCTTGGCAACGACCTGCGAAGAAAGCCTTGAACGAAGCCTCGAAGCTTTCGAACACCACCGTCTTCACGGGGATGTTGTTGGCCTTCGACCAGTCGGCCACGTTCTTTTCGTTGGTGGTACCCGACTGCGTGCAAATGGTCGCGCCCTTGAGTTGCTTGGCGCTGGTCACCTTGATCTTCTTCGGCACCAGGAAGCCCTGGCCGTCGTAGTAGTTGATGGTGGTGAAGTTGAAGCCCAGCGACGCGTCGCGCGTAAGGTTCCAGGTGGTGTTGCGCGCCAGGATGTCGACCTCGCCGGCCTGCAAGGCGGCAAAGCGCTGCTGCGAGTTGAGTGGCACGAAGTCGACCTTCTTGCCATCGCCAAGCACGGCGGCCGCGATGGCGCGGCAGGTGTCGACGTCGAGGCCCGACCAGTTGCCTTGCGTGTCCGGCGCCGAGAAGCCGGCCACGCCATTGGTCACGCCGCACTTCACCGTGCCGCGTGCCTTGACGGCGTCCAGTGTCTTGCCGGCGAAGGCGGGCGCGGCGGCAGCCAGCGAAAGGGTGACCGCCACCGCGGAGACAACGGCGAGGGCGGGTCGAAAACGATGGTTCATGGAGGTTCCTCAATTGTCAGTAGCGGGCAGTTTACGGGGATGCCCCCGGCGGCTGCAAAAGCGAAGCGACTGACAGACAATCGCGCGCATCTTCAACTCCGTCAAAAAAGGTTTCTTGCATGATCCGTTCCGATGACACTGGCAAGCTGATTCTTCGCCTGGCCCTGGGCGTCCTGATCCTGTTGCACGGCGTCGCCAAGCTCAGCACGGGCGTTGGCGGCATCGCCAACATGCTCGCCGCGCACGGTTTGCCGACCGTCCTGGCTTACCTGGTCTATGTTGGCGAGATCGTCGCGCCAGTGCTGCTGATCGTCGGGCTCTACACCCGGCCCGCCGCGTGGATCACCGTGGTGAACATGCTGGTGGCCATCGCACTGGTCCACATGAAGGACATCGCGTCGCTTGGAAAGAATGGCGGATGGGCATTGGAACTCCAGGGCATGTTCCTCTTCGGCGCACTGGCCGTGGCATTCCTTGGCGCCGGCCGATTCAGCGTCGGCGGCACCAGCGGGAAGTACAACTGAGTTTGCAGGGCCGGGCGGTGCCCGGCCCGCCCCAAAGGGGATCTGGTCGACATGGCAAAGCCACTTCGGCCTGAGAATCCCAGGCCGAGTTGCGCCCGCCCGCCTTTGCGGGAAATTGCGTCGAGACGGCAAAGCCACATCGACTCCCGAGACGCGAATCCTTCTACTGCGGCGACCGATTCCGGGCCAGCCGTGCCAGCTCCGGCATGACAAGCGCTTCGCGGCGTCAGCCTCTGCTGCATCTGCGCTTGTCATCGCACCGCGTTGCGACTTGCGCTCCGCAGACCCGACCGCGGCGCTCTCACTACGACATCTCCAACCCTTCTTCGCCCCAAAGGCGGGGCCACGCCCGGCCCGCTCCCAATGGGATCGAATGGATCCGGCAAAGCCACGTCGCCTTCAGAGAAAGCCATCCTCCTTCCACGCCGAAGGGCCCAGGCTCTTGGGGGGATTACCAAGGGCAAATTACTACGAGCGTAGTAAGCTTTGACGGAACGCGTTCGGCGTTCACATAGAAAAACTCAGGGAGACAAGATCATGCATGCCTTCAACGGCCATGAGAGCGTTCGGCTCGGAAACCCGCGCCGCGTAGCGCACGACCGATACCCACTGCGCGCCCTTCAGGCGTGCCCGCACGGCGCCCTCGCAGGGCCCGGTGACTTCCAGCAAGGACTCGATTCCTGAGTCCGTCCACCCGTATTGAGTCCGCTGGCCAGTTCCTGGCCTCGCGGTTCGCCAGTGCATGTTTGCTGTCCGCAGCCGCGATGGGCCGTGGTGTGCCGACACCGTTTGCATGACGCAGACACGCGGCAACCAGGCCGGCATATTTCCCCCGCAGCGCACCGCCTCTAGCCGCATCTTTCCCCTTGTCGAAACCATCAATGCGAATTTGGTTCAACCGTCCCTTTGCCCTGGCCTACCGTGTGCTGTCCCTGATCAGGGAAGCCGACACTGCCCGGCGCTTCACGCTCATCTGCACTCACAAGAACACATGGTTCACAGGCTTTGCAGCAGCCGACGAATCGCAGCTGGAACCCGTCGGCCTCGACGCGGATGCCTATCGCGACTGGTGCCTGGATTTTGCGACCCGGCAAGGCATCGATCTCATCGTCCCAGGGCACGAAACGGCCGCCTTGATCGATTCCAGCCAGATGTTCGCGGCGCACGGCATACGCTTGCTGGCACCCGCCAATGCCGAAACCCTGCCAAGACTGCACGACAAGTCATGGGTATACCGGCAATTGGCAGATCAGGATTTCCTCGCAAGCTCGGTCGACCTGGATGACCCGGGCAAGCTGCCCGAAGCAGTGCAGTCGATCTGGGCAGAAGGCCACCGCGCGTGCATCAAGCCCACCGTGTCGGTCTATGGCAAGGGCTTCTATCGCCTGATGCATCCCGGTGACACGCGCAGGCCGTTGCGCGGGTTGACGCTGTCGGAATGGGTCAGCAAGGCCGTCGCCGAAGACGGTACTTGCGCGCCGCAGCAAGTCCTCGAGTACCTGCCCGGCCACGAATTCAGCGTGGACTGCATCGCGGACCATGGGCGTTGGATAGCCGGTGTCGTACGGAAGAAGGCCATCCTCAGCAACACCCAGTTGCTCGACGACAACCCGCTGCTGCTCGGCTACGCACAACGCCTGGTCGAGCGCTTCGGGCTGAACGGCATGATCAATGTGCAGTTCAAGGAAGACGCCCACGGCCAGCCCAAGCTGTTGGAGATCAACCCTCGGGCGTCGGGTGGCGTGGCCATGAGCTGCTTGTCCGGCATCAATTTGCCCTACCTCGCCCTGCGTGGCTTTGTCGACGGATACGACGGGCTCCCCATCCCCCGGGCCCGTCTCGGGCAGCGCGTCACCGAGGTTGCCGTCGCCATCAGCCTGCCCACCAGCCATGCGCAATAACAACCAGGCCGCCGTCATGCCGGAAGCAATGCAAGCGCAGGTCGAACTGCCAACCGGGTCGCTGAAGGTGTCATTGCGCCGTGCGGACTGGCCTCTGCATGAGCTCTGCGGATTTGCAGCAAGGCACAACCCCAAGCGCGGCTTCCTGTTCGTCAGCAAGGTGCTGGGCAAGCACTGGCCCTGCAAGCCGTCGACCATGCGCGCTGCGCACGTGGCGCTGGCAGCCAAACTGGCCGCACCGGGCGACGCGCCCGCCTTGTTCATCGGTCTGGCCGAGACGGCGACCGGACTCGGACAGGGCGTCTTCGAGCAGTACCTCGAGCGCTTCGGCCCGGGAAGCGCCCTCTACGTGCAAACCACCCGCTACCCGTTGTCGGGCGCTGAAATGCTGCCCTTCCTGGAGCGTCATAGCCATGCACAGAACCTGCGCCTGCACGTACCGGAGCGCGAGGACTGGGCCGCCATCTTCAAGCGTGCCCGGCTGCTGGTTCTGGTAGACGATGAATTGAGCACTGGCGACACCTACCTCAGCTTGATCGCCGCCTACAGCGCACAGAATCCGGCGCTCGAGGAAATCGCTGCCGTGTCGCTCAGCAACTTCATGGGTGAGCCGGGCCAGGCGCGTTTTCGCGAACAGCTGGCACTTCTGGACGTTGCAGGGGCGCCGCCCAGGCGGGTGAGCTTTCCCGCCCTGGTGGAAGGCCAGTTCACGTTTTCCAACAACCCCGATTTCCAGGCACCGCCACCACCCGCCGCGCAAGCAGACATGAATTGCCGCCGCGCTTACAACAGCGGCGCCAGTGCACGCATGGGAATCGATGCGTTCCTGCAGGTGCCGACGTCGCTGGTTGCCGGACTGGTCGGGACGCTGCCGCGCGACAAGCCTGTGCTGGTGCTGGGCAGCGGCGAGTTCATGCATCCCGCATTCGTTCTGGGCACCGCGTTGGAAGATGCCGGCCTGGAAGTTCGCATCCAGTCCACCACACGCTCCCCTGTGCTCGTGGGCGCCAGCATCGGGTCGCGGCTGGCCCTGCCGGACCTGTACGGCGAAGGCATCCCCAACGCGCTCTACAACTTCAAGGCCGAGGACTACGGGGCAGTGCTGCTGTGCCATGAATCGCCTGACGATGGCGACGACGGCAGCCTCGCCACCAGTTTGCGGCTTTTGGGTGCCCGCAGTGTCGGCTTCAACGGCAGGATCAGCGCGTGAGCGCCGCGCCAGGGTGCACTCAAGCAAACTCGCGCCTGCTGGGGGCAGCGGGGCCACGCAGTGCCAAGCGTGGGGGCAGCAAATGACCGACGCCCTCCACCCGCCCGTGTTCGTGTTCAGCGACCTGGACGACACGCTGTTTTCCAGTGCACGCAAGCGTGTGCCAGGTCCTGACTCCCAGCCCGCGGCGCTGCTCAGGAATGGCGAGGTCGTGTCGTACAGCAATGGTCCGCAGCGCGCCCTGCTGGCCTGGTTGATGCGCGATGCCCAGCTGGTGCCAGTGACCGCTCGCAGCGTGGAAGCCTATCGCCGGGTCTTGCTGTCGTTTTCCGGCCCCGCCATCCTGAGCTTTGGCGGCGTGCTCCTGGACGCGGCGGGCCAGGAAGACGCCCACTGGGCTGCCCACATGCTGCAGGTCCTGGCGCCGGCCGCGCCCTTGCTGGAAGAAGCCTGCGCGCTGCTGCAATCTGCCATAGAAGCACGCGGCCTGAACGCGTGGGCGCGCGTAGCGCAAGAAGGAGGATTGGCGCAGTACGTGGTCGCCAAGCACCGCGAGCACGACGTCGATGCATTGGCACAACTCGGCAAAGACGTGCTCGAACCGTGGTTGGCGGCGCATGCCGGATTTCGCAGCCATCAGAACGCCAACAACCTCGCCTTGCTGCCCCCAGGGCTGGACAAGTCCGCGGCCTTGGCCTTCCTGCTGTCCCGCTTGCGCGCGACGCACGGCGAGATCGTGACCGTCGGCTTCGGGGACAGCTTCAGCGATGCCGAATTCATGGCCTTGTGCGACTACAGCATGACGCCCGGCGGCACGCAACTCGGGAATCGGATGGCGGGCAGGAAGGAGCGCGCGCATGCTCGATGACCGCGTGCCACTGCATGGCAGCTATGCGGCGGAGGACGTTCGATTCCTTCTCAAGCCCCTCACGCTGGCGCCCATCACCGACACCGCGGAAAAGGAACGCCTGATCCAGACCGGCCAACGCCACTACAGCGAGATGATCGGCCGGGAGCATTTGCCAACCCCGGAATATTTTTCGCTGTTCGAGCAGGCCGTGGAAAGCAACGCGGCAACCATGGCGCGCGACCTCATGCGACTTGCGCGGCACATCGTGAAAGCGCGTGGGAGGAACATCACGCTGGTGTCGTTCGCTCGTGCGGGCACACCGGTTGGCGTGCTGTTGCGTCGAACCTTGGCCAGGTACTTCGGCATCGACGCCTCGCACTATTCCGTCTCCATCGTTCGTGACCGTGGCGTGGATGCCGTTGCGCTGGACTTCATCTTGTCCAGGCATGCATCGGAGTCGATCGTCTTCGTGGATGGCTGGACCGGCAAGGGCGCCATTGCGCGCGAACTCGTTCGCTCGCTGGCATCGTTCAATGCCAGCCGCAGCCTGGCCATCCCGGCGCAACTGTTCGTGCTGTGCGACCTCGCCGGACAGGCCTGTGCGGCGGGTTCGTCCGACGACTACCTGATTCCTTCGGCCGTGCTCAACTCGACGGTGTCCGGTCTGGTGAGCCGCTCGATTCTCAACGAGCAGATCGGCCCCCAGGATTTCCATGGGTGCCTGCTCTACACCGAGTGGCAGGCACAGGATCGCTCCCGCTGGTTCATCGACCGCATCGCGCAAGCCTTGCATGGCGACGCGGATCGCTACTTGGCGGAGCCCCTGCCCCCGCATGACGCCGCGCGCCTGCGGGGGCAGTCGCACGCCCTGCTTGAACGGCTGGCCCGTACTTATGACATTGCCAACATCAACCTGATCAAGCCAGGCATCGGCGAGTCCACCCGCGTTCTGCTGCGCCGGGTGCCTCGCTTGCTGCTGTTGCGCGACCGCACGGAACCCGCCACAGCGCATCTGGCGTGGTTGGCTGAACGGGCCCACGTGCCCATCGAACTGGACCCGGGGCTGCAAGTGCGTGCAGTCGCCGTCATCAAGACACTTGGAGAGGACTGATTTCTCGTATGAAACCCGCCACTGCCCGTACGCCACATCTGGGAGCTTCGCTTTACGTGCCAGCGACCCGTCCGAAGTTGGCCGCAGTCCTCTCCGGCCGCGAACTACCTACCTTGCGCTCAGTCATCGCGTGCACCGAAGATGCCGTGGCCGATGGCGAACTGGAAGGCGCATTGGCCAACCTGGCGACTGTGCTTCGGGCGCTGGACCCGATCGAGATGCGCAGCGACTTGCTGCGCTTCGTGCGCGTGCGCAATCCGGCCGTGATGGCGCGCGTTTTGGACATGCCAGGGGTCGAGAAGATCGACGGCTTCGTGCTGCCGAAGTTCACGCTCGCCGTGCTGCCGCAATACCAGGCCCTGCTGAAGGCCAGGAACTTCTGGCTCATGCCGACGCTGGAAACATCCGAGGTCTTCGAGCAGGACGCCATGCGAGAACTTTCCCTGGCGCTCTGCCGCAAGGAGTGGAAGCCGCGCATCCTGGCACTGCGCGTGGGCGGCAGCGACCTGTTGCGCTTGCTGGGATTGCGTCGCACGCGCGGTTTCACCTTGTACGACACGCCGTTGGGCAGCCTGCTTTCTCAACTCATCCTCACGTTCAAGCCCCTGGGATTCGCATTGACTGCGCCCGTGTTCGATTTCATCGAGGACGAGCACGTGCTGGCGCAGGAGGCCAAGCGCGATGTGGCCTTCGGCTTCTGCGGCAAGACCGCGATCCACCCCGCGCAGATCGCGACCATCGAGGCGGCTTTTCACGTAAGCGCCAGCGAGTTGATTGCTGCGCGCCGGTTGATGGAGCCGGATTGCCCTGCCGTCTTCAAGCATGACGGCACGATGTACGAAGCCGTGGTGCACCGCGACTGGGCAAGGCAGGTGATTGCCAAGCGCGAAATGCTGGCGCTATAGCGCTTTCAGTCGTCCTGGCTGGCGTCGAGCCCCGGAAATAGCACCTCGGTGAAACCGAAGCGCGAAAAGTCCCGCACGCGCATCGGGTACAGCTTGCCCAACAGGTGGTCGACTTCATGCTGCACCACGCGCGCATGAAAGCCGCTGACGGTGCGGTCGATCGGGTCGCCGAACGGGTCGAAGCCGGTGTAGCGGATGTTCGCAAAGCGCGGCACGACGCCGCGCAGGCCGGGCACTGAAAGACAGCCCTCCCAGCCCTCCTCCTCTTCCTCGCCGATCGCCGTGATGACTGGGTTGAGCAGCACTGTGCGAGGCACCAGCGGTGCGTCCGGATAGCGGGGATTGACCGCGTCGGTACCGAAAATCACGAGCTGCTGGTCGACCCCGATCTGCGGTGCGGCGAGTCCGGCGCCATTCACCGAATGCATGGTTTCGAACATGTCGCGCACGAGCATGTGCAATTCGTCCGTGTCGAATGCTGGAACGGGTTGGGCAACACGCAGCAAGCGCGGGTCGCCCATCTTCAGGATCTCGCGAATAGTCATCAGGCAATTATCGCGAGCGCCAGGTGCGCAGGCATCAGGGGCCGGTTGACCTTGTTTCACCCTCCGGGCCGTGAATGACCCGCTCGCCGCCTGTTTGCCAGCCCGGCTGCCGCGGGCCGCCTGGCCTGGGCCCACCCGGCCCGGCACCGGGAACAGGTCGCGCAAAACCGGGAACCATGCCCGGGTGCGGTCCGCCGCCCGGAGCGTAGCCGGGACGCGGCCCTCCGGGTCCGGGCCCATGCGGGCCGGGTCGGTCGTAGCCGGGCCGGTAGTAACCGCCAGGGGGGTAGTAGCCAGGAGCAGGTCGGCCGTAGTAGCCACCTCCGCCGCCCCAATAGCCACCCACCCCGACGCCGACCGTCACTGGCGGCGCCACGACCACCGGGCCGGGGTCGGCGTAGTAGGGTTGCGCGTAGCCCGGCTGTGCATAGCCCTGGTCGCCGTAGTAATAGCCCGGTGCAACGCAACCGGTCAACACGGCCATGGCGCCCATCGCAGCCCACAACCCAAGCAATCGAATTCTGTTCATGGCAAATGCCTCCTGGTCAACCTGTTCAACGGCCCGGCGCGATCAGTGTTGACTGCGCCGCGGTGGCGCGAGGTAAACCCGAGGTAAACCTCAGTCCGGCTTTGCCAACAATTCAAGCATCCGTGCCTCATCGATCACTTCGACCCCGAGTTCGCGGGCCTTGTCGAGCTTGCTGCCCGCCTCGGCACCTGCCACGACATAAGTTGTCTTCTTGCTGACCGAGCCGGAAACCTTGGCACCGGCTGATTCCAACTTGTCCTTGGCCTCATCACGGCCCAGCGTAGGAAGAGTGCCGGTGATCACGAAGGTCTTGCCCGCGAGCGGCTTGGGCGCGCGCGCCGCAGGCTCGCCCTCCTCCCAATGGAGGCCGCAAGCACGGAGTTGCTCGACCACTTCGCGGTTGTGGGCTTGGTCGAAGAAGGTGCGCAGGCTTTGCGCAACGACCGGGCCGACGTCGTTGACTTCGAGCAGTTGCTCTTCGCTGGCATCCATGATCGCGTCGAGCTTGCCGAAATGCTTGGCCAGGTCCTTGGCCGTGCTTTCGCCGACATGCCGGATGCCGAGGCCGAAGAGGAAGCGATTCAGTGTCGTCTTCTTCGATTTCTCCAGCGCCTGGACGATGTTCTTTGCCGACTTCTCGGCCATGCGGTCGAGCCCGACCAGCGTGGTGAAGCCGAGCTTGTAGAGGTCCGGCAGGGTGCGGATCAGGTGGGCGTCGACCAGTTGCTCGACCAGCTTGTCGCCGAGCCCCTCGACCTCCACCGCGCGGCGCGCCGCGAAATGCAGGATGGCCTCCTTGCGCTGCGCGCCGCAGAACAAGCCACCGGTGCAGCGGTAGTCGACCTCGCCCTCCTCGCGCACCGCGTCGGAGTCGCAGACCGGGCACTTGTGCGGCATCGTGAAGATGGCGCCGCGTTGGTCGGCCGGCTTGGCGAGGCTCTCGGGCACCACGCCGACCACCTCTGGAATCACGTCGCCAGCGCGCCGAACGATGACCGTGTCGCCCACGCGCACGTCCTTGCGGCGTGCCTCGTCCTCGTTGTGGAGTGTGGCATTGGTGACCGTGACGCCGCCGACGAACACCGGCGCGAGCTTGGCCACCGGGGTCAACTTGCCGGTGCGGCCAACCTGGATGTCGATGGCCAGCACCTCGGTGAGTTGCTCCTGCGCGGGGTACTTGTGCGCCACTGCCCAACGCGGCTCGCGCGAGACGAAGCCGAGTTGCCGCTGCAACGCCAGGCTGTCGACCTTGTAGACCACGCCGTCGATGTCATAGGGCAAGGCATCGCGCGCGCGGCCCATCGCCTCGTGGAACGAAACCAAGGCTGCGGCGCCGAGCGCGCGCTGCGTTTGAGTCGCTACCGGGAATCCCCATGCCGCGAACTGCTGCAGCCAGTCGAACTGCGTCGCGCAATCCGGGCCGCCTTGCTCGGGCAGCGTGACTTCGCCGAGGCCGTAGGCGAAGAAGCTCAAAGGGCGCGCTGCGGCAATCGCCGGATCGAGTTGGCGCACGGCACCGGCGGCCGCGTTGCGCGGATTGACGAACACCTTCTCGTTCTTCTGCCCGCCGGCGATCTTCTCGCGCTGGCGCTCGTTCAGCGCCTCGAACTGGTCGCGGCGCATGTAGACCTCACCACGCACCTCCACCACGGGCGGCGCATCGCCCTGCAGGCGCAGCGGGATCTGCTGGATGGTTCGGATGTTCTGCGTGACATCCTCGCCTACCTCTCCGTCGCCGCGCGTGGCGGCCTGCACCAGCACGCCGTTCTCGTAACGCAGGTTCATCGCCAGGCCGTCGAACTTGAGCTCGCAGATGTACTCGATCGGCGGCGCATCCTCGGGGAGACCGAGTTCACGGCGCACGCGAGCGTCGAAGGCGCTGGCGCCGTCGGCGGTGATGTCGGTCTCGGTGCGGATCGACAGCATCGGCACCTGATGGCGCACCTTGACGAAGCCGTCGAGTACCTTGCCACCCACGCGCAGCGTCGGCGAATCGGGCGTGCGCAACTCGGGATGCTCGGCTTCGATGGCTTGCAGGCGCTGGAACAGCTTGTCGTACTCCGCGTCTGGAAGCTCGGGCGCGTCGAGCACGTAGTAGAGATGCGCGTGGTGGCGCAGCTCGGAGCGCAGGCTCTCGGCCTCGTCGGTCACCGACTGCTTGATGGGTGGGGTCATGTCGGAATCGTCTGCAAGATTTCTCGGGGATCCAGGGCGTGGCCGCGGTGCTGCGGCATGACGACGTCGAAGCCGGCCGCCACCCGCTCGCGACGGCCTAACTGAAAAGCCGCCGCGCCAGTGCCGAACCGGCGGAGAGCTCGCGCGAATCGAGCATGTCGTAGAGCTGCTCGAGATCCGTGCCGATCACGTCCATGATCTCGTCACGCAGCAACTGGCCGTCACCGTCCGTCACCACGCCGTCCATCTCGCGCGCCAATGCCGCGGCCACTTCACGCATGCGTTCGAAGGGGCGCTCGTTGCGGTCGACCTGGGGCACGTCGAGGCTCAGCGTGAGCTCCCGGATGGCGGACTGCGCGGGGTCGTCGGCGAGCGCGGCCTGGGTGTCGAACGAGAGGCCGAGGATCGGCGGCAAGCCCGGTTCGCTCGTGGGCAGGACCATGCGGCCCGGAATCATGCCGGCGACAAAGCCGTGCCGCGCCGCGCTTTGCTGCACATATCCCGGGCTCCAGGCGGCATGCAAGGCGCGCAACACGAAGCCGAGCTGGGCATCGTGCGCACTGGCGAACTGGTCGAGTTCGCGGCCACGCGCGACCTCGTCGAGCATTTCGGGGAACTCGGGCGCGCCATTGACCATGTCGGCGAAGGCCTGGGCCTTGACGACGAATTCGGAGTACTCGATTTCGTTGAGCGCGCCGGTGCGGTTGGCCAACTGCACGCCGACCTGGAACGCGCCATAGCGCTGGCCGGGCACGGGTTGCTCCCAGTTCGCCGTGTATTCGTTGAGTCCTTCGACGGCCACCGGCTTGCTGCCTGCGCGACGTGTCGTCGGCATGGCTGCCAATGCCGCATCCCCCGAGGCCAGGCCGTCGAGCGACACCGGCGCAATCACGTCGATCAACGGATCGAGGCCGCCGCGCTTGTCGGCCGTGGAGGAAGTCAGGCCACTGGGCGGCGGTAGATCGGGATCGAACAGGGGTTCATGCCGATCACTGCCAGGGACGTGATGGGGGTCGAGATGCAGCACCGGTTCGGTGCCAAGGTTCGACTGCGGCGCGCCTTCCAACGGTGCCGGCTGTGTCGCCGCGTCGGGCTGCTTCGGTGCATTGCGGCGCGACATCCATGCGTTGTAGCCAATCACCGCGGCGAGCACCAAGCCGCCCAGGATGGCAAGAGCAACTGTGAGGTTGCTCATTGGTGCCCCCAATCTCGGCACTTCGTGTCCTCGCTGCCCCCCGAGGGGGTGCGAGCTTGCTTGGGGCGGCCCGGCGCCGCGCTCATGCCGCTTCAGCCATCGACTTCGCGGCCTCCATGTCCACCGCGACGATGCGCGATACGCCCTGCTCCTGCATCGTCACGCCGATGAGTTGTTCGGCCATTTCCATGGCGATCTTGTTGTGGCTGATGAAGAGGAATTGGGTTTCGCGACTCATGGCGGTAACTAGTTTGGCATAGCGCTCGGTGTTGGCGTCGTCCAAGGGCGCGTCAACTTCGTCGAGCAGACAGAAAGGTGCGGGGTTGAGCTGGAAGATTGCGAATACCAGCGCGATGGCGGTGAGCGCCTTCTCGCCGCCCGAGAGCAAGTGGATGGTCTGGTTCTTCTTGCCGGGCGGCTGGGCCATGACCTGCACGCCGGAGTCGAGGATCTCGTCCCCAGTCATCATGAGGCGTGCCGTCCCGCCGCCGAACAGTTCGGGGAACATGCGGCTGAAGTGCTCGTTGACGATCTTGAAGGTGCCGCCGAGCAGCTCGCGCGTCTCGCCGTCGATCTTGCGGATCGCGTCTTCCAGCGTGCCGATGGCCTCGTTCAGGTCGGCGGACTGTGCGTCGAGGAAGGTCTTGCGTTCGCTGGCGATGGCGAGTTCGTCGAGTGCCGCGAGGTTCACGGCGCCAAGTGCCGCGACTTCGCGATGCAGCCGGTCGATTTCGCCCTGCAGGCCGGTGAGGCGCACCTTCTCGGTCTCGATCGACAGCGCGACGGCTTCGATGTCGGCTTGGGCGTCGATGAGCAGTTGCGCGTACTGCTCGAAGCCGAGGCGCGCGGCCTGCTCCTTGAGCTGGAATTCGGTGATGCGGCTGCGCAGGGGCTCCAGTTCGCGCTCGAGCTTGAGGCGGCGTTCGTCGCTGGCGCGCAGCTTGATCGTGAGGTCGTCGTACTGGCTGCGCAGGGCGCCCAGTGCGGACTCGCGTTCGAGCTTGAGGGCCAGCGCGTCTTGCAGGCCGGCTTGCGCCGCCGCGTCGGAGAGGCGGGTCAGTTCGCCCTGGGCGCGCTCCTGCTCCTGTGCCAGCGCAACCGATTGCTGGGTGGCGGTCTCGATGGCGCGGCTCAACTCGCCGCGACGCGCTTCCAGCGTGCGCTGGGAGAACGTCGCTTCCTGGGCCTGACGCTCCAGGCTGCGGTGTTGCTCGCGGCTGGCGGTCAACCGGCGTGCGGCCTCGATCACGCGCTCGTCCAGCTGGGCGTGGCGCTCCTGGCTCTCCGCCAGTTGCAAGTCCAGTTCCTCGAATCGCGCTTCGGCAGCAATGCGGCGTTCCTGCAGTTCTTCGAGCTGCGCATCGACTTCGCCCAGGTCGCTGGCGAGTTGCTGGCTGCGGGCGCGGGCCTGCTCGGCCAGTTGGGTCAGGCGCAGGGTTTCGACCTGGAGTTCATGCGCGCGCGACCGGGTTTCGGCGGCTTCGCGGCGGGCCGTGACCAGGCGCGATGCGGCATCGCCGTACGCGGCCTCGGCACGCACCAGGGCGGTACGGGCTTCGTCGGCAATCAGGGTCTGGGCGCGGATCTGGCGCTCCAGGTTTTCCATCTCCTGCTGGCGCGCCAACAGGCCGGCCTGCTCGGAATCCTGCGCGTAGAAGCTGACGCCGTGTGCGGACACCGCATGGCCGCTCTTCACGTAGATGACCTCGCCGGACTTGAGGCGGCTGCGCTGCGCAAGAGCGTCGTCGAGGTTCCCGGCGGTGAAGCAGTCGTGCAGCCAGTCGACCAGCAAAGCCTGCAGGCCAGCGTCGTTCAGGCGCAGCAGGTCGGACAAGCGCGGCAATTCCGACGGAGCGACCGGGACGCCTGCGCTTGGCGGGCTATAGAAAGCCAGCTTGGCCGGCGGCGCATCGTTGCCGAAGGCGCGCACCATGTCGAGGCGACTGACTTCGAGCGCGCCCATGCGTTCACGCAGCGCCGATTCAAGCGCGTTCTCCCAGCCCTGCTCGATGTGGATGCGGCTCCACAGGCCCTGCAATCGGTCGAGACCGTGCTTCGCGAGCCACGGCGCGAGCTTGCCGTCTGTCTTCACTTTCTCCTGCAGCGCCTTGAGCGCTTCGAGGCGGGCGGAGAACTCGGTCAGGCGGCCGCCTTCGGTGTTGACGGCCTGCTGGCGCGTGCGGCGGTCGTCGTCGAGTTGTGGCACCTGCTCCTGCAGGTCGTGCAACCGCCCTTCGGCTTCGCTGGCGGCTTCCTGGCCGGCTTCGAACTGCTCCTGCAAGTCCGCGAGCCGGGCTTCATCGGGCGCGTTGAGCGACCGCTGGTCGTTGCGCAGGCGCTCGCTGCGTTGCTGCAACTGCCGGGACTGCTCTTCGATGTTACGTTGGTCGGCGGCCAGCACCTGGATCTGTTGCTGCACCTGCACCACACTGCTGCGCTGGGCGTTGGCCTCGTCCTGCGCGCGTTGCTGCGCTTCTTCCAGCTCCGGCAAGCGCGCGTCATGTTCCTCGAGTTGCGCGGCCAGCAGGATGGCCTGCTCTTCGGCATCGACGCCTTGGCCGGCCAGCGTCTCGATCTCGGCCGCGGCGTCTTCCCGGCGCGTGCCCCATTGCCCGATCTGCTCGCGCAACTGCACCAGGCGCTGCTCGACGCGGGCACGGCCTTCGACCACGAAGCGGATCTCGCCTTCGAGCCGACCCACTTCGGCACTGGCCTCGTAGAGCTTGCCCTGGGCCTGGTTGACGTGGTCGCCTGCGGCGTAGTGGGCCTGGCGCACGGTCTCCAGTTCAGCCTCGACATGGCGCAGGTCGGCGGTGCGGCTTTCGAGGTCGTTGATGGCCCGCTCGGCCTCGGCCTTGACCTTGGCCTGGTCGGCCTCGCTTTCGGTGCGCTTGAGCAGCCAGAGTTGGTGCTGCTTGCGCGTGGCGTCGCCATTCAGCGCGTTGTAGCGCGCAGCCACCTCGGCCTGCTTTTCGAGGCGCTCGAGGTTGGCGTTGAGTTCGCGCAGGATATCTTCGACGCGCGTGAGGTTTTCTCGCGTGTCGCCGAGCCGGTTCTCGGTCTCGCGACGGCGCTCCTTGTACTTCGAGACGCCGGCGGCTTCTTCGAGAAAGAGACGCAGTTCCTCGGGCTTCGATTCGATGATCCGGCTGATCGTGCCCTGGCCGATGATGGCGTAGGCGCGCGGGCCGAGGCCGGTGCCGAGGAACACGTCCTGCACGTCGCGCCGGCGCACCGGCTGGTTGTTGATGTAGTAGCTGGAGGTGCCGTCGCGCGTCAACACGCGCTTGACCGCGATTTCGGTGAACTGCGCCCATTGGCCGCCGGCGCGGTGGTCGGCGTTGTCGAACACCAATTCCACGCTGGAACGGCTGGCCTGTTTGCGGGTGGTCGTGCCGTTGAAGATGACGTCCTGCATCGACTCGCCGCGCAGCTCCGAGGCGCGGGATTCGCCGAGCACCCAACGCACGGCGTCCATGATGTTTGACTTGCCGCAGCCATTGGGGCCCACGACGCCGACCAGTTGGCCGGGCAGCATGAAGTTAGTGGGTTCGGCGAACGACTTGAAGCCTGAAAGTTTGATGGAATTGAGGCGCACGACGAGTCAGAAGGTGTGAATGGATCCGGCGTGCCGGAGCAGGCCGTCAAGACGCGTTCGATCAAGCGCAAAGCACAGCCATGGCGGCTGCCTCGCAAGGCGACGATGATAACGTGCGAGCGATGCGTGATATGCCTTGTTCGCCGGCCGGATCTGTCCCCTTCCCTCGCTGGGTCGCGCTGTGGGGCCTCGCGGCCGCGTCGTTGGGCCTGGCGGGCTGCCACAGCATGATCAATTCGACCGAGCGGGCCCAGCCGTACGCCAACAACGAGTTGATCCAATCGAGCGCCAATCGCATCGCCAACCTGGCGTTGCGCGACAACCTGCAGTCGATCCAGCGGGTGCAGTTGTCGCTCTACCGGCGCAATCCGCGCGAGTGGCGCAAGTGGGCCAAGGGTCCGGAGGATGCGATCAATCGCACCTGGGACACGATCATGCAGGGCACGACGTTGCCCGAGTTGCGCGGCGCCCTGGGCATCGACGCCATCCGCATGGCCTTCGAGACCGGCCCGCAGGGCTACCAGGGCGACCGCGTGGCCGCCTTGGCGGTCGGCTGGGCCAGCATGCTCAAGGAGGCGAACGGCAACACCTGGGACCAGACGATGATCGACGGCGTCAATGCCGAGAACAGCTATCGCGCGGCGCGCAATGTCGAGATCTCGCTGTGGCTGATCACGTCCAAGACCGGGCCGGACGGCCAGCCGCTGCTGCTGGCCACAGAGATCAGCGACCGGGGCCGCAACCTGCTGCCCGACCGCGAGTTGTCGAAGGTGGTCGCACGCTTGGACCTGATGGCCGCGCAAGCCGACGAGAAGTACCGCCGCGCGGCGCTGGATTTCGGGCAGAACTTCGTGCTCGGCAGCCTGACGCCGTTCCTCGCGATGGTCAAACCCTGAGAAGACGCGGATCTTCCTGCTGCGGCCGCCGATCTCGGGCCTGCGCTGTTGGCTCCGGCGTAACAAGCGCTTCGCGCAATTGTTGGCCTCTGCCGCAACTTCGTTGTCGCCGCACGCGAGCGCGGCTCCGCTGCGCGAACCGGCTTCCTGGCTGGCGCCCTCGCTACGCAATCTTCATATCTATTCGCAACGTTTCCCAGGCACCTCAGGCACGATGGATGCTTGCCCTTTGCACGCCCTAGAATGCCCCGCGACTTTCCTCCCCCTCCACACACACCAATCTTCCTGGGCACCACTACATGAGCTCCATCAATTTCATCGGCGGCGAAAAAGGCGGCGTCGGCAAGTCGGTCACGGCACGGGTGCTCGCGCAGTACTTCATCGATCGCAGCCGGCCTTTCGTCGGCTTCGACACCGACCGCTCGCACGGCTCCTTCACGCGTTTCTATGAAGGCTTTGCCTCGCCGGTGGTGGTCGACAGCTTCGAAGGCCTCGACACCATCGTGAATGGCTTCGAGGCCAATCCGCAGCAGAGTGTGATCGTCGACCTGGCTGCGCAGACGCTGGCGCCGCTGTCGAACTGGATCAAGGAATCCGACCTGTTCGACGTGTTCAAGGAACTCGGCGTGGCGGTCAACTTCTGGCACGTGCTGGACGACGGCCGCGATTCGACCGACCTGCTCGGCACGCTGATCGACACCTTCGGCACACAGCCCAACTACATCGTGGTGCAGAACTACGGCCGCGGCAGCGACTTCGGCATGCTGCTCGGCTCGCAATCACTGTCGAAGGCGACGGCAGCCGGCGCGCAGGTCATCGCGCTGCCGCGCCTGCACGAAACCAGCATGCGCAAGATCGACGCGCAGAACACCAGCTTCTGGAAGGCCGTGAACGACAAGACCGGGCCGGCCGCGCTGGGCTTGCTGGAACGCCAGCGCGTCAAGACCTGGCTGGCGACGGCCTACGCGGCTTTCGATACGTTGCCGTTGTAAGCGCTGCGACTGCGACCGGTCCTCATGTCGGACCGGTAGCCCACACTTCGCCCCGCATCGAAGTGTGAAGCGCGTGCCGTCACTGGCATGGCGGCTCCGCGGTTGATTCCGCGCGACGCCAGCCGACTTCATGCATTCGTCTCCGGGGACATCCGTGCCCGATTTCTTCGGCCCGACTGTCGTGCGCACGGCGTCCGTGGTGGCTGTGCTGGGCTGGGGCATCGGCTTCTACGGGCCACAGATCTTTCTGCACGCGGTCGTCTCGCGAACGGGGTGGTCGCTGTCGCTGGTGTCGGCGGCGGTCACATTGCGTTTCCTCTTTGGTGCCTGCGTTGTCGCGGGGCTGCCGCGCATTCATCGTCGGCTGGGTATCCCGGTGGCCACGTCCGCCGGCGCCATCGTGCTGGCAGTCGGCGTCATGGGCTGAGCCGCAGCGACGCAGCCGTGGGAGTTGTTCATCGCCGCACTGCTCACCGGGGCCGGCTGGGCGCCGCTCGGCGCGGCCGGGATCTACGCGACTCATGGCCGCGCCGCAGCAGCTGCTGTTGATCGTGATGGGCG
The DNA here is from genome assembly GCF_037889975.1 of Variovorax rhizosphaerae. Classification (NCBI taxonomy): domain Bacteria; kingdom Pseudomonadati; phylum Pseudomonadota; class Betaproteobacteria; order Burkholderiales; family Comamonadaceae; genus Variovorax; species Variovorax rhizosphaerae. The sequence continues at coordinate 329,068 of NZ_JBBKZT010000007.1, read as the reverse complement.
CAGCGCTCTTTGGCTTGGGCATCGGCAATGCCACATCGCTTCCGCCGCTGATCGCGCAGGCGGAGTTTCCGACGTCCGAAGTGGCACGCGTCGTGGCCCGATGCGCGCTTTTTCACAGGCGATGCACGCCTTTGCGCCGGCTGCATTCGCCTTCTTGCTGGACCGCGGCGCGGAGGATGCGCACTCCCTCGGACCGGGCGCGCACGCCTATTTCTCGGCGGTGCTGCTGGTCCAGGGGCTGACCATCTCGTGCATGCTGGCTGGAAGAAGGCCAGCCAACTGCGCTCAGGCCGCGGCGTAGGTCGAGGAAGAGCGGCCCAGGCTGCGCGCGATCAGCACGATCAGCAGCAAGCCGAACACCACGAAGGAGATGAAGGACCAGTTGGCGATCGACAGCCCCAGGAAGGTCCAGTCGACCTTCGAGCAATCGCCGCTGCCCTTGAAGATCATGGGCAAGGCACGTTGCAGCGGGAAGCTCTCGATCATCCCGTAGATATCCCGACCGCAGCTCACGAACTCCGGCGGATGCCATTGCAGCCAGGTCTGGCGCGCGGCGGTGAAGGCACCGCCGATGGCCGACAGCAAGGCCAGCAACGCGAACGGCACCTGCACGCCCCTGCGATTGCTCAGCGCTGCAATCGCCGCAAACAAACCGACCCCCATCAACGCGTAGCGCTGCACCACGCACATCGGGCAAGGCTCGAGGCCCACCACGTGTTGCAGGTACATGCCGAAAGCCAGCATGCCGACGCAGGCGATGCAGACGAGTGCGTAAGCGCGGCGCGGTGCGCCAAAAAACCAATCGATCAAGGAGAAACCCAGTCTTCTACGAACACCCTGGCCTTGCGCGGCTGGGCGACCACGGTGTCGCCCTCCTTCAAGCCCAGGTCCCGGAACTGTTGCGCAGGGAGTTGCGCTTCGATGATGGTTCCGGTGCCCGGATTATCGGGATTCGATTCGGTGGGCTCAAGTTCCAGCCGCGCGATCGGGCCGACGACGATGGCGCGCGTCAGCGTCGCCATGATGCCGCTGGCGCCGGGGGTGTGGCGCGTGATCTCGAGGTCGTGCGGGCGCACATAGGCGAGCGCCTTGCTGTCCTGGACCGTGCTGTGCTCTGGCGCGTGCAGGCGGATGCCTTCGACCTGCACCTCGCCCTCGTGCGCGCGGCCGTGGAACAGGTTCACGTCGCCGAGGAAGCCGTAGACGAAGGGGCTGGCCGGATGGTCCCAGACCTCCTGCGGCGAGCCGACCTGCTCGATCTGCCCCTTGTTGATGACGACCACGCGGTCGGCGACTTCGAGCGCCTCTTCCTGGTCGTGCGTGACGAAGATCGAGGTGACGTGCAGTTCGTCGTGCAGGCGGCGCAGCCAGCGGCGCAGTTCCTTGCGCACCTTGGCATCGAGCGCGCCGAAGGGCTCGTCGAGCAACAGCACCTTGGGCTCCACCGCCAGCGCGCGCGCCAGGGCAATGCGCTGGCGCTGGCCGCCGGACAGCTGTGACGGATAGCGGTCTGCCAGCCAATCGAGTTGCACCAGCTTCAACAGGTCCATCACCTTCTTCTTGATGGCGGCCTCGCCGGGACGCTGGCTGCGCGGCTTGACACGCAGGCCGAAAGCCACATTCTCGAACACCGTCATGTGGCGGAACAGCGCGTAGTGCTGGAACACGAAGCCCACGTTGCGCTCGCGCACGTGCACGTCGGTCGTGTCCTCGCCGGAGAACAGGATGTTGCCCGCGTCGGCCGTTTCCAGCCCCGCGATGATGCGCAGCAGCGTGGTCTTGCCGCAGCCCGACGGGCCCAGCAGCGCGACCAGTTCGCCCGACTCGATGTCGAGGTTGACGTCGCGCAGCGCCTGGAAATCGCCGAAGCGCTTGCTGACGTTTCGAATTTCAATGCTCATGGTGTTTCTCTCTGTCTTCCTCCCGTTTCCTCGGAGAGAGGGTCGGGATGAGGGCTGCATTCAGGCAGCGGTCGGTCTCTCCGGCGGCAGTTCCGCAATCGCCTTCATCTCCCGCTCATGCCGCCACTCGATCACCGACTTGATGACCAGCGTGACCAGCGCCAGGATCGCCAGCAGCGATGCGCAGGCAAACGCCGCTACCGACTGGTATTCGTTGTAGAGCACCTCGACGTGCAGCGGAATCGTGTTGGTCTGCCCGCGGATGTGCCCCGACACCACCGACACCGCGCCGAATTCGCCCATCGCCCGCGCATTGCAGAGGATGACGCCGTACAGCAGGCCCCACTTGATGTTCGGCAGCGTCACGCGCCAGAAGGTCTGCCAGCCGGTTGCGCCGAGCACGATGGCGGCCTGTTCCTCGTCGCTGCCCTGTGCCTGCATCAGCGGGATCAGTTCGCGTGCGATGAAGGGGAAGGTCACGAACACGGTCGCGAGCACGATGCCCGGCACGGCGAAGATGATCTTGATGTTGTGCTCCGACAGCCAGGGCCCGAGCCAACCCTGCGCGCCGAACACCAGCACGTAGATCAGGCCCGCAACCACCGGCGACACGGCGAAAGGCAGGTCCACCAGCGTCGTCAGGAAGGCCTTGCCCTTGAACTCGTACTTGGCAATGGCCCAGGCCGCTGCAACGCCGAACACGAGGTTCATCGGCACCGCGATCGCTGCCGTGATCAACGTGAGTTCGATGGCGCTCCAGGCATCGGGCTCGCGCAGTGCTTCGAGGTACGCACCGACCCCCTTGCGCAGTGCTTCCGCAGCCACAGCCGCCAGCGGCAGCACGAGGAACAGCAGCATGAAGGCAAGCGCGATGGTGATCAGCGTCCAGCGCACCCATGCCGACTCTGTCGTCCCGGCGTTGGCCCGGCGAATCACTTTGGCCGGCGCGCTCATGCCATGGCCCCTGTCGAGCGCCGACGCTGCCAGGCCTGCAACCCATTGATCACCAGCAACAGCACGAACGAGAACAAGAGCATCATCAATGCGACTGCCGTAGCACCCGCGTAGTCGTACTGCTCCAGCTTGCCGATGATGATGAGCGGCGTGATCTCGGAGACCATCGGCATGTTGCCGGCGATGAAGATCACCGAGCCGTATTCACCGATCGCGCGGGCGAAGGCCATCGCGAAGCCGGTCAACAACGCCGGCGTGATGGACGGCAGGATCACCCGGGTAAACGTCTGGAAGCGCGTCGCGCCGAGCGAGGTCGCGGCTTCCTCAAGTTCCTTCTCCGTGTCTTCCAGCACCGGCTGCACCGTGCGCACCACGAACGGCAAACCGATGAAGATCAACGCGATCACGATGCCCGCCGGCGTGAACGCCAGCTTGATGCCGTGCGGCTCCAGGTACTGGCCGACCCAGCCATTGCCCGCCAGCAACGCCGTCAGCGAGATGCCGGCGACGGCGGTCGGCAAGGCAAAGGGCAAGTCGACCAGTGCATCGACGATCCGCTTGCCCGGAAACTTGTAGCGCACCAGCACCCAGGCCACGAGCAGCCCGAACACCAGGTTGACCAGCGCCGCGATCAGCGACGCGCCGAAGGTCAGCTTGTACGAGTGCACCACGCGCGGCGCGCTCACCGCTGCCCAGAACTGCTCCCAGGTCAGCGTGAAGGTCTTGAACACCAACGCCGACAGCGGCAGCAACACGATCAGGCTCAGGTACAGCACCGTGTAGCCCAGCGTGAGATTGAAGCCGGGCAGCACGCGGCGCGACGCCCGTGGAGCGCCGGCAAGCGAAAGCGGCGCTACCGCAGAAGGGAGCGCCGTGGAAGCAGCAGCGCTCACTACATGACCCCCACGCTCGGCGCTGCGCGTCCTCGCTGCCCCCCGAGGGGGCCGTTCGCTTGCTTGAAGCGGTTCGGCGCGGCGCTCATTACTTCGCGCCCGGCACGTAGAGCTTGTCGAACTGCCCGCCATCGTTGAAGTGCACCTTCTGCGCTTCACCCAGGCTGCCGAAGAGTTCCTGCACGGTGAACAACTGCACCGGCTTGAAGGTCGCTGCGTACTTCTTCAGGACGGCTTGGGAGCGCGGGCGCAGCGCATGCTTTGCCGCGATCTCCTGCGCCTCGTCGGAGTACAGGTAGTCCAGATAGGCCTTGGCCAGTTCGCCGGTGCCCTTCTTGGCGGTGGTGCGCTCGACCACGGCGACCGGGTTCTCGGCCAGCACGCTGATCGACGGATACACCGCATCGACCTTGCCGGCGCCGAATTCGCGGTCGATCGAGACGACTTCGGATTCGAACGTGATCAGCGCATCGCCGATGTTGCGTTGCAGGAAGGCGGTGGTGGCGTCACGGCCGCCGCGCGCGAGGATCGGCACGTTCTTGAACAGCTTGCCGACGAACTCGGCAGCCTGCGCGTCGGTGCCGCCCTTTTTCTTCACGTAGCCCCAGGCAGCGAGGTAGGCGTAGCGGCCATTGCCACCGGTCTTGGGGTTGACGATCACGACCTGCACGCCGGGCTTGACCAGGTCATCCCAGTCCTTGATGCCCTTGGGATTGCCGTTGCGCACCAGCATCAGCATGGTGGAGGTGGTCGGCGATGCGTTGTCGGGGAATTTCTTGGCCCAGTCCTTCGCGACGACGCCCTTTTCGGCGAGGAATTCGACGTCGGTCGAGGTGTTCATGGTCACGACGTCGGCATCGAGGCCGTCGGCCACGGCGCGCGCCTGGGCGCTGGAGCCACCGTGCGACTGGTCGATCTTCACGTCCTTGCCGGTGGTCTTCTTGTAGTGGGCGACGAAGGCGGTGTTGTAGTCCTTGTAGAACTCGCGGGCCACGTCATACGACGCGTTGAGCAGCGTATTGCTCTGGGCGTAGCTGGCGACGCTGGCGAACAGCGCGAGGCTGGCGAGCAGGAACTTGGAGGACTTGATCGGAGAGGTCATGGAGAGGTCGAGGTTGCAATGGAGTCCCGCAGCGCCGGACGTTGGCCCGGCGTGTCGGTCAGCGACTGGAGCAAGGCAAGGCCCAGGGGCCAGTCGCCATGTCCGGAGTCGATGTTGATGTGGCCCGCATTCTGCATGCGGACGAATTCGCTGCCCCAGGCACGGGCATAGGCGCCGGCCAGGCGGACCGGGCAGAAAGGATCGTTGCTGCTGGCGACGACGATGCTGCGGTAGGGCAGCGGCGCGTAAGGCACCGGGGCAAAGTCGTGGAGAACCGAGCGACGTTCGGGGTCTGCGGGCGCAACCAGCAAAGCACCGGCAATGCGCTCGGAGGCTTCGTGACCCAGGTGCGACACGGCGATGCAACCGAGGCTGTGCGCCGCGATCACCACCGGTTCCGGCCGGGAAAGGATGAGCTTCTCGAGGTTGCCGACCCATGCGGCGCGCGTGGGCGCCACCCAGTCGTCCTGCGTCACGCGCTCGGCGCCCTGCAATTGCTCCGCCCACAGGCTCTGCCAGTGGCCGGGGCCGGAATCGCGCCAGCCGGGGACGATGATGAGTCTCGTCGTCACGGGGCAGCAGTCGGGAAATCGGCGGAGATGGCGCCGGCGGATGGAGCAGTCATGGGTTCGGGTTGGAAGGCGAGCCGCGATTGTCCGAGGCCTTCTTCAGATAACAAACGAATATCTGCTTGTAAGAATATGGCCTCCAGCGCATAAGGGTCGCGCCTGACGAATGCCCGAACGACCTCAGATCACGATCTGGTGCGGCTCTGCGCCATCCAGGTTTTCGGCCAGGAAGTCGATTAGCTTGCGCACCGCCGGCACCAGCGCGCGGCGCGCTGGAAACATCGCGTGACAGATGCCTGGCGGCGGGCCCCAGCCCGGCAGCAGCGCGACCAGCTTGCCGCTGCGAATCTCGGGGGCGCACATGTAGTCGGGCAGCACCGATGCACCGATGCCGCCCACCACCGCGTAGACCAGGGTCGCCAAGTCGTCCGCCACGTAACGCGGGGAATGGTGATGCACGTAGGTCGCACCGTCCGGGCCTTCGAAGTGCCAGCTCTGCCGGCCATCTCCGCTGGCGGACATCGCGACGGTCTCCAGGCGCGCCAGGTCCCCGGGCTTCTCGATCGGCCCCTTCTGCCGCACCAGGTCCGCGCTGGCCACGAGCACGCCGCGGCTCACGCCGAAGTTCTTGGCCACCAGCGTCGCGCTGTTCTCGATCGCCGGCCGCACGCGCAGCGCGATGTCGACGCCCTCCTCCACCGGGTCGACCGGTCGGTTGATCACCATCATCTCCACGCGCACCTTCGGGTAGCGGCTCATGAAGACCGGCAGCAAGGGCCCGAGGCTGCTGTGCGCGAGCGTCACCGGGCAACTGATGCGGATGGTGCCGCGCGGCTCGGTCTGGACCTGGGCCACCGCCTCGCCGGCGGCTTGGGCCGCGTCGCGCATGGCGGCGCAGTGGCGCAGGTACAGCTCACCGGCCGGCGTCAATGAAAGGCTGCGGGTGCTGCGCTGCAGGAGTTGCACGCCAAGTTGCGCTTCCAGCTCCGCGACCCGCCGTGACAGCCGTGACTTGGGAATCCCCAGCGCCCGCCCCGCCGCAGCAAAGCCGCCGCGCTCCGCCACCTCGGCGAAATAGACCATGTCGTTGAGGTCTAGCATGTTCACTGTCCTGAATTTGGAACGAAGTAAGTCATTTTCAGCCACTTATCAATCAATCGCCACAAATTTAGACTTCTCCCCATGCCGACGCGTTTGCCGGCTCACTTACTGAAAGAGAGCGATAGATCATGAAACTGCTGCACGTTGATTCCAGTGTTCTGGGCGCGAATTCCGTTTCCCGCCTGCTGTCGGCCGAAATCGTTGCCGAGTGGCGCAAGGCCAACCCGCAAGCCACCGTCGACTACCTCGACCTGGCCGTGGACACCCCCAACCACTTCAGCGCCGACGCGATCGCCATCAAGACCGGGGTGCAAGCCGAACCGACCGAAGCCCAGCGCTTCGAGAACGCCGTGTCGGAACGCCTGGTGAGCCAGTTCCTCGCCTCGGACGTGATCGTCATCGGCGCCCCGTTCTACAACTTCAGCATCCCGACGCAACTGAAGGCCTGGATCGACCGCCTTGCGCAGATCGGCCGGACCTTCAAGTACACCGACAAGGGCCCGGTCGGCCTGGCTGGTGGGAAGACCGTGATCGTGGCGTCCAGCCGCGGCGGCATGTACTCGACCAGCGAAGGCGGGCAGTCGATGGAGCACCAGGAAAGCTACCTCAAGGTGATCTTCGGGTTCTTCGGGATTACGGATGTGCGCTTTGTGCGGGCTGAGGGGCTGGGCATGGGTGATGCGGCCAAGAATGCGGCGCTGGCTTCGGCGCGGTCGGATATCCAGATCGCCGTGGGTGCCGCGGCCAATCAGGATCGGGCGGCTATCGCTGCCTGATCGCCAAGCGCTCGAACAGGAAGCCTGCACGGAAACGTGCAGGCTTTTTTTCCTTGCGAATCGCAGCCTGCATCCTTCACTGGTCATTGCCCTCACACGTCTGCGCCGTTTCCGCCAATCGACTAAAACCGCCTTCAGGCAACCGAATGCCTGAGGAGCAAAGCAAATGAGATTCCTGGTGGTGGGCGCCGGCGCGCTCGGCGGGTACTTTGGCGGGCGGCTGTTGCAGGCCGGGCAGGACGTGACCTTCCTGCTGCGCCCACGGCGCGCGGCGCAACTGGCGGCTGACGGGCTGTGCATCAAGAGCCCCGCGGGCAATGCCCACATCCCCTCCCCGCCGCATGTGCTGTCGGACGACATCGCCGAGCCCTTCGACGTGGTCATCGTTGCCTGCAAGGCCTACGACCTGGCGCACACCATCGACTCGTTCGCTGCAGCCGTCGGGCCCGACTCGGCGGTGCTGCCGCTGCTCAACGGCATGCAGCACCTGGACGTGCTGTCGGAACACTTCGGCCGCGAGCGCGTGCTGGGCGGGCTGTGCCTGATCTCGGCGGCACTGGACGAAGCCGGCAACGTGCTGCACCTGAACGACATGCACGGCCTGACCTTCGGCGAACTCGGCGGCGGGCGCTCGGCGCGCATCGATGCGATCGCGGCGGCCTTTGCGCCGGCCAATTTCACCAGCACCGCCAGCGACAACATCATGCAGGCGATGTGGGAGAAGTGGGTCTTCATCTCGTCGATGGCCGGCATCACGACGCTGATGCGTTCGAGCATCGGCGACATCGTGACTGCGGGCGCGGCGGACCTGGGGCAGGCCTTGTTCGAGGAATGCCGCGCCATTGCCGCGCACAACGGCTTCGCGCCGAGCGCGGCGGCGGTGGAACGCGGTCGCGCCATGGTCAGCGCCGCGGGCTCGCCGATCACCGCGTCGATGCTCAAGGACATCGAGCGCGGCGCGCCGACCGAAGCCGACCACATCCTCGGCGACCTGCTCAGCCGCGGCACGCAGGCCGAGACCGAACGCTCGATGCTGCGCATTGCGTACGCCCACCTGAAGACCTACGAGGCCCGTCGTACGCGCGAGGAAGCTGCGCGGGCCGCATGATGCCCGGCGATGGGTGAGCGGGCGCTTCACGCCGCTGCACCTGCTGGCGAACATCGGCGCAGCCGGACTACAAGGCCGCAGCGCCTGAGTCGAAAGAATGGTGTCTTCTGCATCCGGGAGACCACCATGAACACACAAGCACTGAAGACGAACACGCAGCGCCATCCCCTCGCGCTGCTGCTTCTGTCGACCGCGTTGCTCGGCCTGGCCGCATGCGATCGCAAGCCGTCGACGCCGCCTGCGCCGTCCGCCACGCTGGCACCTTCGGCCGCGGCGCCGACACCCGCCGAATTGCGCCCGCAATCGAGCGTGGCGCCTCCTGTGGCTGCGCCCGCGGACAACGCACCCAAGGACGTCGACAAGACCCAGGAACAAGGCACGTCCAGCAGCAGCCCGAAGGTCGTCGGTCCGACCGACGGCCAGGGCGAGCCTCCGAAGTAGCACTCATCCACGCAAGCGCCGGCGCCGCCACAATGCAGCCGATGCCCGCCAACCACAACGACTACTACCAGCCCGCCCGGGCCTGGTTCATCACGGTGCTGCTCGCACTGTTCATGCTGATCAACTTCATCGACAAGGTCGTGATCGGGCTGGTCGCGGTGCCGATGATGGCCGAGCTGAACTTGTCGCCCACCGAATTCGGCTGGATCGCAGGCAGCTTCTTCTGGCTCTTCTCCGCCTCGGGCGTGATCGGCGGCTTCATCGCCAACCGGGTCAGCGCGAAGTGGATGCTGTTGGTGATGGGCGCGACCTGGAGCGTCGCGCAGTTGCCGATCATCCTGTCGTCATCGATCGCGATGCTGGTGCTGTCACGGGTGCTGCTGGGCATCGGTGAAGGGCCGGCTGCGCCTGTGGCCTATCACGCCTGCTACAAGTGGTTCCCGGACAGCAAGCGGGCGCTGCCGGTGTCAGTGGTCAACCAGGGTGCGGCGGTCGGCGTGCTGATGGCGGGCGTGCTGATTCCGCTGATCACGGTGCATTGGGGCTGGCGTGCCAGCTTCCTCGTGATGGCTATTGCGGGCGGCGTGTGGGTGATGGTGTGGCTGGTCTTTGGCGCCGAAGGCCGCGTGGTGGACGATGCCTCGACCGCTGGCGGCGCGACCACCACGGCCGGAGCGGCCCGCCGACTGCCCTATCGCATGCTGCTGGGCGACCCCACCGTCATCGGCGTGCTGGCCATGAACTTCATGGCTTATTGGGGGCTGGCGCTGACGCTGACCTGGTTCCCGGCCTACCTGCAGAAGGGCCTGGGTTTTGACGGCCTCACGGCCGGGCGGTTGTTCGCGATGCTGACGCTGGTCAACATGGTGTGCAGCCTGGGCCTCTCGTGGTGGTCGCAGCGCCTGATGGCGCGTGGCGTGACGGCGCGCAAGGGCCGCGCGGTGCTGTCGGGCGTGGCGCTGATCGTGGGCGGCTTGATGATCGTGGCCGTCGTGCTGGTGCCGATGCCGGTGATGGTCAAGGTCATCCTGCTCTCGGCCGGCGGCGGCATCACCGGCGTGATGTTCTCGCTGGCGCCGGCGATGGTCGGTTCGGTGACGCCCGATGCCCAGCGCGGTGCGATGCTGGCGATCCTGAACTCGATCGCGTCCATCGCGGGTGTGCTGTCACCGGTGGTGACCGGCAGCCTGATCCAGAGCACCAGTGGCGACATCGCCTCGGGCTATGAGCACGGCTTTGCGCTGAGTGGTGTGCTGCTGGCGGTCGGTGGCTTGATCGGATTGCTGTGGGTGCACCCGCAGAAGTCCATGGTTCGGCTGGCCCGGGGGCTGCCCCTCACCCCAGCCCTCTCCCAGGAGGGGCGAGGGAGCAAGGCCGGCGGCTGACGCTTGATGACAAGGAGGCTCTGCTCAAGTCCTCCGCGAGGGCGCGCGCCTCGGCTTGGGATGGGATGCAAGGCGCAAACCACAGCCATAGCCAGCTATGGCGAGGATTTGCAACGCCGCAGACCGCCCAAGCAGAGGATGCGCGATCCGCGGGGGACTTGAGCAGAGCCTCCCAAACCGCGCGATATCCCTCTCGCCTTCGCGGCGCGCGTGTGAAAGGATCATCGCTCCCCAGCCCCACGTCACAGGAGAAAACATGCCGCGTATCCGCCCGCAGAAGTTCGTCCACGTCGTCTATCGCACGCGCCGGTTCGAAGCCATGCTCGACTGGTATGCCAAGGTGTTCGATGCCCATGTCCAGCACAAGAACCCGGCGATCGCCTTCCTGACCTATGACGATGAGCATCACCGCTTCGCGTTCATCAACCTCGCGGTGCTGCAGCCCGAGGGCACGGAAACCAACCGCGCGGGCATCATCGGCGTGGACCACGTCGCCTACACCTACCAGTCCATCGACGACCTGTTCGAGAACTACGTTCAACTGAAGGCGCAGGGCATCCTGCCCTACTGGTGCATCCACCACGGCGTGACGGTGTCCATGTACTACGGCGACCCGGACGGCAACCAGATGGAGTTCCAGGTCGACTGCTATGACAACAACGACGATGCCAATGCCTTCATGGAAGGCCCGCACTTCGCGGCCAACCCGATCGGCGTCGAGTTCGATCCGGAAGAGTGGCTGGCCCGTCAACGCGAGGGCACGCCCCTGACCGCTTTCCTGCCGCGTACACAACACATGCCGGTGTCGCCAGTGCGGGGTTCGGCCGCATGACCGAGGAATTCGTCGACGTGCTGGTGGTGGGCGCGGGGCTGTCCGGCATCGGCGCGGGCTACCACCTGCAGACGCTCTGCCCGGATCGCAGCTACGCCATCGTCGAGGCGCGCAACGACCTCGGCGGTACCTGGGACCTGTTCCGCTATCCCGGCGTGCGCTCCGACTCCGACATGCACACGCTGGGTTACTCCTTCCGCCCGTGGACCGACCCGAAGGCCATCGCCGCGGGGCCGACCATCCTCCACTACCTGCGCGAGACGGCGCGCGACAACGGCATCGACCGCAAGATCCGCTTCGGCCACAAGGTGGTGCGCGCCGACTGGTCGGCGCAGGACGCGCAATGGACGGTGCAGATGCTGCGAGAGAGCGATGGCAGCACGGTCAGCATGCGCTGCGGCTTCCTGTTCATGTGCAGCGGCTACTACGACTACGCCAGCGGCTACCAGCCCGAATACCCCGGCCTCGATCGCTTCGGCGGCCGCATGGTCCATCCGCAGAAGTGGCCCGAGGACCTGGACTACGCCGGCAAGAAGATCGTCGTGATCGGCAGCGGTGCGACCGCCGTGACGCTGGTGCCGGCCCTCGCCGAGACGGCCGGGCACGTGACCATGCTGCAGCGCTCGCCGACATGGATGGCGGCTCGGCCTTCGGTCGACCCGATCAACACCACCTTGCGCCGCGGCCTGCCCCTGAAGATGGCGCTCAAGCTGACGCGATGGAAGAACGTGCTCCTGAGCATGTACTTCTTCCGGCTTTGCAGGCGCAGCCCGCAACGCGTAAGCCAACTGTTGCTCGCCGGGGTGCGACAGGCACTCGGCCCCAAGGCCGACATCGCCACGCACTTCACGCCGCGCTACAACCCGTGGGAGCAGCGCCTGTGCCTGGTGCCCGATGGCGACTTCTTCCAGGCGCTGAACACGGGCAGTGCTTCCGTTGTCACCGACCAGATCGAGTCGTTCACGGAGACGGGTTTGAAGTTGAAATCCGGCGCGACGCTGGACGCCGACATCATCGTCAGCGCCACCGGGCTGAACCTTTCGATGCTGGGCAAGGCCGCTGTCTACGTCGACGGGCAGCGCGTGGAGCCGGCGCGCACGGTCAACTACAAGGGCTTGATGTACACCGGCGTGCCGAACCTGGCCAACACCTTCGGCTACACCAATGCCTCGTGGACGCTGAAGGCCGACCTGACGGCGCAGTACGTCTGCCGGTTGCTCAACCACATGCGCAAGACCGGCGCGCGGCAGTGCCTGGTGCCGGAGCTCGGGCCCGATACGCCGTTGCAACCCTGGGTCGACTTCTCGTCCGGCTACTTCCAGCGTGCCGCCGACCAGTTGCCCAAGCAGGGCACGACCAAGCCCTGGAAGCTGAACCAGAACTACCTGAGCGACCTGGTGGCGATGCGCTTCGGCAAGGTGGCGGACGGGGTGTTGCGTTTCAGCTGAGCTTCGCCGACCGCACACGCAAACGAGATGCCGGTGGCACGGCACAATCGGCGCTCCTTTGATTCGGACGGAGCCATGACGCCATGATCGATGCCACGCAATTGCGTGAACTGAGCGCACGGCGCGTCGAGGCCACGGCCCTCGGTTGCCACTGCACGGCCCTGCAGCAACCGTCCTGGGAAAGCATCACGGACGATCGCTGGCCCGCAGGGATCGAGAAGGTCGGAGCGCTGCGGCCACCGGATGTCGACGAGCCCACGTTCGAGGAGTTTCATCCGGACGGGACACGGTACGGATCGGCCGACGCACCCATTGCCGTCGCCTGGTTTCCAGCAAATCGCAGCGACGTGTATGTGTGCGGCCGGTGCCGCAGCGTGTTCCTTCGGTACACGGAGTACGGTGGTTACTACGTGGACCATCGCGTCCGCTTGGTCGACCCTGCGCTGGTCGTTTGAGTTTGTTTTTTTGGGAAGAAATCGATGTCGGAAAAAGTTGCTGTGGTGGTGGGAGGCGGAAGCGGCATGGGTGCGGCAGCCGCGCGCAAGCTGGCGGAAAAGGGATTCGCGGTGGCCGTGATGTCGTCATCCGGCAAGGGTGAAGCGCTCGGCAAGGAACTGGGCGGGATCGGCGTCACCGGGTCGAACCAGTCGAACGACGACTTGCGCCGACTGGTCGACCTGGCGCTGGCGCGCTGGGGGCGCATCGACGTGCTCGTGAACGGCGCCGGCCATGGGCCGAAAGGGCCGGTACTGGTGCTGACCGACGAGCAGTGGCACACGGGCATGGACTTCTACCTGCTCAACGTGATCCGTGCGACGCGCCTGGTCACGCCCGTGATGGAGAAGCAGAAGAGCGGCGCCATCATCAACATTTCGTCGGCATGGGTGCTGGAGCCGAGCGCGATGTTTCCGACATCGGCCGTCTTCAGGGCGGGGCTGGCTGCTTTCACCAAGCTCTTCGCGGACCAGTACGCGGCCAGTAATGTACGCATGAACAACGTGCTGCCGGGCTGGATCGACAGCCTGCCGCAGAAGGACGACCGGCGCGAGAGCGTGCCGATGCAGCGCTATGGCACCAGCGAGGAGGTCGCTGCAACCATTGCCTTCCTTGCCTCGGAGGAAGCCGCGTACATCACGGGACAGAGCATTCGGGTCGATGGTGGCTTGATGCGGTCGCTGTAGGTGCGCGGAGCCGGCAGTTCGAGAACAGTGCGCCCGAACTGGCAACGTTCGTTGCGCTGATACCGCCCTACCCCGCCGCCACGATCACATGCGCCTGGATCCTGCCTTCCACCGAGCCCTCCCCATGGCGGCTGGCAATCATCTGCGCTGAGCGGTCCGTGGCGAGTTGAAGAAAGCCCGCGTCCCGCGACTCGATCTCGTTGCGTAGCGGCGTTCCCTGGCAATATGCGGTGGCGACATCTCGTGCTGAGGGTGCGCGACTCACCTCTGCGCGTGTCTCGATCTTGATGTCGCTGAACCCCGCTTGGCTCAAGTCCCTGCGGATCACCGCGGTGTCGTGATAGCCGTGTGGCGTCCGGGCGAGGAATCTCGGCGGGTCTTGCGGGAACACCACGGCGACGGCTTGGGTGACCTCGTCGGCAAAGGCGTTCTCCTCGATGCGGTCCCACACGTTGAAGACGAAGCGTCCGCCCGGCTTCAACACGCGGCGCGCCTCGGCATAGCCGGCCACGCGGTCCGGGAAGAACATCGCGCCGAACTGGCAGCAAACGACGTCGAAGGAGGCATTCTCGAACGGCAGGTGCAGCGCGTCCGCCTGTTGCCACTGGATGCGGCTGTCGGCGCCCTGCCGGCCGGCCGCGTAGTCGAGCATGGGCTGGTTGAGATCGGTGACCACGTAGCGCGCGTCGGCCCCGAGCCGTGGCGCCAGCGCCCGCGTGACCACGCCGCTGCCGGCTGCCGTTTCAAGCACCGACTTGGGCGAGAAGGCGGCGACGCGCGCCGCCATGTCGTCGGCATAGGCTTGGAAGATCAGCGGGACCATCAATGTGTCGTAGAACTTCGGAATCGAGCCCGCGAACACCTTGTCGCTCTCAGCCATGGGACCCTCCAGAGGTTGAAGGCCGCCTCCCTTCGGCAGGGTAGCGCAAGCCTTCGAAGTGCGCCATACCCGGGTCCCTCGCGCGCTCTCGGGGCTTGTCAGGAAGCCCTCAATCCGCCTCGATCCTGGACGCCTTGACGACCTGCCCCCAGCGCACCAGTTCCGCCTTGCTGAAGTCCGCGAGCTTCTTCGGGTCCATGTAGTCGGCTGTCGCGCCCTGCTCCGCGGCCTTCTGCTGGAACGCCGGTGTGGCCGTGATCTTCGCGATCTCGCCGCTCAGGCGGTCGACGATGGCTTGCGGCGTCTTGACCGGTGCGAACACCGCGAACCAGGACGTGGCATCGAGCTTGGGCATGCCGGCTTCCGCGGCCGTCGGCACGTTGGGCAGCGAAGGCAGCCGCGTCTTGCCGGTGACGGCCAGCGCGCGCAGCTTGCCGCCCTGGATGTGCTGCATGAAGGGTGGCGGCGTGCCGAAGGTCATGTCGACCTGGCCGCCCAGCAGGTCGGTCAGCGCCGGGCCGGTGCCCTTGTAAGGCACATGGGTGAGCTGGATGCCCGCCTGTTGCTCCAGCATGGCGCCGGTCACATGCTGCAGCGAGCCGTTGCCGGAGGACGCATAGGTCAGCTTGCCCGGGTTGGCCTTGGCATAGGCGATCAGCTCGGCCAGGTTCTTCGCCGGCACGCCCTCGCGCACCACGATGACCTGTGGCGCGCTCAGGACGTTGGCGACCGGGCGGAAGTCCTCGGCGGTCCATTGCGGCTTCTGCTGGCTCACATGCGGCGTGATGACGTGGTAGCCCGAGTACTGCATCAGCAAGGTGTAGCCATTCGGATCGGCGCGCTTCACGGCGAGCGCTGCGATCGCACCGTTGCCGCCGCCCTTGTTGTCGACGATGACGGATTGGCCCAGCGCCTTGCCCAGCGGGTCGGCGAGCATGCGCGCGGAGATGTCGGTGGTGCCGCCGGGTGCTGTCGGCACGACGAGCGTGATCGGGCGGCTCGGGTATGGCGCGTCCTCGGCGAGGGCCAGGGTGGTGGCGGAGAGGCTGCAGGAAGCGATGAGCAGCGCGACGGCGCGGCGGACGTTGGTGGATGTCATGGTTGTCTCTCTCGATGAATATTGGAAATCTCAGGCGGCCCGTGCAAGGGCGCGCTCTCGAATGGCGGGAAAGTCGGCAGGCACCGGATGCAGGTCGAGCCGGCGGCCGGCCTTGACGATCTGGCTGGGGATGTCATGGCCGATGAGCGCGGGCAGGCGCTTCGATGCGGCGATCAGGCGCCCCAGGTCGACGCCGGTGTCATAGCCCATCAGTGCGAGCGCGTGCACGATCTCCTCGCTGCAGACATTGCCCGTGGCGCCGGGCGCATAAGGGCAGCCGCCGATGCCGCCGAGCGAGGCGTCGAAGCGGTCCGCGCCGGCACTGATCGCCGCCAGCACGTTGGCCAGGCCCATGCCGCGCGTGTTGTGGAAGTGGAGCGTGACTTCGGTACTCGGCCAACGAGCGCGGAACGCCGCAGTGAGCGCCGCGACCTGCCCCGGATACGCCATGCCGGTGGTGTCGCACAAGGTCACGCCGCGTGCACCGAGGTCGTCGACGAAGCGGGCGCACCAGTCGAGCACGGTGGCCACCGGCACATCGCCTTCCATCGGGCAACCGAAGACGCAGGACAGCGAGACATTGACCGCCCGCCCCGCCTGCCGCGCCAGCGCATTCACTTCCGACAACGCCGCGAAGGACTGTTCGCGCGTCATGCGCAGGTTGGCCAAATTGTGGCTTTCGCTGGCCGACATCACCAGGTTCAGTTCGTCGGCGCGGGCGTCGATGGCGCGTTCGGCACCGCGCACATTCGGCACCAGCGCGCTGTAGACCACGCCGGGCTTGCGATCGATCTCGCGCAGCACTACCTCGGCATCGCGCAGGGCCGGGATCGCCTTGGGCGAGACGAAGGCCGTGACCTCGATCTTGGCCATGCCGGCTTGCGAGAGCGCATTGACCAGCGCGATCTTCTCTTCCGTCGGAACGAAAGCCTCCTCGACCTGCAGGCCGTCGCGTGTGCCGACTTCCTGCATGTGGATGCGCCGGCCGGCGCCATTCCAGGGCGTGTCATTCGTGTTCATGCGACCACCTTCCTGTCGCGCAGCGCGACGATGTCCTGTGTTGAAAAACCGAGTTCACCGAGCACCGCATCGGTGTCGTCGCCGAGGCTTGGCGCTGAACTTCTCACCGTGCCCGGCGTGCCGAGCAGCTTGGGCACCACGCCGGGCACGTCGACGACATGGCCGTCACGCGTGGTCTGCTGCAGGATCATGTCGCGCGCCCGGTAGTGCGGGTCTTCGTGGATGTCCTTCGCGGTGTAGACCTTGCCGGCGGGCACCTTGGCCTGGCCGAGAATGTCGAGCACCTCGGCCATGGCGCGGCCCTGCGTCCAGGCCTCGATGGCGACGTCCAGTTCCGCGACGCGGGCCACGCGGCCCGCATTGCTCGCCAGGCCCTCGTCCTCACCCAGGTCATTGCGCCCGATGGTCTGCATCAGCCGCTTGAAGATGCTGTCGCCATTGCCGGCGATGAGCACATAGCCGTCGGTGCAGCGATACGCATTGGAGGGTGCGATGCCCGGCAGCGCACTGCCGGCCGCCTCGCGCACCGCACCGAAGGCGCTGTATTCGGGCACCAGACTTTCCATCACGTTGAACACCGCCTCGTGCAGCGCCACGTCGATCACCTGGCCCTGGCCGCCGTTGACCTTGCGGTGGTACAGCGCCGTGAGGATGCCGATGGTGCCGTGCAGTGCGGCCAGCGTGTCGCCGATCGAGATGCCGCAGCGCACCGGCACGCGGCCGGGCTCGCCGGTCAGGTGCCGCAGGCCGCCCATCGCCTCGCCGATCGCGCCGAAGCCGGGCAGGTCGCGGTACGGGCCGGTCTGGCCGTAGCCCGAGATGCGCAGCATCACCAGGCCGGGGTTGAGCTTGGACAGCACCTCGTAGCCCATGCCCCAGCCTTCCAGCGTGCCGGGGCGGAAGTTCTCGATCAGCACGTCGGCCTCGGCGATCAGTTGGCGCGCGATCTCCTGGCCTTCGGTGCTGCGCAGGTCCAGCGCGATCGAGCGCTTGTTGCGCGATTGCACCTGCCACCAGACCGACGTGCCCTCCTGGATCAGGCGCCAGTTGCGCAGCGGATCGCCTGCGCCCGGAGCCTCGATCTTGATCACGTCAGCGCCGAATTCGCCGAGCGTCTTGCCGGCGAAGGGGCCGGCGATCAGTTGGCCCATTTCGATGACGCGCACGCCTTGCAGGGCGCCGCGTGGCGGGGTGGTTGTCTCAGTCGTTGTGTTCATGATCTGGATTGTTCAGAAACGGGGCTTTGCGGGGAATGACGCAGTGGCGAGCTGAGCTTTCTCGATTCGCGAAAGCGCGTGCTGGAAAACCCTTGCCGCGGATGGATCAGATGACGCCTTCGCTGCGCAAGGCTTGCAGGCGATCGGAGGGCAGGCCCAGCAGGCCGCCGAAGACGCTGTCGTTGTGCTCTCCCAGTCGCGGGGCGGCAGACCGCAGGCGCGCAGGCGTCGCGCTCAGCTTGATGTGGGCGCCGGTCAGCTTCGTCTTGCCGGCGGTCGGATGCTCGACGTCGACGAACATCTCCCGTGCGCCGGCGATGTGCGGACAGTCGACGAGACGGTCGACGGTGTTGATCGGCGACGCGGGAACGCCCACTGCCAGCATCGCCTCGACGATGTCGTCGATGCCGCGTTTGCGTGTCCACGCCTCGATCAGCGGCTTGATCTCCGCATGCCGCTCCACGCGCTTGGCGTTGGTGTCGAAGCGCGCATCGTCGGCCAGTGCGGGCTGGCCGATGGCGCCGCACACCAGGCGCCAGAGCTTGTCGTTCGCCGCCGCGATGACCACGCTGCCGTCGCGCGCCGCAAACGAGTCGTAGGGGTAGCAGGACTCGTAGCGGTTGCCGATGCGCTCGGGCACGCGGCCGTCGGCCAGGTAGATCTGCGTGATGATTTCCAAGCTCGCCACCACCGAGTCGACCAGCGCGACGTCCACCTTCTGGCCCTCCCCCGTTTGGTCGCGATGGCGCAGCGCCGCGAGCAGGCCGATGGTCACCGACAGGCCCGCCAGCACGTCGCCCATGGCCGTGCCGGAGCGCGTCGGTTCGCCGCCCGGCCATCCCGTGGTGCTCATCAGGCCGCCCATCGCCTGGGCAATGATGTCGTAGCCCGGACGCAGCCGGTACGGGCCGGTGTCGCCGAAGCCGGAAACCGCCGCGTAGACAAGGCCCGGGTTGATTTCCTTCAACGTCTCGTAGCCGAGGCCGAGCTTGTCCATGGTGCCGGGGCG
Source organism: Variovorax rhizosphaerae (assembly GCF_037889975.1). NCBI lineage: Bacteria > Pseudomonadati > Pseudomonadota > Betaproteobacteria > Burkholderiales > Comamonadaceae > Variovorax > Variovorax rhizosphaerae. The sequence continues at coordinate 310,152 of NZ_JBBKZT010000007.1, read as the reverse complement.
ATAGTTCTCGACCACCACGTCCGCCGTCTTCACGAGGTCCAGGAACATGTCGCGGCCCTGGCCCTTGAGGTCGAGCGTCACGCCCTTCTTGCCGCGGTTGAGATTCATGTAGTAGGCGCTCTCGCCGTTCTGGAACGGTGCGAAGTGGCGCGTGTCGTCGCCCTTGCCGGGCTGCTCGATCTTGATGACCTCGGCGCCCATGTCGGCCAGCATCATGGTGCAGAAGGGGCCCGCCAGGACGCGGGTGAGGTCGAGGATGCGCAGTCCGTGGAGCGCGCCGTTGGTGTTGGTATCGGTCATGGTGAGGTTCCTTGAATCTGTAGGTGATCAGCGCGCGGCTTCTGTTGCGAAGCCATTCAATATCGGCGCACGCTCTTCCTTGCGGCGCAGCGTGGCGGGCAGTCCGTACATCAGGATCGCCGCGCAGACCAGGCCCAGTGCGCCGATGACATACAGGGCCGGCGTGGTGCTGCCGGTGATGTCCTTGATGCGGCCGACCATCACCGGGCTGACGATGCCGCCCAGTTGGCCCAGCGTGTTGATCAGCGCGATGCCGCCGGCCGCGCCCGCACCGGTCACCAGCCGTGGCGGCAAGGCCCAGAAGGCCGGGATCGAGGCGATGACGCCCGCACCCATCACACCCAGCGCCACCACCAGCAAGGCCGTGCTCTTGTCGAAGAAGCCCGCTGCGAAGAAGCCGATGGCCGACAGCGTGATCAAGCCGGCGACGAACTTGCGCCGCTCGCCAGTGACATCCGACAACTTGCCGACAACGATCATCGCGATGGCGCCGCAGAAGTAGGGGACGGAGGTCAACAGCCCGATGACCGTTGGGTTGGTGATGCCCGAAGTGCGGATCAGGTGCGGCGCCCAGAAGTTCAGGCCGTAGGACGCCACCTGGATGAGGAAATAGACCAGCCCCAGCGTCAGGAAGCCAGGCGTCTTCAGCGCGCCGACCAGCGAATGGCTGCCGATGTGCTTGTTCTGGTCGGCGATGCGGCTGGACAGCAGCGTTTGCTCGGCCCGCGTCAGCCAGCCTGCATCCTGGATGCGGTCCTTCAGCACGTTGAACACGAGGAAGCCGAGCACGATGCAGGGCAAGCCGCCGACCAGGAACAACCAGTGCCAGCCGGCCATGCCGAGTGCACCGTCCAGATGCGACAGCACCAGCCCTGCAGCAGGTGCGCCGACCAGGCCGGCGAAGGCAGACGCCAGGAACAGCGTCGACGTGATGCGGCCCCGGTAGGCCACCGGGAACCACAACGTCAGGTAGAACAGCACGCCGGGCGCGAAGCCGGCTTCCATCGCGCCGATGAGGAAACGCAGCACATAGAACTGCCACTCGCTCTGCACGAACACCATCAGCGCCGTGGCGATGCCCCACGACACCATGATGCGTGCGATCCAGCGCCGTGCGCCGACCTTGTAGAGCATCAGGTTGCTCGGCACTTCGAACAGCACGTAGCCCACGACGAAAAGGCCGGCGCCGAAGCCGTAGGCCGTGTCGCTCAGGTGCAGGTCGCTTTGCAGCGCGAACTTCGCAAAGCTGATGTTGATGCGGTCGAAGAAGGCGAAGAGATAGCACACCATGATCAGCGGCATGATTCGCCATGCGACCTTGCGCACGATGGCGGCTTCGCTGGGTGGTGCTTCAGCGCCGCTGCCGGCGCTGGTGAGGGATTGGATGATGGAACTCATGCTTGTCTCCTTGTGGGGGTGCATGAATTCTCAAATTGCAGGCTCGCCGAGGGAACGACAAAGCCGCCACGCCAGCTTTCGCGGAACGCGAAAGCCAGGCCGGGTTTACCCCTGAGCGCTGCAGAGGTGATCGATCAGCAGGCGTACGTGCCGCGGCACCGCATTGGCGTCGCGCACGCCGATCAGCAGGCGACGCGAAGCCCATGCATCCTGCAGCGCGATCTGCCGCAGGTTCATCGAACGCAGGTGCGGCTGGATCGCCTCGCGCGGCAGCACCGCGACGCCCAAGCCCACCGCCACCATCTGGCACATCGCATCGAAGCTGCGCACTTGCAGGCGCATCTTCAGGCTGCGGCCCAGCGCCTTGGTTTCGGCCTGCAGCCGCTTGGCCAGCGAGGTGCTCTTGGGCAGGCTGACGAAGTCGTAGTCGATGACTTCTTCGAAGCGCACCGTGCGCCGGCGCGCCAGCGGATGGCCCTGCGGCACGACGAGCACCAAACGGTCTTCGCGATAGCTCAGCTGATGCAACCCGAAGGCCGGCGTGCGGTCCGCGAAGATGCCGACATCTGCGCGGCCGTCGAGCACGGCCAGCACGATTTCGCCGCTGTCTTCCTCCTCCATCTCGATGCGGATGCCCGCGTTGGCGCGCACGAAGGAGGAGATGTCCGCCGGCAGGAACTGCGTGACCGCGGAGGTGTTGGCCCACAGCCGCACCACGCCGACGAGGCCGGTCGCGTAGTCGGAAAGATCCGCGGCCAGTTGATCGACGTCGCTGAGGATGCGTTGCGCATGCACCTGCAGCGCCTGCCCGGCCACCGTCAGGGTGATGCCGCGCGAATGGCGCTCAAGAAGCGTTGAGCCGACAGCCGCTTCCAGGTCGGTGATGCGCTTGCTGGCGGCACCGACGGCCAGATGTGCCAACTCGGCGCCCTTGCTGATGCTCCCGCTGCGCGCGACAAGGCTGAACAGCGAGAGCGAGAACAGGTCCAGGCGATGGAGATTCACGGCGCGGCGATGCTGGAATGGGTTGCGCTGATTCTGCACCGCGCGCGCCCAAGCCCCGGCTCAATCTGGTTGCTCGGAAACGACGGGGCAGGCTATCGGCTCGAAGCTGGCACCTCCAGCGGTCCTACCACGACGCTCCGATGGCAATCGATCAAAGCCAAGGCTCGCGCCTTGCTTTGCCGGGGCGAGTTCTGTCGACGGAAGCGTCGAGAGCAGGCCCATGCTTTCGCATCAGATTCTCGATGTGCTCGACATCTGTCTCCTTGGTCATGGCGAGGCGAGCTGTCTCCAGGCGTCCGACGCAGAACTGCATCCGATTGAGCGATATCAGTTCGGTGGTTTGCTTCCGGATGTGATCGACAAACTCCGAAACACCGAACACTCCCGGAGGAACTCCAGTCTTGAACTCAGCCTTTCCTGTGAAAACCACAACCGACTTGACGCAATCGGCAGGGAGAAAGTCGAGCAATTCTTGAACGGCTCGAACGTGGCGAAGGTTCTGGAAGATCGGGTTTTGAAACTGAAACTTCACCCTGAACAGGACTTGAGTCCACTTCACCTGCTTTGCATTGGCGAATATCCAGCCGTTGTAGTCCTTGGTTTCTATGACGAAGATGCCGAACCTTGAAACAAGGATGTGGTCAACCTGCGTCGTGCAATCCTGCATCCGCAAGGTGATGTGATTCATCAGGTGGTAGTGGGGAGCGACGAAATGCGCTTGTATCTCGCCAGAGAGTCGTACCTCTCCACGATTCTGAAATGACAGGACCGGCGCTCGGCTACGCCCAAGCGCAAAGCCCATGGCCAGACCAGCAAGACCAGCGACAACGCAGATGAAGATTTCCATCGTCGGCCCCGCCCTGCCGCGCCCCTTCGGGCAACGCTCAAGCGTTGTGCGTCTTGATCCAGGCCACGTACTTGTCCATCCAGCCCTGCAGGAACTTCTTCGTGCTCTCGATGCCGATGTGGCCTTTGTCGTCGAACAGGCCTTCCTTGTTTTGCACGAAGGCCTCGGGCTGGCCCATTGTGGGCACGTCGAGGTAGGCCAGCACGTTGCGCAGATGCTGCTGCGCCATCGCAGTGCCGATGGCACCGACCGAGATGCCGACGACGCCCGCGGGCTTGCCGGCCCAGGCGCTTTGCCCGTAGGGGCGCGAGGCGTTGTCGATCGCGTTCTTCAGCACGCCGGGAATCGAGCGGTTGTATTCGGGCGTGACGAACAGCAGGCCCTGGCAGGACGCGATCTCGGTCTTGAAGCGCTTGACCGACTCGGCCTGGTTGCCGTCATGGTCCTGGTTGTAGAGCGGCAGGTCGTCAAGGCGCAGATGCTCGAACACGAAGCCCTCGGGCGCGAGGGCGGCCAACGCGAGCGCGAGCTTGCGGTTGAACGAATCCTTGCGCAGGCTGCCGATGACAACGCCGATCTTGTAAGTGCTCATGGAAACTCCGATGGGTGTGGATGGAAGAAGCGATTCAAGCGGACTCGGCCAGTGCCTTGTCGATCACCTTGTGCAGATGATCGAGCCCGAAAGACACATCGCAGAACGAGCCATTGACATAGAAGGTCGGCGTCGAGCGCACGCCGAGGCGGCGACCGCTCTCGATCTGCTCCCGCACGCGCTGTAAATACACGTGGTCGCTCATCTCGTTGGCGAAGCGCGGCATGTCGAGTCCGGCCTGCTTCGCGTACTGCCGCACGTGCTTCTCATCGAGTTGAAGTTGGTGCGCGAACAGCAGGTCGTGGAACTGCCAGAACTTGTGTTGCGCGCTGGCGGCCTCGGCAGCCTCGGCCGCGAGTTCCGCGTGTGGATGCACCTCGCGCAACGGGAAGTGACGGAACACGAAGCGCAGGTCGTTGCCGAAATGGGCCAGCACGATCTTCAGCGCGGATTGGGCCTGGCGGCAGGACGGGCATTCGAAGTCGCCGTACTCGACCACCGTGACGCGGGCCGAAGCAGGGCCGCGCGAATGGTCGGTGGCCGAATCGACGGCCAGCAGGCTGGCCGGGTTGAACGCTGTGGTCATGGAACTTCTCCGAACAGGAAAGCCATCGGCCGCACAGTATGTGCGAGTTCGTGCTACTTCGCTGGCGCCACGCCCGGCACGGCGGTAGGGTCGCGTGCCAGTTCACGCGCGAGCGCCTGCGTGACGCTGCAGCCCGGCGGCACGTCCTGCGTGACCCAGACGTTGCCGCCCACGGTGGCGCCCTTGCCGATGGTCACGCGGCCGAGGATGGTGGCGCCGGCGTAGATCACCACGTCGTCCTCCAGCACCGGGTGGCGTGGCAGGCCTTTCTTGAGGTGGCCGTCGCTGTCGGTCGGAAAACGCTTGGCGCCGAGTGTCACGTTCTGGTAGAGCCGCACGCGCTCGCCGAGGATGGCCGTCTCGCCGATCACCACGCCGGTGCCGTGGTCGATGAAGAAGCCCGCGCCGATCTGCGCGCCGGGGTGGATGTCGATGCCGGTCTGCGCATGCGCCCGCTCGGCCACGATGCGCGCCAGCAGCGTCAGGTCGAGCCGGTAGAGCTGGTGGGCCAAACGGTGATGGATCATCGCCAGCACGCCGGGGTAGCAGAGCAGCACCTCGTCGACGCTGCGTGCGGCCGGGTCGCCGTGGAAGGCGGCCATCACGTCGGTGTCGAGCATCTTGCGGATGCCCGGCAAGGCGGCGGCGAATTCGCGCACGCGCTGCTGGGCATCGGCGCCCAGCCCGGCGAGTTCGGCGGGCGTGTGGCGGCGCGCGTGGCGCAGTTCCAGTGTGGCTTGCGTGTGCAACTGGTGCAGCGCGTTGTCGAGCGCATGCGCAACGTAGAAGTCCTCGCTCTCCTGGCGCAGGTCGGTCGGGCCGAGCCGCATCGGGAACAGCACGCCGGTGAGCGCCTCCACCACCTCCTCCACCACCTGGCGCGACGGCAGCTCGCGCTCCCCGCCTGTCTGGTTGCGCTGCTGCGACTCGCGCCACTCGCGTCGTGCGCCTTGCAGCGCCGCGACGACTTCGTCGACCTGGAAACCTGACATGACCATTTCTCCGCGCATGGAGCGCATTCACCAATTTGCAAAAAACGTGCGCATCCTCGCACCGTTTAGCGAGGCCTGCTTTGCGCGCGACATAGGCCGTCAGTGTCACATCTTCAAGCCGGCCAAAAGTGGTACGGCCATCGCGGCGATTGTTGTGCAGCGAGCGCACACGTACGCTCTGCCCGCAACCGGGGCGGCAAGCGCCTCGACGGCCGCGAGCGATCGTTCTCGCGCAAGAAGACCTGGCTGGAGGAGGAGTCCACATGACGGATGCTGTCGCGCCCGAATACGCCCGCTTCATCGCCGACGAACGTCGCGCCAAGCGGGTCGATGCCGTGGCCAAACCCATGGCCGAGGGCGAGGTCTTCAAGCCGGTCACCCTCGAGGGCAAGCAGGCCACAACCTTCCTCCAGGTCGCGGCGCGGCGTGCGAGCGGGTTGTTCCGTCCCAGCAAGCATGACGAAGTGGTCTGGGTCCAGGGCGACAGCGAACTGGCCGTGAGCCTCACCAAGATGGACGTGCAGCTCGCCGACGGGCTGATCCGCGTGACCCTGCCGGTGCGCTGCGACCAGACCGGCGATGCGGTCATCGAGGTGGTGTTCGCGGTGGGCTCGGCCAAGGAGCCTTCGGGGCTGTATGCCTCCACCTACCGGCGCCCGAACGGGCCGGCCGTGATCGTCGACACCTGGGGCGAGGCGCTGGTGGCCTTCGCCTGGCAGTGCGTGCTGGGCATGGTGAGCGGCATTGCCGGCGCGGTGGGCAAGGACACGCGCGGCAATGTGCTGGTGCCGGCCGAACTCATCGCGGCCAATGGGGCGATGCGGATCGTGCCGATGGCGCGTCATCGTTTCGCTGGCTCCACCGGGCTGAAGGTGAAAGCGTGACCGCCGCCCGGCCGCCCGAAGGCACTCGTACCGCAGCGCACAGCGAGGAGGTTTCTCCAATGACCACGCGCCTCCCACCCCTCTCCTGCGCGGAGGCACTGTCATGACCATGGGCGCAGGCGATCTCGGCGTGCTGGGCAACCTGGCCAAGGCCCTCGGCATCTTCGACAAGGACGGCGACCCGAACCCCGACTGGTTCGGCGACCCGGGCGATTCCCTCAAGACCATGCTCGCCGACCCCGACCAGCGCAATGCGCTGATCGCCTTCGTCGACGATGCCATGGGCGGCGCGGACCGCACGACCGACCCGAGCGGCGTCGTCTGGCTGCCGATCGTCCACATCGACGACCCGGACCTGACCGTCTCGATCACCGTCGCGGAGAAGCCGGACGGCATCCACATCGGCATCGCCTTGCTGGTGCGCACCACCGGGCCGACCTCGACGAGTTCGCTGTCGGTGCCGCTGTTCCGCACGAAGAAGAACGGCGGGCCGTCGGTGTCGAATCCGCTGCTGCTGGGTTCGGCGGGTGGGCGCATACGGCTGTCCACGGCGATCACCATCGATGGCAATGCGCCGGTGCCGGGCGAGGCGCGCATCGGCGCGATCGGCATCGATGTCGACCTGCCGACCGCGCTGAGCGGCGATCCGGTCGATCCGGTGTTCGGGCTCAGCCTGACCGGCTTCCAGTTGCCGGGCGCGACCAGTCCGCGCGACATCCGCGTGGCGGCCGACGGGCTCGATGAACTCGACGACGCGCTGCTCGACCTGGTGCTGTCGCTGGTCAAGTCGGCCGCGGACACGGCCGCGCCCAACTCGGTCATTGCCGCGGTAGGTGGGCTGCTGGGCCTGAAGAGCGGCGATGCGATCCCGGACTTTCCGATCACGACGCTGCCTACGCAGGGCGTGCAGGCGATCGCGAACTGGCTGCACGGCCTCATTACCAACACCGACAGCCGCAACGCCTGGCTGGGCTATGTGGCCCGCCTGTTCGGCGTTGCGCCGCCGGCACCGGGCGCACCGGTGAGCTTCAGCCTGGGCGGCGGCGCGGCTCTGGAAGTCAACCTGCGCGTGGACACCGGCCCCTCCGGCAATCCGCGCCTCACGCCGACCCTCGGGCTCAAGCTGGGCAATGCGACGGCGCGCGTGGAGGCGCGTGCGGACCTGTTCGACGTGGACCTGGTCACGGGGGCTGCACGAGCGCTGCCGCAGTTCGGCGTGTGGGCCGCTGCGGGTACGGCCGCGTCGCGCGTGCTCGACGTCGCCGGGCCGCCGATCGCGCGGGCCGATACCCTGCGCATCGGCTTCGCGCTGGATGCGCAGCGCCGCCTGACCTTCGTGCTCGCTGCGGACAACGTGGTGCTGGGCGCGCACACCTATCCGACGCTGGACCTGACATCGCCCGATGCGGTGATGGATGCCGTCGGCAACACGGTGAGCGACGTGGCGGCGCAACTGCTGGGCAACCTGGGCGGCGTGCTGCCGACGGTGCGCCTGCTGATCGGGCTCGACGCGCCGCCGGGCATCACGGCGATCACGTTGCCCGCGCTGATGACCAACCCGGTCGATGCGATCAGCGGCTACTGGCATGCGTTGTTCAGCGCGGCTGGGACTGCGGTCACCACCGTGCTGTCCGAGCTGCGCAATGCGCTGGCCGACGCCGGCTCAGCGGCCTCGGCGATCCTGGGCACGGGCAATCCTGTGGACCCGTGGCGCGTGCCGCTGCTGGGCGTGCTGGGGCTGGAGTTCTCCTCCGACGGCACGGAGCTGACCATCGGTCTCGCGGTCGGCACCAGCATCGACACGCTGGGCCAGCGTTGCACCGTGATCGACACGCGCATCGCGGCCACGCTCGCCGTTATCAACCTGGAGACGAAGTCGGCGAGCCTGCTGCCGGGTGTGGAGGGCGTGCTGTCGGCGCGCGAACGTGGCGTGAATCCGCCGCGCGTCACCTTGCAACTGGGCAGCGGCACGTCGCTCACGGCTTCGGGCGTGGGACTGCGGCTGGGCTGGACGCCAGCCGGCGGGTTGTCGGCGGGTGTCAGCGCGCCGAACCTTCAGTTGGTCACGGGCGATCTCAGCGTGCCGATCGCCATGCCGGAGATCGCCGCCGACGGCACGGTGACGCTGCCGCCGGCCGCGTGGGACGGCGTCGAGGCGCTGGTCAGCTACCTGGGCGAACTGGTCGGCGGGTTCGTGGGCAACATCACCTCGGTGCTGGGCTGGTCGAATGATGTCTTGCCGACCGGCCATGCGCGCTTGCGGCTGAGTGACCTGGTGAACGATCCAGAGATGGCGCTGCGCGACTGGCTGCCGCGCCTGGCGATGAGCGAACTGGGGCCCGAGGCATTGACGATGCTGGCGGACCTGTTCGGTGGCAGCGGCCCGAACCGAGGCTACATCGAAGGCACCGGGCATCCTGACGATCCGTACCGGCTGGCGCTGGCGCCCGAACTGCCGAACCTGGCCGTGTGGTTCCCGCCGGCGGGGCTGGAAGCGCGCCAGGTGGCTGCGCCCGAGGCACTGCGGCGCTGGCGACCGGGGGATGCGGGGCTTTCAGCGTCGGCATTGGCCGCGGGTCTTGCTGCGGAGGCGACCGTGGCCGCCGATGTGCGCGACTTGATCGCGGACCGCGACGTGGCCGGCGGCCTCGCCGCGATGGTGCAACGCTGGGTGGGCGGCGATGGGCGCATCGTGCCGCCACCCTCAACGCCCACGGGCGTGACCGTCAGCCGCGTCGGCTTCGCGGCCGGGCAGTTGCATGGGCAACTCAACCTGCCCCAACTCATCGGCCGCACGCCGACCACCACCGTGCGCGTCGCGATCGGCGCATCGGCCTGGCCGGATGCACCGGCCAATCGGCGCGTAGACCTGAGCACGCCGCACCTGGACGCGTCGATGTTCGCCGCGCCTGCGGCTGCCACCGGCGAATGGTTCGTGGCGCTGGGCAGCCGCGCCGATTGCCTCGTCACCGGCAGCATCACCGACGGCACGCCCGAGCAGGCCGCGCGCCTGGCGCGCGTGCTCGATGCGCTCGGCAATGTCAGCAACGACATCGCGCTGGTCGCAGTGGCGGGCGCGGGCCATGCGGCGCGGCTGGCCGCACAGGCCCAGACCAAGGTCACCGACCTCGTCACGCTCGGCACGCCCTTGTCGCCCATCGCACTGACGGCCCTTTTCACGCAGCCTACAGCTGATGCCTTGCGGCTGCTGCATCGGCTGCTGCCGACCACGGGTAGCGGCGAAGACCCGGACCTCTCGCTCGGCCGTGCGCTGGTCGGTTCGATGATGGAACTGGTCGCCCTCCCCGACGCGTCCGCCGACCTTCGACCGCCCGCGGTCGTGCCGGTACCACCGCGCGCGGGCCTCGCGGTCAAGGCCGTGTTCGGTGCCGTGACAGAAGCCCAGGTCGCGCGGGCAATGACTGCCATCGTCGCGGCGGGTCTTTCGGAGCGTGCCCGCGTTCGCGCCAACACGCCGCTGCCGGATGCAACTGGCGTGAAAGCGGGCCTGCGCCTCGTGCTCGCGCCGACCAACAGCGGCAGCCTGCGTATCCAGGGCAGCGCGTTGCTCACGCTGTTCTCCTTCGACGAATCGGCCGGCATCGACACCGCTCGCCACCTGCGCGTGCAACTGCGCGTGGGCGACCGCACAGGCTGGCTCAGTGCCACACCGGATCTCGAACTGCGAAGTGTTTCCGCCGATATTTCGCTGCCACTGGACGGCACGTCGTCCGGCAACGCCACGGTGACGCTGCACGACGCCCGCGTGTTCGGCCAGTCGTGGGAGCGGCTGGTGCTGGGCACCGGCCCAGGTGCCGTGCCGCTCATGCCGGAAGCGCGCGTGCTGCTCGCCGCGGCCCTGCAACGCATCAGCGCCGACATAGGCATCGCGTCGCTTGCGCTGGACGAACTGCTCACGGCGCTCGGCATCGTTGACCCCGCCGGCGGACTGGCCGGCGATGCGCTCGACCAGTTGCTGCATGACGCGGGTGGCCTGCTGCGTCAACGCATGGCCGCGGCCGGCAGCGACGTGTCGGAGGCGATCGCCGTACTGCTCGGCCCACTGGGCACGAGCGTGGACCTCGCGACGCGCTCGGTCCATGTCGTGGGTGGCGGCAATGCGAGCGGGCGCTTCGGCTGGCATGCGGACATCACCGCGTCGCCGACCGGTATCGCCGGGGAACTGCGCCTGGGCGCGGACCACGCACTGCCCGGTGGCAACCTCAGCCTGCTGCTGGCGCTGAACCCGCTCAACGTGTCCTTCCAATGGCATCAAGCCGGCGGCAGCATCGACACGGTGGCGATCTGGCCCATCCCCGACCCGGCCGCCATCGGCCGAGCCATCGCGCGCAGCGCACCGAGCATCGGCGGCCATGCCGCGCTGGAACTCATGCGCCGCGCCGACGACACGGTGCGCCCACTGATCGATGCGGCCCTCGATGCACTGGGCCTGCTCAACGGCACCATCGGCGATGCGCAGCGCACCATCCGCCCGATCGCCGGGCTGCTCGCCGACCCGGCCGGGTATCTGCGCAGTTCCATTTCGCTGGGCGCGAACCCGGCCAAGATCCAATCGCTGTTCGATGCCTTACGACCGTTGCTCGGCGCACCGGGCGCCGCCGGCACGCCGCTCGCGCTCGGCAGCGGCGTCAGCTTCAGCGTGACCGCCGCAGGCCCGGGCGCGCGCTTGGCGCTCGACGTGGATGCCACGGCCTGGACCGCACCCAACGGCGTCGCCGGAAGACTGGCAGCAGGCGCAGGCGCAAGCCTCACGCTCGGCCCGACCGGCGCACCCAGTCTCGGCCTCGAACTGCACGTCGGCATCAGCGGCGCCGCCACACCGGGCCGTCAAGCCATCTACGCACGCATCGGCGCGTCAGGCCTCGAACTGTTCGTACGCCCCGCCGTCGGCAACGACATCTCGCTGGTCCCCTTCGCCGGCCTCGGCTCACTCGCCGCCGCCGCAGAAGCGGCCCTGCCCTTCCTGCTCGACAAGCTGGCCGAAATCAACGGCACCGTCGGCCAGCTGGTCGGCACCGTCGGCGATGCCTTCGGCCTGCGCAGCGGCGTGCCGCGCAAGTTCCAGGCCACTGCGCTGCACGACTGGGCCATCAACCCCGTGGGCAAGCTGGAGCAGTCGGTCCCCACCATCGTCGCGACCGGCCTCACCACCCTCGCCCCGCTGCTCGACGCCTTCCTGCCCGCGACCGTCAACGCCACGGCCAATGCCAACACGCTCACTGTCAGCGTCGGCGCCTTCGGCCTGGCCTGGAGCCCGGCCACCGGCGTGGTCTCGCTCACCGGCAACAACGTCGCCGTCCCGGGCATCGAGCATGTGAGCTTCACGCTGTCGCTGGCCGCAACCGGCATCGAGGAACTGAGCATCACCGCCGGCCCCGCGTCCATCAACGCCGGCGGCGTGGAGCTGCGGCCTTTCGTCACGGTGGCGGTCGGCAAGGCGCTCGAACTGGCCCACACGCGTCGCGTGGCCATTGGCATGACGGTCGATGCCACGCATCGCTTCGCCGTGCGCTGGCTGCTGGACACGCACCAGTTCGCCATCGTCGCCACCGACGGGCCGATGATCGGCGGCGTCGACACCCTGGACCCGGGCGCGGTCGCGCTGCGCGTGGTCGAGGTGGTGGCGGACCTGGTGGCCGGCGTCGCGATGGCCCAGCCCGCCGTTGCGCAACTGCTCGACACGCAAGTGACGCCCAGCACCACCGTGCGCAAGCTCATGCGCGGCGTGGTGCTGCAGGACGTGGCCAATCCGACGCAGCTCATCACCGGCATGTTCGACCCGGACTCGCTGCTGCCGCGCGTGCACAAGCTGTTCGGCAACATCGCCGATGCGCAGTTCGCGATCACGATGGGCGACTTCAAGCTCTCCTTCACGCGCGACGAGGACCTCACCATCGGCCTGCAACTGGGCCTGAAGGACCGCTTCGAACTCATCTCCGGCGACGTGATGCTGTGGCTGGAGAACGATGCCACCTGGATCACCAACAACGGCAACCCGAACGGCAACAAGGGTGGCCTGTTCGTCGGCTTCCTGCCTTCCACGCTGCCGCTGCGCTTCACGCCGACGCTGGCGGTCAACGGCGTGGGCCTGCGCATCGGCAAGAGCTCCGGGCCGCTGCTGGACTTCGGCATCACGCTCGAATCGATCGCGCTGCATGCCTACGCGAAGATCACCTCCTCCGGTCCGCCGAGCGGTGGTGTGCAGTTGCAGTTCTCCAACCTCGCCGTGTCGGCCGGCGGCGCCAAGGGCGACAACGGCATCGCGCAAGGCGTGATGAAGGACACCGGCCCGACGCCACCCAAGCCCGCCTTCTCGCCCGCCATCGCGATCCAGAAGCACGGCAGCGGCGACGTGCAGGTCTCGCTGCGCGCGGGCGACGGCGACGGCCCGTGGTGGATCGCGATCCAGAAGGGCTTCGGCCCGCTGTATCTGGAGCAGATCGGCTTCGGCGCGACCATGCCCAACGGCAAGCTCGAACGCGTGTCGCTGCTGATGGACGGCTCGGTGTCGATGTTCGGCCTGACCTGCACTGTGGACGACCTGCAGATCACCTACATCACCGCCAACGGGGACTTCTTCAACCCCAACAACTGGGCCATCGACCTCGCGGGCCTCGCGGTGTCGGCCAACATGGCAGGCGTGTCGATCGCGGGCGGCCTGCTCAAGCAGCAGACGCCCGCCGGCATCGAGTACCTGGGCATGCTGCTGGGCCGCTTCGGCGTCTACGGCATCACCATCTACGGCGGCTATGGCGAGGGCAAGGTGCCGGGCACGGAGGAGAAGTTCACGGCCTTCTTCGCGGTCGGTGCGGTCAACGGCCCGATCGGCGGGCCGCCGGCCTTCTTCCTCACCGGCATCGGCGGCGGCTTCGGCATCAACCGCAAGCTGATCGTGCCGACGGATCTTTCGCGCTTCGGCGACTACCCGCTGATCCAGGCGCTCGACATCGCCGCGCAGCCGCAGGATCCGATGACGCAACTGCGCAAGCTGGGCGAGTACTTCCCGATGCAGAAGGGCACCTTCTGGTTCGCGGCGGGCATCTCGTTCAACAGCTTCGCGCTGGTGGATGGCATCGCGGTGCTGGCGGTGGAGATCGGCGACGGGTTGGACATCAACCTGCTGGGCCTGGCGCGCATGGCGCTGCCGCGTCCGCAGGCGGCACTGGTGTCGATCGAGCTGGCGCTGCTGGTGCATTTCTCGAGCAGCGAAGGCGTGCTGTGGGTGCAGGGCCAGCTCACCGACAACTCCTGGCTGCTCTACCCCGACATCAAGCTCACCGGCGGCTTCGCCTACGTGATGTGGTGGAAGGGCGAGCACAAGGGCGAGTTCGTCATCACGCTGGGCGGCTACCACCCAGACTTCCATCGCGACGGCTATCCGGTGGTGCCGCGCCTGGGCCTGCGCTGGACCATCGGCGACTACATCGTCATCAAGGCGGAAAGCTACTTCGCGCTGACCTCCGAGGCGTTGATGGCGGGCGGCGCCTTCGAGGCCTCGGCGACCTTCGGACCGGCCTGGGCGGAGGTGAAGTTCGGCGCCAACGGCATCGTCTACTTCGACCCCTTCCACTACGACGTGGATGCCTATGCGCGCATCGCGGCCGGCATCACGATCGACACCTGGATCTTCGGCGAGATCACCATCTCGATCAGCCTCGGTGCGCGCATCGAGGTGACGGGGCCGGACTTCCATGGCAAGGCCACTTTCGAGGTCGGGCCGGTGGAATTGACCGTCGAGTTCGGCGGCAGCGACCATGCGCAGAAGCAGCCGCTGCCGGCGCCGGACTTCATCGCCAAGTACCTGGAGGCGGGGGGCAGCGGCGGGGCCAAGGCCCACGCGCTCATCACGGCGTTTGGCGCGCTGCCGGCCAAGGGCGAGGACTCGACACCGGATGGTTCGGAAGCACGGCCCTTCGTGGTGGTGGTCGAGTTCGGCATGACCTTCACCAGCACCGTGCCGGCCGGCAAGGTGCAGCGCACGCAGGGTTCGCTGACCACGCACACGCCGAGCCGCACGCTGGGTGTGGCCGCGATGTTCGAGTCGAACATCAATGCCAACACCATCGTCCTGACCTGGACGCGCAATGGCGCGACGCAGCCCTTCCCCTTCGTGGCGACGGCGCGGCCTTTCGGCGCCTTCCCGGTCGGCATCTGGGGGCCGGCGCAGGACGCCAACAACCGCAAGGTGCCCAAGGCCGAGATGGTCGAGGCATTGAACGAGCTGGACCTGGTCTGCGTGGCCACCGAATCGCCGGGCGGGCCGGAGATTCCGTACTACCAGGTGGAGATCGGCAAGCGCAAGCCGCTGCCCTTCTCTCGTCGCGCGGCGGATGTGAGCACGCTCAAGTCGCAGGCGCAGGCGGTGGCCGGGTTGATCACGGCGCCGATCACTGTGGCGGCGGCGTTCCAGGATGCTAAGAAGTTCCTGACCGCATCGCCGACGGCTGCGGCCTCGCTGCGTGGCGAGCGGCAGTCGCCGCCCTTGCTTGGCACGTTGACGGAGGGCTTGATGATCGACCCGTCTACCGTTGTGCCGGGCGTGGGCACGGGGCCGGTGCAGAAGGTCTACGACCACTTCATCGATGCGCCGATTGCGGTGGGCTTCATGTCCGGCGCGACGGTGGACTTGCGCGTGGCCTCGCCGACGCGCACGACGGTCAAGGGCTCGGCCAAGGCCTGGCGCGTGGCGCCGCCGACGATGGCCAAGGTCGAGGCCAGCCGCAGCAAGTCCATTGCCGCGCGGCTGGTGATGGCCGAGCCGCAAGCCGTGCGCACGGATCAGACGGGCAACACCGTGATTGGTGCAGTCAGCGTGCCGTTGACGGCGGTTGCGCATGCCGCGCCGGTGGTGGTGGCGCGCAGCGGTGCGGCCAGCGGGATGCTCGGCAGCTTCACGGCCGCGCTGGCGGCGGGCAAGCGCATTGCGACGCCTTCGGGTGTCGCGCGTGCTGCGGCACCGGCCGCAGTCGGCGCGGTCGCCGACGCAGTATTGATGCCGGGCCAGACCGTGGTGCTGAAGATGCCCAACGCGCATGCCGATGCGGACATTGATGCCCCGCGTCCGCGGATCACCATCAGCGGCGCGCCTGTGCGCATGGTGCTGTTGGGCCATGGCGGTACGCTGATGGCCGATCAACTGGTCGGCCCGGATGTCACCGGCAAGCCCGGCAGCATCGGGATCCCGGCCGGCACCGAGCGCATCGTCGCCATCGGCCAGAGCGACCAGGCGAACGCGGCCATCGATGCGGGCTTGGCCGGCTGGCATGCGGGACTGCGCATGCCCTACTGCGGCTGGTCGAGCGCGGTGGCGCCCGGTTGCGTGGTACGCGCCAATGGCGAGACCATCAAGCTGCACCGCGAACGGCTCGACGCCGGCTGGATCAACGGCGCCGAACTGGCGCGCGGCGTGAGCACCGTCGCCACCACCTTCAGCGAAGCGCTGCGCACCGTGGTCATCGTGCTGGACGACCCGGCCGCCTTTGGCGACACGATCGATGCACGCCAGTTGCTCATGGGCCTGGACGGCGCCGCCCGCGTCCAGGACGCGCTCGGCAACGACGTGCCGCCCGTGCTGCTCTCGATGGAGAACCGCAGCGTGCTCGCCTACGACATCGTGCCCGATGGCCGCAAGCCGGTGATGGTGACCATTGCCACGCAAACGGGATGGTCGCTGGTCGGCGTGATGGGCTCGGCCAAGCTCGATGCAACCGGCGCCGTGTCGACGATCTCCTCGCGCGGGCTCGACGCCGCCATCCGCCCCTTTGCCGCGGCGCCGGCCAACCCGCAGGCTTCACGGCTCGCCTGGAACGGCCCGGTACGCAACGACGCACAACGCCACGTCGCCCGCGCCATGGCCCGGGGCCGGCCGCTCGTGGCCGCCACAGGTTCAGACAAACCCATCCGACGCAAGAAGGGAGGGCACCGCTGATGCCCAAGACCGGATATTTCGTGCTGCATTCGAACGTGATGCCGAAGGTGACGGCCGGCAAGTACGACCTCGTCACCGACCAGACCGGCCTGCCCTTCGATGTGGAGGCTGAGCACACGCACGTCACCATCGCCGCGCCGCGCTTCACCATGCCGACGGACCAGATCCTGTCGAGCTTTCCGCCGGCCAACGGCGAAGGCGCGTTTGGCGACCGCCTGCCGCAGATCGTGCTCAAGCGCCGCACGCTGCCATGGGAGCGCAACCCGGCCGGACAGGTCGCGGTGTCGACCACACCCTGGCTCGCGCTGGTGGTCGTGGCAGAGGGCGAGGCCACGCTCTCCACCGCCACGCCGGTGGCGCAATGCGTGACACAAGGCACCACGCTGCTCGACCCGCAGGACAAGGACGTCGAGCAAGGCCTCTACCTCGGCGTGACCGAGACGGTGGTCAAGAAGATCTTCCCCTGCAAGGAAGACCTGGAACTGCTGGTGCACGTGCGCGAGGTCGACGTGAACGACACCGAGCTGGCCAACGGCGATGACGACGGCTGGCTGGCGGTCGTGCTGGCCAACCGGCTGCCGGTGTTCGACAAGGTGAAGAACGCATCGGTGCGCTACATGGCCTGCCTGGTGAACCTGGAAGGCCAGCTCGATGCGCTGCCGCCGCCGGAGCCGGTCAACGACAACCACTTCCATTTCGAACTGGCGCAGGACTGGTCGGTGCTGGCCACCGTGAATCCGTTGGGCGGGCCTGATCCCCTGGTGATGGGAGGCACGGGGCTGGGCAATGTGGTCTTGCCTGCAGTCGGCGTGAACATCGCGCACGGGACGGCGCCGCGCAAGGGTTCGAAGGCAGCGCAAGTGGCCCACGCGCCGGCCGCGGCGGCATTGGCTGCCAAGCAATCGGCGCAAACGCAGCAGTCCGCCAAGGTCGGCAACGCGCTCGACGGCAGCCAGACGATGAAGCACGCCGCAAAGGGCGCGCAGTGGCTCTCCGCCTCCGATGCGACCAAGGCCGCCGCGCTCGACCCCGACGCCAAGAAGATGGTGCGCGACACCATGGGCATCGGCTTCCGCTATCCCATCGAAGCCTATGCAATCGAGAAGGTGCTGCGTTTCCCGGTGCTCGCTCACTGGTCCTTCACGACCAGCGAAGGCGCAACCTTCGAAAGCCTGATGCAGGACCTGGATGTCGGCCTGCTCGGCACGATGCCGGTCGCGCCGCCGGCCAGTGCACCGCCCAAGCCTGGGCCCGGACCGGAGGTGGTCGAGACGGGCCACATCGGCCTCGGCAATCGCACCCGGCGCGGCGATCCCGTGCGGGCCTGGTACCGCGGGCCTTGCGTGCCTTTCCCCACCGCGCGCGATGCGGCAGCGGGCTCTGGTCTGCCACCGCTCGCGCACTCCGCCGACCAGATCCGCCGCGTGGTGCCCGACGGGCGCGAAGACCTGTCGCTGGCGGCCGGCTTCGAGATCGGGCGGTTGCTGGGCTTGTCGCAACTGTCGGTGGTGTCGGCGCTGATGCGCTTCAGGAGCGAGCAGTTCGGCATCGGCCGCGTGCGCGAGATCCTGGCGCAGAGCCTGCCCTACCAGATGCCGAAGCTCACCAACGGCTACGTGGACCTGGGCCGCTATGTCGCGCTGCAAGCCATGGGCGAGATGGCGAAAAACCCCGAGAAGATCATCGGCCCGCGCCGGCCCGTGGCGGACCCGGGGCGGCCGATTGCCGTGAAGGGTGCGCTCGACGAGGTGATCGCGGCGGGCATGGGCTTCGATCTCGCGGCGATCAAGAAGAACAGCGACCGGGTCGGGCTGCTCGCGGCCGTGGCGCAGGCCAGCGTGCCGGTGGCCAGCAAGGACGGCGGCATGCGCTTCGACGAGAAGGCGGTCGCCGGGCTGCGAAGTGCGCTGCAAGGCGAGTTGTCGCATGCGCTGGGCGTGGCGATGCCCAAGGGCGGAATCACGCCGGTCACGCCCGTCACACCGGTTACGCCTGTCACGCCCGTCCAACCGACGCGACCCGTCACGCCCGTCGGCCCGGTCATCACAGTGCGACCGGTCGGAGCCGCCGCACAAGCCGCCGCCCCGCACCGCGATGCCCTCGACGCCCTCATCGAAGGCGCCGAAGCCCAGGTCGACAACGAAGAGGAGGACACCCCATGAAGAACTACATGACCGCCGCCGTGGCACTCGACGCGGCACTGTCGGCCTCGGTGAACTACGCCGCCTTCGTCACCGACCACGATCCTGACGACGGTGACCACGTCGTACCCGGCGAGTTGCGCCGCTTCATGGCCCGCCTGCGCCTGTTGCACGGCGTGCCCTTCAACTACCTGGTGCCCGATGCAGAGCTGTTGCCGATCGAGTCGATTCGCTTCTTCTACATCGACCGCCAATGGACCGACGCGATGGTGCAAGGCGCACTCAGCATCGGCACCATCACCAGCGCCGACCGCGCGCAACTGGAGGCGGTGTATCCGCACATCCGCGACGAGGTCGACGAGGCCGAGCGCGCCATCCGCCGGCCCAAGGGCGAGAAGCAACTGAAGGGCGCGGGCGGCACCATCACCGGCTTCCTGCTGCGCTCGCGCGCCGTGTCGGGCTGGCCCAACCTGCATGTGCGCGCCTATTCGCGCGACCTGCTGCCCGACGATGCCTTGACCACCGCCGCCGAGTCCGACCCGAGCCGCCTCAAGATCCTGCGCATGGAGCGCCTCGCACCGGCCGTGCTGCTGGTGCTGATCGATGGCGAACCGGCCGTGGTCCACATCGAGGAGCCGCGCCAGGGCATCCAGTTCGGCGTGCGCGTGGACACCGACGCACCGCCGGCGCAACGCACCGCCAAGGTCCATGTGCGCGACAACGCGAATGGCAATTCGGTGCCGCCGGTGGACGACATCACGCCGGCCAATTCGGTCGACGTACCGTTCCGCCGCAACTCTTCGGGCGTCATCAACATCGGCGAACTGCGCAAGCGCCTGGCCGCGAAGTCGCCCAATTCCGGCGGCTCGCTGGAGCCCAACGAATACGCGCTGCAGATGCTGCGCTTCCCGTACCGCCAGGTGTTCGGCGATCCCAAGAACACGGAGGGCAAGAAGTTCTACGCGCTCGACCAGTTCAAGGCGAGCGTGTCGCTGGTGGACTGGAAGACGACCGTGGCAGTCAACGTCAACAAGGCGGTGAAGTGATGGCCACCAAAGCAAGGCTCAGCGCCGCCGACACGCGCACGCTGACGTACGGCAAGCGCTTCCTCGCCGCCGACCGGGCGCAGCTCGACATCGGCGAGATCGCCACCTGGGACAAGTACCTGCTGCGCGAGCGCCGCCTGCTCGTGCCCATCGACGTGCAGGCGCTCTACGTCGAGCCCGGCAATGCCGAGAAGATGGTGCGCCTGCCGATGCTCGTGGCCGGCGCCAACGGCGTGGGCGTGAGCAACCCCGAAGACGGCATGCCCGACCCCTTCACCGAAGGCACGCCACGCGAAGCCGGTGTGCACCTGCACTGGGCCATGCCCGACGCCCTGCTGCGCGGCACCTTCGCCCAGCGCGACAGCGGCTCGGCCAACCGCCTGCAACTGCCCCTGCTGCCCGACCGCTGGGTGGTGCTGCGCATCCTGCTGCCAGCGGGTGGCACCGACGCAGTCATGACCGGTTGGGTGCTGGAGGCCGACCGCGCCATCGCCGTGCCGCTCGGCTCCTGGACCGAAGGGCCGAACAAGAGCGCGGTGCCGGCCGGCGTCGCCATCGACAAGGGCCAGCTCACCGGCACCGTCGGCGGCGCGATCAGCTGGTCCGGCGTGTACGACGCGGTGCTCAACCGCTTCGCCTTCCACGATCCGCTCGCCGACGTGGCCACGCTCGCGCCCAAGGGTGTCGACGAGAACTGCGCCGCCTATGTCGTCGCTGGCTGGTGGAGCGATGCGGCCAGCGACCCACTCGACAAGGCACGCAGCAACGACAGCCTGCATGAACTGCTCGACCGCCTGCGCTGGCGCCTGCTGGCCGAATGGGGCGACGAGCAATGGGCGCTGCAACAGCAGGCCGCCGAGTTCGAACTGCGCAAGGCGCTCGGCCTGACCACCGAGGACCGGTGGATGAGCAAGCGGCCCTTGAATGTGCCGACCGTCGCGCGCAGCCCCGTGGCCAGAGCCGCCGCAGCAGCCGCCGCGCCCGTGACCTACATGCCGGTCGACAAGACCTTCATGGACGCGCAGACCTTGACCGCCACCTCGGCCTTTGCCACCGATGCCGCCAAGCGCTTCGTCGCGCCGGCCTGGCAGTTGCGTTCGTCCCTC
Organism: Variovorax rhizosphaerae; assembly: GCF_037889975.1. NCBI lineage: Bacteria > Pseudomonadati > Pseudomonadota > Betaproteobacteria > Burkholderiales > Comamonadaceae > Variovorax > Variovorax rhizosphaerae. The sequence goes on along the minus strand of NZ_JBBKZT010000007.1, from coordinate 289,306 downwards.
CTGCACGGCGCGATCTACGGCGTGCCCGTGGCCGGCAAGCCGCCGGTGGATCGCCGCCCGAGTGCCAACGCACTGTCCGTCGCCATCGGCCAGCATGAGGACGAGATGCTCGCGGCACTATCCGCCGCGCCGCAAGCCTCGCCTGAACAACGCCGCGCCTCCGAGCGCCTGCTGACCGCGTTCACCGCGCAGAAGATCGACCGCCTGGGCTCGGCCGACGGCCTGGTCGAACTGGAGGAGCACGAGCATGCCTCCGCCTTCTCCTCGGTGCCCGGCGGCACCGCAGGAACCGACCGCTTCCTGCAACGCGTGCAAACCGGCGGCGTGGGCGGCCTCAACATCGGCAAGCAGCGTGGCAAGCATGCGACCACGGTCGACTTACAGAAGCCCGGCTTCGAAGCGCACCCGAATGCGGCCCAACCGGCCAACGCCGCCCGCGCAGGCGCACCCAAGCAGCAGTCCCTCAACAGCACGACAGTGTTCGCCAGCAGCGCCAAGCCCAACCTGGTCAAGGCCACCGAGATGATGATCAACGACATCGCCCGCTCGCGCGTCGGTGATGTGCTGGCGCCCACCGAGGCGCGCGTGGTCAACCGCCCGGCCGCACGCTTCACCTTCCCCGACGAGCCGATGGTCGCCATCCGCGGCGCCGCGCGCAGCCTGCGCCACGGCGGCGACGGTCGCGGCTCGGCCGACGGCAAGCTCACCTGCCGCTGGCCCACGCACGTGATCCAGGAGATCACAGGTGTCATCGCGAAGGACCGCTTCATCCGCTCGCTCGGCAGCGGCTCGGTGCCCGGAGAGGTGCTGACGCTGGCACGCGAGGCCGTGCTGCACGACCCCTATCACGACGACTGGATTGCCACCGCCGTGTCGCCGACCAAGGCCGACCGCACCGGCATCTTCAACCGCCTGAAGGCCGAGTCGGTGTTGCGCTTCGGCGCGGACGGTACCTACGACGGCGCCACGGTCGCCTTCACCGGCGCGGTGGCCACGTCGAACACACGCCGCGCCAAGGCTGCCGCGGCCAACAACCCGATCACGCCCGGCAAGCAGCAACAGCAGACGATGGTCGCCGACGAGGTGCGCAAGTTCTCGCTGTACCAGGGCGTGGACCCTGACTTGGTCGGCGTCACGACCTGGGCGCAGCCGTGGGTGCCGATGTGGCTGGAGTGGGAGGTGAAGGTCCAGGGGCTCGACCCGCCCACGCTCGAAGCCTGGCAACTGGCCGAGGTCGACCTGGAATCGGCAAGCACTACCTTCGACGGCGACAGCGTCACGCTGAGCGGCCGCGCGCAACTCACCACCGGCGCGGCCGGCACGCTGCACGATGCCATCACCGACTGGCTCAAGCGCGAGGATGCGCTCGACACCGTGGGCGCCGGCCTGGTCGACGAGGACACCGAGGACGCCTTCCGCACGCTTGACGAAGCGATCAAGAACCTCGATGTCGTCACCGCCGCATTGGACGGCGTGCGCACCCAATTGCTCGGCTTTCCGGTGAGCGATGGCCTGCGCCGTCCCGGCAGTGGCGGCACCGTCAACAACCCCGCGCCCACCGCCGCGCCGCGCATGCTGCTGGCGGGGGCCGTCACGCTCAGCCGGGCGCGCCTGCTCGACGTGTTCGGCCGCACGCTCGACGTGCCGGTGAACAAGGTGGCCACGCCGATGCATGGCACCCTGCCCTCTGCCCCCGGCTCGCTCGCCGTCGCGCCGCGGTTGCTGCGGCCTTCGCGCTGGCAGTTCCGCCTGGTCGATGCAAAGACCGCCGTCGGCACCGAGGGCACGGAGGCGCGCGTCGACCAGATCGAGGCCTCGCTGCAGGTGAACCCGGTGGCCGGCTTCGTCATGCCCGACCATCTCGATGAAAGCCTCGAGTTGTTCAGCGTGGACGGCTCGCCCGTTGGCGAGTTGCTGCACGAGGCCGTGAGCGGCGGCGTGATGTGGGAGATCGCCGCCGGCCGCGAAGGCCCGGCCGATTCCGGCCCGCTGTATGGCCTCGCACCCGAACAACTGGCGCTCGGCCGCTTTGCCGCCGGCCTGGTCGCCGCCGATGCAGCCGGCCGTGCCGGTGCGCCGCTGATCCCTGATGAGAGCCCCGAGTCCGCGCTGTCGGCCCTGCTGCGCGCCATCGACACCACGCTGTGGACCGTCGACACCTTCGCATCGATGGGCAGCGAACACGTCGCCGGTCTCGTGGGCCGCCCGGTCGCGGTGGTGCGCGCCCAATTGCGGCTGGAGCTGAAACCGCCGGACGATGTCGACCTGAGCAATGCGGATCGCGCCAAGGAATGGGCCGATGCCGAACGCGAAGCCGCGCGCTTTGCCTTCCCGGTGCGCATCGGCGAACTCACGCGCAGCGACGATGGCGTGCTCGGCTTCTTCGTCGACGACGACTACGCGCACTTCCGCCTCGTGGACAAGGCCATCGCCGGCACCGCCACCGATGCCGGCCGCAGCCGCGGCCAACTGGGCCTCTATTCGACCGTCACCGGCATGCCGCCGAAGACCACGATCAAGCACCCCTACATCGCCGCCACCGACGATGCCGACACGCTCAACCTGCACATCGGCCAGACCGTCACGCTGACGATCTTCATGCACCCTGCCGGCAAGGCTTCGCTGACCTCGGGCCTGCTGCCGCGCAAGGCGGTGGCGCTCGCGCGCGACTGGGTCGGGCCAGGGCTGGCGGCCATCGCGCCGTCGCTGCGCACCGGCCCGGTGATGGTGGAGACCGACCTCGACCCGCAGGGCCAGGTGCGGCTGCCCAAGGTGTCGGTGTTCGGCAAGGACCAGAACTTCCTGTGGCGCGACACGCCGGCCACCTGGCGCACCGATGCGATCCTGGCCGCGACGCAGACCGCCTTGCTGCCAGACACGCCGGCCGAGTTGCGCGAGGGCTGGATTCGCGTGGCGCCGACCACGCCGGGGACTACGACATGACGCGCGGTGCCGCTCCCAAACCGAATACCGCAGTGCTTTGCGCGGAGGTTTCCAAATGAGCCGCTACGAATGGCCGCCAGCCGGCACCGATGCACGCGCCCTCGAAAAAGCATTGGAACGCGACCGCTTCATCGCACGCCGTCGCTCATCGCCGGATCGCGTTGAACCCACAGCCCCCGCGACCGGCGCAAAAGCCAGGACACCCATCGCACCCCGCGCCCCCGCCAGCGGCCTCGCCAACCTATGGCAACCCCTCGGCCCCGCCACCATGCTGGGTGGCCACGCCACCGGCAAGCCCCGCGTCACAGGCCGCATCAATGCCCTCTGCGTGCACCCGGACGGCGACCGCATCTACGCCGCATCGGCCAACGGCGGCGTTTGGTACTCGGCCAACGGCGGTGCAACTTGGGAATCGCTCGGAGGCACCGATGCCACGCCCATCGCAGGCATCAACGGCGCCTTCACGCGCAATGCCTGCAGCGCCATCGCCGTCGCCTTCGGCACCGGCGCCGACCCCGACGTGGTCTACGTCGGCACCGGCGAGGTCACGCACCCCTATGGCGTACAAGCCCGCGAATGGATGTCAGGGCAGACGGGCCGGCCCTTCGGCGGCATCGGCATCCTGCGCGGCACGCATGCGGCGGCAGCCGGCTCACCCGTGACCTGGACGCGCGAGGCCAGCAACCTGGTCGGCAACGGCGTCTACCGCATCGCACTCGAACCCGGCGGCACCGGCGCCATCGCCGCCACGCTCACGGGTCTCTGGCAGCGCCCTGCCGCAGGCGGCGAATGGGTACGCACCAGCGGCACGCCCTTCGACACGCTGGAGGTCGAATGCACCGACGTGATGTGGACCGCGGCGGCTGGCCCGCGCCCCGCCCGCCTTTGGGCCTGGGTGCAGAGCGGCGCCAATGCCGGCCTGTGGGTGCGCGCCATCGGCCAGGCCAACTTCTCGCGTGTCGAGACCCCCGGCTCGCGTGGCCGCCGCGCCGTGCTCTCGGCCTCGACGCCACCCGACCAGGTCTGGGTCTTCGCCGACCAGCCCGATGACACGACCATCGGCCCCACCGCCGCCGTCGGCGCGACTGCCGCCGCACGCGCAGCCTTCTCCGTCGCCCTTGGGCACGCGACGCCCCAAGAAGACACATGCAGCGAAGAGCCGCCCGGTGAACTGCGCCAGGGCTACATCCGATTGCGCGGCGGCCGCGTGATCAAGCCGGTGACCTACGAAGCCGTCAACGGCAAGGCCTACTTCCAGGGCTGCATCCATCTCGGTACGGTCAAGCAGGTGGAAGCCTTCAGCGCGAAGGTGCGCAAGAGCCTGGCCGCCGCCAGCATCCGCCCGGATGAAGCGCACACCGCACCGCCCGGCGTGCTGCGCGGCGTCGTGCGCTCGGGCGACGAGTACCGGTGGCCCGGCGGCATCGTGCCGTGGGACTCGCAAGCCGACACCCGCGCGCGTGTCGTCGGCGCCATCGCGCATTGGGAGCAGCACTCGCGCGTCACCTTCGTCGAGCGCACCGCGACCAACCAGGCGCTGTACCCGAACTACATCTCCGCCCAGGTCGGCACCCGTTGCGCGTCGGACGCGGGGATGCAGAACAGCGGCCAGCAGGTGCTGGAACTGGCGGCCGGTTGCACCGTGATGTCGACGGTGCACGAACTCGGGCACGCATTGGGCCTGTGGCACGAGCAGAGCCGCGAGGACCGCGACACCTACGTGCGCGTGCAGATGGAGAACGTGATCGACGGCAAGGGGCACAACTTCGATCAGGAGATCGACGACGGCGATGACGTCGGCCCCTACAACTACGGCTCGATCATGCATTACGGCCGCAAGGACTTCAGCAAGAACGGCCAGGACACCATCGTCCCGCTCGGCGGCCAGGCCATCGGGCAGCGCACCAGCCTGTCGGCGGGCGACGTCGCGACCATCAATTCCATCTACCCGAACATGAAGCGGCCGCTGCTCTTCCGCGTGTCGGCCGCGGGCGCGGCCACGCCGGTCGCGCAAAGGGTGATCGGCCTGCCGGACGTGCTGAAGCAACAGGGCTTCGACGCCATCGCGATGACGGTCGACCCGCACACGCCGGACCGCGTCGTCCTCGGCGGCGCCGACATGGACACCCTCACCGACAGCACGGTGCCCCTCAGCGGCAATGCGGCCATCGTGTGGGCGGATGTGACGGCCATACCCGGCGCGCTGCAGTTCGGCACCGCACCCAACGCCTTCAACATGAACGGCATCGGCGTGCCGCCGACCGTGCACGACCTGAAGTTCAGCAACAACGGCGACCGCCTGTGGGCCGCCTGCGACGGTGGCGTGTTCCGCTCGGACCTGCCCTCGGTGGCGGAGGGCTTCTACGCACGCAACGACGGGATTGGCGCGGCGGAGGTGCTGCAGCTCGGCTGCCATCCGAAATGCGAGGGCCGGCTCGTCGCCAGCCTGCGCGGCGATGTGGTGGCGGAGCGCCAGTCGAACGGTGTGTGGACGCAACTCGAAGGCGCCGGTGCCGGCGGCATCGCCTTCGACCCGTTGTTCCCGCGTGACTACATCGTGCAACGCGGCCCTGGTCGCTGGGCCACGTCGGACGGCCAGCTCACCGGCGACGAACTGGTGACGCGTGGCGCTGCGTCAGCGCGCACCGAGCAAACTTCGAGTGCGCCCTGGTCCGTACCCGCCACCATCGCAAAAAGCCGCGGCGAACCCGCCCCCGCCACACCCAACGTCGGCCAGTTGATCGTCGGCACCAAGCGCCTGTGGTACTCCGAAAACTTCGGCCTGAGCTGGGTCACCCTGCCCACGGGCACCGACCCGCTGCCTTCCAACCTCACGCAGGACGACTTCGAAGAAGCCATCACTGTCTGCACCTGGCAGGGCTCCGAGGTGGCCTGGGTGCTCGGCGAAAGGCGAGTCGTGCGCTATGCACGCACGGCAGGCACGGACGCCACCAGCGGCCCCGGCACCTGGACCTCCGAACTCATCCTTCTTCGCAACATCAAGCCCAAGAAAGACGCCACCTCCGCGGAAGGCCCGATCCGCAAGGCCGGGATCTGGACCGACATCGCCGTCAACCTCGACGCACCGCCCGCCGCCGGCCAGCCGCCCGCCATGCACGGCACACGCGGCGCGGTCTACCTCGGCACCAACGGCCACCCGACCGATACGGAGGTCGACACGCTGTGGTGGTTCAACGGCACCGACAAGTGGTTCCCCACCGGCCTGCGCGCGACCGTGGCGGGCGCACCGGTCACCGCGATCGTGTGCGACCCGGCCTTCCCCCTGGAGGTCTTCGTCGGCACAACGATCGGCGTGTGGAAAGGTACACGCGCCCAAGCCGGCGACGCCGACCCCACATGGACCTGGCAGTCGCGCCTCAATGGCCTGCCCGAGGCCCCCGTCGAGACGCTGAGCATCTTCAGCGACGGCGGCCTGCGCCTCCTGCGCGCTGGCATCGCGGGCCGCGGCGTGTGGGAAGTGCGCCTCGATATCGCCGACTTGCAGCCGCTCACCTACCTCCGCGCCCACGACGACGACCTGCGCCACCGCGCCAGCGCCCTGGCCCTGCAACGCGACGGCCTCACGGCGCGCTCATGGCATGGCAGCCCCGACGTGCGGCCGCGCGTGGCACCCGCAGCCATCCCGGTGCCGACCTCGCTGCCGTGGACCCGCATCAGCTTCATCCTCGACACCGAGGAGTTGCGCCGCTTCCAGGCCGCCTTCCGCGCCTCCACCGGCGACGCGCGCGTCCGCGCCACGGGCGAATGGACCCCGTACTTCGAGGAGGTGCTGAGCTACCACGGCGCACCGGAGCAAGCGCCCGGCATGGTCGGCATCGACGCCGACTTCTGGACCACCCACGTGACCGGCACGAATGCACTGGCCGAGCCGTGGAGCACCGGCGTGCCGAGCGAGGCGGACCTGCATGAACTGACGCCCTCGCTCAGCGAAGGCGAGGCGACGAGCACCTCATGCACGTTGCCGCCAGCGCCCGTGAAGGTGGATGTCGTGGTGCACCACCGCGGCCTCACGCCCCGGCCTGGCGCGGACGTGCGCGTGACGCTGCTGCGACGCGTCGACCCGGATCCCAACAGCCCGGCCAACTGGGCCGATGCGTCGACGTGGGGAACTGCGACAGTGCCTTGGGCGGCGGCAGTGAACGAGGTCCTGAACTCGGCCGCCGGAACCACGGCGCTGGCTTTCGGCGACGGCTGGAGCTTTGTCGGGACGACGAATGCGACGCGGCGCATCAACCTTGCGGGGCAGACGGTGGATGCGCTGCGTGCCGGTATTGCGACCTTCGACCTGGACCTGACCGGCGTGACCGCGAATTCGGTGGTGCTGCTGGTGGCGGTGATCCGGGCGGGTGCGGATGTCGCGCTGGCCGCAGGGCCGTTGCAAACGCTGGCGATGAACAACGCGAGCGTGGCGGTGCGGTCGATGCGGGTGCACGATTCCTGACGCCCAAGCGCCAACGGGTCCTTGGGCAATTTCCGAAGCTGCGGTTCGGAAATCTTCCCAGACGGGTCGGGCTGTCGCTACCCGCTGGCCACACGATGTAGGCCACCGCAAAGTCCACAGCAAATCACCCCCCCGGCGGTAGCATCCCCCGCCACCCAAAAAAGGATTCACCATGGACCCCCTCCTCGGATCGATTCAGTTGTTCGCCTTCAACTACGCCCCGAAAGGCTTTATGTTGTGCGACGGATCCCTGCTCCAGATCCAGCAGAACACGGCGCTCTTTTCGCTCTTCGGCACCATGTATGGCGGCGATGGCGTGACCACCTTTGCCTTGCCCAACCTGAAAGGGAAGGAGCCGGTTCCGGGTTCCGTCTACTGCATCTGCGTGGCCGGCGTCTACCCGTCGCGGCCGTAGTCGCCAGCACGCCGGCGGGTCCGGTACGATGCAGGCAGCCCTCCCTCTCCGCCTGACCATCACCGGCCCCATGACCTGCCTCACCAAGTACCCCGCCGCCCTGCTGTTCGGATTCGCCCTCGCCGGCTGCGGCGTGGTGCCGAATGACGTGGTCCATCTGCGCAACGGCAACCTGCGCGCGTCCAGCTACAACGAAGCCGGGACCTACTGCGAGAACAAGCAGTTGACCGCCCGCTACCTGGCCAAGGCGCCCGCCGAGTCCGGCGTCGATTTCCGCTGTGAGTGAATAGCCCGGCCTGGTCTCGTATCAGCGCAGATGGTGAGAAGATTTTCGTAGCGAGGGCGCCAGCCGGGAGGCCGGGTTCGCGGAACGGAACCGCACTCTCGTGCGGTGAGGACCGCAGGCCCGAGATCGGCGGCCGCAGTAGAAAAGCTTCTCACCTTCTCACCACTTGTTGCGCAACTCGCGTAGCTTGACGAACACCGTCCTCGCATCCGGATGCTCCGGCAAATCCGGAAACTCCGCCCGCAGCACCGCGATCACGCTCGGGCTGGCCAGGCGCAGGAAGGTGTTGATCCGTTTCTCCTCCTCCATCGTCGTCACGCGCGCCTTCGCCGGGTCCTGGTCCGACACCTCGGGCAACAGCGCCTGCGCAGCCGCGTTGTCCGGCTCGCGCGCCAGCGTGAAGCGCAGGTTGTTCTCGATGTAGTCGTGGCCCGGGTACACGCGCGTGTTGGCGGGCAGCTTGGCGAGCTGGTCGACGAAGGTGGTGTACAGACTGTCCGCGCTGCCGCCGTTATGAACGTTGCCGGCGCCGGCGTTGAACAGCGTATCGCCGGAGAACAGGGCCGGCTGCTCGGTATGCGCGAGCAGGCAGATGTGGCACATGGTGTGGCCGGGCGTGTCCATGCATTCCAGCTCGACGGTCTTGCCGACCTTGATGATGTCGCCGGCCTTCACACCGCGGTCCACGCCCGCGATGCGCGAGCCCGACTGGTGGTGCGCGATCACCTTGGCGCCGGTCGCCGCGACCACGGCCTCGTTACCGCCGGTGTGGTCGTGGTGCTCATGGGTGTTGAGGATCTGCGTGATGTCCCAGCCCTTGTCCTTGGCCGCGGCCAGGCACTTCTGGTGGTCCAGCGGGTCGATGGCCAACGCCTCGCCGGTCTCGGGGCAGGCGATCAGGTAGTTGTAGTTGCGGTAGGCGTTGCCGGTCCAGATGCGCTCGACGATCATGGGGTTGTGCTCCAAATTTGACGGCGATCATGCCATCGGGCGGAGCGCGTTGGAACCGACCGTCAGGCCGGCGTGCCCGCCTTCGCAGCCGTCCAGTGCTGCAGCTTCTCACGCGCGCCGTTCTTCGCCGGGTCCATCATCTCGTCGTGGTTGGCCCGCTTGGCGCACAGCTCGATCACATAGCCATTGGGATCCCGGAAGTAGATCGAGTCGATGACGCCGTGGTCCGAAGGGCCACGGCATTCCATCCCTTTCTCGCGCGCCTTCGCCATCATCGGCTGCAACACTTCGGCACCAACCTCCAGCGCGATGTGCAGGTCGAAGTCGTGCTGCTGCTTGAACTCGAAGGGCATGTCGTCGACCTCGAAGAAGGCCAGGTGCGAACCGTCGTCCAGCCGGTAGAAGGTGTGCAGCGCATGCGTCTCGCGACCGGTCTTGGTCTGGCCCAGTTCCAGGGTGGTGACCAGTGGCAGGCCCAGGAAGTCCTCGTAGAAGGCGCGCGTCTCTTCCGAGTCGCGGCAGCGGTAGGCGTTGTGGTGCAGCTTGCGGATCATGGGGTGCTCCTTGGTTCGTAACGCGCGTTCAGACGCCAACCATCTGCTTGCTCTTCAGCGACGCGGCATAGCCGTCGATCACTTCGTAGACCTTCGCCCAGCTCTTGAGCGCCTTCATGCGCCCTAGCCAGGCCTTCACGTTCGGAAACGCCGCCAGGTCGCTGCCGATCACCTCGGCCAGCGCCACATAGGACACGGCGTGGTAGTCGGCAATGGTGATGTCGTCGCCGCACAGGTACTTGTTGCCCTTGCCCAATACGTTCTCGTCCAGCACCTTCAGCCAGCCCTGCGCGCGCTCGCGGCCCCGCTCCAGCGTCGCGGCCTGGGCCTCGTCGCTGCGTCGCTTGTGAGTGTCGAAGATCTGCGGATAGACCAGGCCGTAGACCAGGTCGATGCACAGTTGCGTGTTGACCCAGTCCATGCGCTCGTTGACGCGGGCGCGCTTCTGCAGGTCCTTCGGGTAGGCCGGCGAATCGATCTTGTCGGCCAAGTACTTGAGGATCGCCGAGTTCTCGGTCAGCACGAAATCGCCATCCTCCAGCGTGGGGATCAGCTTGTTCGGGTTGAGGCCGGTGTAGGGCGGCTTCATGTGCTCGCCGGTGAAGATGTCGACCACCTGCATGTCGAGCGGAATGCCGCTCTCCGCGGCGAACAGCATGACCGGACGGCTGGTGGTGGAGATCGGGTGGTAGTGGAGCTTCATCGTGCTTGCCTCGCAATGGTTGCCTGTCGTTGACGCCCGGCCAGAACAATAGGCGCTGGCGCCCCGGCTGTCCATGTGCGCCGCCGCAAATTGCGGACGCTGCGCAGTTGTACCGAGGCACGCCGGCACACCGGCTTCATTCACAGCTTCCGCGACCTTTTCGCACCCTTTCCGGCACCGCCCATCGCGCGGACGGGGACCGATTGCCGACAATCCCGCCATGACACTCCACACCTGGTTGCTCTACCTCGTCGCCGCCACCGGCCTGTCGCTCACCCCGGGGCCCAACAGCCTGCTCGTGCTCACCCACGGCGCGTTGCACGGGCACCGCAAGACGCTGTTCACCGTCGCCGGCGGCGCCATTGGTTTCGTGGCGCTGATCGCGCTGTCCATGCTGGGCATCGGCGCGCTGCTGCAGGCGTCGGCGCATGCGTTGATCGTGCTCAAGTTCGTCGGCGGCGCCTACCTGATCTGGCTCGGCATCCAGCTCTGGCGCGCCCCGCCCATTCAATTGCGGGCCGATGCCGCGACGCAGGACACGCGCGGCGCCACGATGTTTCGCCAAGGCCTCTTGACGGCTGTCTCCAACCCCAAGGCCTTGCTCTTCTACGGCGCCTTCCTGCCGCAGTTCATCGACCCGGCGCGCGACCTGGCCCCGCAACTCGTCATCATGGCGGTGGTGTTCGTGACCATCGAGGTCATCGTGGAATACCTGCTCGCCTTGCTGGCGCACCGCATCCGGCCGCTGCTGGAGCGCGCGGGACGCAACTTCAACCGTGTTTGCGGAGGGATGTTCGCGGCGATGGGGGTGGCGTTACCGATGACGCGGTAGGTTGTCCGTCGAGCGTGTCTGATCCGGGCACCGCGCCGGTGACAGGACGCGCAGTCCCGCGCATGATGGCGCCCTGGCCGAATCCAGTGACCTCATCCAGGAAGGACACCATGACACTGCGCTCCACCTTGCGTTCGATCGCACTCGCCGCAGCACTCACAGCCGGCGCAGCGTTCGCCCACAGCGCCGGCTTCACGCTCGCCAGCCCGACCATCAAGCCCGGAGGTACGTTGACCGATGCACAGGTCTTCAACGGCTTCGGCTGCACCGGCAAGAACATCTCGCCCGCGCTGACATGGATCGGCGCGCCCAACGGCACCAAAAGCTTTGCCGTGACGGTGTTCGACCCCGACGCGCCGACCGGATCAGGTTGGTGGCACTGGGTGGTCTACAACATCCCCGCCAACGCCGCCGGGATTCCCGAAGGCGCCGGCAGCGCGGACGGCAAGGGCCTGCCGGCCGGCAGCGTGCAGGGCCGCACCGACTTCGGCGCGCCGGGCTTCGGCGGTGCCTGTCCGCCACCCGGCGACAAGCCGCACCGCTACATCTTCACCGTCTACGCGCTGAAGGTCGACAAGCTGGACATCCCGGCCGAAGCCACCGCGGCGGGGGTCGGCTACAACATCATGGCGAACAAGCTCGGCTCCGCGACCTTCACGGCGAAGTACGGGCGCAAGAAATAGTTGCTCGCCAGCTTGTCCGGATGCATTGAAGAACCGGACACGCACGGAACGCAAACTCCGTCCGCCGCGGCTCGCGCTAATTCATTGGCTCACTCGCCGCCTTGCACGCCCACGCACCGAGCGAGCCGAGAAAGCCGGTCCCGAGCTCATCCATCTCCGCCTGGCTGCCAGCGTACGTCCACCCGAAGAACGCAAGGATTGCTTCCCCCGGCAGCGCGTCGAAGGAGAACGGTGTGTCGGCGCTTCCTGCATTGACATGGCCGACCTGTGCGAAAGGCTGCCCGGATTGAGCGGTAAAGAAGGCCATCCCGCAGACACGCATGTCCCACATGGCCCGGCCGCGCTTGGCGGCGCATCCAGAGATCCGCGTGATGCCGCCGGGCGGCACCTGGATCCGCTCCGAGGTCGACCTGTACGTGGTCGCGCCACGCAGCAGGACCTTCCGCTGCTCGCCATGCCCGTAGCACGCCTCCAGCGCGCAGACGTAGAAGTCCATCATGTACACGACGATCTCGGTGAGCGGCAGCTTGAGCTCCTGCACGAGCTCGATGTCGTCGAACGCAGACTCAGGCTGCGTGAACCGCGTACCGTCCTGGCCCCGGCTCGGACCGAGCCTGCGGCTCACCGGCTCGGCGGCAAGCACCTTCACGGGCGCGCTCCAGGGGCCGGAGCCGATCAGGTACGTCTCGAACGGCGCGTAGACCCCGAGTTGTTGCGCCGAAACCGTCCAGGTGCTTGCCGCCGGGAGGCCTGCCAGCATGTCGACCTCGAGTTTGATGCACACGCCGGACCGGCTCATCGAGGGCTGGAGGTCCAGCGTCTTGGCCGTGCCGTTGCCAGAGTCGATCCTCAGTCTGTACGGTCGGACCATGCCGCTCGGCGGGAAGGCGGGCTGGGCGCTCATGTCGGCCAGCCAGACCGCGAGCTCCCCGTGTTCGTAGTGCAGCCGCGTGATGACGGGCCGCTCCAGCGCACGCAGGGTGGACGCGAGCTCGACCGGCCGGCCGTCGATCGTGCGATCGATCTCGCCGACCGTGACAACGCGCGCCGCATGCGGGAGGGAAGGAAGCTGCTCCGACGAAAAGGCAAGGGTCGCGCGCCAGGGGTCGTCTGCGTTGGCGCCGGCGCGGACCATGGGGACGACACTGCCCGGACGGCCGGTGTAGAAGCCAAGCGCGAAGGCCGAGGGGGGCGAGAACGGATGCCGGCGCAAGTGGACCTCCACCTCCAGTTGCAACGTCAGCGTTCCATCGACATAACTTGACTGGAGCAACCGGGAAGCCGGGAGGAGCCGCGCCAGCGTCGCGGTCGACGTCGTCCACACCCCGGGCGCTTGCGATGCGTTGGTGGGCAGCGTGCGGTACCGGACGCGCACCTCGCCGGGCTCCAGCAAGTCGCCAAAGCGCAGGGACGCCCGGACCGGCGTCCCCGCCGGAGCGTCGGCGACCGCCACCCCACCCACCGGCTTCGTGCCCTCGCTCAGCACCTGCGCAGCCAGCCGCATCGCGCTGCCGGCGGCGGCCCATTCGACCTCGATCACGTCCTGGCCGGGCGTGTAGTGGAGCGTCGGCTGCGCGACATTCACGCCGCCTCGGGCCAGTGCGGCGGACGTGACCCAGTCGCCGCGCACGGTGCGCGGGGCCGGGCCGGTCGAACGCACCCGGACCGCGATCGCGCAGGCCGACGGGATGTGGTCGAACGCGATGTGCCTCGCGCCGGGCGCGCAGGGCATGATGTCGCCCCACGGCTGGCCGTCGACCAGGGCCTGCGCCTCGTAGGTACCCGAGCCGGCCGCCGCCTTGAAATCCATCGAAAACTTGTCGGCCGCTTCGTCCCAGGCCAGGGACACGCCGGTGGGCGGCGCGAACTTGGTCAGCGTCCAGGCCGACTCAGCGGCCAGCCAATCCCCGTTGATGACCTCCGGTGCCGTCGATGCCAGGCGCGTCTGCACCAGGCGCGACCCGTGGTTGCCGGCGCCGAAGGGTTCGGGGCACTCGATCTCCGGACCGGATGCCGACCCGATCGCGCCGTCGGCAGGATCGCCGAACGTCGCCTCGCGAATGACCGTCCGATCCAGCCCGGGGTTGCCGAAGGCGATCCGCACCCGCCCGCTCGCCAGGTGGAAGGCCAGGTTGGCGACGACGGCCTTGTCCAGCTTGTGCAAGGTCTGCGGAATGACGCGCCAGGCGCTGGCGAACCGCAGCGCGGGCGCCGCGTCGCATGCGCGCACCCGGACCTGCAACGGGCCCGGCGGCAGCACGCTGACGGCGATGTCGCCAATGGCCGGCTGGCCGCCCGGCGGGATCATCCGCGCGGACCCTGGACGCACCGGCTCCACGCCCGCGAAGACCTGCAGTTCAAGCTCGCACGGCGTCGGGTCGGCCATCGGATCGGGCGACCAGGCCTGAACCTCGAGCCGCGCGCCGGCCCGGTCGTAGCGGCAAAAGGCCTCGGACGGCGGCGCGAGGCGCACGATGTCCCGCTTGACCCAGTCGCTCGCGATGGCCGTGCCGTCGCGCCGGGCCGAGCGCACGCCGACCTGCGCCGGCCCGTGGTAGTCGTCGTCCAGCAGCAAGGTCGCGACCGCTCCGGCCGCGGCCTCGACCCGGCTGGCCGCGCCGCCGGTGCGGAACAGGCGGGCGTGGAAGGCGTCCGCGCCCGCGCCCACGACGCCGATCGAGACGTCGACCGACGCCTCGTGCGCGCCAGCGCGCACGTCTAGGCTCTGCGGCACGGCCAACTTGGCGATGGCGCAGTCTGACGGCGCCGACCAGTCGCTGGCCGCGGTGAAGGCGAACCCGGGCGACGCCGGCTCGGCATGGGCCCGGGCGATGACGCGATAGGTCTGCACCGCCAGGTTCGCGGGGTCGAATTCGGCGCCGGTCGCGGCGGCCCGGTTCGGCACGTCCGGCACGGCGACGCCGTCCACGACGAGCCGCGCCTCGAACGCGACGCCTGCCACGTCGCCTGGCCACTGCCAGGTCGCGCGCAGGTTGTCCTTGCCGCCGTCGGCAGCGTTGTCAAAGCGCAGCGCCTGCACCACCGGCGGGGCGAGCTTGACGACGACGCTGCTGGGTGCCGACCATCCGCTGGCGAGGTGGTTCGGGGCTGCTCCGCGTACCGCGAGTCGCACCGTGTAGCGACCCGCCGCGAGACCGTCAACCGGCCACTGCTTCATGGTCACTTCGCCTGGAATGGCCCGCAGGGTGTCGACCGGCGTTCCGTCGCGCAGTAGTTCCAGGTCCAGCGTCCAGGGTCCACCGGGGAGCTGCGCCCAGGCCGCTTCGAGCTGGCGCGCGTCCGCGAGGCCCGCGAGCGCGAGGCGCAGAGGCGGCGCGATGAGTTGCTCGAGCCTGCACGTCAACGTGGCGCTCCAAGGGCCTTGGGCCTCGCCGCGCCGGGCGCGCACGCGGCACCTGTACGGGGCGGCGACGAGCGCGCCGCCGGCCGTCGCCGTCGTGGCGGCAGTGACCCCGGTAACGCGCGTCACGACCGGCACCGGCCCCATCACCTCGACCTCGTACGAGCCGGCGAACGCAACGGCCTTCCACTCGGCCTGCAAGGCGCTGCCGTCGTAGTCGAAGCGCACGAGCGCCGGGGTGGCCAGTTCGTCGGGCTTGGCGGGCGGCGGGGGGCTGTCTCCCGATTCCTGCGCCTTCTTTATCAGCGCGGCGAGGATCCCCAGCACCGCTGCGGCGGTGAGGACGGCCGCCCCGCCGGCGGCGACGATGCTGCCCCACGCCGACCCGACCAGCGTGGGCACCGCAGGCGCGATGATGGGCTGCACGCCGCCGCCCGGCATGCGCAGACGACGGCAGAGCAGGTCGACCGCGTAGGCGGCTGCCTTCGGGCCGAAAGTCAGCGCGAGGAACATTGCGACCTTGTCCGGCTGCTTCAGGAGCGCCTGCACGATCACGCTCGCCGCACCGCTGATGCCGCGTCGCACGCAGTCCGCCAGCTCGTCGAAAGTAGTGTCCTTCGGCAGCGGGATCGGCACCGTGACCGGGTCCCATTCCATGAGCACGGGGCCGTCGACACCGCCGAGATGCATCGCGCATGTCAGCCTGACGGAGAAGACGGGCGCGCCCGTGTCGCCGCTGATCGTGGGCGTGACGCCGAAGGTCGTGGACATCGTCTGCTCGAGCAGGTACGCGGCGAGGTCGCCGCAGCCGACACCCTCACTGGCGTCGGCCAGCTGCTTGATCGTCGCGACGATGTCGATCAGCTGCTCAGGGAGCTTGAACATCGACCAGTCCTCGATCGCGAGCGTCTGGCGCCGACCGTCGGCGCTGCGCAGGTAGCGGAAGCCGAACGACAGCTTGCCGAACACGCCCAGCGATTCGGCGCTGCGGACGCGGCCGTCCAGCAGCGTGGCGCCGGTCGGCGTGCGCGAGAGTCGGAAGTCCGCGCTGACGATCGCCCGGCCGAAGAAGTTCAGGCCGGCAACCAGGCCGAACTGCGGCTGCTTCGCATCGGTCATGTCGATCCGCACTGCCGGGCCGGCGACGTAGGCGTGCCCGACGTGCTGGTCGCTCGCCAGTGAGAGGCAACCCAGCTCGACCGGCGCGTCCAGCCCGCCAGTGGCCAGGAAGCCGACCGGTCGGCCACTGCTGTCGAGCTTCGACCGGAACGTGAAGCGGAACGGGATCATCGCGCTGCCGAGCGCGAGCTCTGCACGCGCCTCGACGTTGAAGCCGGGCTCGTACGGGTGCGCGGGTTCGTCTTGCCAGAGGGCCGCGCCCGGAAGATCGGCGAGGTAGTAGATGCGGCTGCCGGCCTTGAAGGCGAGGTCGACGAAGCCGGACGGCCACTTCGCGCCATCGCCGGTGAAACACTGCGCGAGGAACGCGCCCACGTCGAGGTCGCTGTCGAGCGCGATGGCCATGAGCGCCGGCTTGCCCTGCGCCAGCCCCAGCTTCGCGACGAAGAGGGCGCGCTTGTCCGCCGCGCCCGCGACCGGCAGGCGCCCGATGCGCACGCGCCCCAGCAACGTCAGCGTCGGCGCGGGCCGCGGCTCGTCCAGGGACTGGGTCGCCTGGAGCTGGAGTTCTTCGATCTCGAGGCCCGGCAAGGAGAACGGGTTGGAAATCCGCTGGGCAGCGGAGCCGGATGCCGGCGATGCCCAGGCGGCCAGCTGCCCTCTCATCAACTGCGACGTGACCAGCAGCGAACCGCGGAAGTTGTAGTCCTTGCCGAACACATTCGGAACGCCCAGCGTTGCCGTCAGCAGCAGCCCGCGGTCGTCGACCAGTTCACCTGCGGTCGCGTCGGTCAGTGGCCATCCGACCCCCGACTGCTTCACCAGCGTGCTGGCCAGGGTCCGCATCGTCGTGAAGCCCGTTGCGTGGTCCGCACCGTCGACCGAATAGATGCACAGCATCGCATCCTGCACGGTCAGCAGTTCGTCGATGGCGGCCAGCGAAGGCATCAGGCGCTGGAACCTGAATCCTGCGCCCAGCCCCGCGGCGAACAGGTACGTGCCCCTGGCCGGCGCGGCACCGACACCGTCGATACCGTGGTAGAGAAACCAGGCCCAGCCGAAGCCCTCGAGCGAGCCTTCGACGAGATAGACCTGCTTCGTCAGGTTCATGGACGCGGAGAAGCCCGAGATCCGGGGCAGCCGCTGCACCATCTCCGCCGGGACGATCTTTGCGAACCGGGCGCCCTCGCCAACGCCATCGAAGGCCGAGCGGACGGAGAAGGCGTGCGGCGAAGCCAGCGTCTTCACCTGGACGGTGACGATCTCGTCGACGCCCGATCCGAGCCGCATCGTCCCCGTGCCCTCCATGCCCGCGAACCTGATCGCGCCAGAGACCGAGCCCCACTTGCCGCCCGGCCCATCCTCGAGATGGACGCTGCCCTTGAGCGACTTCAGCGTGAACGAGGCCGACCCGATGGCGAACGGCCAGTCGATGTCGGCCGCGCCGGTGAAGTCGAAGACCCCATCGGGCAATTCGAGCGACGCCTCGGCGGTCTTCAGGGTCAGGGTGCGCGGGAAGCCCTGGACCGACGGCAAGTCCAGGCCCGGGTCGACCCGTTCCTTGACCAGGGCCTGGAAATCGATTGTCCGTTCGCTCGCGAGCGCACCGATGAAACGCCAGGTGTCGCCCGACTTGCGGGTCTCCAGGTGGAGGTCAGTGCCCGCGAGGGTCAGCAGCGCCGAGATCGCTCCGTAGGGCGGCTCACTCGTCGCCGTCAGTTGCACCACGACCTCGGAGAGCGCCAGGCCGGCCGCGATCTCCAGCTTCGGCTCGGCGCGCACGCGCGCGGCGAAGGCGAAGGTGTTGGCGCCAGTCCGCGAGTGCCGCGCGTCGAAGGCCAGGTAGTCGATGACGACGTCCTGGCGCAGCGCGGGCAGGCTGCCGGGCCAGGTGGCGAGCACATCCGACAGCGAGAGCGTCTCGTCTTGCGCGAGCCTCGCGTGCAACGTGAACGGGTCGCGCGTCGTGCCGGTGAACACGAAGGCCTTGCGGAAGATCCTGGCCCGGCCATGGACGGTCACGTCGAGGCGCTCGCCGCGGAAGCGACTCATCGAATCCGTCGGCGAGGCGCCGAACGGCCTCGGCACGTCGACCTGCGCCGCGATGGACTCGATCTCCAGGATGTCGTCGAAGACTTGCCAGTGCAGGTCCGGGAAACCGAGCGTCACGGAAGCGTTCGTGAGGTCGACGCCGCCCTTTTCCTTCATGTCGACCGCGAGCGTCGCGGACATGAGCTCGAGCTTGCCGATCGCCTCGCCGAGCACGCCCATCGCGCCGTGGACGTCCTTCGAGCCGAAGAGATCGTCGAGGCGCGTCAGGTTGGCGACGGACGCATTGGCGAAGCGGCCCGTGAACAGCAGTTCGTTGGCACCGAGCTGTTGCCGGGCGGTGATCGCGAGACCCGCGGGCAGACCTGCGTTCGGGAGCTCCAGCGCGCCCGTGTAGGCCAGCAAGGGGGCGTAGCTCGGGTTGTCCTCCAGCCAGGCGATCGACAGGGGCGAATAGAGACGGAAGCAGACATCGCCGAACTTCAACCCGCCGGCTTGCGCGCCCAATGCGAGCGAGCGCCCGAGGCGCGCCTGCAGCAGGATGCCCGGCGGCACCGGCCGGCCTGGCGCACCGTCCCAGAGTGCATCGGGCGATGCCAGCGCTTCGGCCTGCTCGCGCGGAAATCGGATCGTGCCGAAGAGCGTCAGTTCAGCGCCAACGACCCCGAATGTCGTATGGATGGCGCCCGTGACCCCGCCGGCGGGTGTCTGTCCGGCCAGCGCCACCTGGCCCACGAAGTTGATGCCCGGTCGCAGCGCGACCTCGCCAACCAATTGCGCCAGATTGGTGACGTGGAGGGCGGCGCTGGCGAATTGCAGGTCGTCCAGCGGGATCGTGCGCGGCTTCTCGCCCGTCTTGCGCCAGTCGTGCACGTCCGGCAAGTCCGGGAACGGAAAAATGTCCGAGAACTTCCACCCGGCAACGACCGGCAACGTGTGGCGCAAGGTCGCCTGCACGGCGCCGGACACCAGGCTGAACGTCGCGGTGACCGGCGTCGCGGGCTGCCCGAGGAACGACATCCTGCCGTCGCGGATGACGGGACCGTCCGCGCCGTCGCTGGGGGACAGCACCTCGTCGATCACGATGGATTGCCCGCCGTAGCATTCGTCGATGAGGTTGGCAAGGCCGGGAAATCCGGACTTCGCGATCGTCACCCGTCCGTCGACAGGCTGGAGTGCTTGCTTGAGTGTCGTCAGGTCCACGTTTGTCCTTGTTGGAATCGGGGACCCGCGGCAGGCGTGCCGCGGGCGGGCTACGTCAACGCGGCAGTTTCTGGACCGGAAAAAATTTCAATCCCTGGTCGAATGACGAGTACTGGGTCCCGTCGATCGGGATCTGCTGGTCGTCCGGAAAACCAAGAAAGCCGACCTGAGGAATGACCTTGAGGTTGGCAACGCCGCGCAGGTCCGAGGCTGGGACGACGCTGCTGAATTCGACGCTACGGCGGTACAAGCCGATCGATCTCAATTCCGTCTGCGGGTCACCCGAATATCCGTCGTTGCGCAGGATAAAACCGCTGGGCATTGCGGCGACGGATTGCGGGGCGATCTTCATGCCGCCGGCGGTCAGCACATGCAACTTCACGTCCGGCGCCGGCACTACAGGCCAATCGCGCAGTACGTTCTTCAGTACCCGATGGTTTCCTCCGATCGGGTCATGGTTCGAGTACGCATGATCCAGGCAGATCTCCAATCCACAAGTCACGCCTCCGACGTCGAAAACATGGCTCTTGCGGAACAACCAGTCCGTGAATACCTGCTGGGTGGAAGGGTCGTACCCGGCGCCGTCATTCACATACGGATTCGGCACCCCATCAAGCCGCGAAGGGACCTCTTTTTCTATGATGCGAAGACTGTCCGGCGCCTGATTCCCCCTGACGTAGACCGCGCTGTTGCGGTAGTGGGCTTTCCCCTCGACCCATTGCTGTGTCTCTTCGTCCCAATGCCT
Organism: Variovorax rhizosphaerae; assembly: GCF_037889975.1. Lineage (NCBI taxonomy): Bacteria > Pseudomonadati > Pseudomonadota > Betaproteobacteria > Burkholderiales > Comamonadaceae > Variovorax > Variovorax rhizosphaerae. The sequence goes on along the minus strand of NZ_JBBKZT010000007.1, from coordinate 269,000 downwards.
TTTTTCGTCCATATGCCACATGACAGTCCCCAGGACGAAGAGCCAATCCTTGAATTCCGGGTCGACGAACATGACGTCCATCTGCTCGAACAGCCTCGTCGCGTCATCGTACGAATAGGTGCAATGCCGTGTGCCCGAAGGCCTGAAATAGAACTCCGGGACCACGAAGACCTTGAGCACATTCGGAGCGTCCTTCACGCCCTTCTTGAGATTGTTCGAGGCGGACTTGACGGCGGCAGCGAGCCGCTTCAGCCTGATCCGCGCATCGTCCGGCAGCGAGTCCTCCACGCGAATGGGAGCGAACCTCTCAGCGGCGATTTCCGTGCCCGGCTCGAATGCGGGGACCATGGCACGGGTGACCCGACCGTGCGCCGCCGTGGGGACCTGATAGGCGATGAACTGGAAGTGTGTGTACGGCACGGCCCCATCCTCCCCATGCGCATGCGGTGCGCAGGCAAGTCGTCGTTGTGGATCGCCCGGGGATCAAAGTTGCATGCGGCAACATCAAGAGGGCTCAGGCAATGTAGCCGGGTTCGCGCAACAGGTGGCACGAAATTCGAAGCGGCGCAGGAAGGACGACGACCGCCGCTGCTCGCCGCCTCGCGAGTGCATCCCGCTTCCCTTGCACCAAAGGGCCGTTGCGCAGGAAATCAGCGACTCCTAGCATGTCCCCTGCCCCGGGCCCACGGCAATGGACATGGGCTGCGCACTGTGCACCGGCATGAATGTCCTGATGGAGTCGATCATGAATGCGTCCGAAGCCGCAAGGGCCCTGAATCCTGCGCACGCCGATCTCGCCAACGCGGCCGGCGTCCCTGCCCGTCTGGCCAACGAGAAGTACGTCGAATCGCTGGCCCGCATCGTCTACTACTGGGCCTATCCCGCGGTGGATGCCTTCGGCCGCACCAGCAGTTGGGAGGTGATGAAGGCCGCCGGCCCCGGGGCGACCATGGGCCTGTTCCCCGGTGCGCCGAAGAACATGATGGGCTACCTCGACGACCACATGTCGCCCGCCCAGCGCAAGGTCGTCACGCCCAACAGCGACACCATCTACGGCGTCAGCTTTGTCGACCTCACGCACGAGGCTGTCGTCGTGCAGACGCCCACCGACGCGCCACCCGGGCATTACTGGACCATCCAGATCTGCGACCTCTTCACCACCGTGATCCACCAGCTGGGCTCGGCGAGCAAGACGCCCGGCGGCAAGTTCCTGCTGGTGGGTCCGGACTGGTCGGGTGAGAAGCCCGCCGGATTCATCGATGTGCTGCGGAGCCCCACCAACATCGCCGGCCTGTTCGGACGCAGCTTCGCCGCGAACACCAGCGCATCGAAGGCGCAGGCCCGCGCCGTGCTCAACCAGATCGGCGTCGTCGCGCAAAGCCTCGACAAGCCCGGCCCACTGCGCTTCGATTGCGAGGCCAGCGCCCGCAACAAGGTGTTCCCGCCTGGCGTCACGGTCGAGATGGTGGCGGCCGACCCTGACATGCTGCGTGCGAGGCCGGTGGACCCCACCCGCTTCTGGGACCAGCTCGGCAAGGCACTGGAACTCAACCCGCAGGTCAGCGCCGACGACACGCCGATGGCGGCACAAGCCCGCACGCTGCTGGCGCTGCGCGCCTCCGACCCCGCATGGCGTGCGCTGCTCGACCGCACGGCGCTCGCCGCCGATGCCGAACTGCACGACAGCGCCAGGTACGAACAGGTCGGCGTCGACGCAGGCAATGGTTGGCAAAGCCAGCAAAACGGCGGCGCCTGGGGCACCGACTGGTTCGGCCGCGCGCAGGCCGCCGTCGTCTACATCTACGTCAACGACTTCCACGAGGCGATCTACTTCATCCGCGGCACCGACGACAAGGGCGCGCTGCTGCAAGGCCGCTACCGCTACACGGTGACCTTTGCGAAGGACGCGCTGCCGCCGGTGGACCGCGAGCGCGGCGGCTTCTGGTCCCTGACGATGTACGACCGCGACTACTTCATGCTCGCGAAGAGCCCCAACGGACGCAACAACATCGGCACGGTCAACCTCGACGCCAACGAACTGAAGTTCGCAAACGATGGCTCGCTGACCTTTCACCTCTCCCGCGACCCACCCCCGGACAAGGATGCGCAGGCCAACTGGCTGCCAGCACCCGATGGGCAATTCGCGCTGCTCGTGCGTGCCTACGTACCGACGCAAGCGCTGCTCGATGGCAGCTACAAGCTGCCGGATGTGGCGCGTTCCAGGTGACGAACGCTTCGACTGGAGAATTTCGATGGCCACCACCCCCGCCCTGACGGACCAGCAGATTAGCGACGCCTGGATCTATCTGCTGGGCCGCCTCCTCGTGTTGAGGCAGCAACAGCTGGACTTCAAGGAAGGCTTCCAGTGGAACCGGCTGGTCCACCGCAAGCCGGGGGAAGTCGACTGGCCCAATCCGAATCTCGACGTGGCCTATTCGGAGGCCTGGGTCGCCGTGGACGAGACGAGTTGCGCACTGGTGACAGTGCCGAAGATCACCAGCCGCTACTACACGGTCCAGTTCCTCAACGGCTGGGGTGAGACTGTCGCCAACCTCAACGAGCGCGTGTTCCCGCGGCATCCCAACGGAAAGTTCGCGGTGTGCCTGGAGGGTAGCCGCGTCGAAGTGCCAGCGGATACGGAGCGCGTCGACGTGCCGGTCAAGGCCATGCGCGTGCTGTCGCGCGTCGAGCTTGGCGCGAACTGGGACGAGGCGGTCGCATTGCAGCAGCAGTTCGACATCCGCGCGTCGGGTCGCCCCGCGCTGCCCGCGGTGCCGGAGACGGTGATGTTCGGGATGGATGCACTGCCCGGCGTCGAGGCCTTCGACTCGCCCGAACTGGCGCTCGACAGCGAGCCCGACATCAACCCCGGCATGGACAAGCTGCAGGCCGATACGCGCGCGATCGCCCAGGCCATCCGGCAACCGGACGAGCGCCAGCGCATCGACGAGGTGATCCGGACCCAGGCCTTCGCCGACCTCGGCAAGGCCTTGCCCATCATCGGGCACGGCAGCGTTCGCAATCACTGGACGCTGCCGTCGACCTCGGGGGTCTACGGCGATGACTGGCTGGTGCGCACGCTCATCAACTACGGCGGCATCTGGGCCAACACGCCGGAGGAAGTCATCTACTACAAGGCTTTCACGGACGCAGCAGGAAAGCCGCTGTCGGGCGACCATGCGTATACGCTCCACTTCGCCAAGGAGCAGTTGCCTGCGCAGTACGCCACCCACTTCTGGTCTGTGATCGCCGTCGATTCAGTGCAGCGGCGCGTGCTGCCGAATCCGCTGAAGCGCTACCTGCTCAACAAGGAATCGCAGTTGCAATACGGCGCGGATGGATCGCTGACGCTCTACTTCGCCGATGCGCAACCGGAGGGGGCGCCGAATGGCAACTGGCTGCCGACGCCGAAGGGGCTGGGTTACAGCCTGACCTTCCGCTTCTATCGGCCCAGGGGCGAAGTGGCGGGGCGCACGTACTTTCCGCCGGCGCCGGCCGCCCAGTGAACCAGCGTCCTGTCAGGCGTAGCGCTTCTCCAGCGCATCCCACTCTGGCTTGCCCACAAGGCGCTGGCGCTCGGCAAAGGGCGTGACCAGCGCAGGGTCCTCGTCGATGCGCCGCGTCTCGCGCAGCACCGTCAGCGCCTTCTGCATGCCGGCCACCGCGCCCTGCAACGCGGCGTTGGCGTACAGCACGATGCCGTAGCCCAGTGCGCCCAGTTCCTCCGCGCCGAAGATCGGGGTGCGGCCGCCGATCACCATGTTCATCAACTGCGGCTTGCCCAACCGCGTCGGCAAGGCGCGGATTTCCTCGGCCGTGGTGACGGCCTCGACGAACAGGATGTCGGCACCGGCCTCTGCAAACTTCGCGGCGCGCTCGATGGCTGCCTCGAAGCCTTGCGTGGCGCAGGCATCGGTGCGGGCCATGATGAGGAAGTCGGGGTCCTGCCGGGCGTCCACGGCCGCCTTGATCTTGCTGACGGCCTCCTCGGTGGAGATGACTTCCTTGCCGGAGAAATGACCGCAGCGCTTGGGTGCGACCTGGTCTTCGAGCTGGATGCAATCGGCGCCTGCGCGCTCCAGCACGCGCACGGTGTGGCGCACGTTCAGCGCGTTGCCGAAGCCGGTGTCGGCGTCGACGATCAACGGGACGCTCACGGCATCGCGGATGCGCGCCGTGTGCTCGGCGATCTCATGCAGGCCCATGAAGCCCTGGTCCGGCATGCCGAACCACATGTTGGTGACGCCGGCGCCGGTGACGTAGATGGCTTCGTAGCCGAGGTCCTCGATGACCTTGGCCGACAGGGCGTTGAAGGCGCCGGGCACGATCACGCCGCGGCGCGCTTCGACCAGGCTCTTGAGTTGTTTGCGGGTGGACATGCGGGATTCCTGTCATTCAAAAATGTCGCCGGGCACGCGAACCTGGCCTTCCATCAGCACGCGGGCGCTGCGGCTCATCAAGGCCTTGGTGACGCGCCACTGCCCGTCGACCTGCGCAGCCTCGGCGCCCACGCGCAGCGTGCCGGAGGGATGGCCGAAGCAGACGGCATTGCGTTCGCTGCCACCCGCGGCGAGATTCACCAGCGTGCCGGGTATGGCGGCCGCGGTGCCGATGGCCACGGCGGCCGTGCCCATCATCGCGTGATGCAGCTTGCCCATCGACAGCGCACGCACCAGCAGGTCGACGTCACCGGGCGCGATCGGCTTGCCGCTGGACGCGGTGTAGCCGGCAGGCCTCGCGACAAAGGCGACCTTGGGCGTGTGCTGTCTTCTGGCGGCCTCGTCGATGTGCTGGATCAGCCCCATGCGCAGCGCGCCGTGTGCGCGGATGGCTTCGAACATGGCCAGCGCCCTTGCGTCGCCATTGATCGCGTCCTGCAACTCGGTGCCCGTGTAGCCGATGGCCTCGGCGTTGACGAAGATGGTCGGGATGCCGGCGTTGATCAGCGTGGCCTTCAGCGTGCCGATGCCGGGCACCTCCAGGTCATCGACCACCTGGCCGGTGGGAAACATGGCGCCGCCGCCTTCGCCCTCGCCTTCGTCGGCCGGGTCGATGAACTCCAGCTGGACCTCGGCCGACGGAAAGGTCACGCCGTCCAGTTCGAAGTCACCCGTCTCCTGTACCGCGCCGCCAGTGATCGGGAGGTGCGCGACGATGGTCTTGCCGATGTTGGCTTGCCAGATGCGCACCGTGGCCATGCCGTCGCGCGGCACGCGGCCGGCATCGACCAGGCCGTTGCTGATCGCAAACGGCCCGACGGCCGCCGACAGGTTGCCGCAGTTGCCGCTCCAGTCCACGAAGGGCTGGTCGATGGAGACCTGGCCGAACAGGTAGTCGACGTCATGACCGGGCCGTTTGCTCTTCGACACGATGACCGCCTTGCTGGTGCTCGACGTGGCCGCACCCATGCCGTCGATCTGCTTGCCATACGGGTCGGGACTGCCGATCACGCGCAGCAGCAGTGCGTCGCGCGCCCTGCCCGGCACCTGCGCGACTTCGGGCAGGTCTTGCAGGCGAAAGAACACGCCCTTGCTGGTTCCGCCGCGCATGTAGGTGGCGGGGACCTTGATCTGTGGAAGGTGTGGCATCAGGCAGGAACTCCCGTGGATGCAAGGAAGTCTTGCGCAAAGCGCTGGAGCACACCGCCGGCTTCATAGATCGAGACTTCCTCCGCCGTATCGAGCCGGCAGGACATGGGGACTTCGACGCGTTCGCCGTTCCTGCGATGAATGACGAGCGTGAGGTCGGCGCGCGGACGGCGTTCGCCCACCACGTCGAAAGTCTCGGTGCCGTCCAGCCCCAGCGTCAGCCGGTTCACGCCGGGGTTGAACTCCAGCGGCAGCACGCCCATGCCGATCAGGTTGGTGCGGTGGATGCGCTCGAAGCCTTCGGCCGCGATGGCCTCCACGCCCGCGAGGCGCACGCCTTTTGCGGCCCAGTCGCGCGAGCTGCCCTGGCCGTAGTCGGCGCCGGCGATGATGATGAGCGGCTGCTTGCGCTGCATGTAGGTCTCGATGCCTTCCCACATGCGCACGACCTGGCCCTCCGGTTCGATGCGGGTGAGCGAACCCTTCTTCAGCTGACCGTCGACCACCGCCATCTCGTTGACCAGCTGCGGGTTGGCAAAGGTGGCGCGCTGCGCGGTCAAGTGATCGCCGCGGTGCGTGGCATACGAGTTGAAGTCCTCTTCGGGCAGGCCCATCCTGTGCAGGTACTCGCCGGCCGCGCTGTCGCGCAGGATGGCGTTGGACGGCGACAGGTGGTCGGTCGTGATGTTGTCCGGCAGCACGGCCAAGGGGCGCAGCCCTCGCAACGTGCGCTCGCCGGCCAGCGCGCCTTCCCAGTACGGCGGGCGGCGAATGTAGGTGCTTTGCGCTCGCCAGTCGTACAGCGGGCTGACCTTCTCATCGGTTGCCACGCTCACCTTGAACATCGGCTCGTACACGCGGCGGAAGTGCTCGGGCTTCACGCTGGCGGCCACGATGGCATCGATCTCCTCGTCGCTCGGCCAGATGTCCTTCAGCGTGACGGCCTGGCCGTCCTGATCGACGCCCAGCACGTCCTTCTCGATGTCGAAGCGCACGGTGCCGGCGATCGCATAGGCCACCACCAGCGGCGGCGATGCCAGGAAGGCCTGCTTCGCATACGGATGGATGCGGCCGTCGAAGTTGCGGTTGCCCGACAGCACTGCCGTGGCATAGAGGTCCCGCTCGATGATCTCCTGCTGGATCCGTGGATCGAGCGCGCCCGACATGCCGTTGCAGGTGGTGCACGCAAAGGCCACGATGCCGAAGCCGAGCTTCTCCAGTTCGGGCAGCAAGCCGGCGTCTTCCAGGTAAAGCTGAACAGCCTTCGAGCCCGGCGCCAGCGACGACTTCACCCATGCCTTGCGAACAAGGCCGCGCGCGTTGGCATTGCGCGCCAAGAGGCCGGCCGCGATGACGTTGCGCGGGTTGCTGGTGTTCGTGCAGCTGGTGATCGCCGCGATGATCACGGCGCCGTCGGGCATCTGGCCCGGCACCTCTTCCCATGCTGCCGCGATGCCGCGCGCAGCCAGTTCGGAGGTTGGCAATCGCTTGTGCGGGTTGGACGGCCCGGCCATGTTGCGCACCACGCTGGACAGGTCGAAGCGGATGACGCGCTCGTACTCCGCGGTCGCCAGCGCGTCGGCCCACAAGCCGGCTTCCTTCGCATAGCACTCCACCAGCTTCACCTGCTCGTCTTCCCGGCCGGTCAAGCGCAGGTAGTCGATCGTCTGCCGGTCGATGTAGAACATCGCCGCCGTGGCGCCGAACTCCGGCGTCATGTTGGAAATGGTTGCGCGGTCGCCCAGCGTCAGCGCCGAAGCACCTTCGCCGAAGAATTCGAGGTACGCGCCAACCACTTTCTCCTTGCGCAGGAACTCGGTCAGCGCCAGCACGATGTCGGTGGCAGTGATGCCCGGTCGGGGCTTGCCGCTGAGCGCCACGCCGACGATATCGGGCAGGCGCATCCACGAGGCACGACCCAGCATCACGCTCTCCGCCTCCAGCCCACCCACGCCGATCGCGATGACGCCCAGCGCATCGACGTGCGGCGTGTGGCTGTCGGTGCCGACCAGCGTGTCGGGGAAGGCCACGCCGCCCTGCGCATGGATCACGGGCGACATTCGTTCCAGGTTGATCTGATGCATGATCCCGTTCCCCGGCGGGATCACCTCGACATTCCTGAACGCCTTCTTCGTCCATTCGATGAAGTGGAAGCGGTCCTCGTTGCGGCGGTCTTCCACCGCGCGGTTCTTCGCGAAGGCATCGGGGTCGAAGCCGGCGAATTCCACTGCCAGCGAATGGTCCACGATCAGCTGCGTCGGGACCACCGGATTCACCTGTGCCGGATCGCCGCCCATGTCGGCGATGGCGTCGCGCAAGCCGGCCAGGTCGACCAACGCGGTCTGGCCGAGGATGTCATGGCAGACCACGCGCGTCGGGAACCACGGGAAGTCGAGGTCGCGCCGTCGCTCGATCAATTGCGTGAGCGAGGCCGTGAGGATGGCCGGGTCGCAGCGGCGCACCAGGTTCTCGGCATGCACGCGCGAGGTGTAGGGCAGCCGGGCCCAGGCGCCGGGCTGGATCGCATCGACCGCTTCGCGTGCGTCGAAGTAGTCCAGCGTCGTGTGGGGGAGTCGTTTTCTGTGGGCGGTGTTCATCGTGGGCACGGCTGGCAGAGAGAGGTTACTTGCGGTCGCCGATCGCCACGAAGGCGAGGTCTTCCGGGCCGGTGTAGTTTGCGCTCGGGCGAATGATCTTGTTGTCGATGCGTTGCTCGATGATGTGCGCGGCCCAGCCCGAGGTGCGCGCGATCACGAACAGGGGCGTGAACATCGCCGTGGGCACGCCCATCATGTGATAGCTCACCGCGCTGAACCAGTCGAGGTTGGGGAACATCTTCTTCGCCTCCCACATCACGTTCTCCAGTCGCTCGGCGATGTCGAACATCCTGGTCGAGCCTGCCTCCTGCGACAAGGCCCGGGCCACGCCCTTGATAACCACATTGCGTGGGTCGCTCACCGTATAGACCGGGTGGCCGAAGCCGATCACGACTTCCTTGGCCTCGACGCGGCGGCGCACGTCGGCCTCGGCTTCGTCGGGTGAGTCGTAGCGCTTCTGGATCTCGAACGCGACCTCGTTCGCGCCGCCGTGCTTGGGGCCGCGCAGCGCGCCGATGGCGCCGGTGATGGCCGAGTAGACATCGGAGCCGGTGCCGGCCACCACGCGGGCCGCGAAGGTGCTGGCGTTGAACTCGTGCTCGGCATAGAGGTTGAGCGAGGTGTGCATCGCGCGCTCCCAATTCGCCGAGGACTTGCGGCCGTGCAGCAGCTGGAGGAAGTGCGCGCCGATGGAGTCGTCATCCGTCTCCACCTCGATGCGCCTGCCCTGCGTGGACCAGTGGTACCAGTACAGCAGCATCGAGCCGAGCGAGGCCATCAGGCGATCGGCAATGTCGCGCGCGCCGGGCAGGTTGTGGTCGTCCTTCTCCGGCAGCACGCAGCCGAGCGTGGAAACGCCGGTGCGCATCACGTCCATCGGGTGGGCGCCGGCCGGCAGTTGCTCCAGCGCCTGCTTCACGCTGGCGGGCAGGCCGCGCATGGCCTTCAGCCTGTTCTTGTAGGCGCGCAGTTCGGCAGCAGTCGGCAGCTTGCCGTGCACCAGCAGGTGCGCGATCTCCTCGAACTCGCAGACCTCGGCGATGTCCAGGATGTCGTAGCCGCGGTAGTGCAAATCATTGCCGGTACGCCCGACAGTGCACAGCGCGGTGTTGCCGGCGGTCACGCCCGAGAGGGCGACGGACTTCTTCGGCTTGAAGCCGGTGGGCGAAGTGAGGGCGTTCATGCAGTCTCCAGTTCTTGGTGCAGGTAGGTGTGGGGAATCCGGGTGGGCTTGCCTTGCGCATCGACGGCCACCATCTCGAAGACGCTGTTGAGTGCGACCTCGGGTTCTTCGCCGAGACGCTCGGCGATGCCTGTGACGCAGACGGTGATCGAGCTGCGACCAACACGGCTCACGAATGCGCGCAGGCGCAGCACGCTGCCGACCGGCACGCGCGCTACGAACTGCGCGTCGGCGCAACGCGCCATGACGACATCCGCTTTCGCGTACTGGCGCGCCGCCAGGAAAGCGGCCTTGGACATCAGCAGCAGCGCATTGCCGCCGAACAGCGTCCCGTAGTGGTTCGCGTGCTCGGGGAACACGATCTCGGTGATATCGATGGCTCTGGTGTTTTGCGTCATGCTTCGCAATTTACGCAAATGCGACGCCATAATGAAGGACTGAAATGGCGAATGATTGCGAATGAACCACCTCGGTTTTGCGAAGTTTGCGAATGACACGCGAAGGAGCGACTGATGCGCAAGACCTTCATGGGCGTGCGCCTGCGCAAGCTGCGCAGCGAGCGCGGCATGAGCCAGGTGGCGCTGGCGAATGCGCTTGGCCTGTCGCCCAGCTACCTCAACCAGATCGAGCAGAACCAGAGACCGCTGACCGTCGCGGTATTGCTCAAGATCAGTCGCGCCCTCGGCGTCGACGTGCAGCAGTTCTCCGACGACGAGGAGGCGCGCCTGATCGCCGGCATGCGCGATGCGGTCGCCGACAACCCGGGCGGTGAAGTCATCGCCATGCCCGAACTGACGGAGATCGCCTCGCAGATGCCTGCGGTAGGCCGCGCGCTCATCGCGCTGCATCGCCGCCACCAGGAAGCACTGGAGCGTCTGGAAGCCATGGCTAGCGAACTAGGCGATGGGCGGGGCGACCTGGCGCGCGGGCGGCCGATGCCCTTCGAGGTGGTGCGCGACTTCTTCTTTGCGCACCAGAACTACTTCGACGCATTGGACGTGTCCGCGGAAGCGCTGGCCGACGAGGCGCGTGCACACGGCGGACCGCTGGGCGAATGGCTGATGCAGCGCCTCATGCAGCAGCACGGCGTGCGCGTCGTGCCGACGGAGGACGGCGCCGAGCCGAGCCAGCGCCGCTATGACCCGGCCAGCCGCGTGCTCCGCCTGTCGTCCGGCCTGGAGCCCGGACAGCAGGCCTTCCAGCTCGCCACGCAACTGGCTTTGCTGGAGCAATCGACACTCATCGAGTCACTCGTCCAGGAAGCGGGCTTCGGCGATGCCGCAGCGCACGGCCTGGCGCGCATCGGCCTGGCCAACTATTTCGCTGGGGCATTGCTGCTGCCCTATGGTGACTTCCTCAGCGCGGCCGAGAACCTGCGATATGACATCGACCAGCTCGCACGGCGTTTCGGCGTCGGCTTCGAGACGGTCTGCCATCGCCTGAGTACGCTGCAACGGCCCGATGCGCCGGGCGTGCCCTTCTTCTTCATCCGCGTGGACCGGGCGGGCAACATCTCCAAGCGCCAGTCGGCCACGCACTTCCACTTCTCCAAGACCGGCGGCACCTGCCCCTTGTGGAACGTCTACGAAGCCTTCGCGCAGCCGGGACGCATCCTGCCGCAGCTCGCGCGCATGCCCGATGGCCGGGCCTACTTGTGGATCGCGCGCACCGTGTCGCACGGGCAGCGCGGCTTCGGCTCGCCCAGCAAGACTTTCTCGATCGGGCTGGGCTGCGATGTCCGTTATGCACCGCGGCTGGTCTATGCCAAGGGGCTGGACCTGAAGGACCCGGAGGTGCCAACGCCGATCGGCATGGGCTGCAAGGTGTGCGAGCGCACGGCCTGTCCGCAGCGGGCCTTTCCCTTCGTTGGCCGGCCGCTGGACGTGAACGAGAACGAGAGCCGGTTCACGCCCTATGCCGTTGCCGACACCGCTCCGACCGCCTCGCGCAAGGGCAAGGGCAAGGGCGGCGGCTGATCAAGCTGCGGCGAGTTCGCTGCGCAGCTGCCGCGCGGCGGCCACCATGTTGGCCAGCGCCGCCTCCGTCTCCGGCCAGCCGCGGGTCTTGAGCCCGCAGTCGGGGTTGATCCAGAGATTGGCGGGTGGAACGACGGTCGCAGCCTTGCGCATGAGCCGCACCATCTCGTCGGTCGTCGGCACGCGCGGCGAATGGATGTCATAGACACCGGGGCCGATCTCGTTCGGATACTTGAAGTCGCCGAAGCCGCGCAGGAGTTCCATGTCGGAGCGGCTGGTCTCGATGGTGATCACGTCGGCGTCCATCGCGGCGATCTCCGGCAGGATGTCGTTGAACTCCGAATAGCACATGTGCGTGTGGATCTGCGTGCGGTCCGATACGCCGCTGGCGGTAATGCGGAACGAACGTGTGGCACCTTCCAGGTAACTTTTCCAGACCGCGCGGCGCAGCGGCAAGCCCTCGCGGATCGCAGGCTCGTCAATCTGGATGATGCCGATGCCGGCCTTCTCCAGATCGACCACTTCGTCGCGAATGGCCCAGGCGATCTGCTCGGTCGTGACGCTGCGCGGCTGGTCGTCGCGCACGAAGGACCACTGCAGAATCGTGACCGGGCCGGTGAGCATGCCCTTCATCGGCAGCTTCGTCAGGCTCTGGGCGTAGGTCGTCCATTCGACCGTCATCGGGGCGGGGCGGGCCACGTCGCCGTAGATGATCGGCGGCTTGACGCAGCGCGAACCGTAGGACTGCACCCAGCCATTGGCGGTGAAGGCGAAGCCGTCGAGCTGCTCGCCGAAGTACTCGACCATGTCGTTGCGTTCTGCCTCGCCATGCACCAGCACGTCGATGCCGAGTTCCTCCTGCTTGCGCACGGCCAGCGTGATCTCGGCCTGCATCTTCTCGCGGTAGGTGGCCGCATCGAGTTCGCCGCGCTTGAAGGCGACACGCGCGGCGCGGATCGTGCTGGTCTGCGGGAACGAGCCGATGGTGGTAGTGGGCAGCGGTGGCAGCGCGAAACGGACACGCTGCAAGGCCTGGCGTTCTGCAAAGCTCGAGGCGCGGCGATCATCGCCGGCCACGGTGCGCGCGAGGCGCAGGGCCACATCGGCGCGATGAACACGCGGACTGCTGCGGCGCGCAGCCACCGCGGCGCGGGCGACAAGCAACTCCGCCTCGACTGCGCTTTCCTCGCCATCGAGCGCGGCCCGCAGCACGCGCAGTTCGTCGAGTTTCTCGATCGCGAAGGCGAGCCAGGACTTCACCTCGGCATCGAGCCGGCCCTCGCCTTCCAGGCTGAATGGCACATGCAGCAGCGAGCAGGAAGGCGCGATCCACAGTTCGCCCTTGTGCTTGTCAGCCACGGGCCTCAGGCGCGCGTACGCGGCATCCACATCGGTGCGCCAGATGTTGCGGCCGTCCACGATACCGACCGACAGCACCTTGTGCGCCGGCAGCCAGTCGGCCACGCCCGTGAGTTCGCCCGGTGCGCGCACCGCATCCACATGCAGGCCGGCAACCGGAAGCTGGCAAGCCAGCCGCAGGTTCTCCGACAACGGCGAGAAGTACGTGGCCAGCAGCAGCTTGGGCCCGCTGCGCGCAAGCTGCCAGTAGCTGCGCTCGAAGGCGTTGCGCCATTTTTCAGGCAGGTCGAGCCCGAGGATCGGCTCATCGATCTGCACCCATTCGACGCCCTGCCACTTCAGCCTGACCAGAATCTGCTCGTAGACGGCCAGCAGCGATTCCAGCAGCCCGAAGCGATCGAAACCGGCCTGCTTCTCCTTGCCGAGCCACAGGAAGCTCAGCGGCCCCAGCAGCACCACCTTGACCGCGTGGCCGAGCTTCTGCGCCTGCGCGACCTCGTTGAACAGGCGCACCGAGGCCAGGCTGAAGCGTGTGTTGGCGTCGAACTCCGGCACGAGGTAGTGGTAGTTGGTGTCGAACCACTTGGTCATCTCCAGCGCGAAGGTGTCGTGACTGCCATGCGTGCAGCCTTCGTGGCCGGCTTCATGCGCCACGCCGCGCGCCATCGTGAAGTAGCGCGACAGCTCGGGCTCGTCGCCGGGAAAGTCGAAGCGCGACGGCTCGCAGCCCAGCATCTGGATGTGGTTGGCGACGTGGTCGTAGAAGGCGAAGTCGCCGACGGTCGCGAAGTCGAGGCCGGCATTGCGTTGCGCCTGCCAGTGACGCTCGCGTAGTTCGGCGCCGATGGCTTCGAGTTCAGCGGCGTCGATTTCGCCGCGCCAGTGCTTTTCAAGGGCGAACTTGAGTTCGCGCTGGGCGCCCATGCGAGGGAAGCCGAGGGTGTGAGTACGTGTCATCCACCGATCATCCTGTGGCCCGGCGTATGATTCAAACGAAACTTATTGCGTCACAACATGAAATCATTTCAAGATGACTTCTTCGATTCTCGAGATCCGCCACCTTCGCACGTTGGTCGCCCTGCGTGACACCGGCAGCCTGGTGCGCGCAGCGCAGATGCTCAACCTGACCCAGTCTGCCCTGTCGCACCAGGTCAAGCTGCTGGAAGAGCACTTCGGCATCGCCCTCTTCGAACGCAAGTCGGTGCCGCCGCAGTTCAGCGGCGCGGGCCAGCGCATCCTGCAACTCGCCGATGCCGCACTGGCGCTGGTGGACGAGGCCGAGCGTGACGTCGCCCGACTGGTGCAGGGCGCGGACGGGCAACTGCGCATCGTGGTCGAGTGCCACACCTGCTTCGATTGGCTGATGCCCGCCATGGATGAGTTTCGCAACCGCTGGCCGGAGATCGAGTTGGACATCGTCTCGGGCTTTCATCCGGACCCGATCGCACTGGTCTTGCAGGACCGGGCGGAGGTCGCGATCGTGTCGGAGCAGGACGCGGACGAGGCGGTCGACTACCACGCGCTGTTCCGCTTCGAGATCATGGCCCTGCTGGCCAACGACCATCCGCTCACGGCGAAGGAGCACCTCACCGCGCGCCACTTCGCCGACCAGACGCTGATCACCTACCCCGTGCCCGATGACATGCTCGACATCGTGCGGCAGGTGCTGGCGCCTGCAGGCATCGAGCCTGCGCATCGCCGCACGACCGAACTCACGGTCGCGATGCTGCAACTGGTGGCCAGCGGGCGTGGCATCGCCACCCTGCCCTTGTGGGCGGTGCAGGGCTACCTGGAGCGCGGCTACGTCACTGCAAGACCGGTGGGCAGGAAAGGGCTGACGGGGGAACTGCACATGGCATGCAGTGCTGCGACATCGAGCCGGCCGTGGCTGGACGACTTCGTGCGGATCACGCGCGAGACCTGCTTCAAGACGCTGCCCGGCATCGAGTTGTTGTGAGGTGACTGCCCCTTTCGGGATTTGCCCCTGAGTGCGCTGGGGTTGTCGTTTGCGGGGGTTCAGAATTTGGTTAGTATACCAACCCATACACACTGACAAATTTCCCACCCTCTTCCAACCCTCCCTGAACGGTGACACCCATGACCCTCTCGACACTCGCCTGGCTCGGCATGGCAGCCTACGCCGCACACATCCTCGAGGAATACACCTTCGACTGGCGCGGCTGGTCGCAAGCCACGCTCAAGCTGCCCGTGGAATGGAACGACTTCTACGTGACCAATGCGATCGTCATCTCGCTGGGCATCGCACAAGCCATGCTGGCGCCGACGCTGCCACTGGCAGTCCTGTCCTTCTCCGGCCTGATGTTCATCAACGGCGTCTTCATGCACATCGTTCCGTTCGCGCGAACGGGGCGCTTCTCGCCCGGCGTGATCACTTCCGTGCTGCTCTTCCTGCCGCAAAGCATCGCGACCTTTCACACCGCGCTGGCCACCGGTGCTGCCAGTTACGCGACCATTCTTCTGGGCCTGGCGATCGGCGGGCTGACTCTGGCCTTCCCCATCAGCATGCTGCTGTTGAAGTCCAAGCCCTTCTTCCGCCAAGGCCCGGTCACGGCAACGATGGAGCGCCTGTCTTGAGCGAAGCCCAAGCCCCCGTCGACCGGCGCCAGCAGATCATCGACGAGGGCCTCGCCATCCTTCGCGAAGAAGGACTGCGAGGCTTCACCCAGCCACGGATCGCCGCACGGGCCGGCCTGCGGCAGAGCAACCTCACCTACTATTTCCCCACGCGCACCGACCTGCTGACCGCTGTCGCGACGGCCGCCGTGCAAGGCCAGTTGGCGGCCGCATCGGGCGTGGTGGCGCGCGTCTCGACGAGCGAGCAGGCCGCCGAAGGCATTGCCGGCATCACGACACGGCACGAGGCGACACGGGTGCTGGTCTCCCTCGCCCAGGCCGCCGACCAGGAACCCACAGTGCGCGCGCTCTTCGAAACGCTGGTGGACGGACTGACCGCCGAGATCCGCACCCTTTTCGGCAGGCTCGGCATTGCGCCAGAGCAGTCGAATGTCGATCTTGTTCATGCGCTCGCGGTGGGCTTGTCGGTCATCAACCTGGCCACCAACCGTCGCGACGCAAAGGTCCGCGCCAAGGAGGCCGTGCATTCGCTGTTGCCGCTTCTCGCCACCGAGCCGACACGCCCGGCGGGTCGCCGGGCAAGCAGCAGGAAGAGCCCGAAGGCCGTTTGAGTCGCGAACTCGGCGCCGCCGGCGCTTCGGGGGGCTTTCAGTTCAATCGATGTCGCCGTCCGGCGGCACGATGTCCCGGTCGCCGCCCAGCTCGTAGGTGATCTTCTCCAGGCGCCCGCTGAACGGAAACGCATCCGTCACCTCGTCCGCCACCGCCGGCAACCCGCTGCGGCCGATGTGCATCGGCAGGATCGACAGGCGCCGCATCGTTGTCTCGAAGCGGGCTTCTGCGATCTGCTCGCCATTGGCAAGCAATGCGCCCACGCCCTTCAGGAGGCCCGTCTTGCGGAACTCGAAGGCCAGCGTCACACGGCCCAACGGCAATGCGCCCCGTGATGCCAGCCGGGTCATCTCGCCGCAACGGTTGTAGACGTAGAAGAGCTGCCCGCCTTTCACGAACATCGAATAGCCGCCGTTGCAATTGCCGAAGGCCACCAGCGTGCCTTCGTCGCCCTCGCGCAAGTCGACCTCGGCCGCGATGCGATGCGACACGTCCTGCGTCAGCGGCGCCGACTCCGCCGGAATGGGCGCGATGCCCGGATAGAAGGTGAAGCGTGTCTGCGCACGGATGGAGCCCGGCTTGGGACGCGGGCGGAACAGCAGGTCGCGCCGGTCGTCCATCGGCATCACGTCGTACTTGCCGGCCTCGGCCCACCAGCGCTCGATGAGTTCGCGCAGCTTGGCCGGTTGCTCCTTGGCGAGGTTGCGGGTCTCCGCAAAGTCCTCGTCGAGGTGATAGAGCTCCCAGTCCTCCAGCTCGAAGGATTCGCCCGGCGCATGGCAGGTCACGGCCTTCCAGCCCTTGTGCCAGATGCCGCGGTGGCCGTACATCTCGAAGTACTGCACCTCCTTGCGCGACGAGCCTTCACCTTGCCCGAACAGGTAGGCAAAACTGGTGCCGTGGATCGGCAGTTGCGGTGTGCCGCGGTAGACCTCGGGCGCCTTCACGCCGCAGAGTTCGAGCACCGTGGGCACCACGTCGGTGACGTGATGGAACTGGTGACGGATCGCGCCTTCGTCCGCGATGTGGCCGGGCCACGAGACGATGAGCGGATCGCGCACCCCGCCGCCGTGCGTGTAGCCCTTGTAGAGACGCGTCGGCGTGTTGCTGACCTGCGCCCAGCCCCAGGGGTAGTTGCTGGCGCTTCGCGGGCCACCGATGTCGTCGATGTCGGCGAGATTGCGCTCGGTGCTGTCCGGGATCTGGTTGAACCAGCGCAGGATGTTGGTGGTGCCTTCGGGGCCGCAATCGGTCGATGCGCCGTTGTCGGACAGCAGCACGATCATCGTGTTGTCGCGCAGCCCGGTCTTGTCGAGGAAGGCGACCAGGCGGCCGAGCTGCTCGTCGGCATGCTCGAGGAAGCCCGCGTAGGCCTGTTGCAGGCGCACGCTGACGCGGCGCTGGTCGTCATTGAGTTCCGCCCAAGGCTGAACGCCCGGGTTGGAGGGGGGCAGTTCGGTCGCCTCCGGCACCAGGCCCATGACTTTCTGCTTCGCGAGTCGCTGCTCGCGGATGCGGTCCCAGCCGGCTTCGTAGACGCCGTCGTAGCGCGCCAGGTATTCCGCTGGCGCCTGGTGCGGCCAATGGCCTGCGCCCAGCGCGAGGTTCAGGAAGAAGGGCTTGGCTGGCAGCAGGGAGACCTGGTTCGACAGCATGCGGATCGCCTGGTCGACCAGGTCGGCGCTCAGGTGATAGCCGTTTTCAGGGCTGTCGGGCGCCCTGACCGGATGGTTGTCCTCGATCAGCTCCGGATGGTAGTGATCGGTGCTGCCGTTCATGAAGCCGTAGAAGCGGTCGAAGCCGCGGCCCAGTGGCCATTGGCCGAAGGGGCCGGCAGCGCTTGCCTCGTCGGTCGGCGCGATGTGCCACTTGCCGACCGCGAAGGTGCCATAGCCCACGTCGCGCAGCATCTCCGCGATGGTCGCGGCCTTGTGCGAGATGGCGCCGCGCCCGCTGGGCCAGCCCATGTCGAAGTTCGACAGGTAGCGCATGCCCACCGAATGATGGTTGCGACCGGTCAGCAGGCAGGCCCGCGTCGGCGAGCACAGCGTCGTGGTGTGGAAGTTGGAGAAGCGAAGGCCCTTCTGCGCCAGCGCGTCCATGTGTGGCGTGCGGATCTCGGAGCCGAAGCAGCCCAGGTCCGAATAGCCCACGTCGTCGAGCACCACATAGATCACGTTCGGCGCGCCTGCGGGTGGCCTGGGCTTCGGGTCGAACCACGGGCTCGATTCATGGTGGCTGCGGCCGATGTGACCGCTGGTGGGGAAATCTTCCCGCGGCCTGGCGGCGGCGGGCGCAGCCACGTTCGTTGCCGTGGTCGGAGCGGGATTCGCAGGCGTCGGTGCGGACTTCTTTGTCGTCATGAAACGTGCCCCTTTCACTTCGCCAGCTTGATGCCGGCGTTGAAGGCATTGGTCATCACTTCCGATGCAGGGACCACGCGATTGATTTCACCGGCTTCCTTGTAGAAGTCCATCATTTCGGTCCACACCTTGGGGTCGGTCCACAACAGGCCGTTGGCTTGCGTGCCGCTGTTGACTTCCAGCGGGTGCTGGATCTTCGCGCGCCATGCGAGCTTGTCGGCGCGTTCCAGCTGGGCCGGATAGGCATCGACCAGCTTGATGGCCTCCGCGGTGTTCTCATGGTCGAACTTCATGCCCATCGCCAGCGCACGCATGAACTTGCGGACGGTCTCGGGCCGCTCCTTCAGGGTCTTGTTGGTGGCGAAGACAACATTGGTCGGCATGGCCAGGCCGTACTTGTAGAAGGGGATCGCCTTCCAGGTCTTGCCCTTCACGGCCGGCGGCGCGTTCGGCTTGAGGGCCTCCTGTTCGATCTGGTAGGTCTGGTTGGTGAGGAAGCCGGCGAAGTAGTCCACCTTGCCGACCATCAGGGGTTCAGGCGTGCCCAGCACGATCGAGGTCTTGACCTTCGACGGGTCAATGTTGTTGCGCTTGAGCATCGACTCGAGGAAGAACTTGCCCGGCGCCTGGATGCCGACGGTCTTGCCTTCCAGGTCCTTGGGCGTCGGATCGGGATCGCCAGGATTGCCCAGCTTGATGTAGGCCAGCGGCATGACCTGTTCCATCGACCCGATCGCAACCACGTCCACCGGCGCCGGCGCCAGCCTGGCGCGGACCACCTCGGAGCCCGGCGCCACGCCGAAGTCGGCCTGGCCGGCACCGACGACGGGCACCGGATTGCGGCCCGGTCCGCCATCGACCAGTGTGACTTTCAGTCCCTGCTCCGCAAAGTAGCCCTTGGCATCGGCCACCATCAGCGAAGAGACCTCGCCGTTGCGCAGCCAGAACAGCGCCACCTTCACCTCCTCGAGCTTGGGCTGCGCCTGCGCCGCCGCATGCAGGCCGAGGGCCGTGACCGTGCCGATGGCGAGGGCCAGCACGGATTTCTTGAGCATCTTGAACATGGTCTTCTTTCCGGAAACGGATTTCTGGGTTTACTTGGTGGGACGGGTCTTGCCGAGCCAGTCCAGCTTGCGGCTCGCGTACTGGATGAGCAGGTAGACGACGTAGGAAATGAGTGCGGCGAGCAGCGCGACCGCATAGACCTCGTCGCCGCGGTACTGCGACATGGCGCGGTTGATCACGTAGCCGAGGCCGCTCGACGAGAGCATCCATTCGGCCGCGATCGCGATCGAGATGCTGGCACTGCCGACGATTTCCTGCGCGGCCATGATGAAGGGCAGCGAGTACGGCAGGCGCACCTGCCAGAACACGCGCCAGGGGCTGACGTCGAGGATGCGCATGCGGTCCAGCACCACCGAGTCGACCGACTGGATGCCGCGCACCGTGTTGACCATGACCGGGAAGAAGCCAGCGATCGTCAGGATCAGCACCTTCGACAGCATCGTGTCGCCGATGGCCAGCGCCAGCACCGTGGCCAGGGCCACATAAGGCACGTTGCGCAGCGTGATCGCCGCCGGCATCAGCAACTGGTTGAGGAAAGGCACCGAGGTCACGATCACCGCCAGCGCGATGCCCACCACGTTGGCCAGCAAATAACCCAATGCCGCGGCTTGCAGCGTGGGCCAGAGGTTTTCGAGGATGAAGTGGTTCTCGTTGATCAGCACGCTGAGCACGGCGCCCGGGCGCGGGATCACGAAGTCGGGCAGACCCAGGAAGGCCACCGCGAGATACCAGAAGCCGAAGATCGACAGCGGCGGGAACAGCACGCGGCCGGCGATCGCCAGCGCGCGCATGCCCGGCCTGCGTGCCTCGTTGTTGTGGGTTGCCTGGCTCATGGGGGTGACCTCCGTGCTGCGCGCTGCGGTGTGAATGCCTTGGGACGTTTGGGCGGCGTTCATGCATGGGCCTCCTGCTTGCCGAAGAGCAGGCCGCGCACCTGGTTCGTCAATTCGACGAACTCGGGATGGGTGCGGAAGGCGGCCGTGCGCGGGCGCGGCGTGGTGACGGGAATGTCGGCAACGATGCGGCCGGGCGAGGCCGAGAACACGAGCACGCGGTCGGCGAGCAGCACGGCCTCGTCCACATGGTGCGTCACGAACAGCACCGTCTTCGGGCGCTCCGCCAGCACCTTGCCGAGCCACAGGCCCAGTTCCTCGCGCTTCATCTCGTCGAGCGCGGAGAATGGCTCGTCCATCAGCAGCACGTCGGGGTCATGCGCGATGGCGCTCGCGAAATTGACCCGCTGCAACATGCCGCCGGACAGGTGATGCGGCAACTTCTTCTCGTGCTGCGCAAGGCCGAAATCCCGCAGCAGGTCTTCTGCAGAAAGACCGGACTTCCCTGTGCAGACTTGCGTGAAGCGAACATCGTCGATCGCACGCTTCCAGGGCAATACCGCGGGCCGTTGCGACACCAGGCCGAGGCGGCGTTGCTTGCGCGCGGCGGACGGCGGCATGTCGCCGATCGCGACCTGGCCGGTGCTCGGCTGGTCGAGATCTGCGGTGAGCCGAAGCAGCGTCGTCTTGCCGCAGCCCGAAGGGCCGACGAGCGCGACAAATTGCCCGGCACCGATGCTCAGATCGGTCTCACTCAATGCGATGACATCGCCGTATCGGCGTGACACCCTCTTGTATGTAATGGCGGAAGACATGGTGAATCAGATGGCCTCAAGTTGGGAATGCGGAACGCTTCGTAGGTAGCTCGATGCATGCTTGGCCACCGTTGCTTCGATGATGCGTGGCGCCGGGGCATATAACAAATACCGAGTTCATTGATCTGACATATGTGCTGCGTATGCTGGAAATCCCGGGGGTGAGGCGGACATCGCCGCCCCGATTGCGCCATGCTCCCGGCATCGGGGGCTGGCGGACTCGCGCAGCTGCCGGCCGTTCACCTGCCCCAACGGAGCACCAGCGGATCGAGCCTGCTTGCGGTTTCGATGAGCCCTTTTCGACTTTCCGGATCGATCGAAGGTGTTGGGTGGCGCGGTGCTTCGCAAGCAATGACGCCACCCTCTTTCATCAGGGCCTTGGTTCCCAGCAGGCCGGTCTGGCGATTCTCGTAACTCAGCAGCGGCAACCACAGGCGGTACAAGGCCACGGCCCTTTCCCGGTCACCCGTCCGCCAGGCATCGACGATGGCGCGAATGCCATCCGGGTAGGCCGCGCCCGTCATGGATCCGGTTGCGCCCGCATCGAAATCCGACAGCAGGGTCACCGCTTCCTCGCCAACCCAAGGTCCCTGGATGGCCTCGCCGCCAAGGCGCATGAGTTCGCGCAACTTCAACGCAGCGCCGGCCGTCTCGATCTTGACGTAGGCGACCCTTTCGATTTCCGTCACAAGCGCCATCAGGAACGAAGCCGAAAGCACCTCGCCGCTGGCCGTTGCGTCCTGGACCATGATTGGGATGTCCAGTGCGTCCGAAAGGCGCGCATAGAAGCTCAGGATATCGGGTTCGCTCGCGCGGAACGTCGCCCGGTGGTAGGGCGGCGCCACCAGCACCATCGCGGCGCCCATCGCCTGGGCGCGCCTGCTTCTCTCCATGCAGACCCAGGTGCTGAAGTGGCTGGTCGCGACGATCACGGGCACGCGACCCGCGACGTGTTCGAGCACCGTGCGGGTGAGCAGTTCGCGCTCGTCGTCGGAGAGCAGGAACTGCTCCGAGAAGTTGGCCAGGATGCAGATGCCGTCGGAGCCGGCGTCGATCATGAAGTCGATGCAGCGCTTCTGGCTGGCGATGTCCAGCGCACACGACTCGGTGAACGGCGTCGGCGCGACAGGGAACACGCCTTGATATGCTGGCTGGAGGGTCAAGGCCCTGATGGATGTATTGTTTGCAGACATGTTGAATCAATGGGCCTCGATGCGGCGGAATGCCGGATTCCGTGGGGGTGGCGCGATGCTTGCTCGACCGCTTCGGCTCGATGATGTGACGCAGTCGCACCTATATCAAATATCAATTTCGTACCATCGCCATAGGAACTGCATATGCCATCAGAGGCCACCCGACTGTCGAACCGGATCGACCTCCGCCATCTGCGCTACTTCGTGGCGGTGGCCGAGGCTGGCAGCATCACGGCCGCCGCCGAGCGGCTGCATCTTTCGCAACCACCGCTCAGCGTGACGATCAAGGAACTGGAGCAGACGCTCGACGTGCAGTTGTTCGAGCGCCACCGCAACGGCATCTTCCTGACCGAAGCGGGCAAGGCGATGCTGGAGGAAGCGCGCTCGGTGCTTGCGCGCGCGGCGCGTGGCATCGAGCATGTGATGCAGATCGGGCGTGGCGAGATGGGCGAGGTGCGCGTGGGGATCGTCAGCTCGATCATGTGGGGCGACTTCCCGCAGATGCTCAAGGAGTTCCACCTGCGCTATCCGCAAGTCCAGTGGTCGCTGCGCGAGTCCAACCCCGCCGACCAGGTGCTTGCGCTGCACGACCACCGCATCGACGTGGGCGTCTGGCGCGGCGAGAGTCAGCCCGCTCCCGGCCTCGAGCGCATCCTGATCAGCAAGGACAAGCTGATGGTGGTGCTGCCGGCCTACCACCCGCTGGCGCGCCGGCGCAAGGTCAGCCTGGCGGCGCTGAAGTCCATGCCCTACCTGTCGCTGAACACGACCATCTCGAGCATCGCGGCAGACTCCATGACTGCGATGCGCGGCCTGGGCCTCACCCCTGAAGTGGCCCACGTGGCGCGCGAACCGCAAACCCTTCTGGCGCTGGCGGCCAACGGATTGGGCTTTGCGTTGCTGGCTGGAGAGCTTGCCAGGATCTCCTGGCCTGGGGTCGTGTTCAAGCCGGTCGCGGAGGAACTGCCCACGGCGGACCTCTACCTGCACGTCCGTGAACAGGCGCCCTCGCCCGCCGTCGCTCGCTTCATCGAGGTCATGCGGGAGATTGCGAAGTGATCCCACCCCCGAATGCGCCTGCGGCGCTCCCCCTCAAGGGGGCGCACCCAGCGGCCCGGCAAAGCCGGTTCCGCGGGTGCCCACGAACAGACATCGCTCGCTCCTGCAGGCGCTCTCTCAAACTTGCTGGCTAGAACGCGAGACGAAGGCCTGCGTCGAAGCCGGTCGAGGAGCCGCCGAGCGTCGACGCCGTGTTCTGCGGCGTCGGCAACCGGAACGCAGCCTTCCCCGAATTGTTGACGCGGGCAAAGTTGCCGTAGATCCCCACGCGCTTCGACAGGAAGTGAATCACCTGCACGCCCGCGGCATTCGCCGATGCACCGCCCAGCGCGCCACCGGAATACCGGCCCCTGGAATAGCTCAGCTTGATCTGGTTGACGCCGATGGGGAATGTCACGCCCGCAAGATAGACGTTCTGCGACGCGTCGCCGTACTTGGAATTGACGTAGAAGCCGATGAGCTTGAGGATTCCGAAATCGTAGGAGCCGCCCACGTTGGTCATCACGTAATCGGGATTGCCCGGCGTGGTTTCGGTGGTTCCTCGTGCGACACCGATGTCCATCGGCCCTTTGGCGTAGCCGAAGTTCCAGCCAAAGTATTTCTGGTTGGGTTGCCCTTCGGGAAACGTGGCTTGCACATGGCCGTAGAAGCCCCCGCCAGCGCCCGGCGGAAGAAAGTAGTTGATCGAGTTGATGTTCTGGTAGAGCGAGTTCACCCGGGTGCCCAGTGGACTGATGAGCTTCATGCTCCCGTTGTAGCCGTTGTTGAACATCGGATCGTGGAACACGATGTTCGAGTACGTGGGTGTACGGACCTGGCCCAGCGCCAGTTCACCCCAGTTGTTGCCGAGGTAGACAGCCGAAGTCCGGTTGAAGTACGGACCCGTTGGGAGGCTGCCAATGCCACCGGTGTCGGTCTGGATGGACGTCTCCAGAAGGAAGCCGGTGTACATCCCGCCGCCCAGGTTTTCGCGCCCGACCCAATCCAGCACGGAGCCGCCACTGCCGGCCTGGTGCAATTCGCTCACGGTCGCCTTGACCCCTGCAGCCGACTTGTTGATGACTCGGCCGACGCCGAGATCCAGCAAGCCTGAAAACCGGAGGTAATCGCCACTCGGACCGAAGGCCGCGAGTGACTGGGCCGATGAAAGATTGGCCATGGATGCGAGCGCCATGGCGCCCATGGCAATGTGAATACGGATTCGCACTTTTCTCCCTCTGTTGGTGAATCGTTTTTTCTGGTGATGACGGGTCACACGCCGTAAGGCACCCAGATGTTCTTGACCTGGCTCGCGTGACGCAGGAATTCCGGACCCCGGCCTTGCGCCGGATCGGTCCACACGCGCCCCTTCGCGCCACCGACCCACGTCCGCTTGAGATTGGCAATGGACAGGCGCTCGACCTCGGCGCAACCGGCCGCATCGCCGTCGTGGCGCCAGAGGGCATCCACATCCGCATGCGATGCCAGCGTGGGAGCAAGCGCCGCGACGGGCCCGGTGACGATGTTGAGCACACCGCCCGGCAGGTCCGAGGTGTCCAGCACCTGGTAGAGGTCGGTGGCAATGGTTGGCAGCGTCGTGGACGGCAGCAGCACCACGCGATTGCCCAGTGCCATGGCGGGTGCGGCCAGCGCGACAAGGCCCAGCAGCGGCGCCTCGTCGGGGCACACGATCCCGATCACGCCCAGCGCCTCGTTCAGCGCGGCGACGATGCCGTGCATCGGCGGTTGGTGCACCGCGCCGTCGAACTTGTCCGCCCACGCGGCGTAGTGGAACAAGGTGTCGAGGCTGGCGTCGAACTCGCGCTCCGCGTCCGCAAGGGACTGCACTTGCGCCAGCGCGGCGACGAAGCGCGCGCGCTGCGCCTCGAGGTTCTCCGCGATGAAGTACAGGACCTGCGCCCGTGCATGGCCGCTGCTGCGCTCCCAGCCTACCGCCTTGCGTGCCGCTTCGACCGCATTGCGGATGTCCTTGCGGTTGCCTTCCGGCACCTGGCCCAGCACCTGGTCGCCCAGGCGGACTTCCACGCTGTAGCCGCTGTCCGGCCGCACCTGCGCGCCACCGATGTACAGCTTGGGCGTGCGGTCGATGGCGCTTCCCGCATCGACGGTCGTGCCCTGCGTTACCGCCAGCTTCCGCGGTGCGGCAGGCCGTGCGTCCTCGCTGCACGCGACAAGGTACTCCAGCAGCCCTTCGCGACCACCTTCGCGGCCGTAGCCCGATTCGCGATAGCCGCCGAAGCCGCAGGCCGCGTCGAACTGGTTCGCGGTGTTGATCCACACGACGCCGGCTTTCAGGCGCGGTGCCACGTCGAGCGCTAGGCTGATCGACTCGGACCACACGCAGGCCGCCAAGCCATACACCGTGTTGTTCGCCAGTTCGACCGCCTCGGCCGGCGTGCGGAAGCTCATCGCCACCAGCACCGGGCCGAAGATTTCCTCCTGCACCACGGTCGCGCTGGTGCTCACGTCCGTGATCAGCGTCGGCGGGTAGAAGCATCCCGCGCCAGGCAGTTCGCCGGCAGGCTGCCACACGGTCGCGCCCTCTTCCCGCGCCTGCGCCACGTAGCGCGCGATGCGCTGCTGCTGGCTCGCATCGATGAGCGCGCCCATGTCGGTGGACTTGTCCATCGGGCTGCCGACCCGGATGTTGGCCATGCGAAGGCGCAGCTTGTCCAGGAAGCGCTGCTCCACGGCTTCGTGCACCAGGAGGCGCGAGCCGGCGCAGCACACCTGCCCCTGGTTGAACCAGATGCTGTCGACCAGGCCTTCCACCGCGGCGTCGAGGTCCGCATCCGCGAACACGATGAACGGCGATTTGCCACCCAGCTCCAGGCTCAGCTTCTTGCCGCCGCCGGCAGTCGCCTCGCGGATCAGCCGGCCGACTTCGGTGGAACCGGTGAACGCGATCTTGGCGATGCCCGGATGCGACACGATGGCTTGGCCGGTGCTGCCATCGCCCGTGACGATGTTGACCACGCCCGGCGGCAAGCCGACCTCGGTGCAGATCTCGGCGAACAGCAGCGCCGACAGCGGCGTGAACTCGGCCGGCTTGAACACCACCGTGTTGCCGCAGGCCAGCGCCGGTGCGATCTTCCACGCCAGCATGAGCAGCGGGAAGTTCCACGGCACGATCTGGCCGACCACGCCCAGCGCGCGATGCTGCGGCAGTTCGGTGTCCAACAGTTGCGCCCAACCTGCGTGGTGATAGAAGTGGCGCACGGCGAGCGGCACGTCGGCATCGCGCGTCTCGCGGATGGGCTTGCCGTTGTCCAGGCATTCGAGCACCGCGAACAGGCGGCTGTGTTTTTGCAGGGCGCGCGCCAGGGCATAGAGGTAGCGCGCACGGCGGTGGCCGCCCATTTGCTGCCACGGGCCGAGCGCCGCGGTGGCGGCGGCAACGGCGGCGTCCACGTCGGCATCGCTGGCCTGCGCCACTTGCGCGAGCGTGTCGCCGGTGGCCGGATTGCGCGTCTCGAACTGCGTGGCCGCGGGCGTCCAGCACCCGTTGATGTAGAGACCGAAGCTGCGCTGATGGCGGTCCAGCCATTGCTGCGCGGCGGTGGCCGATTCGGGCGAAGGGCCGTAGTCCATGGTCTGGAGGATTTCGCTGATGTGGGACATGGTGGTGGGGCCTTGGCTCATGGCATGGCGTGGCGGTGCGCAGCGGAATAGCTGCCGGTGACGTGGTGCTCGAGCTGCCGTTCGATGTCGGTCAGCAGGCTGGAAGCACCGAAGCGGAACAGGTCAGGCTGCAGCCAGTCGTTGCCCAGCTCTTCCTTCATCAGCGTGAGGTACTGCAGCGCCATCTTTGCGGTGGCGATGCCGCCCGCGGGCTTGTAGCCGACCTTGTCGCCGGTGAGCGCCAGGTAGTCGCGGATGGCGCGCACCATCACGAGCGACACGTCGAGCGTGGCGTTGATGCCTTCCTTGCCGGTCGAGGTCTTGATGAAGTCGGCGCCGGCCATCATGCAGACCCAGCTCGCCTTCGCGACGTTGTCGAGCGTCTGCAGGTCGCCGGTGGCGAGGATGGCCTTGACGTGGGCCTCGCCGCAAGCGGCGCGGTACGCCTTCATCTCGTCGTAGAGCGCGGCCCAATCCTGCGTGAGCACATGGCGGCGGCTGATGACGATGTCGATCTCGCGCGCGCCGTCCTGCACCGAGAGTTCGATCTCGCGCAGCTTGGTCTCCATGCTGGACAGGCCCGCCGGGAACGCCGTGGACACCGCGGCGACCGGGATGCCGCTGCCCTGCAAGCCGCGCACGGCGGGCGCGATCATCTCGTGATAGACGCACACGGCGCCGGTCTGCAACGCGTCGAGTCCGAGTGCCGCCATCAGGTCGCGGCGCAGCGGCTGGCGCGCCTTGGCACACAGGCGCGCGACACGGCCGGGCGTGTCGTCGCCGGACAGCGTGGTCAGGTCCATGCACTGGATGGCTTTCACCAGCCATGCGGCCTGCCAGTCCTTCTTCTGCGATCGGCGGGCGTTCAGTGAATCGATGCGGCGCCGCACGGCGGGCTGGTTGACGCGCACCGATTCGATGAGCGACAGGTCGAGCGGAATGCCGCCGGGACGAGAGTGGGAAGTCATGGTCATGCGCTCAGGGAAAGCGGGGTGCCGTGCATCAGTGCCGGCAGGCCGAGGTGGCGGGCGACCGTCTGGCCGAGGTCGCAGAAGGATTCGCGCAGGCCCAGCGACTGCGCCTTCACGCCAGGGCCGGCGAAAAGCTGCGGCACGTATTCGCGTGTGTGGTCGCTGCCGGGAAAGGTCGGGTCGCACCCGTGGTCTGCCGTGAAGGCACAGAGGTCGCCGGGACGCAACTTCGCCATGAAGGCGGGCAGTCGCGCATCGAATGCCTCCAGCGCCTGCGCGTAACCTGCGAGGTCGCGGCGGTGGCCGTAGTTCTGGTCGAAGTCGACGAAGTTGGCGAACACCAGCGCGCCTTCGGGTGCGCTGTCGACCTGCGTCATCAGGTGGTCGAACATGCCCATGTTGTCCGGCGCCTTGTGCAGTTGGGTCACGCCACGCATCGCGAAGATGTCGCCGATCTTGCCCAGCGCGATCACCTCGCGCCCTTCGCGCGAGGCCACGTCAAGCAAGGTCTCGCCCGGCGGCGGCACGGCGATGTCCTTGCGGTTGGCCGTGCGCTTGTAGTCGCCGTTGGCGCCGGTGAACGGGCGCGCGATCACGCGGGCGATGCGGTACGGCTGCAGCAGTTCGAACGCGACCTTGCAGATCTTGTAGAGCCGCTCCAGGCCGAAGTGCTCTTCGTGCACGGCGACCTGGAACACCGAGTCGCCCGAGGTGTAGACGATGGGCCGGCCGGTGGCGACATGCGCGTCACCCAGGCGCGCGATGATCTCCGTGCCGGACGCATGGCAGTCGCCGAGGATGCCGTCCAGGCCGCAAGCCTCGGTCCAGGCACGGATCAGTTCCGGCGGGAAGCACGGGTCCGGTTCCGCGAACACGCCCCAGTCGAAATCGACCGGCACGCCACTCATCTCCCAATGACCGCTGGGTGTGTCCTTGCCGCGCGAGCGCTCGGCGGCCGCGGCCCACGCGCCGGTGAAGCCATCACGCTGCGCGCACGCGGCCGGCCAAGTGCCGCTGGCAGCGTGCGATGCGGCCGCAAGGCCCAGGCTTTCGAGGTGCGGAATGCGCAAGGGCTGGCCTTGCGCCTCGCGCCATTCGGCGATGTGGCCGAGCGTGTTCGAACCGCTGTCGCCGAAGGCCGCTGCATCGGGTGCGGCACCGACGCCCAGCGAATCCAGCACGAGGATGAAGCTGCGTGTCATGGCGGATCAGGCGGCCAGGCGTTCAACGCGTTCAACACGCTCGACACGTGCAATGCGCGCCAGATACGCCTGGATCAGGCGCGTCAGGTCCCTGGCGCCGATGGCCGCGTACTTGAGCGTCTGCTCGTGCGACAGCGGGAAGTCCGACAGGCCCTCGGCCAGGTTGGTGATGGTCGCGACCGCCGTGACCTTCAGGCCGCAGTGGCGCGCCGTGATGACCTCGGGCACCGTCGACATGCCGACCACGTCACCACCGATGACCTGCATCATGCGGATCTCGGCCGGCGTCTCGAAACTGGGGCCGCTGTACGCGACGTATACGCCTTCGTGCCACGGCACCGACAGTTCGGTCGCGGCATCCTTCAGGATGGCGCGCAGGTCGGCGTCGTAGGCGTTGGCCATGCTCATGAAGCGCGGACCGAAGCGCTCGTCGTTCAGGCCGATCAGCGGATTGCCCGGCATGGCGTTGATGTGATCGGTCAGCGCCACCAGTTGCCCCGGCCCCACTTCGCGGCGCAGCGAGCCGGCAGAGCAGGTCAGGAAGATCGATTCGCAGCCGAGCAGCTTGAAGGTGCGCACCGCCGAGGTCATCACCGCCGTGCCCTTGCCTTCGTAGAAATGGCTGCGGCCCTTCATGCACACCACCGGCACGCCGCCGAGATGGCCCGCCACGAGTTCACCGGCATGGCCGTGCACCGTGGAAACCGGGAAGCCCGGCAGATCCGCATAGGGGAAGGTCACCGCGTCGCTGATCTGCTCCGCGAGCGCACCGAGGCCGGAGCCCAGCACCATCGCCACGCGCGGCACGAAGCCCGGCATGCGCTTCTGGAAGGCATCACGGGCCTCGAAGGAAAGGTTGGAACAGTCGCTCGTCGTCATGGAATGCCTCTCGTGTCTGGTTGCGCCGCGCCGGACCCGGCTCGATTGCCGGTGGCATGGACGCTGGGAGCCGTGATGGTCCGCGAGCGGCAGCTATATGACAAATATCATTTATGTCTGCGCGGCCAATGTTTTCTGTATGGCTTCGGAGATCGGGCCATCGGCCCCCTGAGTCCGTCGCGTGCGCAGCGAAGGCCAGGCGACTCAGGGTTTACATGGACAAATGAAGCGTTGACATGAAGTCTTCATCTCCATAATCTCCAACCCCACGACAGCAATCGGTTTGATTTGCCGTCGCGCAGCAACAGCGCTGCTACACATACCGGCTATGAAAGCCCTCGATTTACGCGAAAGCGTGATCGAGGGCTTTTTCGTTTTTGGAGCACAGATGACAATGGTTCGAAGCGCCGACGAGGCGAACGTCTTCCCCGACGTGAAGGTGGCGAGCATCCAGATGGCGCCACGGATTGGCGACAAGGCCGCCAACCTGCAGCAGTCCATCGACTTGATCGAGGAAGCCGCAAGGCAGGGCGCGGTGGTCGCGGTCCTGCCGGAACTGGCCAACACGGGCTACGTGTTCGCCTCAAGGCAAGAGGCGTTCGCTCTCGCCGAATCGGTGCCGGACGGCGAGAGTTCCAGGGCATGGCTCGACGTTGCGCGCCGCTGCAACATCCACGTCGTCGCGGGTATCGCGGAGCGAGTCGGCGACCGCCTCTTCAACGCCGCGTTGATCGCGGGTCCAAAGGGCTACATCGGCACCTACCGCAAGTTGCATCTGTGGGGCGACGAGCACTTGTTCTTCGAATCCGGAGACCTCGGCCTGCCGGTATTTCACACCGAGCTTGGCCGCCTTGGCGTCGTCATCTGCTACGACGGCTGGTTCCCGGAGGTGTATCGCCTGCTGGCCATGCAAGGCGCGGACATCGTATGCATGCCGACCAACTGGGTGCCGATGCCCGGCCAGGCCAGCGGCCAGATGGCCATGGCCAACACGCTCGCCATGGCGAACGCGCATGCCAATGGCCTGAACATCATTTGCGCCGATCGCGTCGGCATCGAGCGCGGCCAGCCTTTCATCGGACAGAGCCTGATCGTCAACGAGCAGGGCTGGCCCATCGCAGGCCCCGCCAGCAAGGACGGCGAAGAGATCCTCTACGCGGCGATCAACCTCAGGAAGTCGCGCAGCGCGCGTCATCTCAACGCCTTCAACTGCGTCCTGCGCGACCGCAGGGACGATGTCTACGACCCCATGCTCGGCACCGGCTGGCCACTGCCGCGGTACTGATTCCAACCCACGCTCCACCATTTTTTTTCCACCCACACATCACTCACGAGGTCTTGCCATGTCCACACTCCAGAACTTCTTCCGCCTGAGCGCCATTGCCGCGACGGCCGCCATTGCAGTCAGCGCCTACGCAGCCAATCCTGTCAGGATCGGCGTGGCCGTCGGTCTCTCGGGCGCGAACAGCGTGGTGGCGCCTGCTGTCGTGCAGTCGTCGCAACTCGCCGTCGATGAAATCAATGCCGCCGGCGGCATCCTCGGGCGCAAGGTCGAACTTGAAATCGTCGATGACGCATCGGGCGCCGTCGGGGCGCAGAAGGCCTTCGACACGCTCGTGTTCCAGAAGAAGGTCAACGCGATCATCGCCATGGAGACCAGCGCCGCACGCAACGCTGCGCTGCCTGTGGTGAGCAAAGGCAAGGTGCCTTACATCTATACCTCCTTCTACGAAGGCCGCTCATGCAACAACTCGATGTACGTCAACGGGTGGGTACCGGAGCAGCAAGTGGCGCCGGTGGTCGACTATTTCTCCAAGGCAAAGAACGCCAGGACCTTCTTCCTGGTCGGCAATGACTATGCGTTCGGACGCGGCATGCTGAACTTCACCAAAAAGTACATCGAAGAAAAGGGTGGCAAGGTGATCGGCGAGGAATTCCTGCCCATCGACGGCAGCGACTGGACTTCCGTCATCTCGAAGATCCGCTCGGTCAAGCCCGACGCCCTGATCAGCGCGACCGCCGGCGGCGCGCCCAATGTGTCGCTCGCCAAGCAACTCAAGGGCGCCGGCATGACGCTGCCCTACGGCAACCTGGCCATCGACGAAGGGACGGCCAGGACCATGGGTGAGGTCGCCAGCGGCATGTACATGTCGGCCTCGTACCTGACCAGCATCGACTCGCCCGAGAACAGGAAGTTCGTGAGCGCGATGACGAAGAAGTTCGGTGCCGACCTCGAGACACCCAATGAACTGTCGGAGCCACAGTACGAAGCCTTTTACCTCTACAAGGCCGCCGTCGAAAAGGTCGGCTCAACCGATTCTGCAAAGGTAATTCCGGCGCTTGCGGAAGTTTCGTTCGACGGGCCGCGTGGCAAGGTGCAGATGAACAAGAGCCGCCACACGCCGCTGTCGATGCGCCTCGGCCAGGTCCAGCCGGACGGCTCCATCAAGATCCTCGAGACCTTCGCCAATGTGGACCCGGGCGCGCAATGCCCGAACGTCAACTGAGACGGCACGCATCCATCACAGACAAGGAGTAATTCATGGTGCTGCTACTGGACCTGATGACGACGGCTTCTATGCTGTTCGTCGTCACGGCGGGGTTGATGATGATCTTCGGGGTGATGAAGATCGTCAACTTCGCTCACGGCGCGCTGCTCACGCTGGGCGGCTACGCGAGCTACGTGGTGACGCAGCTCAAACTCGACCCCTGGCTCGGCTGGCCTTTGGCGCTGGCGGCCGGAGTGGTGGTCGGCATGGCCGTCGAGTGGCTGATCGTCAAGCCGCTGTACAAGCGGCCGCTCGACGCCATCCTGGCGACCTGGGGGCTGGGCATTGTGATTGGCCAACTGATCGTGATGGCGTTCGGCCGCGAGGTGCAATTCGTGGACGCGCCGCTGTCAGGCACATGGTCGGTGTTCGGCGTCGACTATTCGGCGTACCGGTTGCTGCTGGTCCCGGTCGCCATCGTGCTGTGCCTGTTGCTGACCGGCCTGCTCAACGGCACGCGCTTCGGCATCCGCACCCGCGCCGTCATCATGAATGAGGATCTGGCCAGCGGCCTGGGCATTCACTCCGGCTGGGTGCGCTTCGTGACCTTCAGCCTGGGCGCCGGGCTGGGGACCCTCGCCGGCACCATGATCACGCCGCTCTCCAGCGTCGACCCGAACATGGGCATGCCGTGGCTGGTCAGCGCCTTCATGCTCGTGATGGTGTCGGGCCACTCGATGCTGAGCCTGATGTTCACCTGTCTCGTGTTCGGAACTTGCCAGGTGCTGGTGAGCACCTATGCCAGTCCGGTCCTCGGTGGCCTGACCATCGCCGTTCTTGCAGCCGTCACGCTGCGCATTCGTCCCAAGGGGTTTGCACATGGCTGAAGCCAACATGGCCGCACTTCCGGTGGCCGCTCAAGGAGGCCGGCCGATTCGCTCAGCACGCGGCCCGCTCCTGCTCGGCGCGGCAGGCGTCCTGCTCATCGTCATCGGGCCGTGGGTGTTCGACACCTACCTGCTCAATATCCTGATCAAGTCCTTCTTCTTCGCCATCGCGGCGATCACGGTCGACATGCTCTGGGGCTACACCGGATACCTGACCTTCGGGCAATCCGCGTTCTTCGGCATCGGCGCCTATGCGGCGGGCCTGGGATTCACGCACTGGGGTTTCTCGACAAGCACCGTCCTTCTTGCACTTGGCGCGGCTGTGCTGGTCGTGGCCGTGGTGGCCGCGCTGGTGGGCTGGCTGTCGTTCTACCGGGGCGCATCGCCATTCTTCGCGACCGTCATCTCGCTGGTGCTGCCGATCGTGCTGACGCAACTGTTGTTGTCGGGTGGTGAATGGACCGGATCGAGTTCGGGACTCACGGGCTTTGAAACCTTCGACCTGTCGATCGAAGCCTGGTACTGGGTATCCGGTGCGGCGGTGGTCATCGCCGGTCTGCTCGCCTGGATGGTGGTGCGCAGCGATGCGGGCCGCATCCTCGCGGCCATACGCGACAACGAATCCCGTTGCGCGTATCTCGGCATCAATGCCCCGGTCGTGAAAATCTGCCTGCTGGTTGCCACAGCCGTGGTCACGGGACTTGCCGGCTTCGGCTACGGCTCGTTCAGCGGTGTCGTCGCACCGGAGCTCACGGGCTTCGTCTTCGGTACGGAACTGATCATCTGGGTGGCGCTGGGTGGCCGCGGAACCTTGTGGGGGCCGTTGATCGGCGCAGTCCTGATCAATGTCGCGACCGCCTACCTCAGCAGCAGCATGCCCTTCGCCTGGCAGTTGATCCTGGGCGTGGCCTTCGTGCTGGTCATCGTGCTGCTGCCGCAAGGCCTTGTGCCCCTGTTGCTGAAGCCGCTGGGCCTGGGCCGCCAGTCGGCCAAGGCGTTGACGCTGACCGAACGCGCCGTGCGGTCGTCAGCGGCAGCATCGGACAAACCCGCGTTGGCGATGCACGGCGTGACCAGGAGCTTTGGCAGCCTCAAGGTGTTGCAAGGCATCGACCTGGAGGCGCACGCGGGACAACTGGTGGGTCTGATCGGACCCAACGGCGCGGGCAAGACGACGCTGATGCGCTGCATGAGCGATGGCGCCGATCGCACCTCCGGCACGGTCGAACTGTGTGGCAACGACATCGGTCGACTGCCTCCCGATGCCTGCGTGCATTTCGGGCTGGGCCGCAAGTTCCAGAATGCCAATGTGTTCGAGTCGCTGACTGTCGCCGAATGCCTGCGCATCGCGGGGACGATCCTGGAGAGGCCTTCCCTGGTGCGCAACGACAGCACTTTGCGGCTGCCGCCCTACGCGCTGGACGTGGTCCGGACCACGGAACTCGACCGCAAGCTGGATGTGGTCGCGCGAGATCTGTCACACGGGGAACAGCAGGCGCTGGAACTGGCGATGGTGCTGGCACTGGAGCCGAAGATCGTGCTGCTCGACGAGCCCACGGCGGGCCTCACCAAGGCCGAGCGCACGCAGATCGGCAAGGTGCTCTCATCGCTGGCGCTTCGCTATCAACTCTGTTGCCTGCTGGTGGAGCACGACCTCGACTTTGTCGAGGAAATCGCGACGCGCATCGTTGTGTTGCACCAGGGGACGATCGTCATGCAGGGCAGCTTTCAGGAGGTCGTGAATTCCGACCTGGTCAAGACCATCTACGCCGGCAGCGCGCACGCCGCCAGGGAGGCCGCATGAACCAGTCCGCGCTGCAACTGAATGCCGTCACCAGCGGCTACAAGAGCTCGGTGGTGCTGCGGGATGTGTCGCTTTCGATCCGGACGGGGGAAGCGGTGGCCCTGCTGGGCAAGAACGGCATGGGCAAGAGCACGCTGTTGAAGACCGTCATGGGCTACCTGCCGAAGAAGGCCGGTGCCATTCATCTCGCGGGCGGCGACATCACGCGGCTGCCGCCGCACCGGGTCGCCCGCATGGGCATTGCCTATGCGGCGCAGGAGCACGCGCTCTTCGCCGACCTCAGCATCCGTGACAACCTGCGCCTGGGCCTGGCGAAGGAATCGGTCTTCGACGAGCGCTTCGCGGAAATCGAACCCGTGTTCCCGGTATTCAAGACCCGGCTCAGGCAATACGCCGGAACGCTTTCGGGCGGAGAGCAGAAGATGCTGCTGCTGGCGCGCGCGCTCATGATGCGGCCGTCGGTGATCCTGCTCGACGAGATCACCGAAGGGCTTCAACCCTCGGTGATCGATCGTCTGGCCGCCGCACTGCTGTGGGAGCGGGAAAAGCACGGCACCACCATGCTCATCGTCGAGCAGAACGTTCCATTCGCGCTGAAGGTCGTCGATCGCTTCGTCATCCTGAAGCAAGGCGAGATCGTCGACGAAGGCAATGCCAGGGACGATGATGCCGCCGAACAAGTCTTCAAACACCTTCGGGTCTGATCGCATGAACACAAACCTCCGCAGGGCGCCACGCGTCTGCCAGTTCATCTCCACGGGCGGAACGATCGCGATGAAGGTCGATCCTGCCACCGGGGCGCCGGTACCGACGCTCTCCGGGGACGACCTGCTGGCCAGCGCTCCCGGCTTGCAACGCATTGCAAGCCTGCGGGTGAACAACCTGTTCAACCTGCCATCGGACTACATGGGGCCGGTGCAATGGGTGGGGCTCCATCTGGCCGTGGAAGATGCGCTGGCGCAGGACGATGTGGCGGGCGTCATCATCTCGCACGGCACGGACACCCTGGAAGAGACCGCCTGGTTCCTGGACCTGACCGTGACGAGCACCAAGCCCGTGGTGCTCTTCGGTGCTCAACGCAACGCATCCGAGCCGGACTACGACGGGCCGCGCAATCTGCTGAATGCGGCGCGTGTCTGCACCGCGCCCGATGCCGCCGGAATGGGCGCGATGGTGGTGCTCAACAACCAGATCAACGCCGCGCGCGAAGTCACCAAGTCCCACACCTCGGATGTCGAGGCCTTCAAGTCCGGTGACTTCGGCTTCCTCGGTGTCGTCGACGACGACCGGGTGGTGTTCGCGCGCGCGCCGCTGCGGCGGCAGCACCTTCCACTGACCCGTCGCCTGCCGGAGGTGGCGATCGTGCCCATGTACGGCGGCGCCGATGGATCGATGATCCGCTGCGCAGCGAGCAACGGCGCCAGGGGCGTGGTCGTGCAGGCCCTCGGCTGGGGCAATGTCAGCCTGCCGATGTACGAGGCCATCCGGGAGGTCATCGATGCCGGTGTGGCGGTCGTGATCTCCACGCGCGTTCCCAACGGGAGGGTGCGGCCGATCTACGGCTTTACAGGGGGTGGCAAAACGCTCCAGGATGCTGGCGCGGTGTTCGCGGATGACCTCAGCCCGCAGAAGGCCAGGATCCTGCTGATGCTGGCACTCCAGGTTCCTGTATCCCCCGTGGCTCTGCAAGGCCTGTTCGATCGCTAGGATCCATGTCCATGGCAATCATTGAACCTTCCACTGCCGACTGGCGCATTGGCGTCCTGTTCTCCCGATCGGGCGCCACCGGCGTGACCGAGTCCGAGCACTTCTTCGGAACGGTCCTGGCGATCGAGGAGATCAATGCCAGGGGCGGCGTGCTCGCCCGCAAGCTGGCGCCCATCGCCTACGACCCCAAGGGCGAATCCTCGGAATACCGGCGACTGGCAACGCATCTGCTGATCGACGACGATGTCAACGTGATTTTTGGCTGCTCACGGTCGTCCAGCCGAAAAGCAGTGCTGCCGGTCATCGAGCGCAACAATGGCTTGCTCTGGTACTGCTCGTTCTACGAAGGCTTCGAATACTCGCCCAACGTGATCTACACCGGCGCAGTGCTCAACCAGAACAGCATGCAACTCGCAGCCTATCTGTTGCGCAACAAGGGGGCGAAGTTTTTCCTGGTGGGTGCGGACTACATCTATCCGCGCGAATCGAACCGGGTGATGCGCGACATGGTCGAGCAACACGACGGCGAGGTGATGGACGAGGTCTATCTGCCGATCGAAGCCACCGAAGCACAACTGGATGAAGTGCTTCGCGACATCGCCGAACTCCGGCCCAATGTCGTGTTCTCGACCCTGGTTGGTGAATCGGCCCGCATGTTCTACAAGCGCTATCGACAGCATGGCCTCGATCCCAGGGACATTCCGATTGCCAGCCTGTCCATGGCGGAAGAAGAAATCCGGTTGATCGGGG
Source organism: Variovorax rhizosphaerae (assembly GCF_037889975.1). Lineage (NCBI taxonomy): Bacteria > Pseudomonadati > Pseudomonadota > Betaproteobacteria > Burkholderiales > Comamonadaceae > Variovorax > Variovorax rhizosphaerae. The sequence goes on along the minus strand of NZ_JBBKZT010000007.1, from coordinate 231,452 downwards.
CGGAGTTGTGCGAAGGTCACATCACTGCGGCGACGTACTTCAATTCACTCGACAACCCGAGCAACAAGCACTTCGTTTCGCTCTGGCACCAGCGCTTCGGCAACAAGCCCACCAGCACCTGGTCGGAAATGGCGTACAACCAGGTGCACCTGTTCGCGCTCGCTCTGGAGCGCACCGGTAGCCTGGATACGGCAAAGCTGGTCCAGAGCGCGCACGCGGTGACTTTCGATTCACCGGAAGGGCTGCTGGCCATCGATGCGGAGAACAACCATTGCGCGCTGACGCCACGAATCGGCGTGTGCCGGCGCGACGGCCAGTTCGACGTGGTCTGGGAAGGCAGGGAGCCGATCAAGCCCGACCCCTACCTGTCGACTTTCGGCTTTTCAGAGTTCTGGCTGAGTTGAACCGTGAGCAGTATCCGCCGCCTCCATGAAGACTTGCGCAGCATCAGCGTGGCCGTCGTCTATCCACCGGGCGAGGAACGCGAGGTCCTGATCGACCAGTTGAAGCGCATCGGTTGCCGGCTTCGCATCGTCTGGCCCTTTCCTGGTGACCCGCCCGCGGAAGCCGACGTCATCTTCTTCCAGGTGGCGCAGGAGTTGCAGGGCAGTTCGACGTGGACCGCCAGTTCGATCGACGCCACACTGATCGCGCTGTCGGACTACGAAAGCCCGACGACGCTGAAGTTGCTGCTCGACACCAGCGCGCATGGCGTGATCACCCGACCCTTCCGGTCATCAGGCATCTTGAGCACTCTGGTGCTGGCGCGTTCCGCTCAGAGCTTTCAGGCGCGGCTTCAAAGCAAGGTCCAGAAGCTGGAAGACACCATCAAGTCGCGCCGGCAGATCGAAAGGGCCATCCGCATGCTGTCAGAGAGCCAGCAGCTTTCCGAAACGCAGGCGTATGAACACATGCGATCCCGGGCCACCAAGCTGCGCATCACGGTGGCCGAAGTCTCCGCGATGATCATCGATGCGCACGAAGCGATGGAAAAGCTCGGGCTGGGGCGTGCAGGCGGACCGCGCTGAGCAGTGGCTGGCATTGCCCCCTGGAACGGTACCCGGCGATCAGGCCGGCGACCGCGAGCAAGGCACCTGGCATCACCCCAAACCCAACGCCCGAGCCTCCTCCTCATACGCCGGGTACGAGGCCTTCATCACCGCCCCGTTGAGGATCATCTCCGCCACCGCCTCACGCGAGCCCGCTTCGAAGACACGTGTGCAAATCCACACCGATTCCGTGCGCGCACTCTCGCTCAGGGCGATGATCTCGCGCTCGAGTTCGTAGTCCTGGTCGACAAACAACGGCCCTTTCAGCAAGCGGATCTCCTGGCCGGCAAACAGCCCGACAGCCGGCTTGCGGCCGCTCAGTTGGGCCTCGGCAGAGGTCGAACCCAGCAGCACGCTGATCATCTCCATCGGGATGATCGGCCGGCCCCAGGGCGACTGGGTGCCGGTCTCGCGTGAATACCAGGCGCAGGGCTCCGTGATGACCTTCAGCTTGTCGGCCAGCGTGAACGGGTAGTGGTCGCCCATGTGGTCGTCGAAGCCCATGCGGATCTTCTCGACGACCGCGCCGCGCTGACCCACCTTCAGGTCGCGGTTGATGACCAGGCCCGTGGCCGGCCGCAGCTTGGCGATGCGATTCTGGATCTCGTGCGGCAGGCCGTTCGCGTCGCCGATGGAAGCCGAGCCCGCCAGAACCGGCGTGCCGTCGCGCTTCTCGGCCCAGATGCGCACGAAGCGCGGATGCTGCGAGGGTGCGGATTCGACGAAAGCCCGCACCTCCTCGCCCTCGACCACCATGTTCTGGTAGTGCGCGCTGATGCAGCCCGTCTCGAACCAGGCCTGGCCGAAGACCTTGTAGAGCAGCGGATCGAACTGGCTGAAATGCGTCGGCCCTTCGATCGGCCCCGCGCGCAGGCCCAGGCCTTCGGCCATGGCGTCGTCGTGGATGGACTTGTGGCCGTCGTAGCGCTGGTCGGCCAGCATCTGGCGAGGCTTGCGCAAGGGGCCACAGAGGAACGAGGATTCGGCGAAGGGTGAGGTCATGGATCGGCTGGGTGAGATCGGCCAGGAAAGCCGGCCGCTCAAAAAATTCTATGGTGCCGGTCGCGCAAGCGAAGTCACGCAAGTGCCTCACGCCCGTTCCAGGCCATTCCCGCTCCCGCACGAAAACCGTTCCTCGCCGGCCGCCGCATGCGCTCGATGGACTTCAGCAACGTCAGATGCAGCACGTCGCGCTGCGCATGGCTGCCGCCGAGCCGGTGCGCCATCGCGGGCAGGCTGGCCAGCAGCGTGGTCGTGAGCGCATCGTTGCCGGTGCCGAAGGCCATCAAGGCGCGGCACGCGGCCAGGCCGAGTTGCCGCGTGGTCTCGCCGTGCCGCGTGGGCAACTGCTGGGCGCGCGCCAGCGACTGTTCCAGGCGTTTCGCACTGTCCCAGTCGCGCGCACCGACGAACGAGAGCATCGCATGCAGGTCGTTGAAGCTGCAGAAGCCATCGTCGATGCGCGGCACCCATGCCTGCGCGAGCCTGGCCCAGCGCGCACCGGGATCGCCACCCGCCAGCTCGACGCGCCACAGCAGCGCGGCGCCGTCGATCAGGTCGGAAAGGTCGCTGGACGGCCCTGCCCCGATGTGCTGGTCATGGAGCGCCAATGCCGCCTCGCCATCGCCGCGCGCCAGGTGGAACAGCGCCAGGTGCCACCGGCAATGCGTCGCGACCACGGTGTCCCGGCCCCATGCATCGGCATGCCGGTCCAGCCAATGCACCCCCTCGTCGGCGCGGTCGGTCATTTCGAAGACATGCGCCAGGGCATGGTGCGCACGGGCGTTCAGGGCGTTGGCATTCAGCGCGGCGTGCGCCGCTTGCTCGGCACGCTCGTACTCGCCGCACTCCCCCAGCGAAAAGGCATGCATGGCCAGCACCGCGTGATAGCCGGGCATGGAATAGGACCAGTGCGGCAGCACGGCGGCCACGCGCTCGCGCAAGCCGGCCAGGTCGCCGGTGACGTGGTCCAGCGCGTGCGCCACCTGCAGCGCCAGCACGTCGCGCGGGTGCAGCTTCAGCAAGGCGCCGAGCGCCGCCTTCGCGCCCTCGAAGTCGTCGCCCAGCACGGCGGCGATGGCGGTGAGGTGACGTTGCTCGCGCAGGCTGGAGGAGAGGCCGTCTGCCTTCACGAACACCGGCCGCGCCAGCCGCATCCGCCGCGGATCGCGGCTGCAGAGGAACTGCCATGCGCGCAGCACGTGGGCCATCACGAAGCCCGGCGCCTTGTGCAAGGCATCCTCCACCGCCGCATCGGCGCCGGCACGCCAGTTCTGGAATGAGACCAGCGCACGTTCGAAGGCGTGGAGGCCCGCGGGTGTGGCGCCGGTGATGCGGCAGCCACGTGCATCCATTGCGGCGATCATTGGGTCACCTTCGCGCCGCGCGCTGCGGGGCGAGCGCCTTCGGGCGGCCGGACGACGCTCATATCGCCACCCGCCGAAACGGAGGCGCCGCCGGCGCGATGTTGAGGTTCATCCGGAACAGGTTGTCCGGGTCGAAGCGCTGCTTGATCTCCTGCAGCCGCGCGTAGTTGACGCCGTAGCTCATGCTCACGCGTTCGACCTCGTCCTCCGTCAGGAAGTTGACGTACCCACTGCCGGTGGCATGCGGCGCGGCATCCTCGAAGGTGCGGCGGGCCCAGGCACGCACCTTGTCGTCATCCTTGCTATCGGACCAGCGGCCGTGCACGTTCATGATGTAGCGCGCATCGCGGCCGGCAAACGCGGTTGCGGTGGGCTTCACTCGCCCCATCGCCCCGCCGAGCTGGGCAATGAAGATCTCGCACTCCGGCCCGGGCAGGAATGCGACCGATGAGATCACGCCATCCAGCGCCGCATCGCTCAGGCTCGCGAAATTGTTCGACTTCCAATAGTTGCGACCACCCGCCGCCAGCAATGGGTCGAACGCAGTCTGAAAGCCGGCATAGGGCGTGGGGCCGACTTGGACACCCACCGGGTCGCCGAACTTCAGCACAGGCGCCGTCATGTGCTCGCCATCCTCCACCTTGCCGCAGTAAACCAGCGGCAGCACCACCACCTCCTTGCCATGCACCGATTCGGGCAGGAAGGGCAGCGGCGGCGCCTTGCGCAGCACGGCCCACACGCTCATTTCATCGGGCGCATCCGTAGTGAAGTCGCGCCATGCGCGCAGCACCTGGCGGGCTTGCGAGAACGGGTAGACCACGAGGCCGCCGTAGACCTCCGGCCCGACCGGATGAAGTCGGAACTCGAACGAAGTCACCACGCCGAAGTTGCCGCCACCGCCACGCAGCGCCCAGAACAGGTCGGGCTGCGACGTGGCCGAGGCCAAACGCACCGCGCCGTCGGCAGTGACCACCGTCGCGCTCAGCAGGTTGTCGATGCTCATGCCATGGCGACGCGTCAGCCAGCCGAAGCCGCCGCCCAGCGTGAGCCCCGCCACCCCGGTGGTGGAGTTGATGCCGAGCGGTGTGGCCAATCCGTGGGCCTGTGCGGCGCGGTCGAAGTCGCCGAGCAAGGCGCCGGGGCCGACGCGCGCCGTTCGCTTCACTGGATCGATCTCGATTGCGCGCATGCCCGACATGTCCAGCATCAGCCCGCCCTCCGCCACCGCGTTGCCCGCGATGTGATGGCCGCCGCCGCGCACGCTCATCAGCATGCGGTGCGCAGCCGCGAAGCGCACGCCGGCCTGGACATCGCTGTCGTTCATGCAGCGCGCGATCAACGCGGGGCGGCGATCGACGGTCGCGTTCCAGACCTTGCGTGCCTCGTCCCAGGCCCCATCTGCTGCTGTCAGCACGCCGCCGCTGACCTGCGCGGCGAAGGCTTCGACATCGTGCTGGCGTACTTGCCGGACATCCTTGTCCAGCGTAAGGTAAGTGAGAGTTTGCATGAGGTGCTCCTGTGACCAATGAGTTGAAGAACAAGCCACCGTGTTGGGTTCTCGACGGGTGCAGTCATTCTTTTGCGGCGCCCGCCTGCGCGCTTCACCGCGCGTCCACCGCACTTGATCGCGCATCCTTTGTTGTGCGTGCCCGGCGCGCCGGCTTGATCGGGCGTCCGCGCGACTTGATCGAAACGCCGCCGCGGTAAAGAACGCATGAGCCAGGACACGCTGTCCGACGTGCTGCGCGGCGTGCGCTTGCGCGGCGCGGTGTTCTTCAACGTCAGCGCGCAAAGCGACTGGGCCACCGAGGCGCCTTCGGCAAAGGAGCTCGCACCGATGCTGATGCACGGCGTCGACCACGTCATCGAGTACCACGCGGTCGCGCACGGCACTTGCTGGGCCAGCATTCCCGGCGGGCCTTCGGTGCAACTGTCCGCGGGCGACGTGGTGATGTTTCCCCACGGCGACGCGCATGTGATGTCGAGCGCGCCGGGCCTGCGCGGCAACGGCGACATGAGCTGGTTCCCCGGCCTGGAGGCTGCGGGCAACCTTCCGCTGCGCGTGGCCTACAACGGCAACGACGCCCTGCTGCCGCCTGCGGGTACGCCCAACGCGGATGCCGACGTGAACATCATCTGCGGTTTCCTCGGCCTGGACCTGCAACCCTTCAACCCGCTCATCGATTCGCTGCCGCGGATGCTGCACCTGCGCGCCAGCGAGGATGGCGCCTGGATCGCGAAGTTCACGCAGCAGGCCGTGGCCGAGTCGCATGCGCAGCGGCCCGGCGGCGAGGCGATGCTGGCACGCATGAGCGAGATGATGTTCGTCGATGCGGTGCGCCGCTATGCGGACCAACTGCCCACGCAGAGCGCCGGATGGCTGGCCGGGCTGCGCGATCGCTTCGTCGGCCGCGCGCTGGCGTTGATGCACGAGCATCCCGCGAAGGAATGGACCGTCGATGAGCTCGGCCGGCTCGCCGGCCTGTCCCGCTCTGCCCTGCATGACCGCTTCGTACAGCTTGTGGGCGTGGCGCCGATGCAATACCTCGCGCAATGGCGAATGCAGGCGGCTGCACGCCTGTTGCTGGAGACACGCGCCACCGTCGCAGCCATCGCGCTGGACGTGGGCTACGACTCCGAGGCCGCGTTCGCGCGTGCGTTCAAGCGCCTGGTCGGCAAACCGCCCGGCCTGTGGCGGCGCGAGCGGGATGCCACTGCGGAATAGTGGCACCTGCACGCCATCGCCGAAATGGAGCACGGCGCCTGGCACGCCAGCAGGTCGATCGGCGGCAGACATCGGCGCCAAGGTCGCGTCGGGGCACTGACACCGGCCGCAGACAAGCTGGCCGAATGGCTCCATCATTGGCAGCCATGCCCAATGCGTTCGACTTCACGGCCTCGCCATTCGACTGCCTGGATGTCACCGAGCAGCGGATGGTGCGCGACAGCGTCGACATCGCCTACTTCCGAGAAGGCGAGACGCTGCTGGCGCCGGGCATCGAGCCGCTGCACCTGTTCGTCGTCATCAAGGGCCACGTTTCTCAGCTGGACGGCCATGAAGCCATCGCCAGCTACGGACCCAAGGACTGCTTCGACGGCCGCGCACTGGTCGCGGGGCGGGCGAGCAGCCGATTCGTCGCCGCCGAGGAGGTGCTGGCCTACCAGCTCGCGAAGGCGACCGTCAGCGACCTGATCGCGCGCAATGCGGGCTTTGGCGCCCTGCTGTTCTCCGACCTGTCGAGCAAGCTCGGCGCGCTGTCGCAGCGCCACGGCCAGCGCGAGATGCAGGCGCTCGCGATGTCGCGCGTCGAGGACGCATTCCTGCGCCCTGCCCATGTCGTCGAGGGTGCCACCAGCCTCGTCGAGACGGCCCGGGTGATGCAGGCGAACCATTCCAGCAGCCTGCTGGTTCGCGATGGCGAGCGACTCGGCATCTTCACCAACACCGGCCTGCAGCGCGCCGTGGCCGAGGGCCGGCCGCTGGCCGACTGGCCGGTGCGCGAGCTGGCCACCTTTTCGCTGGTGAAGATCGCGCCGGGCGCCCCGCTGTTCGACGCGCTGGCCCTGATGATCCAGCACCAGGTGCACCGGCTGGTGGTGTCGGATGAGGGCCGCATCGTCGGCTTGCTGGAACAGCTCGACCTGTTGAGCTTCCTGTCGAATCATTCCTACCTGATCACCGTGCAGATCGTGCGGGCGCAGGACCTCGAAGCGCTGCGCAAAGAGGCGGAAAAGATCACGCGCTTCATCGCCCTGCTCCATCGCGGCGGCACGCGCGTCGGCCAGATCGGCAGGCTGGTGCAGGCGCTCAACGCCAAGCTGTTCGAGCGCACGTGGCAACTGGTCGCCCCGCCCGGCCTGCTGGCCGACAGTTGCCTGTTCGTCATGGGCAGCGAAGGTCGCGGCGAACAACTGCTCAAGACCGACCAGGACAACGGACTGGTCCTGCGCGATGGCACCACCGTCAGTGCCGACGTGGTGGAGGATGCCTGCGCCCGCTTCTCCGCCGCGTTGCGGGAGTTCGGCTATCCGGACTGCCCGGGCGGCATCATGGTCAGCAATCCGGCCTGGCGCCGCGGCGCGAGCGACTTCGCGGCCGTGGTGCGCCACTGGTTGCGTCAGCCCGATGCCCAGGGCCTGATGTCGCTCGCCATCTTCATCGACGCGCATGCCGTGGCCGGCGACGCGGCGCTGCTGGCCGGCGTGCGCAGCCAGGTCGATGACCTCGTCGCGTCCGATGATGCATGGCTCGCCCGCTTTGCCGCCGCGATCGATGCGTTCCCCGATGCCGGCGGCGGATGGTGGAACAGGCTGCTCCTCGGCGAGCACGACAAGCAGGTCCTCGACCTGAAGAAAGCAGGCATCTTTCCGATCGTGCACGGCGTGCGCAGCCTGGCCCTGCGCGACCATGTCCACGCCACCGGCACCGTCGCACGCCTCGATGCGCTGGTGGCCGTGGGACGCCTGCCGCAGGATCTTGCGAACGACCTGGTCGACAGCCTGCATTTCATGATGGGTCTCAAGCTGCAGGCCGGGCTGGCCGAACTCGACGCGGGCCATGCGGTCAGCGGCGCGATCTCGACCGGAAGAATGAGCAGCCTCGAGCGCGACCTGCTCAAGGATGCGCTGGCCGTCGTCAAGCGCTTCAAGGTGCTGGTGCGCCATCAGTTCCACCTGGAGACGGCATGACGCCGCGCTGGCTCGACGCGGTGCGCCGCCGCTGGATGCGCCGTCAGCTGGCGGATGCGCGCTTCGCCTTCATGTACGACGCGCCACCCAAGGACGAATGGGTCACGCTGGATTGCGAGACCACCGGCCTCGATGTGCGGCGCGACCGGATCATCTCGATCGGCGCGGTGCGCATCGTCGGCAATCGCCTGCTGACCAGCGAGCGGCTCGAACTGCTGGTGCGGCCCGAGCAGGCGTTGAAGAGCGAGAGCGTGCGCGTGCACAGGCTGCGCGAGCAGGACGTTGCACTCGGCATGGAACCGGTGCAAGCGGTGCGCCGGTTGCTCGACTTCATCGGCAGCCGTCCGCTGGTGGGCTACTACCTGGCGTTCGATGTCGCCATGCTCAACCGTGAGATCCGGCCCATGCTGGGCGTGCGCCTGCCGCAGCCGAAGATCGAGGTCTCGGCGATGTACTACGACTACAAGAGCCGGCAGTTACCCGCGCACCTGCGCGGCGGCACGATCGACCTGCGCTTCCAGACGATCATGAGCGACCTGGGCCTGCCGCAGCGCGACGCGCACGATGCGCTGAATGACGCCGTGATGGCGGGGTTGGCTTTCGTGAAATTGCGGAACATGAAGTAGTCGTCATTGCAATTCACCTTGGATGCCAAGCTCCGAATCAGAGGATGCGCATCGATCTGGCCTGGTCCGTCAATTCGCCACGAAACGCCGGGTGGGCGATGCCGATCAGTTCCAGTGCACGCTGCTTCGCCGACTTCCCACGCAACTGCGCCACGCCGTATTCGGTGACGACATGGCTGATGTCGTTCTTGCTGGTGCTGACGTGCGTGCCCGGCGACAGAACCGGGACGATGCGCGAAATGGCATCGCCCTTCGCCGTCGAAGGCAGCACGATGAAGGACTTGCCGCCGCGCGAGCGATTCGCCGCGCGTACGAAGTCGGACTGCCCGCCCGTGCCTGAATAGGGCGACAGCCCCAGGCTTTCAGAGCCGCACTGGCCCAGCAGGTCGATCTGCAAGGTCGCGTTGATGGAGACCAGGTTGTCGTTCAGCCCCGCCAGCGCCGGGTCGTTGGTGAAGTTCACCGGATGCATCTCCAGCGCCGGGTTGCGGTGCATGTACTGGTAGAGCTTGCGCGACCCGAGCGCGAAGGTCGCGACCGACTTGCCCGGCAGGTAGTTCTTGCGCCTGTTGGTGACAGCGCCACTTTCCACCAGCGAGAGGATGCCGTCGCCGATCATCTCGGTATGGATGCCGAGGTCGTGCTTGTGCGTCAACTGCATGACCACCGCATCCGGAATCCCGCCGTAGCCGATCTGCAGCGTCGAGCCATCGTCGATCCGCTCGGCCACATGCTTGCCGATCGCCTCCTGCACCGGCCCGATGACCGGCAGGCCGACCTCCAGCACCGGCTCGCTGCTCTCCACCAGTGCCGCGACCTTCGAGACATGCACGCGGCAGTCACCGAAGGCGAAGGGCACGTTGGGGTTGACCTCCAGCACCACCGCGCGGGCCTTGGCCACGCCGGCCATCGTGTAGTCGGCGCCCAGGCTCAGCGAGAAAAAGCCCTCCTCGTCCATCGGCGAGGCCATGCTGAACACCACGTCGGCCGGGATCTGCCCGCGCTCGATCATTCGCGGGATCTCGGAGAAGTAGTTGGGGATGAAGTCGATCCATCCCGCCTGTCCGCCGGCACGCGTCGCACCGCCATAGAAGAAGGCGACGTGCCGCACATGCTGCGTGGTCTCCGGGTCGATGTAAGCGTACTTGCGAACGGCCAGGATCTGGGCGACCTTCACGTCGCGGAAATCGAGCCGCTGCTCGGACAGTGCCGTCAGCAACGCCGGCGGCTCGCCGACGCCGGTGGGCACGATGATGAAATCGCCGTCGCGCACCTGTCGCACGGCCTCCGCCGCGGAAGTCCGCTTTTCCTGGTACATCGCCTCGAAAGACATGCAGTTGCTCCTTGTGGATGGCCACGGTCCTTGCCCGCGGCCGCCATGGAATATAGGGCGGCTTCTGCGGATGTCGCAGTCGTGCTTCCACGGGTTTGACTTGCACATGGCGCATTGGCCCGCAACGGCCCATACTCGCTCCGCGTGAACAAGCTCCGAAGAATCCTCCTGACGCTCGCGGTGGGTGCGGCCTGCGCCCCACGCGCCGCGCTCGCGCAACGGCCCGCATCGAAGCCGGTGCGCATCGGCTACCTGGACACCGCTTCGGCCAGCACAGCCGGCAACCGTCTGGATCGACTCCGCGCGGGCCTGCGCGACCTGGGCCAGGTGGAGGGCACGGACATCCTCATCGATGCGCGCTGGGCGGAGAGCGCCTACGACCAACTTCCCGCCCTCGCGGCCTCGTTGCTCGCGCAGAAGCCGGACCTCATCGTGGCCGCGGGGCCCGCCGCCATCCAGACAATGCGGAGAGCCACAAGCACCGTGCCCATCGTCTTCGCGGCAAGCGGCGATCCGCTGGTCTTCGGCTTCGTCCAGAGCCTGTCGCGGCCCGGCGGCAATGTGACCGGCGTGTCCAGCGTAGGTGCCGACCTCAGCGCCAAGTACCTGGGGTTCCTGCGCGAGGCCTTGCCCGGCCTCTCCACGGTCGCGGTCCTGATGAACCCGGGTCACCCAGGCCACCCCGACTACCTGCGGAGCATCCAGGCTGCGACCCCGGCGTCCGTGCGCGTGCTGCCCCTCCAGGCGGCGGATGCCGGCCAGATCGAGGCAGCCTTCGGCGCGATCCGGCAGCGCGGCGCGCAGGCGCTGATCGTGCTTGGGGACGGGCTGTTTTTCTCGCAGGCGCGCCGCATCGCCGAACTGGCCGTCCAGCAACGCCTGCCCACGCTGTTCTCGACGCGGGAGCCCGTGCAGGCCGGCGGGCTGATGAGCTACGGCCCCAACCTGGCCGAGCAGTTCTACCGGGCCGCGAGCTATGTCGACAAGATCCTGCGCGGCGCGCTTCCAGCGGATCTGCCGGTGGAGCAACCCACGACCTTCGAACTGGTCATCAACCTGAAGACCGCCAAGGCGATCGGGCTGACCCTGCGCCAACCCTTGCTGTTGCGCGCCGATGCACTCATCGAGTGATACGACTTCGCAATCAACCGCATGACTGCGTTGGATCGCCCTGCCGTGCTACAGCACTGTCTGCGGCGCTCCGCCTTGTTCTGCGATTGATTGCAAAGTCGCATGAGTCAAGTCCGCGTCAATGCGTCTTGCGCAACACCGCCACCATCTCGGCCACGATCGACGCCGCGATCTCCGCCGGCCCGATCGCACCGATGTCCAAGCCCGCGGGCCCGTGGATCCTGGCGCACTGCTCGGCCGTCACGCCCGCTTGCTCCAGCCGCGCCAGCCGCGCCGCATGCGACTTGCGGCTGCCCAGCGCGCCGATGTAGAAGACGTGGCTGCGCACCGCCTCGATGAGCGCCGGATCGTCGATCTCCGGCGCATGCGCCAGCACCACGACCGCACAGCGGCTGTCCAGATGCAGCGACCGCATCGTCGCGCCCACATCGCCCACCAGCATGTTCACGCTGGCGAATTCCGGGCCCGCGGCATGGGCGCGCGACTCGATGATGGTCACCTCGAAACCGATCAATTGCGCCGCGTCACGCAAGGCCCGGCCCGTGCGCACCGCACCCACCACGAACAGGCGCAACGGTGCGTTGAACACCTGGAACAGCACCTCGTCCCCCTCCACCAGCGCAATCGCGGTGTCGTCCATGCGCGCCCGCTTGTGGGCCTCGCTTGCCCACGCGCCCGATGCGGGCCCGTTCCCAGAGATCAGCAGGCGCCGCCCATCGGCAAGCCCGGTGCACAGCACGACGCTGTGGCCGCTGCGCATCGCGTCGAGCGTCTCGCGCAGCACACCGACCTGGCCACCGTGCCCCCCTGACCCGCCACCGATGCATTCCAGCCGGATCTCCAGTCCGCCGCCGCAAGCCATGCCGGCGGCCGAGGCCGTGGCGTCGTCCACCGACACGTTCACCATCGCGTCCTTGCCCTCCGCCAGCGCACCCAGCGCGGCCGCCACCACCAGCGTGTCGACGCTGGTGCCGAACAGGGTGCCGGCGTGCGTGCCGTTCTCGTGCACGGCCATCTGCGTGCCGGCGCGCCGCGGGGCGGTCGACCATGCCTTCACCACCGTGGCCAGCACCACGCCGGCGCCGGCTTCGTTCCACTGCAGCACATGTTCGAGCACCCCCGCTGCCAGGTCGCGCGCCTTTTCACCGTGTACATCCGTCATGCCGATTCCTTTGGTGTCACAAGGTTGTTCCAGAGCGCGGACCATTGCCACGCAAGTCCATCGAATGGACCCCCTGGAGACCTCGTATGTACCACCGCAGGCAATTCCTGAACACCCTCACGGCATCTTCCCTGGCCGCGCTGCCCGGATGGATGATGTCCACCACGACGGCGCATGCCGCCAGGGCCTATGAGGTGAGCTTCAGCGACGCCGAATGGAAGAAGCGCCTCTCGCCGCAGCAGTACGCGGTACTGCGCCGGGCCGACACCGAGCCGCCCTTCACCAGCCCGCTGAACAAGGAGCACCGCGCCGGCGTGTTTTCCTGCGCGGGTTGCCAGTTGCCGCTGTTCTCGTCCGCCACCAAGTTCGACAGCGGCACCGGCTGGCCCAGCTTCTGGAAGCCGCTCGACAACGCCGTGGTCAAGGCCGCAGACAACAGCCTCGGCATGAGCCGCGACGAGGTGCTGTGCCGGCGCTGTGGCGGGCACCTGGGCCACGTGTTCGACGATGGGCCGAAGCCGACGGGGCTGCGGTATTGCATGAACGGGTTGGCGTTGACGTTCTCGCCGGGCGCTGCGCCAGCGGCTTGAGGACTGTTTCGGGGGCTTCAGTCCGCCAGCAGGCCGGTCAACGCGCGAATCTCCGCCTTGCAGGCCTCCGCCGCAGTCGTCTCGATGTTGCGGTAGTGCTCGATCAGCCGACAACCCACGTCGGTGACCACGCTGCCGCCGCCATGCTCGCCCCCTTTGCCGGATTCGACGGCGGGCTTCTTCAAGGCACTGTTGAGTTCGTTGATCAGCAGCCAGGCGCGCCGGTACGACATGCCGATGTGCTTGGCGCCGGCCGTGAGCGAGCCGGTTTCGAGGATCGCTTCCAGCAGTTGGATCTTGCCGGGGCCGATCGCGATGATGTCGCCCGCGGTGACGCGCATGCGGAAGCGGACCTTGGGTTTCAGCGCCTGCGCTTTCGCAGGCTGTGCCGCCTTGGCAACTTTGGCGGCTTTGCTTGGAAGCGAGGTTTTCGCGGGAGCTCTGGGCATGTCGACGGCATCGTGCAATTGAATGGCTCGCAGGTTAGCGCGACATTGGCTCGGGCGCACGTGGGGTTCGCCGCATGGCGCCTGCCCAAGCTGTGCCGGTTTTCCCGGTCAGTCGGTACCGATCATCACGCTGGATGCCTTGATGACGCGTAGGCCTTGCCGCCTTCGACCAGGTTCATGCCTTCGGCCAAGGTCGAGATGGGGAGACTTTGCTGAGCAGTTGATCGGAATCGCCAATGCAAGACCCAAGCCTCAACTGCCGCCGCTGCGCGCCACGAAGACCTCGATCGCCGTCAGGTTCGACACCGACCGGCCCTGCTTCACTTCCCCAGGGACGATGAGGCGCGCCATGCCGCTCGCGCGCAGGCCCGACCCGTCGACTTCGTAGGCGATCAAGGCGCCCTTGGCGCCGAAATCCGGGTCGATCTCGCCCAGCGACACCGCCGCGCGATAGCCATCGCTGCCCGTTGCAACGACATACATCGACAGCGTCGGGTTGCTGGCGGAGGCCGACTGCCGGAGCCCCACCACGTTCAGCAAGGTCCACAGGCTGACCCCGGTATAGGTGCTGGTTCCAATCGCCTGACTGATCCTTGGCAAGGCCTGCAAGGCGGCCAGGTCGAAGGTCACCGGAGCCGTCACGGCACCAGAGACCTTGAACGATGGCGACACACCTCCGCCCACGCCCGGCGTGGTTGCAGGCGACGCGAACACTTCCAGCCCGGTCAGCTTCGAAACGTAGCGCCCGTCTTTCACATCGCCCGGCGCCGTCGCGCGCACCGGCCCTTGGCCGGCGCCCAACGGCCCCTGGAAACCGTAGGACGTCTCGCGATAGGCCACGAGGCTCGCCTTGTTGCCGAAGTCGGGACTCAGCTCACCCACTGTGAAAACCACCTGGTCGCCATCCGTGCCTGTCGCCAGGACGTAGCGGCTCAGCAGGTCGTTCTTGCGCGAAGCGTCGGCCTGGATCCCTGCATCGCCCAGGAGCGACCACAGGCTGGCCCCGATGTAGGTGTGGGTCTGCGGCGTGGTGCCACTGTCGAAGGTGACCGTCTGCGTCACCTCCGGCTTGGCGGCCAGCGTGGCCAGGCTGACAGCGGAAGGACGGTCGACCGCACCGCCGATCAACAGCACAGGCGAGATGTAGTTCTCCACGCCGGGCGGGCCACCTCCACCACCACACCCACCCAGCAGCGCCACGGCCACCGTCGCACAACCCGCCCACTTCATGTTCCGTCGCATCGCGTATCTCCCTGACTTTGTTCAACGGCCTTGGGGCAAGGCGATTGCCTTGAACCCATTTTTCGCGAGGATCGCCTGCCCTTCCGGGAAAAGGATGCGCAGCGCCAGCAGCATCGCCTCCGGCCTCGCGCCCTTGATGACGGCAAGGCCGTTTTGCGGGCCGACCTGCAGTTCCGGTGCGAAGGGCACCAGCGAGAGATCCTTGTCCAGCCTGGCGTAGCGCTCGCGGGCCGAGCGATGGACGATGGCCAGGTCGACCCTGCCGTACGTGGTCACCAGGATCTTGTCGCTGGCGGTGAAGGCAGCCGCGACTTCGGTCATCGCCTCGCGCAAGGAGCCTGCGCCGTAGAGCACCAGGCTGTCCTGTGCCCAGGCCGGTGTCGCTGACACGAACACTGTCAGAAGAACAGGCAAGAACCGTGAGATCAGCCGCCGCGTCGCGATGACCATGAAGAAGCGCCTCCTGAATATGGCTTCGGCAGAACGCCGAGCGTTGTATTCCGCGAATCATATCGCGACAGCCTCCGACGCTGCGTCTTCCGGACCCGAAGGTTGGAGCTTCCTCGAGATCCGCAGCGGTCCACTGTCCGATTTGCATCGAGGGCCATGCGCGTTGGAGGCTTTCGACGGCTCACCTGCGACTGCCGCGTCCTGTTCCGCCGAGCGGCCTCGGCACGCTGCCGGGCGCGATTGGGCATCGTGTGCTGCACGAGATCCGACGCCACGGCGGAACAGCTCGTCAACCTGCCGGACGAGCGCGTGCATCGCCTTGTGGTGGAGGCCGGGCGCGCAAGCTCGTGCCCGTCCGGCACCTGAGGGGACACGGACTCAGGGTGCCTGTCAAAACTCCGGCCCGCCACCCCGACTTCTTTCGTCACCAGATCGGTGCGCAGCGTGCCGTCCGGCCGCGTGCTGCTCAACCTTTGCGCGGCACCTTGTCCACCATCTTCGCGGCGCGCAGGAAGTCGAAGTCCACCCCCTTGTCCGCCTGCATCACCGACTGCAGGAACAGCTTGCGATAACCGCGCTCGGCGGTGGGCTCAACCACCGGCGACGCCTTGGCGCGTCGTGCCAGTTCCTCGTCCGAAACCAGCAGCGCGACCTCGCGATTTGCAACGCTCAGCCGGATGCGGTCGCCGTTCTGCACATAGGCCAGCGGCCCGCCGATTGCGGATTCCGGTGTCACGTGCAGCACGATGGTGCCGAAGGCCGTGCCGCTCATGCGCCCATCCGAGATCCGCACGATGTCTTTCACCCCCGCCCGCGCCAGCTTGCGCGGGATCGGGATGTACCCCGCCTCGGGCATGCCCGGCGCGCCCTTGGGTCCGATGTTCTTCAGCACCAGCATGTCCTGCGCGGTCACGTCGAGGTCGTCGCTATCGATGCGGGTGGCCAGGTCCTCGATATCCTCGAACACCACGGCGCGGCCTTCATGCTCCATGAGCTTGGGGTCGGCAGCCGACTGCTTGATGATCGCGCCGCCCGGCGCCAGGTTGCCGCGCAGCACGGCCATGCCGCCTTGCGCATAGATCGGATTGGCGATGGAACGCACCACGTCCTGCTTGAAGCCCGGCCCGGCACGCTCGATCTCCTCGCCGAGCGTTCGGCCCGTCACCGTCATGGCGTCGAGCTTCAACAGCGGCTTGAGTTCACGCAGCAGCGTTGCCATGCCACCGGCCGCATGGAAGTCCTCCATGTAGTGCTGGCCCGATGGCTTCAAGTCCAGCAGCACCGGCGTGTCGCGTCCCATGCGGTCGAGCGCGGCCAGGTCGATCTCCAGGCCCATGCGGCCGGCGATGGCCGTGAGGTGCACGATGCCGTTGGTCGAGCCGCCGATCGCCAGCAGCACCCGCATCGCGTTCTCGAAGGCGGCCGGCGTCAGCACCTTGTCGATGGTGAGCCGGTCGCGAGCCATCTGCACGGCCTGGGCGCCGGTCTGCTCGGCAATGCGGATGCGATCGGCGGTCACGGCCGGGGGCGATGCGCCGCCCGTCATCGTCATGCCCAGTGCCTCGGCGATGCAGGCCATCGTGCTGGCCGTGCCCATCACGGAGCAGGTGCCGACGCTCGCGACCAGCTGGTTGTTGACGTCGACGGTCTCTTCCACGTCGATCTCGTCGGCGCGGTAGCGGGCCCAGTAGCGTCGGCAGTCGGTACACGCGCCCACGCGCTCGCCGCGATGGCTGCCGGTCAGCATCGAGCCGGTGATGAGCTGGATCGACGGGATGCCGGCCGAGGCCGCGCCCATGAGTTGCGCGGGCACGGTCTTGTCGCAGCCGCCGATCAGCACCACCGCGTCCATCGGTTGCGCGCGCACCAGTTCCTCGGTGTCCATGGACATCAGGTTGCGCAGGAACATGCTGGTCGGCGCGGCAAAGCTCTCGTGGATGCTGATGGTCGGGAAGTCCATCGGCAGGCCGCCGGCGAGCATCACGCCACGCTTGACCGCCTCGATGAGCTGCGGCGCGTTGCCGTGGCAAGGGTTGTAGGCACTGCCGGTGTTGGTAATGCCGACGACGGGCCGGTCCAGCGCAGCATCGGTGAAGCCTGCCCCCTTGATGAAGGCCTTGCGCAGGAAGAGCGAGAAGCCCTGGTCGCCATAGCTGGTGAGGCCCTTGCGCATGCCGGAGTTGTCGGGCGGGTCGGTGGGTTCGAAGGGGGATGGGGGCATCGTGATCTTTCGGGGTCTTATCGTGCTTTCGAACTGGAAACGCACGACCGGATTCTCGACCACAACTCGGCGGACGGGGTTCCAGGACAAGGCCCCCGCAAACGCCCACGACACGACTGCGCGCTGCTCGTTTCTGCGAGCCTGCGGCAGCGCCTTGCAGCAATTCAGCACCTCGCCGTTCCACCAATGCTTCCCGGGGCTTCCCGAGCCCCGGAATGCCCATCGAGCGCAGCGCGGACCGCCCTCAGCGCCTGAACTGCTTCGACGCGAAGGTCCAGGCCATCCGCGAGGCATCCGGTCCCTTGTCGTCGCTGAAGTGCTCGGACGCAGCACCGCCGCTCCATGCATGCCCCAGCCGCGCGACCTCCACCAATGTGGCGACCGTGCTGCCCTTGCGCTTGTAGTCGGTCACGCTCGTCGCATAGCGCGTGCCGCGTTGCACGCTGCGGGTGGCGGTGGCCCGGGCGCCGCTGGCCCTGGCCCAGGCCTGCACGGCCGCGTGGCCGTTGTGAAGCGAAACGACGCGGTCCAGGTTGCCATGGATCACCATCAGCGGCGGCCATGCCTCGACCACCGTCAACGGCCGGGCCGCCAGGGTCTTGGTGGACCGCAGGCCGTGCATCGCGCCGAGTGCCGACATCGTCGAATGCGCCGTTCCGGGCGGGAT
This sequence comes from Variovorax rhizosphaerae, assembly GCF_037889975.1. Taxonomy (NCBI): domain Bacteria; kingdom Pseudomonadati; phylum Pseudomonadota; class Betaproteobacteria; order Burkholderiales; family Comamonadaceae; genus Variovorax; species Variovorax rhizosphaerae. The sequence continues at coordinate 213,477 of NZ_JBBKZT010000007.1, read as the reverse complement.
GCCCGAATGCATCACGACCGCCTTGAACCTTTCCGGATGCCGACTCGCCAGCAGCGCCGCCATGCTGGCGCCCGCCGAAAGCCCCACCACCGCGATGCGGGCGCGATCCGCCCCATACAGCAGCGTGGCCTGGTCGATAGCGCTCATGATGAGCCCAGCCTCCGCATACGCCCGGCCGCCCGTCGTGTCGTACCAGTTCCAGCAGCCTTGCGGATTGGAGACGCGGTCCTGCTCCGGGTACAGCACCATGAAGCGCTCGCGCGCCGCGATCACGTTCATGCGCGTGCTGTTGGCGAAAGTCCGGGCGTCCTGGCTGCAACCGTGCAGCATCACCATCAACGGCAGCCGCTCGCCCATCTTGACGTTGGGCGGCCGATAGAGCCGGTAGCGCCGCATCCCCGCCGCCCCCATCGCCACGCCCTGCAGCCATTGCCCGGCGCCCGCGGGCGGCTTGCGCTGCTTGAGCGTCTGCTTCACCGTCTGCTTGACGGCCTGCTTGACCACCGAGGCCATCGCGCTCTGTCCCGCGCGCATGCCTTGCCGTGTCATCGTCGCGACGCTGCGCTGGAAAATCGCACCCCACGACGGGAGCTTCGGGGCCTTGTATCGCCTTGCCATGCCCGCGTTCAACGACGCGTCTTCTTCTTCGTCGCAGCCTTGGCAATGCCCTTGCCGCTCCAGAAGTCGAGCACCTGCCGCGTGACGTCCGCCTGCGCGGTCGCGACATTGCGCTTGGCCGCCGCAGTCGCTTGGCCCTTGGCCGAGCCGGCGGCCCGGTTCGCGGCACTCAGCCACATGCTCATGAAGGGGTTCTTGGTGGTCCAGGGGTTGCGCATGGTGGGGTCCTTCAGGGTCAGGGGGCGGGCCGGAATGGCCGAAGCCCTGAGCATGAAGTCCGCAGGCATGGCCACGCGGGACGTTTTGTCCGCGACACCGCGTCGGCAGGTTCTTACGCACTTGCCGGTGCGCGCTGCTTTGGTGACCGAGGCCCGGGTCGCGTTCTCCGCCTACCTGAAAACGCGCCGACGGGTGCTACAAAACCGATCCCCTCCCACACTGAACGCCGCGAAAGTTTCCATGAAACCCCGCCCCGCCACGCACCCCTTTCTCACCGGCGGCGGCCAGGCGGCGCAGTTGATCGCGAACTTCGACTGGGCGCGCACCAGCGTCGGCCCCATCGACGATTGGCCCCAGGGAATGAAGGCGGTCCTGTCGATGGTGCTGCTCTCCGACGTGCCCATCGTCACGCTCTGGGGCCCGCACGGCGTGATGATCTACAACGACGCGTACTCCGTCTTCGCCAGCGCGCGGCATCCGCAGTTGCTGGGCTCCAACGTGCGCGAAGGCTGGCCCGAGGTCGCCGACTTCAACGACAACGTGATGAAGGTCGGACTCGCGGGCGGCACGCTCAGCTACAAGGACCAGGAACTCACGCTCTACCGCACCGGGCAGGCCGAGCAGGTCTGGATGAACCTCGACTATTCGCCGCTGCTGGATGAACTCGGCCAGCCCGCGGGCGTGATGGCGATCGTGATCGAGACGACGGCCAAGGTGCGCGCCGAACAAGCGGTGCGCCTGCGCGATGCGCGCTTCCAGACCTTTGCCGAGGCCATGCCCAACCACGTCTGGGCGTCCGCGCCGGATGGCTTGCTCGACTGGTTCAACCACAACGTGTCGGCCTACTGCGGCCTCTCGCAGGCGCAGTTGGCCGGCAACGGCTGGACCACCATCGTTCATCCGGACGACCTGCCCCACGCCGCGCAGCAATGGGACCGCGCCCGGGCCGAGGGAATCGGCTACGAGGTGGAATTCCGGCTGCGTCGCGTCGATGGTGTCTATCGATGGCACATCGCGCGGGCCGTGCCGCTGCGCGACGAGGCCGGCACCGTCGTCCACTGGATCGGCACCAACACGGACATCGAGGACCAGAAGGCCGCGGCGCTGGTGCTGGCCAACATGAACCAGATGCTGGAGGAGCAGGTGGCCGAGCGCACGGCGGACCGCGACCGCATGGGGCGCCTCTCCACCGACGTCATGCTGGTGGCCGATTTCGAGGCACGCATCGTCTCGGTGAACCCGGCCTGGACCCGGCTGCTGGGCTGGTCGGAAACCGAACTGGTCGGCCACAGCTTTATCGATTACGTGCACCCCGACGATCGCAGCGCCACGCTCGCGGAAGTCGCCGGACTGGCCGGCGGCGCGACCACCTTCCGGTTCGAGAACCGCTACCGCCGGCAGGACGGCAGCTACTGCCTGCTGATTTGGACCGCGGTACCGGACGAGCGCCTGATCCATGCCGTCGGCCGCGACATGACCGCGGACCGCGAGGCGGCGGAGGCGCTCAAGCGCACCGAGGCGGCGCTCTACCAGTCGCAGAAGATGGAAAGCGTCGGCCAGCTCACCGGCGGCGTGGCGCACGACTTCAACAACCTGCTGCAGGTGATCTCGGGCAACCTGCAACTGCTGTCGCGCGTCATGGGTGTCAACGGGCCGGCCGAGCGCTATGTGGCCAACGCAGTGGCGGCCACGCAGCGCGGCGCGCGGCTGTCGAACCAGTTGCTCGCCTTCGCACGGCGCCAGCCGCTCGACCCCAAAGTGGTCAACATCGGCCGCGTGATCACCGGCATGGGCGACATGCTGCGCAGCACGCTCGGCGATGCGGTCGAGATCGAGACCGTCATCTCGGGTGGGCTCTGGAACAGCTTCGTCGACGCAGCCCAGGTCGAGAACGCCCTGCTCAACCTGGCCCTCAACGCGCGCGATGCCATGGAAGGCTCCGGGCACCTCACCATCGAGGCGGGCAATGCGTCGCTCGACGAGCGCTACGTGCTGGACTACCCCGGCGTGGCGGCCGGTCAGTACGTGATGCTGGCGGTGACGGACACCGGCAGCGGCATACCGCCAGAGATCCAGGCGAAGGTCTTCGAACCCTTCTTCTCGACCAAGGCCGAGGGCAAGGGCTCGGGCCTCGGGCTGTCGATGGTCTATGGCTTCGTGCGGCAATCCGGCGGCCATGTGAAGCTCTACAGCGAACCGGGCCATGGCACCACCGTCAAGATCTACCTGCCGCGCGCCGTCGGGGAAGTGACGGCCGTCGCGGCGGAGATCGACGAACTGGACGGCGGCAACGAGACCGTGCTGGTCGCGGAAGACGACGATGCGGTGCGGGCCACGGTGGTCGAGTTGCTCGGGCACCTGGGCTACACCGTGCTGGAGGCGCGCGACGCGGCGGCGGCACTGGCCATCCTTGAAGCGGGTGCGCAAGTCGACCTGCTCTTCACCGACGTGGTCATGCCCGGCAGGGTGCGCAGCCCGGAACTCGCGCGCAAGGCTCAGCAGTTGCTGCCGGATATCTCCGTGCTGTTCACCTCGGGCTATACGCAGAACGCCATCGTCCATGGCGGGCGACTGGACAGCGGCGTGGAACTGCTGGGCAAGCCCTACACGCACGACGCCCTGGCCAAGCGGATTCGCCGGGTGCTGGCGGACAGGGCGAGACGGGTGCGCTGAGCGCCTTGGCGAGCCCCGGCGCAGCCTGGAAATTTGGCGCCCGTACCACCCGCTTGGACACAGGCGATGTTTATGCGCGACACCGCGCCCGCACGTTCTTACACCATAGGTTTTCATGTGCGCAGCGCTTTCGAAATTGATCGCATGGATGTGTGATTTATCCGTCCGTAATCTCTGCGCACGGTGCTACAAATCGAGGAGCTGTCACCTCCCCCGCTAGTAAAAATGCCATGAAGCCCAAGTGCACAACGCATCCGTTTCTCAATGGCGGCGGCGAGGCGGCGCGGCTGATTGGGGACTTCGATTGGGCGAAAACCAGCGTCGGGCCGATCGACGATTGGCCGCCGTTCATGAAGGCGGCGGTGTCGCTGATGCTGCGCTCGCCCGTACCGATCATCACACTCTGGGGCACGGACGGCGTGATGATCTACAACGATGGCTTTTCCGTCTTCGCGCACCAGCGGCATCCGCAAGTGCTGGGCTCGAACGTGCGCGAAGGCTGGCCCGAGGTGGCCGACTTCAACGACAACGTGATGCAGGTCTGCCTGGCGGGCGGAACGCTCAGCTACCTGGACCAGGAGCTGACGCTCTATCGCAAAGGGCGTGCCGAGCAGGTTTTCATGAACCTGGACTATTCGCCGTTGCTGGACGAGTCCGGCCAGCCGGCGGGCGTGATGGCCATCGTGATCGAGACCACCGGCAAAGTGCGCGCCGAGCGGGCGGTGCGCCAGGGCGATGCACGCTTCCGGACCTTTGCCGAAGCCGTGCCAAGCCATGTCTGGGCCGCCCCGGCCGATGGATTGGTGGACTGGTTCAACCACGCCGCCGAGACCTACAGCGGCCTGTCGCAGGAGGAACTTGCCGGCCATGGCTGGGCGAGCATGGTGCATCCCGAGGACATCCCGGACGTCGCCGAGGAATGGGAACGCTCGCGGGCCGAGAGCCGCGCCCACGAGGTGGAAGCCCGGCTGCGCCGCGCAGATGGTGTCTACCGCTGGCACATCACACGCGCCGTGCCACTGCGCGACGAGGCCGGCGCCATCATCCACTGGGTCGGCACCAACACCGACATCGAGGACCAGAAGGCCGCGGCGCTGATGCTGGCCAACATGAACCAGATGCTCGAGGCGCAGGTGGCCGAGCGCACCGCGGACCGCGACCGCGTCTGGCGCCTGTCGACCGACCTCATGCTCGTCGCCGACTTCGATTCGCGGATCCACGCAGTGAACCCGGCCTGGACGCGCTTGCTCGGATGGTCGGAGGCGGAACTCGTCGGCCACAGCTTCATGGAGTTCGTGCATCCGGACGACCACAGCGCCACGATGGCGGAGGTCGCCGGCCTGGGCGACGGCGTTGCGACCTTTCGCTTCGAGAACCGCTACCGGCGCAAGGACGGCAACTACTGCCTGCTGAGTTGGACTGCCGTGCCGGAGGCGCGCATCATCCATGCCGTGGCCCGTGACATCACCGCCGACCGCGAGGCAGCCGAGGCCCTCAAGCGCACCGAGGCCGCGCTGTACCAGTCGCAGAAGATGGAAAGCGTCGGCCAACTCACCGGTGGCGTGGCGCATGACTTCAACAACCTCTTGCAGGTGATCTCGGGCAACCTGCAACTGCTGTCGCGCACCATGGGCGTGAATGGCTCGTCCGAGCGCTATGTGGCGAATGCCATCGCCGCCACGCAACGCGGCGCACGCCTGTCGAGCCAGTTGCTCGCGTTCGCGCGGCGCCAGCCGCTCGACCCCAAGGTGGCCAACATCGCGCGCGTGGTCAGGGGCATGGAAGACATGCTGCGCAGCACGCTGGGCGATGCCATCGAGATCGAGAGCGTGATCTCCGGGGGGCTATGGAACTGTTTCGTGGACGTGGCGCAGGTCGAGAACGCGCTGCTCAACCTGTGCCTCAATGCGCGCGACGCCATGAACAGCTCGGGGCGCCTCACCATCGAGGCCGGCAACGCGTCGCTCGATGAGCGCTATGTTCGCGACTACCCCGGCGTGGCGGCCGGGCAGTACGTGATGCTGGCAGTCACGGATACCGGGACCGGCATCCCGCCCGAAATCCTCGCGAAAGTCTTCGAGCCCTTCTTCTCGACAAAGGCCGAGGGCAAAGGTTCGGGCCTGGGTCTGTCGATGGTCTACGGCTTCGTGCGGCAATCGGGCGGCCATACGAAGATCTACAGCGAACCGGGGCACGGCACGACGGTGAAGCTCTACCTGCCGCGCGATCTCGGTGAAGTGAGCGCCCTGCCCCCCGAAATCGATGCGATGGAAGGTGGCGACGAGACCATCCTGGTCGCCGAAGACGACGATGCGGTGCGCGCGACAGTGGTCGAACTGCTTGGTCACCTGGGCTACAACGTGCTGGAGGCGCGCGACGCAGCCGCGGCCCTGGCCATCCTCGAAGATGGCGCCCAAGTCGACCTGCTCTTCACCGACGTGGTCATGCCCGGCAAGCTCCGCAGTCCCGAGTTGGCGCGGATCGCGCAGCAGATGCTTCCGGGCATCGCCGTGATCTTCACCTCAGGCTACACGCAGAACGCGATCGTGCATGGCGGGCGCCTCGACAAGGGCGTCGAGTTGCTGGGCAAGCCCTACACGCACGACGCCCTGGCCAAGCGGATTCGCCGGGTGCTGGCGGACCGGGCGCGCCGGCCGCGTTGAGCGACCGGCAGGTCTTCATCAGTAGCGGCGCGGACGTGTCGCCACCAATACCGCCATCAGCGCGGCGCCGCCGGCCATTGCATAGGCCACGGCACGCATCGGCTGGGTGGCGATGTACTTGGCACTCGACGTCCTCAGGTCCGCTGCACGGTTCTTCAATTCGCCGAACTTCTCGCTCGCGGCCGCGGCAGCGCTTCTCGCGTACACCCGTCCGGTGGCGGCGGCGTCCGATGCGATCACGCCGGCATCGCTTGCCACGTCCCTGGCCACGCGTGCCGCGTGCTGACCCGTGGTCCGTGCTTCAGCGGCGACGTTCCATGCGGCAATCGTGGCGTCATGGCTGGCGCGGCGCGCATCGTCAGCCAATTGAGCGGGGGTCTTCGTCATCTGCAATTCATCCATTTCGCAACTCCTGTGATTTCCGAACGGCAACGTGCCGAATCGATGAATCACTGTTGCCAAACGCACCGGCGCCCCATGTGGGTGCCGGGGCGCAATGCGCGTAGGTCGATGCTCGCAAGTTCCTACACGCACGCGGTAGCCGGCGGTCGCCCTGCTACAGCTTCGCGATCGACACCTCGGTCGACTTCACCAGCGCGACCACGTCGGAGCCGGGCCGCAGTTGCAGCTCGTCCACCGAACGCGTGGTAATGACCGAGGTGACCACGCCCCAGGCGGTCTCGACATCCACTTCGGAGACGACGTCACCGCGGATGATTTCCTTCACCTTGCCCTTGAACTGGTTGCGGACGTTGATGGCTTGAATGGACATGAGATAACTCCTTTTGGTTTGAAAAAGATCAGAGCGCCCAGCGCAATGCGTGGGCGGGGCCGTCGGCCCAGTGAAGGTCATTGGCCGGCTCGGCATCGGGCTTCTGCAGCACGCGGTCGAGGATGCGTTTCTCGATCGCGGCAAAGGCCGGGTCGCCCTGCGAGCGCGGCCGGGCCAGCGCGATGTTCTCGTCGAGCGCGATGCGTCCGTCCTCGATGAGGATCACGCGGTCGGCAAGCGCCACCGCTTCCTGCACGTCATGTGTCACCAGCAGCGCGGTGAAGCGGTGGCGCTGCCACAGGTCCTCGATGAGGCGGTGCATCTCGATGCGGGTCAGCGCATCGAGCGCGCCCAGCGGTTCGTCCAGCAACAACAGCCGCGGGTGATGCACCAGCGCGCGCGCCAGCGAGACGCGTTGCCGTTGTCCGCCGGAGAGGCGCGCCGGCCATTCGTTCTCGCGGTCGGCCAGCCCGACCTGCGCCAGCACTTCCTTGCCACGCGCCTTGGCCTCTGCCGGCAGGCCCAGCGTGACGTTGTCCAGCACGCGCCGCCACGGCAGCAGGCGCGCCTCCTGGAACATGATCCGCGTGTCGTCGTGCAGCCCGTCGATGGCCTTGCCATCGGTGAAGAGCGCGCCTTCGCTGGCCTTCCCCAGGCCTGCCACAAGACGCAACAAGGTGCTCTTGCCGCAGCCGCTGCGCCCGACGATGGCGATGAACTGCCCCGGCTCGACGACGAGCCGCGTGTTGCGCAGCACCTCGCGCTGGCCATAGCGCTTGTGGACGCCGCGCACTTCGAGCTTGACGCCGCCTTCGTTGGAAATCGTTTGATCGGTCATTGCGTTACTTTCAAGCAGTCTTCTTCTGATACCCAGGGTGCCAACGCAGCCACCACTGTTCGAGTCCGCGAGCGAACAGATCGGCCAGCTTGCCCAGCAGCGCATACAGCAGGATCCCCACCAGCACGATGTCCGTCTGCAGGAACTCCCGCGCATTCATCGTCAGGTAGCCGATGCCGGCTTGCGCCGAGATGGTCTCCGCCACGATCAGGATCACCCACATCAGCCCGAGCGAGAACCGCAGCCCCACCAGGATCGACGACAGCGCGCCCGGCAGGATGACTTCGCGATAGAGCTGCCACCGGCTGAGCCCGTAGGTGCGCCCCATCTCGATCAACTGCGGATCGACATTGCGGATGCCGTGGAAAGTGTTCAGGTAGATCGGAAAGAACACCGACACGCTGATGAGGAACAGCTTGGCCGATTCATCGATGCCGAACCACAGGATCACCAGCGGGATCAGCGCCAGCGCCGGAATGTTGCGCACCATCTGGATGGTCGAGTCGAGCAGCGTCTCGAAGAACTTGACCGAGCCGGTCAGCAGTCCCAGCGCAAGCCCGAGCCCACCGCCGATGGCGAGCCCCGCCAGCGCCCTGCCCGCACTCACCTTCACATGCGTCCACAGTTCGCCCGAGACAGCCAGGTTCCACGCAGCTTTCACCACGTCGATGGGGGCAGGCAGCACCCGCGTAGACAGCCAGCCCAGCGAGGAGGCGATCTGCCACAAGACGATCAGCGTGATGGGCACCAGCCAGGGCACGAGCCGCGCGCCGACGTTGCCGGCAAAGGCCTTGATCGCTGCCGTGGGCGATGCAGATTCGACGGGCAAGGTATGCACTTGTTCAGTCATGGTGTTCAGCTTTGCGAATGAAGGCGCGATGGCGCATCGAGATTGGCGACCACCTCGCCGAAAGGCCCACCCAGCGGCCCGCCGCGCAGTTGCTGCTTCACGCGCTTCGACAGCAGCGGGAACACCAGCTCGGCGAAGCGGTAAGCCTCTTCCAGGTGCGGATAGCCGGAGAGGATGAAGTTGTCGAGCCCGAGCGCCGCGTATTCCTCGATGCGGGCGGCCACCGTCTTCGCATCACCCACGAGCGCCGTGCCCGCACCACCGCGCACCAGGCCCACGCCGGCCCACAGGTTGGGCGACACCTCCAGGTCGGCGCGCGAGCGCTTCCTGCCACCGGCATGCAGCGCGGCCATGCGGCGCTGGCCTTCGGAATCCATGCGCGCGAAAGCGGCCTGCGCGCGGATCACGGTGTCGTCATCGACGCGGCTGATCAGGTCTTCGGCGGCCTGCCAGGCGGCGTCCTCGGTCTCGCGGACGATCACATGCAGGCGGATGCCGAACTGCACCGTGCGTCCGCGGCTCGCAGCCCGCGCACGCACATCGGCGACTTTCTTTGCCACCTCGGCCGGCGGCTCGCCCCAGGTCAGGTAGGTATCGACCTGCTCGGCCGCCAGTTCATGCGCGGCCTCCGACGAGCCACCGAAATACACGGGCGGATACGGCGCCTGCACCGGCGGGTAGAGCAGCTTGGCGCCCTTCACGCTCAGGTGCTTGCCCTCGTAGTCGAAGGCCTCGCCGTCATGGCTGCGCGCCAGGATCTCGCGCCAGATGCGGATGAACTCGGCCGACTGCTCGTAGCGCGATGCATGGTCGAGGAACACGCCGTCGCCTTCGAGCTCGGCCTGGTCGCCGCCGGTGACGAGATTCACCAGCAGCCGTCCGCCGGAGAGCCGGTCGAAGGTCGCGGCCATGCGCGCGGCCAGGCTCGGCTGGTGCAGCCCCGGGCGCACCGCGACCAGGAACTTGAGCTTGCGCGTGGCGCCGATCAGGCTGGACGCGATCACCCACGGGTCTTCGCAGGAACGGCCGGTCGGGATCAGCACGCCTTCATAGCCAAGCTGGTCAGCGGCGCCTGCGATCTGCTGCAGGTAAGGCAGGTCGACCTGCCGCGCGCCTTCGGTGCTGCCGAGGTAGCGGCTGTCGCCATGGGTGGGGAGGAACCAGAAGATCTTCATGTTCATGCGCTCAAGGTTGCGTGCCGCGCCAGACGACTTGCGACACGTTCACGGGCTTGGGGATCAGCCCCAGTTGATGGAAGGCATCGGCCACGCGCTGCTGGTCGCGCACCGTGGCGGGCTGGATCGGGCCCACTGGCGACGGCGGACGGCGCTGGAGGAACAGGCTCACCACGCCCGCATCGAGGCCGCTGAAACCGGCAACGAGCTTGATCGCGCCGGCGCGGTCCTGCTGCACCAGCTTGTCGGCGCGGGTCAGGTCCTCGAACAGCGCAGTGAGCACATCCGCATGCTGTTCGGTGAAGGCACGCGAGGCGAGATAGAAGGAGTTGTTGCCCGACAGCCCGCGCCCGTTGGCCAGCACGCGCGGCTGGATCGCCAGCTCGGTCGCGGCATAGAACGGGTCCCAGATCACCCATGCGTCCACGGCCTTGCGCTCGAAGGCGGCGCGTGCATCGGCGGGCGTGAGGTACACGGGTTGAATGTCAGTCCATTGGAGCCCGGCCTTCTCGACCGCGCGCACCAGCAGGTAGTGCGCGCTCGAACCCTTCTGCAGCGCGATCTTCTTGCCGCGCAAGTCCTGCAGCGTCTTCAGCGGCGAATCCTTCAGCACGAGCACGGCCGAGCTGTCGGGCTTCGATGGCTCGGCACCGACGTAGAGCAGGTCCTTGCCGGCTGCCTGCGCGAACACCGGCGGCGAATCGCCGGTGAGCCCGAACTCCAGGCTGCCGACCGCCAGCGCCTCCAGCAACTGCGGCCCCGCGGGAAATTCGATCCAGGCAATTTTTGCGTTGGGATAGCGCTTTTCGAGCCAGCCCGATTGCTTGACGATCACCAGGTTGGCGGCCGACTTCTGGTAGCCGATGCGCAGTTGCTGCAACGGTTGCGAGGCGCCGGCCGGTTGCGCCAACGCGATGGGGCCTCCGACGCCAAAGGCCAGCGCGGTGACGGCGAGCAGACGCAGCAGGCCGCGTCGTCCGAATGTGTGCAAGGCGCTCATGCCACACCCGCGCCAGCGGCCTCGAGCAGGTTGATCTTCTTCGGGATCAGCTTCAGTTCGAAGAAGGTGTCCGCGATCTGTTGCTGCTCGGCCAGGATGGCCTTGGTGATCGGTGCCGTGCCGTAGGCCGCACGACCCACGGATACATCGACCACCGGCTTCGGCAAGCCCCACAGCACCGACAACTCCTGCGCATACGCGCTCTTGTTGGCCACGGCCCACTGGTCGAGCTTGTCGATCTCCTCGACGACCAGCTTGAGCACGTCTGCGTTCTTCGCGACATAGGGCAGCGAGGAGAAGTAGTAGCCGCGATTGCCGACCACGCCCTTGCCATCGGCCAGGATGCGCGCGCCCAGCGTGAGTTCGGCGGAGGCGAGGAACGGGTCCCAGATCACCCACGCGTCGATCGAGCCCTTCTCGAAGGCAGCGCGTGCATCGGGCGGTGCCAGGAACACGACGTTCAGGTCGCTGTATTTCAGCCCGGCCTGCTCCGCCAGCTTGACGATGAAGTAGTGGACGTTCGAGCCCTTGTTGAGCGCGATCTTCTTGCCTTTCAAGTCGGCCACGGTCTTGATCGCCGAGTCCTTGGGCACCAGCACCGCCTCGGCGCTCGGCCGCTGCACGGTCGCGGCCACATAGGCCAGTGGCGCACCGGCCGCCTGCGCAAAGATCGGCGGCGCCTCGCCGACATCGCCGAAGTCGATGGAGCCGACGTTCAGCGCTTCGAGCTGCACCGGGCCGGCGTTGAACTCGGTCCAGGTCACGTTCACGCCGAGCGGCGCGAGGCGGTTCTCCAGCGTGCCACGTCCCTTGAGCACGGTCAGCGCGCCCTTCTGGTTGCCGATGCGCAGCGTGCGCGACGGGCTCTGCGCCAGCGCCGCGAACGATGGCAGCGCAATGGCGGTGGCCGCGCCCTGGAGCAGGCGGCGGCGTTGGATCGAAACGGAAGAGGTCATGATTGGATTCCTTCAGGCAAGCCTTTTCCCGCGCCGCGAACGAGCGGCGAAAAAAATCGGGACGATGAATGGGGAGATCGGTTTGCCGCGCGATGGCGCCAAGGCGCGGCGATGGCGTCAGACGCTACATCGCACCCGCGAGAAATGAATCGGCTCGAAGCCCCGCATCGGCGGCAGCTTCAGTCCTTCGGCGGCCAGCACCTCGGCCGCGTCGTCCAGGCGATGGGCCAGGTCGTCATGCACCCGGAACTCGCCCTGCGGCGATGCCGTGATCTGCGCATCGGTCGCATAGATGCCAGGCAGGATGTGCCGTGCCGCGAGCGCCTGCAGCACCGGCCGCAGCGCATAGTCCAGCGCCAGCATGTGATGCGCGCTGCCGCCGGTGGCCAGCGGCAACACCGTCTTGCCTTTCAGCGCGCCCTGCGAGAGCAGGTCCAGGAACACCTTCAGCGCGCCGCTGTACGCCGCCTTGTAGACCGGCGTGGCCACCACCACCACACGCGCCTGCGCCACTTGGGCGATGGCATGCGCGATGTCCGGATGCTCCCACTCGGCGAGCAACAGCGCCTTCGCCGGAAGCTCCCGCACGTTGACGCGCTCGATGCGCGCGCCGCGCCTCTGGAGCCGATCACCCACCGATTCAAGCAAGGCGGTGGAACGGGACGGCGTCGACGGACTCCCGGCAATCAGTAGGACGGTCACAAGATTTCCTGGACGAAGGTGTGAATATTTCTACTGCGGCCACCGATCTCGGGTCTGCGGTGCTCACCGTACTGGAGTACGGCTCCGCTCCTCAACCCGACCTCGGCGCCCTCGCTACGAAATCTTCAAACCTTCTGACTGAGTTCGGTCCCGGCGCACTCTGTTGAGTGGTTGCGCCGCGAATGGATGAATGAGGATGCGCGCTCGACCTACTTCAGCTTCGCCGTGTAGATCTGGTCGAAGGAGCCGCCATCGGCGAAGTGCTCCTTGTCCGCCTTGGTCCAGCCACCGAAGGCCTGGTCGATGGTGAACAGCGTCAGCTTGGGGAACTGCTTGTCGTACTTGGCCTTGGCCTTCTCGGAGGTCGGGCGGTAGTAGTTGCGACCGGCAATGTCCTGGCCTTCGTCGGAATACAGGTACTTCAGGTATTCCTCGGCCACGGCGCGCGTGCCCTTCTTGTCCACCACCTTGTCGACCACCGTCACCGTGGGCTCGGCCAGGATGCTGATGGACGGCGCGACGATGTCGAACTTGTCGGCACCGAATTCCTTCAGCGCAAGGTAGGCCTCGTTCTCCCAGGCCAGCAGCACGTCACCCACGCCTCGCTGAACGAAGGTGATCGTGGATCCACGCGCACCCGCGTCGAGCACCGGCACGTTCTTGTAGAGGTTGCCGACGAAGTCCTTCGCCTTGGCATCGCCACCGTACTTGCGCTTGGCGAATTCCCAGGCGGCCAGGTAGTTCCAGCGCGCGCCGCCGGAGGTCTTGGGATTCGGCGTGATCACCTGCGTGCCGGGCTTGACCAGGTCGTCCCAGTCCTTGATGCCCTTCGGATTGCCCTTCTTCACCAGGAACACGATGGTCGAGGTGTAGGGCGCCGAGTTGTGCGGCAGTCGCTTCTGCCAATCGGGCTTGACCAGGCCACCGTGCGTCACGAGGGCGTCGGTGTCGCCGGCCAGCGCCAGCGTGGCCACGTCGGCATCGATGCCGTCGATGATCGAGCGGGCCTGCTTGCCCGAGCCGCCATGCGACTGCTTGATCACCACGTCCTGGCCGGTCTTGCCTTTCCAGTAGGCGGCAAAGGCCTTGTTGTAGTCGACGTAGAGCTCGCGCGTCGGGTCATACGACACGTTGAGCAGGTTGATGGTCTGGGCGAACGACGGCAGCGCCGTGAGGGCCATGCTTGCGCCCAGCGTGGCACCGAGGGAAAGCTTGATAAAGTCGCGGCGAAGGCTCATGGCGGTCTTTCGAAAGGCAATCTGGCTAAGAAGCTGCCGATTTTGAAAGCCACCCTACAAAACTGGAACTACCGTTTTCACAGTTCCAAATAGCCAAATCAACTAAGGACCCCGCAAATGGCACGAATGATTCAGTGCGTGAAACTCGGCAAGGAAGCCGAGGGACTCGACTTCCCCCCCTATCCCGGCGAACTCGGCAAGAAGATCTGGGAGAGCGTCAGCAAGGAAGCCTGGGCCGCCTGGCTCAAGCAGCAGACCATGCTCGTGAACGAAAACCGCCTGAACCTGGCCGACCAGCGCGCCCGCGAGTACTTGAAGCGCCAGATGGAAAAGCATTTCTTCGGCGACGGCGCAGACGTGGCGCAAGGCTACGTGCCACCGAGCGCCTGATCTTCGCGCCCTGATGCGCGAACCCGTCCAGTGGCGCGCCGACGGCGTTCCGCGCAGCGAGCGCTTCGACGACATCTACCACACCGAAACCGGCGCCCTCGCCCAGTCCCGCCATGTATTCCTCGGCGGCTGCGGGCTTCCAGAAGCATGGCGTGACCAGCCGCAATGGCGGATTCTCGAAACCGGCTTCGGCTTTGGCTTCAATTTCCTGACAACCTGGCAGGCCTGGCGCACAGACCCTGCGCGGCCGCGCATGCTCCACTTCGTTTCGATCGAGGCGCATCCGGTCGGCGTGGAAGATCTGCTGCGCGCAGCATCGGCCTACCCGGAACTGGCCGAACTCGCCCGGGCGCTGGCCGGCCAATGGACCGAACTCCTGTCCGGCTTCCACCGGATGAGCTTCGACGACGGCCACGTGCTGCTGACGCTGTGCATCGGCGACGTGCAGGCCATGCTGCGCGCCCAGCGCTTCGAGGCCGACAGCCTCTACCTCGACGGCTTCAGCCCGGACCGCAATCCCGCGATGTGGTCACCGGAGACGCTCAAGGCGGTCTCGCGCTTTGCCCGCCGCGGCAGCGGCATCGCGACCTGGACCATTGCGCGGGCTGTGCGCGATGCCCTCGCGCAGAACGGATTCCAGGTCAGGAAAGCGCCCGGCCTGCCGCCCAAGCGCGATTGCCTGCGCGGCGTGTTCGATCCAGCCTGGACCCCACGACGCCGCACCCCACCCCCGGAACAAGCGACGCCGGGCCGTTGCGCAGTCATCGGTGCCGGCCTCGCGGGCGCTGCCGTCGCCGCCAGCCTCGCGCGACGCGGATGGCAGGTCGACGTGTTCGACAAGGCAGCCCAGGCGGCGACTGGCGCCTCCGGCCTGCCGGTCGGCGTGCTCGCGCCGCATGTCTCGCCCGACGACGCCCTGCTCTCGCGCCTGACGCGCGCGGGCATTCGCGCGACGTGGCAGCAGTTGCAAGAACGCTTGGTCGGAGGCCGCGACTGGAAGGCCAGCGGCGTGCTGGAGCGCCGCCCCGATGGCGATCTGCGCCTGCCCCCAGGCTGGCGTGCCGAGGGCCCGAACCTTTCGTGGCCTGCCAATGCAGCGCAACTCGCTGCCTCGAAGTTGCCTGCCGATACCGCCGCGCTCTGGCACCCTTGTGCCGGCTGGGTTCGTCCGCGGGCACTGGTGGAAGCGTGGCTGGCCACGCCGGGCGTGCACCTGATCCCGGATTGCGAGATCGAGCGCATTGCGCCCACCGGCGCCGGCTGGCAACTCCTGACCCACGGTGATCCAACCCCCGGCGAGTTCGAACGCGTCGTGATCGCCGCCGGATTCGAAAGCGCCCGCTTCGCCCCATCGCTCCCCTTGCAACCCGTGCGCGGCCAGGTCCAATGGGGGCATTCGCCATGCGAATCGAACTTGCCTCCGGCCCCGATCAACGGCGACGGCCACCTGATCGCCGGCGTGCCGGACGGCGACAGTGCCCTGTGGCTGACCGGCGCCACTTTCGACCGTGACAGCATCGACCTGATGCCAAGCCACACGGACACCGAGGCCAACCGCGAACGACTCGCCCGCCTGTGCCCACAAGCCGCATCGGCGCTGGCCAGCGCTTTCGAGGGCGCCACACCCTGGACCGGCGTGCGCTGCGCCTCCGGGGACCGCCGCCCGCTCATCGGCCCCCTGCCCGATCAGCCAGGGCTGTGGGTCTGCACCGCGCTGGGCTCGCGCGGCCTGACGTTCGCTACGCTCTGCGCGGAACTGCTCGCCGCACACTGGCACGCCGAGCCCCTGCCCCTCCCGACGGCGCTGGCACAAGCCCTCGATACGCGCCGCCTTTGATGCTCGGGCGCCGAGAGTCGTCAGAAAGACCACATAGCCCTTCCGCTCCCCGCGGGATCGCTGTCAAATCGAACCCCATCAAAACCGGAGGAGAACCCCAAATGTTCAAGCGAATTCTTGTAGCCACCGATGGCTCCGCCTTGTCCGAGCAAGCCGTCAGCAAGGCCGTCGAGTTGTGCCGGCTGTGCGGCGCCGATCTGTGCGCCGTCACCGTGGCACACATGGAACCGCACAGCTTCTTCGAAGGCTCCCCGGTGCTGAGCCAGATGCAGGTCGAGGAAGTGCGGGCCCGGTCGACCCTGGCGGCGCAAGGCTTGGTCGACGCGGTCAAGGCCAGCGCCATGAACCAGGGAGTGCCCAATGTCGAAGCGGTGGTCGTCCGCTCGAACCAGGTGGCGGAATCCATCATCGAGATCGCGACCACCCACAACTGCGACCTGATCATCATGGCCTCGCACGGCCGCCGCACGCTCAAGCGGCTGATGATGGGCAGCGAGACCTTGCACGTCCTCACGCACTCGAATACGCCGGTGCTTGTCCTTAGATAGGCCCACCCCCGAAGCGCCTGCGACGCCTACCCAAGGGGGCGCACCCGGCGGCCCGGCAAAGCCGGCTCCACGGGTGCCCACGGAACAGGCATCGCGTTCTTGCCATGGCCTCCGAGGCGCGACGGCACTGCCGCGCTACTTGTCCGGCCCGTCCTCATCCGGCGGCTTGACGAAGCGCGGCAGGTGCCAGTTGTAGCGCACCGCGAGGAAGCGCAGCGTGAAGCAGGTCGCCAGGGCCGCCATCGCGCGCCAGTCCGAGCGCCAATGCAGGCGACTCCCGAACACCTCGATCAAGGCCGCAGCCAAGGCCGCCAGCGCGTAGATCTGGCCCTTGAGGATGGCCGGCACGCGGTTCAGCAGCACATCCCGTGCGATGCCGCCACCCACGGCAGTCAGCACACCCAGGATGACCGCACCTTCCGAGGTCAGCCCGTAGATCATGGCTTTCTGCGCCCCGGTCACGGCAAAAAGACCCAGCCCGAGGCTGTCGAACAGCACGATGGGCTGCTCCAGCCTTTCCCGCACGATGCGCGAATACATCGCCATCAGTGCCGCGACCGACGAGATCGCGAGGTAGCGCCAGTCCGATAGCCCCGCTGGCGGCACCGCGCCGATGCAGACGTCGCGCAACACGCCGCCGCCGCAAGCGACCAGGAAGGCGACCACGAAGATGCCGAACACATCCAGCCCCCGGTTGCGCGCCGCCACGGCGCCGCTGAATGCGAACGCGAAGGTTCCGGCCAGGTCGAGGATGTAGAACAGGAGAAGGCTTGTCATGCGGTGTGCGCATTCTGCCGTTGCACGCGAGGCCGGCCAATCCGAGACAATCCCCCATGCACACCCGCTACGACATCCAGCACACCACCATCTACAGCTACAACCAGCCCGTCAGCTTCGGGCTGCACCGCGTGATGTTCCGTCCGCGCGACAGCCACGACCTGCGCGTGCTCGCCACCGACCTGCAAGTGAGCCCCGCCGCCAATGTGCGGCTGATCCAGGACCCCCACTCCAATTCCGTCGCGCTGGTGCAGCCGCTCGGCGAGGCGACCGAACTCAAGGTCGTGTGCTCCTTCACCATCGAACAGGTGCCGCCCGCCGACGACGTGCTGAGCGAACTCGACCCGGCCGCCGAGTTCCTCCCCTTCGCCTACTCGATCGAGGACCGCCTCGATCTCGAGCACTACCTGCGCCCGCACCATCCCGACCCCGACGGCACGCTCATCCGCTGGGCGCACCAGTTCCTCTACACCGACGAGCCCAACAGCACGCGCGAAGTGCTGGCCCGCATGAACGAGCACATCGGCAAGACCCTGACCTACAAGGCCCGCGACGAGGAAGGCACGCAGAGCCCACTCGAAACTCTCAACCTCGGCTCCGGCAGTTGCCGCGACTACGCGCTGCTGATGATGGAAGCCGCAAGGCGGCTGGGCGTGGCGACTCGATTTGTCTCGGGCTATCTGTATGACGCTTCGTTGGACAAGCCCGCACCATTGACGGACGCCAGCGACGCGACAGACGCCACTGACGCGACCGGCGAGTTCGAAGAGGAGTCAGCGAAGGCCCCGGAGGACAAGAAGGACACGAAGGACGCGGCCGACGCCGCAAGCCCCGGCGTCACCGTCGGCGCCGGCTCGACGCATGCGTGGCTGCAGGCCTACCTGCCCGGCGCCGGCTGGGTCGCCTTCGACCCCACCAACAACCTCATGGGCAGCAGCCAGTTGATCCGCGTCGGCGTCGCGCGTGATCCGAGTCTGGCGACGCCGATCGCGGGAAGCTGGTTCGGCAAGGCAGAGGCCTATGAAGGCCTGACCGCCACCGTGCAAGTGCGACGCGTGCGCAACTGATACCACTTCGCGATCAAGCGCATCACTGCGTTGGATCGCCTTGCCGTGCGACAGCACTGTCTGCGGCGCTCCGGCTTGTTCTGCACTTTTGATTGCAACTCCGGTTGCATCGCGGCGCATTCCCACTCGCTTGACAAACAGCACGCATTCGCTCAATACTGAACCAAATGGTTCAGTTATCAGACCCCAATCTCGACCTTGTTTTCACTGCGCTGGCCGACCGCACGCGGCGCGATGTGCTGGTCGCGCTGGGCCAGCGTGACCTGAGCATCTCGGAGCTGGCGCAGCCGCACGGCATGTCGCTGACCGGCTTCATGAAGCACCTGCGCGTGCTCGAAGCCGCGGGCCTGATCGCCCGCTCGAAGGAAGGCCGCGTGGTGCGCTGCGAACTGTCGGCCGCGCCCTTGCAGGAGGCCGCCGTGTGGTTGTCCCGTTATGAAAAGTTCTGGAACGCGCGCTTCGACGCGCTGGGTCGCTACCTCCAACATCAGGAAGAAGTCAAGCCATGCCCAACCTCAACGCCCTCGACGAAGCCCCCACCCGCGAACGCCCCGAACTCCGCCTCGAACGCCACTTCCCCGTCCCGCCGGAAAAAGTCTGGCGCGCGTGGACCGACCCGCAAGCCCTGATCCATTGGTTCGGCACGGGCGCGCCCGGCTCGGTCACGCATGCCGAGACCGACGTGCGCATGGGCGGTTACTTTCGCATCGAATTCCACACGCCCGACGGCGAAGCGCACAGCGTGAGCGGCTATTACCTGGATGTGGTTCCGCACCGCCGCCTGCAGTTCAGCTGGGCCTGGCGCAGCACGCCGGAGCGCGAGTCGCTGGTCACCATCGATTTCGTGAAGACCCCGACCGGCACGCGCATGAACTTCGTGCACACCCAGTTCTTCGACCAGGCCGCGCGCGACGGCCATGAAGGCGGATGGATCCAGACCTTCGAAAAGCTCGCGCATCACCTCCAGCAACCCTGATCAAACCCCGAAGGAAAGCCCGATGCAAAAGATCACCCCCTGCCTCTGGTTCGACGGCCAGGCCGAAGAAGCGCTCAACTTCTACGCCGGCATCTTCAAGAACTCGCGCGTCTACAACGTCAAGCGCTATGGCGATGCCGGCCCCGGCAAGAAGGGCTCGGTGCTGGCCGCCAACGTCTCGCTCGACGGCCAGGAATTCATGGCCCTCAACGGCGGCCCGATGTACAAGTTCACGCCTGCCATCTCGCTCTTCGTCAGCTGCGAAACGCAGAACGAAGTCGACCACTACTGGCACCGCCTGCTCGAAGGCGGCAAGCCGAGCCAGTGCGGTTGGCTCGACGACAAGTTCGGCGTGTCCTGGCAGATCGTGCCCAAGGCGCTCGGGCAGATGCTGGAAGACAAGGATCCGCGCAAGGCCAACGCCGTCATGACGGCGATGTTGAAGATGGTCAAGCTGGATGTTGCAGCGCTGAAATCAGCCTACGACAGCGTCTGAGGGTTCCGCGCCTCTCGCAGGCCCGGCCCGCCGCCACAGCGCGGATCGGGTGGTGGCAAAGCCGAAGACACGGCAGGATTCCCGGGATCGCCCTATGCTCCCTGGCTTTCCCTTCCGGAGCCCCGCTCATGCGCAATCACCCCCTGGGCCGCACCGGCCTCTACGTCTCGGAACTGTGCCTCGGCACCATGACCTTCGGCGGCACCGGCGGCTTCTGGAACAAGATCGGCGAAGTGCAGCAGTCGGATGCGGAGCGACTGATCGGCGCGGCGCTCGACGGCGGCATCAACTTCATCGACACGGCGGACGTGTACTCCGAGGGCCAGTCGGAGGAAATCACCGGTCAGGCACTGAAGAACCTCAAGGTCCCGCGCGAGAACGTGGTGATCGCGACCAAGGTCTTCGGCGAGACCGGCGCCGGCCCCAATGCGCGCGGCGCCTCGCGCGGCCACATCATGGACGGCGTCAAGGCCAGTCTGAAGCGGCTGCAGCTGGACCACATCGACCTCTACCAGATCCACGGCTTCGACCCCGCCACGCCGATCGAGGAAACCGTGCGGGCGCTGGACCAGTTGGTGCGCCAGGGCCATGTGCGCTACGTCGGCGTGTCGAACTGGGCGGCGTGGCAGATCGTCAAGGCGCTGGGCATCGCGGAACGGCTGGGGCTGTCGCGCTTCGAATCCCTGCAGGCCTACTACACGGTCGCCGGCCGCTACCTGGAGCGCGAGATCGTGCCGATGCTCGAAAGCGAAGGCCTCGGGCTGATGGTGTGGAGTCCCTTGGCGGGGGGCCTGCTCAGTGGCAAGTACGACCGCGACCACCAAGGCGAGGTAGGCAGCCGCCGCACCACCTTCGATTTCCCGCCGGGCTTGGACCTGCGTCGATGCGATGCGGTCGATCGCAGCAGCGCACGGCGTGTCTGTTGCGCAGGTCGCGCTGGCCTGGCTGCTGCATCAGCCAACGGTGACCAGCGTCATCGTCGGCGCCAAGCGGCCCGACCAGCTGGCCGACAACATGGCCGCCACGCGGGTGGCACTGAGCACGGCTGAACTCCAGCAGATCACCGACGCGGGCCAGTTGCCCGCCGAGTACCCCGGTTGGATGTTCGAACGCCAGAGTGCCAACCGCCGCAAGCAGATTGCGGATGCCGCGGCGCCGCGCTGATTCGTATAGGAGGTCGTAGGCCATTCGCGTTAACCTCCGTGCATGTCTGCCATGCCGAAGACAACCTTCCTGTCCCAAGGCAATCCCCGCCGACAGCACCCCAAGGAGAAACGACCCAATGGCAGACAGTCCACTCGCCGGCAAGATCGCCCCCGCCTCCATGCGCGCCAACCTGCCGCGCCTGGTCACCGCCTACTACGCGCTGGTGCCCGACCCGGAGGTGGCCGCGCAACGCGTCGCCTTCGGCACCTCCGGCCACCGCGGCTCCTCGTACAACGCCGGCTTCAACGAGTGGCATGTGCTGGCCATCTCGCAGGCGATCTGCGAATACCGCGCGCAGAAGGGCATCGACGGCCCGCTCTACCTCGGCATCGACACGCATCCCTTGTCCGAGCCGGCGGCCGCAAGCGCCATCGAGGTGTTGGCGGCCAATGGTGTCGAGCTGATGCTGGCCACCGACGACGACTACACCCCCACGCCCGCCATCTCCCACGCGATCCTGGTCTACAACCGCGGTCGCACGGCTGGCCTGGCCGACGGCATCGTCATCACGCCGTCGCACAACCCGCCCGATGACGGCGGCTTCAAGTACAACCCGCCCAACGGCGGCCCGGCCGACACCGACGTCACCAAGTGGATCGAGAACCGCGCCAACGAGCTCATCAAGGCGGGACTGCAAGGCGTCAAGCGCTTGCCTTACGCGCAAGCCCTGCGCGCGGCCACGACCCATCGGCACGACTACATCACCCACTACGTCGCCGACCTCGGCAACGTGCTCGACTTCGACGCGATCCGCGCGGCCGGCGTGCGCATGGGCGTGGACCCGATGGGCGGCGCGGGCGTGCACTACTGGGGCCGCATCGCAGATCACTACAAGCTCGACCTCACCGTCGTGAATCCCGACGTGGACGCCACCTTCAGCTTCATGCCACGCGACTGGGACGGCCGCGTGCGCATGGATCCATCGTCCATCTACGCGATGCAGAACCTGATCGGCCTGAAGGACAAGTTCGACGTCGGCTTCGGCTGCGACACCGACCATGACCGCCACGGCGTCGTCACGAAAAGCGGCGGCCTGATGCGCCCCAACCACTACTTGGCTGTGATGATCGACTACCTTTTCCAGCACCGGCCGAACTGGAGCCCCAACGCCGCTGTCGGCAAGACGCTGGTCAGCAGCACCATGATCGACCGCGTCACCGCGCGGCTCGGCCGCCCGCTGCAGGAGGTGCCGGTCGGCTTCAAGTGGTTCGTGAACGGCTTGATGGACGGCAGCCTCGGCTTCGTCGGCGAGGAGAGCGCGGGCGCCTCCTTCCTGCGCCGCGACGGCACGGTCTGGACCACCGACAAGGACGGCCTCGCCCCCGCGCTGCTGTCCGCCGAGATCACCGCGAAGATGGGCCGCGACCCCGGCGAGCTGTACCGGCAACTGACCCAGGAATTCGGCGACCCGGCCTACGACCGCGTCGACGCACCGGCCACGCCGGAGCAGAAGGCCAAGCTTTCGAAGCTCACGCCGCAGCAGGTCACCAGCACCGATCTCGCAGGCGGAAAGATCGAGAAAGTGCTGTCGAACGCGCCCTCCAACGGCGCGGCCATCGGCGGCATCAAGGTCATGTCGGCCGACGGCTGGTTCGCGGCGCGGCCGTCGGGCACGGAGAACATCTACAAGATCTACGCCGAGAGCTTCAAGGGCGAGACGCACCTGCGCAGCATCATCAGCGAGGCGCAGGCGATCGTCGACAAGGCCCTGGGCTGAGAGGATGAGAATATTTCGACTGCGGACGCCGATCTCGGGCCTGTGCTGCTCACCGCACGAGAGTGCGGTTCCGCTGCGCGACCCGACCTCGACGCCCTCGCTACGAAATCTTCTCACCCTCTGACGTCTGGTCAAAACGGTACGGGCCAGATCGCGCAAAGTTCGTTCGCTGCCGTGAACCCCAACCGCTCGATCTCCTTCCACCACCCGGTCGCCTTCTGGCTCGGCTGCATCGCCATCATCGGCGGCGTGCTCTCGCACATGCCGATGTTCATGATGGGCCGCCACAACGGCTACCAGATGGTCGGCATGCCGATGGACACGCCCATGCTCATCGGCATGGCGATGGTGCCGCTGGGCGTGCTGCTCTCGGCCTACGGCCTGATGCCGCGCATCGGCCGCATGGCGAAGAGCGGGCATGGCGGCCGCCACCTGCAGTTCCATGTCGCCGACGGCGTGCCGCTCAATGCCGAGCATTGGAAGCTCGTCACCGTGCTGGTCATCGCGTTGGCGGTCGACGTGCTGAAGCCGGCCACGCTCGGCTTCGTGATGCCGGGCATGACCCGCGAGTACGAGATCACCAAGGAGACGGCCGGTGTGCTGGCGCTGGTCGCGCTCACCGGCACCACCGTCGGCTCGGTGGTCTGGGGCCGCATCGCCGATGTGTTCGGACGCCGAGCGGCCATCCTGCTGTCGGCGCTGATGTTCATCGGCACGGCCATCTGCGGCGCGATGCCGGCCTTCGGCTGGAACCTGGCGATGTGCTTCCTGATGGGCGCTTCCGCCGGCGGCCTGCTGCCGATCACCTTCACGCTGATGGCCGAGTCGGTGCCTGCTGCGCATCGGGGCTGGCTGCTGGTGGCGCTGGGCGGCGTCGGTACCTCGGCCGGCTATCTGCTGGCTGCAGGCTCCGCGGCCTGGCTGGTGCCGGAATTCAGTTGGCGCGCGCTCTGGCTGCTGGGCCTGCCGACGGGGCTGATCATCGTGTTCCTCGGCCGCTACATTCCCGAATCGCCGCGCTTCATGTCGAACGCAGGCCTGGTGAACGAGGCGCGCGAAGTGCTGGAACGCTTCTCAGGCCCACGCGCCGCCGCCACGCCGGCCGAAGCGGTGGTCGTCGAGGCCGTGGAGGAAGCGCCGAGCGGCGGCCTCGCCCAACTGCTCCGAAGCAGCCACGCCCGCATCACCTGGGGCCTGATGGTCTGCGGCGTCGCCTGGGGCCTGGTCAACTTCGGCTTCCTGCTGTGGCTGCCGACCAACCTGGGCAGCATGGGCATGGACGCCACCGCCGCCAGCGCCCTGCTCGCACGCTCCGCCCTGCTGGCGCTGCCGGGCATCGGCATCGTGATCTGGCTCTACCACCGCTGGAGCAGCATCAAGGCGCTGGTGCTTTTCATCGCGCTGACGACCGCGACGCTGCTGCTGTTCGTGGCGATGAGCATGCTCAAGGTGCAGTCGAGCATGGCCATCGTGAGCGCGACCGCACTGCTGCTGGTCAGTTCCAGCGGCGTCATCGCGATGCTGATTCCCTATGCCGCCGAGATCTATCCGGTGCACCTGCGCGGCACAGGCTCAGGCGTCATTGCGGCCAGTTCCAAGTTCGGCGGCATCGTCGGCGCGGGGCTTGGCGTGATGGGCGTCTTCACCCATTTCGCGATCTCCGCCCTGCTGATCGCGGTGCCGATGGCGCTCGCTGCCGCGCTATTGATCCGCAGCGGGATCGAGACGCGCGGGCGGCGGCTGGAGGAGATCCAGCGGGCGCTGCATTTGCGCGCGCGCTGACTTCACCGCACTACTTGCCCTCGAACAGCTCCGCGCAGCCATCGCACACGACGTACTCTGTCTCCGCACCGCAGTGGATGCTGCCCGTGCCTCCCGGGCGGATCTTCCAGTCACAGGATTCGGCGTTGCGCTTCATCGTGCCCTCGATGTTGCACGGCGCGATCTCGTAGTTGTCGTGCAAAGTCATGGCGTCCACGGGCCTGGCGCGCAAGAAGAACATCCCGGCTTGCACGTCCGTCAACGCCACGTCGGATGGCCGGCACGACTCCGGCGCCTCCGAGCGGAAATCCAAAAGACGCACATCGGTGATCGCGTCATGCGCATTGGCAGGCATTGCGCAAGCGGCAAGGCACAGTGCCGCGACGAATGCACCCGCCCGTTGCGCTACAGCCATCGCGCTGCGCTCGCCGAATCCGGCTTCCTGATGCTGGCCACGTGCTTCTCCCCGATGTTGTTGCTTGTGAAATCCACCGCGATCGTAGCGCGCCGCATTGCAGTGAAAATACACGGCAGCGCGCACTGACCCTGAACCAGCGGCTTATCCGGAAACCGCCAAAAACCCTGCGGCAACCCGCATGGGCATTGAGGAATAAGCTTATCCGCATAAGGCGTGCACCAAAAAATCGTTTGTTTCCATAAGCAGTCCTCCGAGAATCCCCGCCTCTTGGGCTGGCGTTGGCCGCACCCGACTTCAAGACTTTCACGATGTACCAATACACAGATTTCGATCGCCAGTTCGTGCAGCAGCGCGCGGCGCAATTCCGCGACCAGCTGGAACGCTGGCAAGCTGGCAAGCTCCACGAAGACGAGTTCCGCCCGCTCCGCCTGCAAAACGGCTGGTACGTGCAACGCTACGCCCCGATGCTGCGCGTGGCCGTCCCCTACGGCGAACTCTCCAGCAAGCAACTGCGTGTGCTGGCCCGCATCGCCCGCGAATACGACGAGCCCGAAGTCGAGGTCTACAAGAACGCCCTCAAGACCCAGGGCAAGCTCGGCACGCAGAAGCTGCCGACGCACTACGCACACTTCTCGACGCGCCAGAATGTGCAGTTCAACTGGATCCCGCTGTCCAAGTCCGCCGACGTGATGGACCTGCTGGCCTCAGTCAACATGCATGGCATCCAGACCAGCGGCAACTGCATCCGCAACATCACCAGCGACGAGCGCGCCGGCATTGCCATCGACGAAGTGGCCGACCCGCGCCCCTTCGCCGAAATCATGCGCCAGTGGAGCACGCTGCATCCCGAGTTCGCCTTCCTGCCACGCAAGTTCAAGATCGCCATCACCGGCGCCACCGAAGACCGCGCTGCCACCGGCTGGCATGACGTGGGCCTGCATGTGGTCAAGAACGACGCCGGCGAGATCGGCTTCCGCGTGCAGGTCGGCGGCGGCATGGGCCGCACGCCGATCATCGGCACCGTGCTGCGCGAGTTCCTGCCGTGGAACCAGATCATGAATTACCTCGAAGCGGTGATCCGGGTCTACAACAGGTATGGACGCCGCGACAACATCTACAAGGCCCGCATCAAGATCCTGGTGAAGGCCGAAGGCCAGCGCTACATCGACGACGTCGAGGCCGAATACAAGCAGATCGTCGAGCACGACGGTGGCCCGCACACCATCACGCAGGCCGAATACGACCGCGTCGCCGCCTCCTTCGTCCCGCCGACGCTCGCCACCCGCGTGCTGCAGAGCGCCGAGCAGACCGACGCCGACCTGCGCCGCTTTGCCGACGACGATGTGCAATTCGCGCGCTGGCTGGCCCGCAACGTCGCGCCGCACAAGAACCCCGCACTGCGCGCCGTCACGCTGTCCTTCAAGCGCCTGCACCAGGCGCCGGGCGATGCCGACGGCAATCAGCTCGACACCATCGCCACCCTGGCCGACCGCTTCTCCGCCGGCGAAGCACGCGTCACGCACGACCAGAACGTCGTGCTGCCCTGGGTGCACGCCGAAGACCTGCACGCCCTGTGGCTCAACGCCCGCGAAGCCGGCTTCGCCAGTGCCAACGTGCGCCTGCTGACCGACATGATCGCCTGCCCCGGCGGCGACTTCTGCGCGCTGGCCAATGCGCGTTCGATCCCGATCGCCGAAGCCATCACCGAGCGTTATCAAGACCTCGACGAGCTCGACGACCTCGGCGAGATCGACCTGCACATCAGCGGCTGCATCAACTCCTGCGGCCACCACCACAGCGGCCACATCGGCATCCTCGGCGTCGACAAGGATGGCAAGGAGTGGTACCAGGTCACCCTGGGCGGCTCGGACGGCTCGCTGCTCAGCGGCACGCCGCAGGCCGGCAAGGTGGTCGGCCCGTCGTTCTCCGCGGCCGAAGTGCCGGACGTCATCGAAGCCGTGCTCGGCACCTATCGCGACGCGCGCAACGCTGGCGAGACCTTCATCGACACGCTGCGCCGCGTCGGCATCGACCCGTTCAAGGCTTCCGCCAACGGTGCGCGCTTCAAGGTGGAGGTGGCAGCATGAGCGACGCGACGAACCGCTTCGAGCAAGCTCGCGCCCCCTTGGGGGGCAGCGAGGACACGCAAGTGCCGAGCGTGGGGGTCAAAGGACGCCGCGCACTCCAGATCCTCGCCGCGGAAGAACACATCGACGACGGCGATCCGAAGGTCCTGCAACTGGCCAACGATGCCGACCCGCAGGCCATCGAGGTCTGCCTGGCCGACATCGAACGCATCGACCTCGTGTTCCCCAAGTTCACCGACGGCCGCGCCTACAGCCAGGCCTTCCTGCTGCGCCGCCGCCTCGGCTTCAAGGGCGACATCCGCGCCACCGGCGACGTGCTGATCGACCAGCTGGTGCAGATGCAACGCACCGGCTTCTCCAGCGCCGTGCTGAAGGAAGGCGTGGACGCCTCCGACGCGCAGCGCCAGTTCGACCGCTTTGCAGCCTTCTACCAAGGCGACGCGGTGCAGCCTGCGCCGCACTTCACGGCCACGGCCTGAGCCTGCAACGCTAGCAACACGCCCCAGGGACGGGGGCGTTGCCGGCGAGCGCTCGGGTCAGACACCGCCCGACGAGGCTTTTCCAAAGGCTCTACTTGTGACTGGCTAGGCTCGCGCCCGACCGTCCTCCTGAAGCCCCTGTGTCACCTCCAGGTGCGTCTCATGCGCAAACTGGTCCGCCAATGCCAGCAGTGCACGTGCCTTGATCGGACCGCCGTGGACATGGCGCGTGTAGTGCCAGTTGTGAAGCACGATCTCGAGGAAGGTGCCCTCCTCGACCGACACCACATGCACGAACCCGTAGCGCGTGCGAATGGCGCCCAGCAAGGCCTGCGAGTCGGTCGAATCCTCGAGCGGATGGAGCCCCCACGACACAGGTTTGGTGACCGCCTGGCGCGAAGTGCTTGATTCGAAGTTCATCGGTTCTCCAGGGAACATCGGCAACGCCTCGCACTGGGCGTCGCATCCTTTGAGCAGCGTTCGGTATCGCCTCAAGGCGAACGATCCACTGCCACCCTCCTCACAAGTCGGGCGCATGGGCGCCGACCGCATTGCCCAACGCGTCACGCCCGCGTCAGGCAGGCTCGCATCATGAATGATCAATGCCCGTGCATTTCAAAAAAAGTGAAACCAAAAGCACTACTCACTGACGCCTGATCCGAAGTGCCCTGCACGCGTGGCCCCTATCTGGCGTGCTGCTGTCCATCGACTTGGTCACCAGAGATCAACAACCGCAAGGCGCGGATCGCCTTATCCAGTTTGGTCCTCCAACCGCCCCGGAACCCGCATGAACACTGGTGCATTTGCTTATCCGCATAAAGCGCGAATAAAAAGATAGTTTGTTTTCATAAGCACTCTCCCTACAGTCCGAATCCGACCGAGCCAGCACCGCGACGAAGCGCGTGCCGGCCCTTGATTCCACGATGCACATGAACGCCATTTCCCTCTACGCCAAGCCCTCAGCCGACTTCGACGCGAAGGTCGCCGAAAGCGTCGCGCTGCTGCAGCGTGCCGCCCGCGACTACGCGCCCATCACGCAAGCTTCCAGCCTGGGCGCGGAGGACATGGTTGTCACCGACCTGATGCAGCGCCACCATGTGCAGTCGGCCATCTTCGTGCTCGAGACCGGCAAGCTGCACCCCGAGACGCTCGCGCTGATCGACCGCCTCGAATCGCACTACGGCCGAGAAGTCGATCGCTACCACCCCGACCCCGCCGCCGCTGCCGCCTTCGTTGCCGAGAACGGCGAGGAAGCCATGTACCGCAGCCTCGGCCTGCGCAAGAGCTGCTGCGACATCCGCAAGATGGAGCCGCTGGAGCGCGCCCTCTCCGGCAAGCGCGCCTGGATCACCGGTCTGCGTCGCGAGCAATCGGGTGCGCGTTCCGAGGTCGAATTTGTCGAGCATTCGCAAGTCACCGACAAGAACGGCGTCGAAAGCACCCGCACCAAGATCAACCCGCTGGCCCGCTGGACCTGGGGCGACGTGTGGCACTACATCGCGACGAACAAGGTGCCCTACAACCCGTTGCACGACCAGTTCTTCCCCAGCATCGGCTGCGCGCCCTGCACGCGCGCCGTCACCCTCGGCGAAGACTTCCGCTCCGGCCGCTGGTGGTGGGAACAGGAAAGCGCCAAGGAATGCGGCCTGCACGTGGCTGCCGACGGCACGCACGAGGGCGAGGAGCCCGCGGCCTTCGAACCGCTGTCGGCTGTGTCGGTGATTCCGATCCGCGCCATCCCGAACTGAATTTCCACTGAGCCTCATGAACGCCCGTACCGATACCGAACTGCTGCAACCGATGCATTCCCCTGCGCGCCTGTCCAACACGCACCTCGACGCGCTCGAGGAAGAAACCATCTTCATCCTGCGCGAAGTCGCTGCCGCCTTCGAGCGGCCGACGTTGCTGTTCTCCGGCGGCAAGGACTCGCTGGTGCTGCTGAAGTGCGCCGAGAAGGCCTTTGGCGCCGGACGCATTCCGTATCCGCTGTTGATGATCGACACCGGCCACAACTTCCCTGAGGTGACGGACTACCGCGACCAGCGCGCCAAGGAACTCGGCGCTGAACTGATCGTGCGCAGCGTCGAGGATTCGATGGCGCGCGGCACCGTGCGCCTGGCGCATCCCGGCGAATCGCGCAACGCGCACCAGTCGGTGACGCTGCTCGAAGCGATCGAGGAATTCCGCTTCGACGCCCTCATCGGCGGCGCGCGCCGCGATGAGGAAAAGGCCCGCGCCAAGGAACGCATCTTTTCGCACCGCGATTCCTTCGGCCAATGGCAGCCCAAGGACCAGCGCCCGGAACTGTGGACCCTGTTCAACACGCGCCTGGCTCCGGGCGAACACTTCCGCGTGTTCCCGATCTCGAATTGGACCGAACTCGACGTCTGGCAATACATCGAACGTGAGCACGTCGGCCTGCCGTCGATCTACTACACGCACAAGCGCGAAGTGGTCGAGCGCCGCGGCCTGCTGGTGCCGGTGACCGGCCTGACACCGGCGCGTGACGGCGAGCAGATCCAGGTGCGCGACGTGCGCTTCCGCACCGTCGGCGACATCACCACCACCTGCCCGGTCGAGAGCCTGGCCGCCGATGCCGGCGACGTGGTGATCGAGACACTGAGCGTGGACGTGAGCGAACGCGGCGCGACGCGCATGGACGACATGACCTCCGAGGCTTCGATGGAGAAGCGCAAGAAGGATGGCTACTTTTAGCCCACCCGAAGCATCGCCCACGGGCGGCCGCCAGAGGCGGCTGCTCTTGCGGGCCGTCCAAGCCTGCGCAGGCAGGCTTGGAGCCGCGGCCCTCAGCCCCTTCGAGGGATGTGAGATTTGAGAGCTGGAGATTGATTTGAACGCGACGACTTTTTCTGAAGCATCGACCATTGCACAAGCCGCCCACGGCGACACCGGCACGGCCCTGCGCTTCATCACCTGCGGCAGCGTCGACGACGGCAAGAGCACGCTGATCGGCCGCCTACTGGTCGACAGCAAGACCGTCCTGCAAGACCAACTCGCCGGCGTGCAGCGCGGCGGCGAAACCGACCTGGCCCTGCTGACCGATGGCCTCTCCGCCGAGCGCGAGCAAGGCATCACCATCGACGTCGCCTACCGCTACTTCTCGACCGCCAGGCGCAAGTTCATCATCGGCGACGCGCCCGGCCACGAGCAGTACACCCGCAACATGGTCACCGCCGCCTCGGCCGCAGATGCCGCCGTGGTGCTGGTCGACGCCACCAAGCTGCCCTGGGCCGGTGAAGTGGCCGATGGCGAAGTGGTCGTGCAAGACCTCCTGCCGCAAACCCGCCGCCACACGCTGTTGTGCAACCTCCTGCGCGTGCAGTCCATCGTGTTCGCTGTCAACAAGCTCGACGCGATGAACGATGCCGAGGTCGCCTTCGAGCGCATCTCGACCGCGCTCAACGCCTTCGCCGAAGCCGCCAACGTGCAGGTCGCCGCCATCGTGCCGATCTCCGCGCTCAAGGGCTGGAACGTGGCCTCGCGCCATGCCGACTGGTGCAACTACGAAGGCCCGAGCCTGCTCGAACTGCTGGAGCAACTGCCCGTCACCGAAAAGGACGAGGCCGTGCCCTTCGCCTTCCCGGTGCAGTGGGTCGAGAAGTTCTCCTCGTCAGCCGATACCTCGCAAGGCCGCCGCGTCTTCTGGGGCCGTGTCGCCAGCGGCCACATCGAGCCCGGCCAGCGCGTGACCGTGCTGCCGAGCAAGCAGACCGCCACCGTCGCGCAAGTGCTGAACCACGTGCGCCAGCCGCACGCCGTGCATGCGGGCCACAGCGCCGGCATCGTGCTGGACCGCGAACTCGATGTCTCGCGCGGCGACTGGCTGCTGGAGCCCGAAGCCTTCGAACCGGTGCGCGAGATCACCGCGACCATTGCCTGGCTGGACGACGAGCCGCTGGTCGCAGGCCGTGTCTACTGGGCGCTGCAGGGCCATCGCTGGGTCAAGGCCAAGGTCGCACGCATCATCGACCGTGTGAACATCACGACGCTCGGCTCCGAGCCCGCCACGCAACTGGAGGCCAATTCGATCGGCGACGTGGTGCTGTCGCTGCAGCAGCCGCTGGCCGTGCTGCCCTTCGCAAAATCGCGTGCGCTCGGCTCGCTGGTGCTGGTCGATACCGCCTCCCACAAGACCGCAGCAGGCGTGCTCGTGCAGCCTTCTGTCACAAACAACTAAAATCACGGGTTTCCCCGATCACCAGCTTCAGCAAAAGAACATGACCCACGTCGTCTCCGAATCCTGCATCCGTTGCAAATACACCGACTGTGTGGACGTGTGCCCCGTGGACTGCTTCCGCGAAGGCCCCAACATGCTGGTGATCGACCCGGACGAATGCATCGATTGCGCCGTGTGCATCCCGGAGTGCCCCGTCAACGCGATCTACGCCGAGGAAGACCTCCCCGCCAACCAGATCGCCTTCATCAAGCTCAACGCCGAACTCTCGCTGGCCGACGGCTGGAAGAGCATCACCAAGCGCAAGCCCGCGCTGCCCGATGCGGACGAGTGGAAGGATGTGACGGACAAGGTCGGCGAACTGGTTCGCTGAACGACTTGAATACGGACATCCCGACGCAGGGGACGCGAAGTTTTCGCGCAGGATGCGAAGGGAGATCCAGGATCTTCTCTTTGGCGCCGATGCGGCTTCGCCATCTCGACTCGATCCCCCACGGGGGACTGGCTGGGCGCAGGCCGGCCTTGGGGGCTCTTTTGCGTCCAATTGCGCTTCTTGGCGCTCTTCGCGGCGGGTCGCGCCCGCTTTCGAGTCAATGCAGCCTCTCATTGAAACCGACGCACTGATCATCGGCGCCGGCCCGGTCGGCCTGTTCCAGGCCTTCCAGCTCGGGTTGCTCGAGATCGCCTGCCATATCGTCGACGCGCTGCCCCGTGCGGGCGGCCAATGCGTCGAGCTGTATGGCGACAAGCCCATCTACGACATCCCTGGCACCCCGCGCACCACGGGGCATGGCCTTGTCGAATCGCTGCTCGAACAGATCGCCCCGTTCAAGCCGACTTTCCACTACGGTGAGCAAGTTGCCACGCTTGCTCGCCAGACAGACGACCGCCTGTTGTTGAGCACTTCGGCTGGCACGACCTTCCTCGCACGTACGGTCTTCATTGCCGCCGGCGTCGGCGCGTTCGTGCCGCGTCGCATGACGATCGAAGGCATCGCGCGCTTCGAGGGCTCGAAGCTTTTCTACCATCCCGATGCGCTGGAGCGCTTCGCCGGCCAGGACGTGGTCGTGTACGGCGGCGACGATGCGGCCGTCGACACCGCATTGACGCTCGCGGGCCAGGCGAAAGAGGTCACGCTCCTGTTCCGCCGCGATGTCTTCAACGCCGAAGACGCGCTGGTGGCACGCTTGCGCGAGGCCGTGTCGGCCGGCGCGCTGAAGCTCGTCATCGGCCAACCCACCGGCTTCGATGGCGCGCAGCTGCAGGTGGCGACACCCGACGGCCAAGTCATCGACCTCAACGTCGATGCCCTTATCGCCTGCCTGGGCATCTCCCCCCGCCTCGGCCCCATCGCCGACTGGGGGCTGGCACTGGAACGCAAGCAGATCCCGGTCGACACCGAGCGCTTCGAGACCCGCGAGCGAGGCGTGTTCGCGGTCGGCGACGTCAACACCTATCCCGGCAAGAAGAAGCTCATCGTCTGCGGCTTCCACGAGGCCACGCTCGCCGCGTGGGCCGCCACGACCATCGTCTTTCCCGGCCAGTCGATCCCGCTCCAATACACCACCACCAGTACGCGATTGCATACGCTGCTCGGCGTCGGCTGAAGCGCGGCGCCACGCGCAGTGCCGCATGGGCACACGGGGAGGTTCAGGTCGACGTGTCCAACATCTCGATCAACCGACCCAACGCCACAGAAGGCGTCCCATGCCACACGAGATGGGTTCGGTTCCGTCGCATCTTCGCGGGCAATGCGTGCTGCCGAACCTGTGCCGTCGCACGCAATGCTCTCAGCACCGACACCGGAACGATCGCGAAGCCCGTGCCCGCGGCGACGCAGGAAATCATCGCCTGGTAAGACGAAAACTCGAGCGATCGCGAAGGCATGGCTCCGCCCTTGCCGAGCCATTGCTCGAGCAGCCGCCTGTAGGAGCAGCCCTGTGCAAATGCAATCAGCGTGGCATTGGCAAGATCGCTTGCCGAGGTGACCGACGCCACGCTGCGCGCGGTGACCAACACCAGTTCCTCGTCAAACACCGGCAAGGCTTCCAATCCCGCCCGCGTGAAGGGTTCCGCCACGAAGGCAGCTTCGATTTCGTAGGCATTCACTCGCTTCAACAGTGCTGCGGTCGTGCCCGTGGCCAACTCGACCACCACGCCCGGGTAGAGCTTGTGAAAGCGCGACAGCACCGGCGCCAGGCGACTGCCCGCCGTGCTCTCGAGGGCGCCGAGCCGGAGGGCACCGACCGGAACGTCGCTGCGCAATTCGCTTTCGGCCTCATCGGCCAGTCGCAACAGGCGCTCGGCATAGGGCAGCAGCTTCTGACCGGCCGGCGAGAGTGCCAGCGAGCGGCCTTGGCGATGGAACAGCTTGTGGCCGAGCCGGCCCTCCAGCTGCTGGATGCGCGTCGTGATGTTCGATTGGACGCGGTGGAGCTTTTCCGCGGCACGGATCACGCCTCCTTCGGCCACGACGCTGCGAAAGATCTCGAGGGAGTCCAGGTCGATGGTTCTCATAGAGAGAATGATTGTTCTGAACAATTCATTTGTTTATTGGCGCATTTTGCGTTCAAGTCGGCTGCATGTCGAACGCTTCACCGAACAGCACCCGCCCCTCTTCCCTTGCCGTCTGCATCGCGGGCCTCCTGGTGCTGGCAGTCGCCATGGGCGTCGGAAGATTCGCGTTCACGCCGTTGCTGCCGTTGATGATCCAGACCGACAGCGTCGACGTGGCGGCGGGCGGCTGGCTGGCAACCGCCAACTACGCGGGCTACCTCGTCGGCGCGCTGACGACCGGACGCCTTCGGCTCACTCCACAACGTATCGGGCTTGTGGCGCTGGCGGCCATCGTCGTGTCGACTGCTGCGATGGGGCTGGCCTCATCGCTGTCGATCTGGCTGTTGCTGCGCTTCGTCGCCGGTGCGGCGAGCGCCTGGGCTCTCGTCAGCACCAGCGTCTGGTGTCTCGCATGGCTGACCCGGCTGGAGCGGTCGGCGGGGGCCGGGGTCCTCTTCGCCGGCGTTGGTGCAGGCATCGCCTTTGTCGGCCTCTACTGCTGGCGTGCGAGCGTCGCGAGCGTCTCTCCGGATGGCCTGTGGCAGCAACTGGGCGCGGTGGCGCTCGTGAGTCTTCTTGCCGCAGCCGCGCTGATGCCGCGCGCCTTGCCGATTGAGGCGGCGCCGCCGCAACGCGCGGCCGCGGTGGCGCCTTCATCCGCCACCCCTTGGGGATTGGTGATCTGCTACGGCGCACTTGGCTTCGGCTACATCCTGCCCGCCACCTTCCTGCCCGTGCTTGCGCGCGCAGTGGTCCATGACCCTTCCGTGTTCGGCGCCGCCTGGCCTGTATTTGGCGCGGCCGCCGCGCTCTCCACGCTGGTTGCGAGCTGGTTCCTGGGCCGGGTGCCACGGCGGCGCGTCCTGGCTTGCAGCCTTGGGCTGATGGCAACGGGTTGCCTGCTGCCGGTGCTGCACCTGTCGGCGCTCACCGTGCTGGTCGCCGCGATGCTGGTGGGCGGCACCTTCATGGTGGCGACCATGGCCGGCATGCAGGAAGCGAGAGACAGCACGGTCGGCGATCCGACACAGGCGCTCGGTCGCATGACCGCGGCCTTCGCAATCGGCCAGATCGCCGCCCCGGTCCTGTCGTCGACCCTGAGCGGCCCGACGCAGGGCTTCGGCGGCCTCTTCATTGCGCTCGTCGCGGGCGCCGTGGCCCTGCTGGCCAGCGCTGGATGGCTGATGCGCGCGGACCACAAGATCAAGTCGCCACAGCCTTTGCTGGACCCCTTGCGGGAGCACATGACGCGATAGGCGGGTGGCGGACCTGGGCCATCGATTCGGCGGCAGGCAGCCGGGACTTCCGGGCGTGGATGGGAAGGAAGCCGCTCTCGTGATCCGGCGCCCGGACGGCACCTCACTGGTCGTCAACGACATCATCGCCAACGTGCGCCATCCCGACCGGCTGGGCGCCCAGGTGATGGCGCGCCTCATGGGGTTCGGCGTCAAGGGACCGCAGATGCCATGGGTGGGCGAGAAGATGTTCGTCAAGGACCATGCGGCCGTGGCCGCCGCCTTGCGCGCCTGGGCTGCCGAGCCGGGTCTCGCACGCATCGTGGTCAGTCATGGCGATGTCATCACCAACCGCCCGCGCGAGGTGCTCGAAAGAATTGCTTCCGACGTCGGCCACTGAGCCCACTCCGTCGACGGTCCTCCGGTTCAAAGAACTACAGGACGCCGCCTTGCCGGAGCGCGGCAATGGCCGCCGCGTCCATGCCCAGCAGGTCGCCGAGCACGCGCTCGGTGTCCTGCGCGAGCAGCGGTGGCGCTGCGCGCACGGGCATGCGCTGGCCATCGATGCGTAAGGAGGCGCGAGCACCTGCACGCTGCCCGTTTCGGGGTTGGGAAGCTCGGCCAGCAGTCCGGCCTCCGCAGTGCGCTGCGACTGCAAGGCCTCCAGCAGGCCCAGCACCTCGCCGCATGGAATGCCGGCCGCTGTCATACGCGCCAGCAACTGTTCACGCGGACGGCTCGCCAGTTCGGCGCGCAGTTCGGGCAACAGCACGTGGCGGTTCTGCGAGCGGGCCAGGTTGGTGGTGAAGCGTTCGTCGGTCGCCAGGTCCGGACGCTCCAGCACGTCGGCACAGAAGCGCTGGAACTGTGCGTTGTTGCCCACCGTGATGACCACCGGACCATCCGCCGCATCGAACACGCCATAGGGCACGATGGACGGATGCGCGTTGCCGTACTTGGGCGGGTCGTTGCCCATGAGCAAGGCCTCCATGCCGTAGTAGGCGGTGATCATCAGGCCGCAGTCGTACAGGGCCATCTCGACATGCCGGCCCTCGCCGGTGCGCTGCCGGTCGAACAGGGCTGCCAGGACCGCCTGCGCCGCATACATGCCGGTGAACATGTCCACGGCCGCGACGCCGAACTTCAGCGGGCCCTGCCCCTCCTCGCCGTTGAGCGCCATCAGGCCGGCCTCGCCTTGCACCACGAGGTCGTAGCCCGGACGCGCGGCCTCGGGGCCATCGGTGCGGTAGCCGGTGATGGAGCAGTACACCAGGCCCGGATTGATGGCCTTCAAGGACGCGTAGTCCAGCCCCATCTTCGAGATGCCGCCGAACTTGAAGTTCTGGATCACCACGTCGCTCTTCGCGGCGATATCGCGCACCAGGCGTTGCCCCTCGGGCTTCTGCAGGTCCACGCCCACCGACTGCTTGTTGCGGTTGGCGCTGTTGAAGTAGGCGGTGTTGCGCGAGCCCACGCGCAGGCCCCAGTCGCGCGTGTCGTCGCCCCGGCCGGGATGCTCGATCTTGATGACTTCCGCGCCCAGGTCGCCGAGCGCCTGCGCGCACATGGGGCCCGCGAGGACGCGCGACAGGTCCAGCACGCGCACACCGGCCAGCGGCAGGCGCGATGCGCCGGCCGCGCTCAACGCTGGCCCCGCAATCGCGCGAAATCAGGCGTCTGTTTGGCCAGGAAGGCATCGATGCCCGCTGCGGACTCGGCGCTGCCCTGCGCCTCGACCATGAACTCCGACTCGCGGTCCAACTGCACATCCAGCGTGTTCGACATCGCCTCACGGCACAGCGTCTTGATGCGCGCCATCGCCTGCTCGGGACCACCCGCCAGCCGCGTGGCCAGCGCGATGGCCTCGGCATCCGCCCCACCCGCTTCGGTGAGCCGGTTGACCACGCCCAGCGCGTGCAGGCGCTCGGCGCCGATGCGGTCGCCGGTCAGGCACATCTCGGCCAGGAACTGGCGCGGCAGCACCTGCGCCAGGAAGGCCGTCGCGCCGCCATCGGGCGTCAGGCCCACCTTGACGTAGGCGACGGAGAAGGTCGCGTCGCGAGCGGCAACAAGCAGGTCGCAGCCCAGCGCCATCGACAGGCCGGCACCGGCCGCGCCCCCTTCCACCGCCGCGACGATGGGCTTGGGAAAGTCGCGCAGCAGGCGTACCAGGCCGTGCAGGCCTTCGAGCTTCTCGCGCCGCTGATCGGGCGTGAGCAGGCGGCGCGTGGCGAGCGTGTTCAGGTCGCCGCCGGAGCAGAAGTAGCCATCGGCGCCCGTGAGCACCACCGAGCCGATGGTGGCATCGTCCATTGCCGCTGCGAGTTGGTCGGCCAGCGCGGCATACAGGCCCGGGCTGATCGCGTTGCGCTTGCCGGGCGTGTGGATGGCCAGCACCAGCACCGGGCCTTCGCGGCGCACGAGGATGGGCGGGAGGGTCGCGGTGTCGTTCATTGCACAGTCTCCTGGCCCAGCGCGATGTAGCGTGCCAGATGATGGTCCTCGTCGCCGAGCTGGTGGTCGATCATCACCAGCCGCTTGGCATAGTGCGACAGCGGCAACTCCCATGTCATGCCGATGCCACCGTGCAGCTGGATGCACTCTTCCGCGACGCGGGTGCCGATGCGGCCGATGCTGTACTTGGCTGCCGATAGCGCCTTCTCTCGCTCGACGCGCTCGCCAGCGTCGATGGCAGCGGCGGCATTGATGACGGCCGAGCGCGCCTGCTCGATCTCCAGCAGCAGGTCGGCCATGCGGTGCTGCAAGGCCTGGAAGCTGCCGATGGGCACGCCGAATTGCTTGCGGATGCGCAGGTATTCGAGCGTGTCGCGCTTGGCGACTTCCATCGCGCCCAGCGACTCTGCGGCAAGTGCGAGCAGGCCCCAGCCGATCGCATGCTCCAGGAGCGGGGCGCCGGCACCCTCGGCGCCAAGCAAGGCCTCGGCGCCCACGCGCACTTTGTCCAGGCTCAGTTCCGCGGCACGCCCGCCGTCGATCCGGGGGTATCCGCGCCAGCTCAAGCCCGGCGCGTCGCCCGGCACCAGGAACAGCGAGACACCGTCTGCATCGCCTTCGGCGCCGCCGGTGCGCGCCGACACCAGCAGCAAGCCCGCCTGCTCGCCCTGCAGCACGACCGCCTTCGCACCGCTCAGCGACCAGCCGTCGCCCGATCGTTCGGCACGTGTGGCGACCTGTGTCGGCTCGTAGTGCGAACCCGGCTCCTCGTGCGCCAGCGCAGCGATGGTGCTCCCGTCGATCAACGAGGCGATGTGTTCCTTCTGCGCAGCGCTGCCGGCCTGCGCGATGGCGCGGCCCACGACCAGCGCGCCGAGGAAGGGCTCGACCACCAGGCCCTTGCCCAGGCTCTCGAAGACGACGGCCACGTCGAAGCCGGCGCCGCCAAAGCCGCCGACCTCCTCGGGGAACAGCGCGCCGAGCGCGCCGATCTCCGCGAGTTGCGACCAGTGCTCGCGGCTCAAGCCCTCGTCGCTGCGGGCGACGTGGTCACGCGTGGTGAAGCCGTACTGCTCGGCGATGAAGCGGTCCAGCGAATCCGCCAGCATGCGGCGGTCTTCCGTGTGTTCGAAGTTCATGGTGTAGCGCGCCTCACAGGCCCAGGATCATCTTGGAGATGATGTTCTTCTGGATTTCATTGGAGCCGCCGAAGATCGACAGCTTGCGGTTGTTGAAGTACTGCGCGGCCAGCGGCGCCGCCTCGGCCGGCCCGACCGGCGCTTCGTCCCAGCCTTCGTGCAACGCGCCCTCGATGAAGGGTTGCGCATACGGTCCCATTGCACGGCGCGCCAGCGAGGAGATCTCCTGCCGGATCTCGGTGCCGCGGATCTTGAGCATGGAGCTTTCCGCACCCGGCACGCCGCCACCTGCGACGGCGGCGATCACGCGCAGGTTGGTGGTCTTCATGTTCTCCAGGTCGATCTCGACCCGGGCCAGCCGCGTGGCGAACAGCGGGTCCTGCGCCAGCGGTCGCCCGTTGCGCTGCACCTTGCCGGCGATGCGCTTGAGCTTTTCCAGCGCCGCGACCGAGAAGCCCACGCCCGCGATGTTGGTGCGCTCGTAGGTCAGCAGGTACTTGGCGCAGGTCCAGCCCTTGTCCTGCTCGCCCACCAGGTTCTCGACCGGCACCCGCACGTCGTTGAAGAACACCTCGTTGACCTCGTGCTCGCCGTCGAGCGTGATGATCGGACGCACTTCGACACCGGGCGAGTTCATGTCCACCAGCAGGAAGCTGATGCCCGACTGGGCCTTGGCCTCCTTGTTGGTGCGCACCAGGCAGAAGATCATGTTGGCATGCTGGCCCAGCGTGGTCCAGGTCTTCTGGCCGTTGACGACGAAGTGGTCGCCGTCGCGCACCGCCGTCGTCTTGACGGAGGCCAGGTCCGAGCCCGAGCCGGGCTCCGAGTAGCCCTGGCACCACCAGTCGTTACCGTTCAGGATGCGCGGCAACCAGTACTGCTTCTGCGCCTCGTTGCCGAACTTGATCAGCACCGGCCCCAGCATGCTGACGCCGAAGGGCACGATGCGGGGCGCAGCGGCCAGCGCGCACTCGTGCTCGAAGATGAACTTCTGCACTGCGCTCCAGCCCGGCCCGCCGTACTGACTGGGCCAGTGGTTGGCCAGCCAGCCGCGCTCGTGCAGGATGGCGTGCCACTGCACCGAGTCCTCGCGCGTCAGGCGCAGGCCGTTCATGACCTTGTGCGAGAGCCGCTCGGGCAACTTCTCGCGCAGGAACTGCTGCACTTCGCCGCGGAACGCTTCTTCTTCAGGGGTGAAATTCAGATCCATGTGGTCGCTCCCCAATCAAAAGATTTCGAAGAGGCCCGCCGCGCCCATGCCGCCCGCGATGCACATCGTGACCACGCCCCACTTGGCCTTGCGGCGGCGCCCTTCGAGCAGGATGTGGCCGGCCAGCCGTGCGCCGGTCATGCCGAAGGGATGGCCGATGGAGATGGCGCCGCCGTCCACGTTGAGTCGCTCGGCCGGGATGCCCAGCGTCTGCTGGCAATAGATGGATTGCGAAGCGAAGGCTTCGTTGAGTTCCCACAGGTCGATGTCCTCGACCTTGAGATCGAAGCGCTTCAGCAGCTTGGGCACGGCGAACACCGGGCCGATGCCCATTTCGTCGGGCTCGCAACCGGCCACCGCCATGCCGCGGAAGGCGCCCAGCGCTTGCAGGCCGAGGCGCTCGGCTTCCTTGGCTTCCATCAGCACGCAGGCGCTGGCGCCGTCGGACAGCTGCGAGGAGTTGCCCGCGGTGATGAACTTGTCGGCGCCCTTCACCGGCGCCAGCTTGGCCAATGACTCGTAGGTGGTGCCGGCGCGATTGCAGGTGTCGTGGTCCACGGTCACCTGCTTCTTGCTGACCTCGCCGGTGTCCTTGTCCTTCACGGCCATGGTAGTCGTGACAGGCACGATCTCGTCGCGATAGCGGCCAGCTTCCTGCGCCTGCGCAGTCTTGGTTTGGCTTTCGACGGAGAAGCGGTCCTGCGCCTCGCGGCCGATGCCGTAGCGCTGCGCCACGATGTCGGCGGTGTCGATCATCTCCATGTACAGCGCCGGCTTGTGCTCGACGATCCACGGGTCCATGCCCGAATTGCCGTCTTCACGCGTGCGGATGCCCGAGATGCTTTCGATACCGCCCGCGATCATGGCCGGTGCGCCGTCCACCACGATGCGCCCGGCGGCGATGGCGATGGCCTGCAGGCCCGAGGCGCAGAAGCGGTTGACCGTGGTGCCGGCGATGGAGAGCGGCAGCTCGGAGCGGATGATGGCCTGCCGCGCGATGTTGCGGCCGGTGATGCCCTCGGGATAGCCGCAGCCGAGGATGGCGTCCTCGATCAATGCCGGGTCGATGCCCGAGCGCTCGACGGCTGCGCGCACCGCGAAGCTTGCGAGCGTCGGGCCGGGCGTGATGTTGAATTCGCCGCGGTGCGACTTGGTGAGCGGCGTGCGGGCGGTGGAGACGATGACAGCTTGGCGCATGGACTTGTCCTTGAAGGTTCAGGGTGAGTGCCGCCCTCCTCCGACTTGCGGAGGATGCGGCACGGATGGATGGAATTCAGCCTTGCGGCTGGTTGAGACTCGAGAAATCCTTGCCCTCGGCCACGAGCTTTTCGAGCAGTGGCGCGGGCTTCCAGAACAACGGGTCGTCCTTTGCGAAAGCGCGAATGTCTTCCAAGATCCTGGGCAGGCCCACGGTATCGGCGTACTTCATCGGGCCACCGCGATGGCGCGGAAAGCCGTAGCCGTAGAGGAAGGTCGCGTCCACATCCAGCGGCCGCAGCGCGATACCCTCGGCCACCACCTTGGCGCCCTCGTTGACCATCGCGGCCATGTAGCGGCGCATGATCTCGTCGGCGCTGAAGGGGCGCGGCGTGACGCCCTTCTTCTGCCGTTCGGCGTCGACGATGGCCAGGACTTCAGGATCCTCCTGGCCCGCGCGGGCGCCCTGGGGATACAGGTAATAGCCGCGGCCGGTCTTCTGGCCGAACCAGCTGCGCTCGCAGATGCGGTCGGCCACTTCGACGTAGCGGGCATTGGGGTCGCGCGTGGCAGCCTTGCGCTTGCGGGTGGCCCAGCCGATGTCGCCACCCGCCAGGTCCGACACCTGGAACGGCCCCATCGGGTAGCCGAAGCCGCGCACCGCGGCGTCGATCTCATAGGGACTGGCGCCGTCCTCGAGGATGTGGTCCGCCGCCTGCCGGTAGACGGCCAGGATGCGATTGCCGATGAAGCCATCGCACACGCCCGCGCGCACCGCGACCTTCTTCATGCGCTTGGCCAGCACGAAGGCGGTGGCCACCACGTCGGCACTGACCTTGGCGGGCACGACGATCTCCAGCAGCTTCATGATGTTCGCCGGGCTGAAGAAGTGCAGACCGATCACGTCCTGCGGGCGCGAGGTGCTGGCGGCAATCGCGTCGATGTCCAGGTAGGAGGTGTTGGTCGCCAGCACCGCACCGGGCTTGCACACGCGGTCCAGTTCCTTGAACACGCCCTTCTTGACCTCGATGTCCTCGAACACCGCTTCGATGACCAGGTCCACGTCGGCGAAGGCGGCGTAGTCGGTGCTGCCGGTGTAGCGGGCCATCACCGTGGCCTTGGCCTCGGGCGTCATGCGGCCCTTGGCGACCAGGCCGTCGTAGACCTTCTCGACGTTGGCGCGGCCGCGGTCGATGGAGATTGTGTCGCGCTCGACCATCACCACGGGGAAGCCCGCGTCGAGCGCGGACACGGCAATGCCCGCCCCCATGGTGCCGCCGCCGACGATGCCCACGCTCTCCAGCTTGCGCGGCTGCGCGGCCTTGGCCTCGGGCACCTTGGCCACTTCGCGCTCGGCGAAGAAGGCATGAATGAGGCCGGCGCGCTGCGGGCTGTCGATGCAGGCAAGAAAGGCCTCGCGCTCCAGCTTGATGGCCTCGTCGAAGGACTTGTCGAGCGCGGCCTGCACGGCCTCGACGATTTTCATGGGCGAGAACAAGCCGCGCGACTTCTTGGCCGTGTCGGCCTTTGCAGCGTCGATGGCGGCCTGCGCCACGGCGCGGTCGGCCAGGCCTTGTGCGTCGCGCGTGCGGCGCACGCCGGCGCCCTGCGCCAGCAATTTGCCGGCGTATGCGAGACCCGCTGCCTGTGCGTCCTCGCCGGCGGCCAGTTCGTCCACCAGGCCCAGTGACAAGGCTTCTTTTGCCTTGGCGTGGCGGCCGCTGAGCGTCAGGTCCAATGCAGCCTGCGCACCGACCAGCCGCGGTGCGCGCACCGTGCCGCCGGCACCGGGCATCAGGCCCAGTTGCACCTCGGGCAGGCCCAGCTTGGCGTCATGCAGCGCCACGCGGTAGTGCGCGGCCAGCGCGATCTCGAGCCCCCCGCCCAGCGCCGCACCGCGGATGGCGGCGATCACGGGTTTGCCGCAGGCTTCGATGCGGTTGCACACCTCGGGCAGCGACGGCGGTTGCGGTGCCTGGCCGAATTCACGGATGTCCGCGCCGGCCACGAAGTTGGCGCCCTCGCCCACGATGACGATCGCCTTCACGCAGGCATCGGCGTCGGCAGCCTCGATCGCTGCCTTCAGCCCGCGGCGCACGGCCGAGGAGATGGCATTGACGGGCGGGTTGGCGATGGTGATGCACTGCACGTCGCCGTGGCGGGCGCTGCGTATGACATCGGCGGGTGCGGAAGCGGTGGTCATGAACTTGTCTCCAAAAGCGCGTTGGCCGCGAAGCGGGCCTTGCGCAAATTCTGATCTGACAATCCCATATCGACAATTCCCCTGGGGATTGACACACTGTCAACCTGTACTTGACAGTGAAAAGCCATGGACCAGAACGCCCTCACCTTGTTCGTCGAGATCGTCGAAGCCGGCAACCTCAGCGAGGCCGCGCGCCGCCTGCGCATGAGCCGCGCCAACGTGAGCCACCGCCTCGGCCAGT
The DNA here is from genome assembly GCF_037889975.1 of Variovorax rhizosphaerae. NCBI lineage: Bacteria > Pseudomonadati > Pseudomonadota > Betaproteobacteria > Burkholderiales > Comamonadaceae > Variovorax > Variovorax rhizosphaerae. The sequence goes on along the minus strand of NZ_JBBKZT010000007.1, from coordinate 169,584 downwards.
TCGAACGCGAGCTGGGCCAGCAACTGTTGCGCCGCACCACCCGCCGCATCGAGCCCACCGAGATCGGGCTGCGACTGTATGCACACGGCTGCGCGATCCGCAACGAGTTGCAGGCCGCCAGCGAATCGGTGGCCCTCGGAAAGAGCCTGCAGGGGCGCGTGCGGCTGTCGGTGCCCAGTGGCTACGGGCAACTCGTCATGTCGGATTGGCTGGTGGAATTCAAGCGCGCCTACCCCGGCATCGTGCTGGACGTGATGTTCGAGAACCGTGTGGAGGACCTGATGCGCGAGGAGGTGGACATTGCGGTTCGCGTCATGTCCGAGCCACCGCAGAACCTGGTGGCGCGCGACATGGGGCCGGTGCACTACGTGGCATGCGCGAGCAGCGCCTGGGCACGTGAACACGGCATGCCCGCGGAACTGGGTGACCTGCCGCATGTGCCGCTGATCACCTCGGCCGTACACGGACGGCAGCTTCGCGTCTCGGCCTACCTGGGCGAGGAGCGGCACGAGGTGCTGCTGGAGCCAACCCTCATCTCGGAAAACTTTCTCTTCCTGCGCAAGGCGGTCCAGGCGAGCCTGGGCGTGGGCATCGTGCCGGACTACGTGTTCACCGAGGAACTGCGAAACGGAGAAGTGGTGGCTGCGCTGAGGGAGTGGCGCCTTTCCATCTTCGGCACGCACATGTACATGCTCTACATGCCCGGCCGTCATCGCACACGTGCCGCCACGACCTTCATCGACTACATGCTTGCGAAGGCAAGGGAGACGCGGGACAGCGCGATGTCGCCCGTGACAGCAGAATGATGCTTTCGAGTCAGTCACGCGACATCGGCCTGCCGGTTTCGCGAACACTGGAGAGCGCATGGACGGCCGCAATCGCATCAACGTTCTTTTCGTCTGCAACGACAACTCGGTGCGCAGCCTGATGGCCGAGTCGCTGCTGCAGCGCCTCGGGGGCATGCGCTTTCGCGCGTTCTCCGCCGGCAGCACCGGCGTGGACGACGAGGAGCCCGACCGGCGCACTTTCCGCGCGCTCTCCGAGGCCGGCCTGCCGGTGGCCGGCCTGCGGCGCAAGAGGTGGGCGGAATTCACCCGGCCCGGCTCGCCGCACATGGATCTCGTCGTGACCTTGTGTGACGCGACTGCCGGCGAGCCGATGCCCGACTTGCCCGGCGAGCCCGGCACCGCGCACTGGTCTCACCCGAATCCGCTGCATGCCAACCCCGACGATGAAGCCGCCGCGTTCCGGCACGTGCTGCACGAGATTCGCCGCCACGTGGAGTTGCTCGTCAACCTGCCGGACGAGCGGGTCGATCGGCTGGTGCTGGAAGCCCAGGCTCGAGAGCTCGCCCAGCAGGGCCGTTGAGCGCGCCGCTGTCGGCGTCAATCCATGTATCCGAGGTCGCGGATGTCGGAACGTATCGCGGCCGGGTCGGCGCCCTGCAGCGGAAGGCTGATGAGCAATTCCAGCCGACGGCGCAAGCCGTAGAGGATCAAGGTGGCAGCGCGGGCCGCGTCCTCGGCGTTGGCAGATGCCGCCGTGTCCGGGAAGGCCCACAAAGCGGAATACGGTTGACCGGGCCAACTGGGTTCCAGGATTTGCGTGGGCTCGTCCAGCGTGATGACGAAATCGACTCGGGCCGCGCCCGGCCGAGCCAGGTCGTTCCAGCCCCGCGGCTGGACCTCAGGCACTGCGATGCCGGCGCTCCGCAGCGCACCCACCGCCGCAGGGTGAATCGACGGACTGACGTGCCGGGGGTGGCCGCAGGAAACAACCGCAAACCGGTCCTTCGCGAGATGCACGAGACACGCCTGCGCCAAGATGCTGCGCAGGGAGTTGCGCCTGGAAACGAACACGATTCTCTTGGCCATCAAAGTCGGTGAGCGCAAGCCGCTTGCCATCGCGACAAGCTGCCGCAGCACGAATTCTCGTTCACAGTTGTTACCCGATCAACGCTCCGTTTCCCTGAGAGCCGGGCAATGCGAAGCGCCAGTGCGCAACAGTGACCGTCGCCGGATCAGCCGACGACGAGACCCTTCACCAGACCCTTCCCAATCGCGCCGAAACCGGCTCCTACTTGCCGTTTTCCCAGGTCGCCTCGATCTGCTTGACGAGGCTTTCTGGCAGCGGCACGTAGCCGAGCTTCCGGGCGTCGAGCCGGCCGCTCGACAGCGCAGACTTGAAGAAGCCCAAGGCCTCCGCCGAGCGGGCTGCGTCCCGCGGGTGCTGCGGCAGCAGTGCGAACGTCGTCGCAGTGATGGGCCATGACTGCGCGCCGGGCGCATCGGTCAGCAGTTGGTAGAAGTCGGGGCTCGACCAGGTCGCGCTGGCCGCTGCGGCCTCGAAGCTCTCGGGAGAAGGACTGACGAAGGCCCCGCTCTTGTTGCGCAGCAGGGTGTAGGTCATCTTGTGCTCGATGGCGTAGCTCAATTCCACGTAGCCGATCGAGCCCTTGACGTAGTTGACATAGCGGGTCACGCCGTCATTGCCACTGCCACCATAGCCTGTGGGCCACTTGAGCAAGGTGCCCTCACCGACCGTCGCCTTCCAATCCTCGCTCACCTTGCCAAGGTAGTTGGCGAAGTTAAAGGTCGTGCCCGAACGATCCGACCGGTGCGTGACGGTGATCTTGAGATCGGGCAGCTTCAAGTCCGGGGGTTGCTCGCGTCACACGATCGCCGCCCAATTTCCCACGGCAGGTGCGTACAAGGCCATCGGCCATGACAGGCCTGTGCAAAGCTCGAGCGGAAAAGTCATGCACGCCACCACCGTACCCGCGTGCCGCTGCACGCCCGACGGACGTCTCACGGCATGTTGCTCGACGAGCCCGCGCGCGGATGCGATGCTGGCGGCCTGGGTGCGCGATGTGGCGCCGAGCTTGCTCATGATCGCCGTCATGTGGGACTTGACGGTCCCTGCCGCAATCGCGAGATCGCGGGCGATCGACTTGTTGGATTCACCGCCCGCGACCAGGCTCAGCACCTGCATCTCGCGGGCAGTGAGGGCTGTTCGGGTCAGGCTGTCGGCCATGCGTTGTGCGACAGAGCGGGACACGTAGCGCAGGCCGGCGGCCACCGCGGTCACGCCGTCTGTCAGTTCATCCAATGGTCCTCCCAGCAGGATGTACCCATGGATCCCCGCCTCGAACGCACGCCGGATGTCCGCCTCGCGATCATTGGTCGTCACGATGACGATCCTTGCGCCTGCAAGCCCGTCGCCGGATGGGCGGACAGAACAGGCCAGATGCATCGCGTTGTCGTAGTCGACGATGACGACGTCGATGCGGTGTCGGGCCAAGTCCGGACCATCGACGCCATCGACGAGGGTCTCGAAGGCCGCGTGCCGGCGCAACGCTGCCTCGACACCCGCACGCAAGAGCGGATCAGGGTGCTTCACCAAAAGTGCCGGCCGAGCGGACACAAGCTGGTTCATGAATATCCTCCTGTCCGCGGCTTCGATCCGAAGCCGCAGCCGGGATCTTCGCGCTGGCCGGGGCCGGTGTCCTGGGTGGCGGCCTGAAGTTTTCCTGAAGTTTGGCGCCGCAACTTAGACTGCGCGACGCACAGGCGCCTGGCATCGCTTCCATGACCGCTTCCGCCGCATCGCCCCGCTACTGGTTCGGCCGCTTCGAGCTTCAGCCCGATGAGCGCCGCTTGCTCGCGGGCGGGCAGGCCGTTCACCTCGGCCCTCACGCCTTCGACCTGCTGGTCGCACTGGTCGGTCGCGCCGGCCACCTGGTCGGCAAGGACGAACTGCTGGCGCAGGTCTGGCGCAGCGTGATCGTCGAACAGAACACGCTGCAGGTGCATGTCTCGGCGCTGCGCAAGGTGCTGGGGCCCGACGCGATCACGACCATCTCCGGGCGTGGCTACCGCTTCGACCTCGCCGTCGATGCCAGACCGACGACGCCGATGCACAACCTCCCGCACAGCCTGACGAACTTCATCGGCCGCGAGCGTGAAATCGCGGAGATCAGGCAGTGGCTGGCCACCACGCGGCTGCTGACGCTGAGCGGTGCCGGTGGCTGCGGCAAGACCCGGCTGGCGTTGCAGGTGGCGAGCACTTTGCAAGGCCAGTATTCCGACGGCGCCTGGCTCGTCGAGCTCGCGCCCCTGAGCGACCCTTCGCTGCTACCCCATGCCATGGCAAAGGCACTGGGCATCAGCGAGCGGTCGGGTCAGGAACTCATGGAGACGGCGACCGAATGGCTCGCGTCGCGGCAGGTCCTGCTGTTGCTCGACAACGCCGAACATCTCATCGCAGCGTGCGCGCCACTCGCCGACGCGCTGTTGCGGCGCTGTGCCGGACTCTCGCTGCTCGTGACGAGCCGCGAGCGCCTGGGCATCGAGGGCGAACTCATCTACCGCGTGCCGTCGCTCGCCATGCCGCCGGCGCGCCTGGATTCGACAAGCGACGAAGAGATCATGGGCTGCGAGGCCGTGCGCCTTTTCATCGACCGGGCCGGACTGCAGCGGCCAGCGTTCCAGGTCACGGCGACGGATGCGCCGGTGCTGGCGTCGATCTGTCGCCGCCTGGACGGCATCGCACTGGCCATCGAACTGGCGGCCACGCGCACCCGGGTCATGTCGATCCAGGAACTCGACAGCCGGCTGGCCGACCGCTTCGGCATGCTCACCGGCGGCTCACGTGCGGCCCTGCCTCGCCATCGCACGCTGCGCTCCCTGATCGACTGGAGCCACGAACTGCTGGGTGCTGCCGAGCGAGCCGTCCTTCGGCGGGTTTCGGTGTTCGCCGGCGGCTGGAGCTTGCAGGCAGCCGAGTCCGTCTGCAGCGGCGGAAGTGTCGAAGGCACCGAGGTGCTCGACCTTCTGGCCTCGCTGACCGACAAGAGCCTCGTCATGACCGAGACGCAAGGCGACGCAGCACGCTTCGGTGTGCTCGAAACCGTGCGCCACTACGCACAGGACCGGCTGCGCGAGAGCGGCGAAGACGAGGCGACGTGCAATCGCCAACTTGCCTTCTTCCTCGACATGGCCGGCAAGCTGCTCGACCCGATGCAGACCGATTCCGAGCTGCAGGCGAAGCTCCTGCAACTCGACCAGGAGCACGACAACATTCGGGCCGCGCTGGCGTGGTGCGAAGCCGCGCCGTCGCGCGCCGAGCAGGGCCTCGCCCTTGCAGGCGCGCTCCACTGGTTCTGGCGGATGCGCGGCCACTATGCCGAGGGCCGCGCATGGATCGCCCGCCTGTTGGCTATCGCACCCGACGTCGCGCACCGGGACGCGCACGCCAGCGCGTTCCACGCTGCCGGAGCGCTTGCTTACCTCCAGGGCGACTACCAGCCGGCAGAGATCCGACATCGGCAGGCCCTCGCGATCTGGAGCCGGGAGGGCAACCGTCGGGGAATCGTCCGTTCGCTGATCAGCCTGGGCAGCATCGCCAACTCGCGCGGCGAGCCGGCAGCGGCCCGCGGTCTCTACGAGGACGCCCTGTCCATTGCACGCGCGATCGACGACCGACGCAGCATCTCCATGGGCCTGCAGTGCCTCGGCGCTGTTGCCTGCGATGCAGGCGAGTACGCCGCGGCGCAATCGCTGCTGGAGGAATGCGTCCGTGTCAGCCGCGACATCGGCGCCTGGCGCGCGGCACTGGCGCTCTCGGTGCTTGGCGAAGTCAGGCATGCGCTGGGTGACCTTGCGGCGGCGCATGCCTTGCTGCTGGAAGCCCTGCAAGGGCACCGCGACCTGGGGGACAGGCCCGGCATCGCCAGGACCCTGGTCGGGCTTGCGACAGTCGCGCATGACAGGGGTGACATCGCGGCCGCGAAGTCCCACCTGGGGGAGGCGCTGGGCATTGTTCCAGCCGGTGACGCACTCTTCTGCGCGACCTTGCTGGATGCCTGCGCGGGCTTGTGGCTGGCGTTTGCGAACGTGACCTGTGCGGCACGCCTGTGGGGTTGCACCGAGCGTCTGCGCGAGGCCATCGGCGCGCCGATGTCCGCGCCACAGCGTGCGCGGCACCAACGCCTGGTGAATGACGCACGAGATGCCTTGAACGACGACGAGGCCTTCGACGATGCGTGGAGCGAGGGGCGATCGCTGAACCTCGATGCGGCCCTGCAACTGGCTCAGCGCCTCTGAGGACTGGATCTGGCCAAAAGGTATGAGGTCCGGGTTGGACCTCCTGGCGATGCGCCACCACCGGATGTGCGTCACGCTATGCCCGTCGACACCGCAGGCGCATGCAGCCGGCGTCGATCCACGACGGAGATACACCATGAAGGCACCCCCATCCGCGACAAGCCTGCCGACCACACGGCGCCGACTGCTTGTGGGCAGCGCAGCCGCCGCAGCGGCGTTCGGCATTCCATTGGCGACTTCCGCCAACGACACGCCCGCTGCAAGCCGACAGGCCGCCAACCGAACTTCCACCCTTCCCCGCGAAAGGCGAACCATGAGCACCTTCACCACCAAGGACGGCACGCAGATCTACTACAAGGACTGGGGCTCCGGCCCCGTTGTCAGCTTCAGCCACGGATGGCCCTTGAACTCGGACGCATGGGAATCGCAGATGTTCCACCTGGCATCGAACGGCTTTCGCTGCATCGCGCACGATCGCCGCGGCCACGGCCGTTCGAGCCAGCCCTGGAACGGCAACAACATGGACACCTACGCCGACGACCTGGAAGAGCTGTTCACATCGCTGGATGTGAAGAACGTGACGATGATCGGCCACTCCACCGGCGGCGGCGAGGTGGCACGCTACATCGGCCGGCACGGCAGCCGCCGCGTCGCACGCGTGGTGCTGATGGGCGCGGTGCCGCCCATCATGGTGAAGACCGCGGCCTATCCCGGCGGGCTGCCGATGGATGTGTTCGACGGCTTTCGAAAGTCCTACCTGGCCGACCGCTCGCAGTTCTTCCTGGAGATCGCCAGCGGCCCCTTCTTCGGCTTCAACCGCCCGGGCGCCAAGGTGTCGCAGGGGATGATCCAGGCCTGGTGGGCGCAGGGAATGATGACCGGCCACAAGAACGCCTACGACTGCATCAAGGCCTTTTCGGAGACCGACTTCACCGAGGACCTGAAGAAGATCGACGTTCCAACCTTGATCATCCACGGCGACGATGATCAGATCGTGCCCATCGCCGCATCGGCGCTGCTGTCGGCCAAGCTGGTCAGGGGCTCGGTGCTGAAGATCTACCCCGGCGGCTCGCATGCGCTGGGCGACACCGACAGGGCCAAGCTCAATGCCGACCTGCTGGCTTTCGTGACCTCCACCCAAACTGCAAGGAGCTGAACATGAACATGCATGCAACGGCCGAGCGGATCGCTTCCGCGAACAGTACCGGCGCGCCCTACGTCGCGGGTAACTTCGCACCCCTCAAGAGCGAGGTCACGGCCTTCGACCTGGAGGTGATCGGCCGCATCCCGGAAGAACTGAACGGCCGCTTCCTGCGCATCGGGCCCAATCCGATCGACGAACTGGACCGCGTGCAACTCGTGCGCCATCACTGGTTCGCGGGCTCGGGGATGGCACATGGACTGCGACTGCGCGGCGGCAAGGCGGAATGGTTTCGCAGCCGCTTCGTGCTCGATCGGGATGCCGCAAGGGTCTTGAGCCGCAAGCCGATCCCTGGGCCCGGAGAAGGCGCGCGCGACGGCAACGTCAACACCAGCCTGATGAACGTCGGCGGCAAGCTCTGCGCCGTCGTGGAGGCAGGCAGCCTTCCGGTCGAACTCGACGACGAACTGGCGAGTGTGCGACGCACCGATTTCAACGGCACGCTCGAAGCGGGCTTCACCGGGCATCCGAAGTTCGATCCGCTCATCGGCGAGCACCATGCGCTGGCCTATGAGCCGTTCCAGCCGGTGCGCTACATCACGGTCGACGCCGACGGGCGCGCCACGACCAAAGCGCGCATCGACCTGCCGCACATCCCGCTCATCCACGACATGGCGTTCACCCAGTCCTTCATCGTGGTGCCCGACTTCCCGGTGACCTTCCAGCCGGAACTCTCCCACACGGACTTCCCGTGGCTCTGGGACGAGAAACGAGCCTCGCGCATCGGGCTGCTGCCGCGAAAGGGTGACGCGGCGGCGATCCAGTGGTTCGAAGCGCCGCGCTGCTTTGCCTTCCACTTTGCCAACGCCTATGACGACGGTGATCTCACCATCGTCGACCTGATGCGCCATCACCGGATGTTCCACACCGACCAGAACGGGCCCAACGAAGGTGCGCCCGTCCTGGTGCGCTGGACGCTCCACCGCCCGACCGGGCGCTTGAGCGAGACGGTGATCGACGATCGCGGCGTCGAATTCGCGCGGATCAACGGCCGCTACGGCGGGCAGGCCTATCGCTTCGCCTACACCGCTTACTGGGGCGACGACGTGGCCTTCGGACCCTCGATGAAGCACGACCTGCAGCGTTCCACCACCGAGGTCCATGACTACGGTCCGGGCCAGATGACGTCGGAGCCCGTGTTCGTGCGCAAGCCGGGCGCCACCGCAGAGGATGAAGGCTGGATCCTGTCCTATGTCTACGACCCTCGGCGCGACCTCAGCGACGTCGTGATCCTGGATGCACAGGACTTTGCCGGCGAGCCGGTTGCCACGATCCGCCTGCCTGTTCGCGTTCCCTTCGGCTTTCATGGCGGATGGGCGCCTGACAAGGTGACCGTGGTCGAGTGAAGGTGGCGCAGGCACGACGCACCGCCCGAGCGCTTGTCCAAGGCGTGCGCGAACGGCACGCAAGTTGCTCACGACAAGTGTTCGTGGCCATCGCGCAGCGACCGCTGCCCTGGCTTGGTGCGTCGAATGTCTCCTCCACCCTTCCTTGGTGGATTTGGTCCTCGGGGTTCGCACTCCGAGGATCTTTCTTGCGCACCCGCGCAGCGGGGGACGAGGCAGTCGCCCGACGATTCAAAAGACGGCCCAGCGCATTCAGGGGCACGCCCTGCGCGAGCCCTCGCCCATCGCAAAGAGGCGCGCAAGGACTCCCGGCTGACGCAAGGCGTAAGCCCGCGTGGCAGCGACATGCACAAGGTCGCGGAAGGCGGAGCGATTGGAACCGACAAGGCTGCAATGTCCGGCGAGCGCAGGGCAGAGACACGCGACATGCGTCGACCTGGAAAGCCCAAGCCGACGCAAGGCGGCACGCCGAAGCAGGTTGGGCGCAGCGGTCTTCGCTGCCGGCCAGCTTCCAGCGAAGCTCTGGCTTGCCCCGACGCTAGTTGAGGCCGACGGCAGGCGCCATGGCCGTTCGTACGCGAAGTTGCGCTGGCGACGCACTGCTTGGGCGGTCGCCATCGTCAACGTCCCGAATCGGCCTCCAGTCATCCCATTCACACGCTGCTGGATCTCTCAACATCTTTCCCTCAGCGGATCCGGTCGGGGATGCTGCGTTTCGCTTTCGCTTCGCGCGGCTTCGCGTCAGGGCCGACGCCAACGTGCCATAGAGCTGATGGATCGCTGTTCCGACACGTTCGACTCCGGCATGGGTCAAGGGCTGCTCGACATGGATAAAGCGGGTCATGGATTCCTCCAATGGGAAAGTCAGGTTCAGACCGACCCATATTAGGGTTTGTACCTATCCATGACAAGTTCTTACTCGTGATGGTTGCCATCACGCTGCGTGATCTCTCTCGGGGCTGGAACGCAGATGACGGCCTTGGGCCAACTCGAGATCGGTGCCTGCGACGAGGTCAGGCCCCCAACGTTGACCAGTCGTCCTCACAAAGAGGCAATGCCAAAAATGGGAGCCCTTGCTCCCAGGACGCTGTCATGAACACACCAGACGCATGGCTTCGATGCGTCCGCCGAATCCGAGCTTGCGGATCAACCCACCCTCGCGGCTGTTGGCCGGAAAGTTGACGACGCGATCGCGAAACATGCTGTGCTCGTACACCTGCAGCGTGGCCTTCGGACCGACCGTCACGCTGTCGATCTGGCGCTTGAGTTGCTGCGCAGTACCTTTGTCGAGCGTCGCCAGTTCCGCCGGGCCAACCAGGGTCGCCATGTCGCCCTGGAAGTTGCGGTCCGAATAGAACTGCGCCCAGCACCCGGAACTCAGCGCTGGGTCGGTCACCACCACAGGCACCAGCAGGATGGTCGGATCAGGCTGGTTGGCGGTGGCTGCGACCTTGGGCGCGGGGCTGGAACAGGCTGCGAGCGTGACCGCTGCTGCGATCACCATGGCTTTGCAAATCATGTGTTCGTTCTCTGGGAGTCAAGGAAGCGGTCAGCGTAGCGGCGGCGCACGCCGTTCACCTTGCCGAACGCGCAATCGACGCGTAGGACTCCAGCGCTTCTCCTTGACGTATGGCCTGGCGATTCGGTTGGGTCCAGTGGCCGAATGGCCGGTGGCGGCCGGCGACCGATCACGCCAGACTCGACGCTGCGGATCATTGCCAACCCCGTCTCCCTGACCCTATCAAGGAACAAGTTCATGCGAGTCTCGATCACGAAATGGATCCCCGCCCTGCTCCTGCCATTGCTCGCTACCGAAGGGGCCGCCCAGTCCGACATGGTGCTTCGCGACCTGGAGTCGAAGAGCCCCAGGAAGCTGTCGAAGGAGGAGGTGACGGAGCTGCTCACCGGCGCCAAGATGAGCAGGATCAGCGGTCGAGGAAACGTGCACTACTGGAGCAACGATCCGGGCGGCAGCTTCGTCATTTCATCGGACAACCGCGGTGCGGGTGCCGTGGGTTCGGTGGGTCGACCGTCGACCTCGCCTGGCAAATGGCACATCTCCGATGATGGGCGGTACTGCGTGCTGATCGAATGGAAAGGCGTACCCACGGAAGAATGGTGCCGGTACATCCTGCAGACCACCGATGGCTACTACGCGGTGCGTTCCGATACCGTCGGAACCGAACGGGTCTTCAAGCTCGAGATCAAGAAATAGCGCGTTGTGCGTCTCGCCTGTCCGACGGCGAACCGACCGCGCGACGGCAACTCCTTGAGGGCGGCAAGCCGAATACCTACAGCGGCCATGAGGCGCGGATGACGAGCGTCTCGACTCCCGGTGCCCATATTGCAGGGTCTTCTTCATCCCCGGCAATCGGCCGCCTCGCACGAGGCATTTCAAGGAGTCAGCATGGCAACAGACGACGGCGCATTGGGCGTCGGCACACCGAATCGCGATCCCATCACGGGCACCCCGGGGGCGCATCCGGTAGGCACCGGCCTGGGGGCGACGGGCGGCGCACTCGCGGGCGCTGCGGCCGGCTCGCTGGCAGGTCCTGGCGGAACGCTTGTCGGGCTGGTGGCGGGAGCCATCATGGGCGGCCTGGGTGGCAAGGCCGTGGCCGAGGCGGGCAACCCGACGCAGGAAGATGCGTACTGGCGCGAGAACTATCAGAAGGAAAGCTATTACGACGCGGGCCGGTCCTACGACGACTACCGGCCTGCCTATGCCTTGGGCTGGTCGGGTCGTGCCGAGCGTGGCGTCGACTACGACGTGGCCGAGCCCGCGCTGGCGAGCGAATGGGAAACCCGCCGGGGCAGCTCGAACCTCGACTGGGAACAGGCACGGCCGGCGACTCGCGCGGCATGGGAGCGGGTCGATGACACTTACCACGGCAAGCAGGCGAATGGCAGCGACATCGTCAACCATGAGGACCTCACCGACGAGGGGGTCGTGGATGTGCTCAACGACCTGCTGGAAAACGCACGCGATGGCGAGTACGGTTTCCACACCTGCGCGGAGCAGGTCGAGACAGCCAGCGCGAAGCAGTTGTTCGCGAGCCGCGCCGAAGGATGCCGCCTGGCCGGCGAGCAGCTGATCGCGCTGATCCGTCAGTACGGCGGTGAGCCTGCCGAGGGCGGCACGGCGGCCGGCGCCCTACACCGCGGGTGGGTCCAACTCATGGGCGGCGTGGGTGCCGACAGCGAACTGTCGATCCTTGAATCATGCGAACGCGGGGAGGACACCGCGATCGCACGCTACCGCAAGGCGCTCAAGCAGAGCCTGCCCGCCGATGTGCGTTCGGTGGTGCAGCAACAAGCCGACGGCGCGCAGAGGAACCACGACCAGATCCGGGATCTGAGGAACGCCGCGCGAGCAAGCAGTTGAACGAGCTGCATCCAACAAGCCCTATTGCCTATTGAAGGGACGAAACCAATGGAACCCATGAAGCCAATGAAGCCAATGGAGCCAATGAGGCCGATGGAGCCTATGAAGCCGATGGCCCCGCCAGACAGCAGTTGGTGGCCCGCAGGGCTGAGCGACCCGTCGAGCAGCGGCCAGCAGGGCGGCATGCGCTATGCATACTTCCCCGAGCAAAGACGCTTGGCCGTAGAGAGCGATGGCCGCGTGACGCAATACGACACGGGCGACCATCGCATCACCGGCGTGTCGCAGGCCAGCGGGTCCGCCCCCGGCGGCGCCACCTTCACGAGCCAGGACGGAGAAGTCGACTTGTCGACGCTCAAGCGCGTGGATTGAAGATTGCGCGGCTCGAGGTCGACCTGTCGACGCTCAAGCGCGTAGCTTTAACTTTGCGCGGCAGGTGGACGTCGTCAGAAGCGCCGCATGCCGCTCAAGCGAATTCCTCTTCGGCCACCAGCTCGCCGAGCCGTCCCCGGATGATCGAATTCGCCTCCTTCATGATGCGCCGGACAAGGTCCCCGGCCGCAGGAATGTCGTCGATCAGGCCAGCCACCATGCCGCAGCTCCATGCGCCGGCATCCATCTGGCCTTCGTACATCACCTTGGGATACACGCCCGCGACTTCAGGGGCGATGTCGCTGAACTGGATCGTCCCGCCCAGCGTACGTTCCTTCTGCAGCAGGCGTTCCACGGCCGCATTGGTGAGGACCCGCTCCGTATTGCGCAGGGGACGAAGGACCAGCCGTGTATCCAGCTCGGACGCCAGCACGATGGCGTTCTTGACGTTCTGGTGAACCGGTGCCTCTTCGGTGGCGAGGAAACGGGTGCCCATGTTCACACCATCGGCGCCCAGGGCGAGCGCCGCCACCAAAGAGCGACCGTCGGCCATGCCGCCCGAAGCGATGAACGGAATCCTCAGCGCCTGCGCCGCCAGGGGCAACAGGATGAAGTTGGGGATGTCGTCCTCGCCGGGATGACCGCCGCATTCGAAGCCGTCGACGCTCACCGCATCGCAGCCGATCTTCTCGGCCTTGAGGGCATGCCGGATCGACGTGCATTTGTGGATCACCTTGACGCCTGCGGCTTGCAGCGCGGGTAGCACCCGCTCGGGGTTGTTGCCCGCCGTCTCGACGGCCTTCACGCCGCCCTCGATGATGGCGCGGACATAGCCTGGGTAGTCCGGCTGCTTCACGCTCGGCAGGAAGGTGAGGTTGACGCCAAAGGGCTTGTCCGTCATCTCGCGGCAGCGCCGGATCTCCTGCGCCAGCTTTTCTGCCGTGGGCAGCGTCAGCGCGGTGATCATGCCCAGGCCGCCGGCGTTGGAGACGGCTGCAGCCAGGGGCGCAAGGCCCACGCAGTGCATGCCGCCCTGGACGATGGGGTGTTCGATGCCAAACAGTTCAGTGATTCGTGTCTTCATGATGGTTCCAAGTCAGTTGAAAAAAGAAAGGGCGCCGGACTCCCGCAGCCCCTGGATACGTGAATCGTCAAAGCCAGCGGCGCGTAGCACGTCGACGCCCTGCGCTCCCAGCCGCGGCGCGGGCTGCAGTCGGGCGGCCTGTGCGTGCGGCCAGACAGTGGGCGTGCCCAGCGTGCGCTGTCGCCCTTCGCTCGGATGGTCTTCCTCGCCCAGCAGCCCGGTGGCGTGCAGGTGAGGGTCATCGAGCAGGTCGTCGAGGGTCGCCGGAACCTGGTTGGGGATGTCGAGCTTGTCCAGCAGTTCCACCCATTCGCGCGTCGAGCGCGTGCCCATCACTTCGCCGACAAAGCCGTAGATCTCGTGGATGCTCCGCGAGCGGGCCGCCTGCGACGAGAAACGAGGGTCTTGCGTGAAGCGCGTGCCCTGCCCGATCGCGCCAAGGAATCGCTGCCAGTGCGCGTCGTTGTAGATCAGCACGCAGAGGTGGCCGTCCGCCGTCTTGTAGGGCCGTCTGTTTTCCGACAACAGCCGGTCGTAGCCAGCCTTGCCCAGCGCCGGCATGAAGGTCTCGCCGGCCAGGTGGTCGGCCAGCACGAAATGCGCAACGCACTCGAACATCGGCACCTCCACCTGCGTGCCGCGCCCGGTGCGTTCGCGCTGGTACAAGGCAGCGGTCACCGCATAGGCGAGGTGCAGGCCCGTCACCCTGTCGGCCAACGAGACAGGCATATAGCGCGGCTCACCTCCGACATGCTGCTGCATCAACCACGCAACGCCGGCCGCCCCCTGGATCAGGTCGTCATAGGCCGGCTTGCCCGCGTAAGGCCCGCCAGAGCCGTAGCCGGTCGCCACCACGTGAATCAACTTGGGCATCCGTTCGCGCAGCGAATCCGCATCCAGGCCCAACCGCTTCAACGCTGCCACGCGCACGTTCGTGACGAACACATCCGCAGTGCGCAACAGCTCGAGCAGCGCATCGCGTGCGCTGGCCTGCTTCAGGTCGAGCGCCACGCTTTGCTTGCCGCGGTTCCCGTGCAGGAAGACATGGCCCATGCCTTCGGTGCGCGCCACGCCGGCCGAGCGCACGTTGTCGCCTTCCGGCGCCTCGATCTTGATGACCTCGGCGCCCAGCCCGGCCAGCGTCAGCGTCGCCAGGGGCCCGAGCACCACCGTGCTCAGGTCGATGATCCGCACGCCCGACAGCGGCAATGTTGCGCGCCCGTCCGCGACGCCCGCCGGCTTCGTGGCGATTTCTGGTTGGCTGATGCCTGGCATCGATCGCTCCTCGATTCGCTCGCGCATGGATCAGCTCGTGGCCACCGCGGCGCTGCGCGCCAGGAAGGCATCGCGAACGCGCCGCTTGTAGACCTTGCCCGTGTCCTCGCGCGGCAGGCTGGCTTCGACCGTGACGAACTTCGGCACCTTGTAGCCGGCCATGCGTTCGCGCACGAACTCGCGCACGGCGCTCTCGTCGATGTCCTGGCCGGCCACCGGCTGCACGGCGGCCACCAGGGCCTCGCCCCACTCGTTGTCGGGCACACCGAACACGGCGCAATCGACCACGCCAGGCATGCGCGACAGCACGGCCTCGATCTCGGCCGGATAAATGTTCACGCCACCGGAGATGACCATGTCCGACTGCCGGCCGGAGATGAAGAGGTAGCCGTCATCGTCCAGATAGCCCATGTCGCCGACCGTGACCAGGCCGTCCCGCTCGATCTTCGAGCGCGCCTCGGCGTTGTTGATGTAGCTGAAGTCTGGCGATGCCGGTTGCCGGCCATGGATGACGCCGATCTCGCCCTTGCCCAGCGCCTGCCCGCCCTCATCGAAGATCCTGACCACGGCGGCACCCACCGGCCGGCCGACCGAGCCGGGCTTGCGCAGCCATTCCTCGGCCGTGATGAAGGTCAGGTAGCCGGTCTCGCTCGACGCATAGGCCTCGTGGATCACCGGGCCCCACCAGTCGATCATGGCGCGCTTGACGCTCGCCGGGCAGGGCGAACCCGTCGAGGCCACGAACTGCACCGAGCTCAGGTCGTACTGCTTGCGCTTCTCCAGCGGCAGGTTCAGCAGGCGCTGGTACATCGTCGGCACCAGGTAGAGGTGCGTGATGCGTTCCTCGCTCACCCGCCGCAGGATCTGCTCGGCATCGAAGCGCGGTTCCAGCCGCAGCCACGCCCCGACCCGTGCGCACGCCGCCGCGTAGTTGCCCGGTGCGCTGTGGTACAGCGGCGCCGCGAGCAGGCAGCGCGATTGCGGGGTGACGCCGAGCACCTGGGTGCTGAGTTCGGCGGTGGCGGCAGCCTGCTTCACGGCCTGCGCTTCCGGCAACGCAATGCGCACGACGCCCTTGGGGCGGCCGCTGACGCCCGATGTGTAGGGCATCAATCCCTTGGCCCGCTTGGGCTGCGTGGTGCTTTCCGTTTGCGCGCGCAGCCAGCCCTCCCATTCGAGTGCGCCGCGAGGCAGGTCCGTTTCGTCGGCAAGGCCGTACATCTCGCGCGTCATGGCGCGGGGCTGCACGGCAATGACTGCGAGCCCTTGCGGGAGACCGGCCGCGACTTGCGGAATCAGGTCCGCGTGAATGACCAGCGCCTTGGCCCCGGAATCGCGCAACACCCAGCCCGCCTCTTCGTCCTTGAAGTGCCAATTCAGGCCGCACCAGTAGGCGCCCAGGTGGCCGGCGGCCAGGATGGCCTCCATGGCCTCGGGCTCGTTGCGCATCATGACGGCCACGACGTCGCCCTCCCCCACCCCCAGCGCTGCGAGGCCCGAGGCTGCTCTCAGCGCGCGTCCGCGGACGACGCTGGCCGGGATTTCCGCGTCGTCGAATGCCAGTGTCGGGTAGCTCATGCTGTGGCCCTTTCCTTGCTGGCCTCGACCATGGCGTCGGCTTCGGCCACGAGCTTCGGCGAATAGCGCCCAAGGTTGAGACCGCCATCCACGGGGATCACCTGCCCGGTCACCATCGCGGACCCTGGCGACGCCAGGAACTGCGCGACGGCCGCAATCTCGTCCTTGCGGGCCCAGCGGCCCATCGGAACGATCTCGGTGAGCTCCTTGGCCGCCTGTGGCGTCGGTGCCAGCCGGACCATGCCCTCGGTGTCGGACACCGGCCCCGGCGCGATCGAGTTGATGCGGATGCCGTCGCCCGCCCACTCCATGGCCAGCGTGCGGGTCAGCATGTCGATGCCGGCCTTGGCCGCGCAGACATGGCTCTGCATCATCATCGGCACGTACGCCTGCGAGGCGGAGATGTTGATGATCGAGGCACCGGGCTTGCGCAGGAACTCGTGCGCCGCATACAGCACATGGAAAGTGCCGATGAGGTCGATGTCGATCACGGTCCGAAAGCCCTTGGGCGACATGCCGAGCGCAGGCGCACGGAAGTTGCCCGCGGCACCCGAGATCAATACGTCGATGGCGCCGAAGCGCGCATGGAATCCGCTCAACGCGTCCTTGACCGCGTCGAACTCGCGCACATCGGCCGACCAGCCGGCGGCACGTTGCCCATTGAGCGACCCGAGGCGCTCGATGGCCGCATGGACCTTCTCGCTGTCGCGCGACAGCACGCCGACATTCGCCCCGGCCTTCGCAAAGGACTCGGCAATCGCCAGGTTGATGCCGCTGGTGCCGCCGGCGACAAAGACGTTGAGTGTTGAAGTGGTCATACCGAAAGAGCCTTTCCAAAGGGGATCCATGCATTGCCATCGAAACGTTGCAGCCACAGGTGGCCATACAACTCGTGGTCCTTCTCGCTGGTGCTCAGCGTGATGCCGGGCATGAGCAACGGGGTCGACAGGCCGGAGAGACTGCTGGCCTGCTTCATGATGTTTTCGCGCGTCAGGTCGTCGCCGCAGCGCCGCAGGATGTTCTCCAGCACCTGCGCCGCCGTGTAGCCACCGCCGACGAGCGAGTCGCTCGCGTCGGCCTCCGGCAGCCATTTCTTGAGGAACTCGCGCAGCCCGACCACGCCGGGGTCCTTGTCGAACTGCGGGTCGGAGACAGGCTTGTTGTAGACGCCGGTGATGGCGCCCTTGCCCGCGTCGGCGCCGGCCGGCCGCATGATCGCGGAGAGCGATGAACTGCCCAGGGGCAGGATGACCTGCGGCTTCCAGCCGATGTCGTTGGCCTTCTTCATCGACTGCACGGTGAACTTGCCGTTGGACAACGAGATGAACACGTTCGCACCGCTGCCCTTGAGGCTCACCACCTGCGAGTCGACCGACGCATCGGTCGTCTCGTAGGTGCTCTGCGCAACGATCATGTCCTTGGCCTTGTCGCCCAGGCCGGCCTTGATGCCCGCCAGGTAGTCGCGGCCGAAGTCGTCGTTCTGCATCAGCACGGCAACCTTGGCCGTGGGCATGTTCTCGAGGATCCAGCGCGCGTAGACACGCCCCTCGGCGTTGTAGGTGGGCATGCCCGAGATCGCGAAGGGTGCGCTGGCCACGTCGTTCCACTTGTTCGCGCCGCTGAAGATGAGCAGTTGCGGAATCTTCTTGCCGTGGAGGTAGCGATGGATTGCGTTGTTGGTCGCCGTGCCCACCGTCTCGAAGATGAACGACACCTCGTCCTGCTCGACGAGCCGGCGCGTCAGCTCCAGCGCCTTGCCGGGGTTGTAGCCGTCGTCGTACTGGATGAGCTTGATGCGGCGGCCGTTGATGCCGCCCTCTTCGTTGACCTTGTTGAAGTAGGCCTGCGAGGTCTTGCCCAGCGTGCCCAGGATCGACACCGGGCCGCTGAACGGCATCGTCGATCCGATCCTGATCTCGGTATCGCTCACGCCCGGGCCGTAGCGCTTTTGCGCCAACGCGGGCAGCGGTGCTGCCATTGAAGCGATCGCGCCGAGCACGACCGTACGACGATTCAATTTCATGGGGTCTCCTTGACCGGTTTCGAAGTGGAACGAGAGGGCTTCTGCGCGTCCGCATGAAGCCCCACGAACAGCCAGCGCATCGTGTTGCGATAGGCCTCACGCGCGCTGTCCGCGCTGGAAAACTTGCCCGCCATGTAGAGCACGCACACGCCGTGTGCGGCCGACCACAGCGAATGGGTCACCTCCTCGATGTCGTCCGGCGCGAGGCCGGCGGCGATCAGGTCCGTCGACTGGCGCGACAGGATCTCCCTGGCGCGGGCGCTCTGGAAGGCGAGCTCCGGGTACTGGTCTTCGTCGGGCTGCGTCATGTCGAAGATCAGTCGGTAGGCATTGGGTTCGGCAATGGCAAAGCCGAGGTAGGCCGTGCCGATGGCGCGGGCGCGGGCCGTCGGTGTCTTGCCGCTGTCGAACGCCGCCTCGATCGTGTCGGAGAAGCGCGAGAAGGCGGCGGCCCGCACGGCCGCCAGGATCTCGGCCTTGTCCTTGAAGTAGCGGTACGGCGCCATCGGGCTGAGGCCGAGTTCGGCGCCCAGGTCGCGCATGCTCACACCGTTCACGCCGCGCTCGACGAACAGGCGTTCGCCGACTTGGCAGATGAGTTCGCGGGTCTCCTGGCGCTCTTCAGGTGTCTTTGCGCGTGGCATCAGAGGCTCCTCTTGTTGCGAAGTGGAAGACGCAGCATCCCGGCAATGCCGCGCGGCTGGAGGAACACGACAAGCAGGATCGCCATGCCGAAGACCGCCCAGGGCGCCGCGGTGGAAACCCGGTCGGCCACCGATGGAATGAACTGCACGAAGACGGCGCCGATCCAGGGCCCCAGCGCCGTGCCCAGCCCGCCCACCACCAACCCCGCCACCATGGTCAGCGACAGGAACAGGGTGAAGCTATCTGGCGTGACGAGCTGGACGTTGAGCGCATACAGCCCACCGCCAATGCAGGCACACACCGCGCTCAGCACGAAGGCCAGCGCCTTGCTGCGCGGCACGTCGATGCCGCAGCCTGCCGCAGCCACCGTGTGGTCGCTGAGCGCGCGCAGCTCCAGCCCGAGCCGGCCGCGTGCCAGGCGCCGGACGGCCAGCACCACTGCGATGGCCAACGCCAACGCCACCCAGTACATCCACGTGTCCTGGTTGACCCAGGGCTCGAGCCAGGCCGGCGGCGCCGGGCGATCGAGCTGCAGGCCTTGCGCCCCGCCGGTCCAGCGCTCGACCGCCGCATTGCGCACCAGTTGCGGCACGGCCAGCGCAATGGCGAAGGTCGCGAGCGCCAGGTAGGTGTGTTCCAGCCGCAGGATGGGCTTGCCGATCACGAAGGCCAGCATGGCCCCCGCCACGCAAGCCAGCGGCAGCGCGCTCCACCAGGGCAGTCCTGCCTCCGCCAACATCGCGGTGCCGTAGGCGCCGATCGCGAAGAAGGCGCCATGGCCGAGCGAAGGCTGGCCGGCCATGCCCGTCAGCAGGTTGAGCCCGACCAGCGCGATGCCCAGGCCGATCGTCTGGGTCAGCTGGAAGGTGAGGAAGGCCGGCACGAACAGCGGCAGCAATGCAGCAAGCACGGCGACGGCAAGAAGGGATCGATTGGAAGTGTTCATGGCATCAGACTCGCTTTGCACTGGGACGACCGATCAGCCCTTCGGGGCGCCAGACCAGCATGCCGACGATCAGCACCATGGCCACGGTGAGCTTGAGTTGGGTGCCGACGACGTAGGCGCCCAGCAGGTTCTCGACCACGCCGAGGACCAGGCCGCCGATGACCGCACCGGGCACGCTCTGGATGCCGCCCATCAGGGCGGCGGCGAAGCCGTAGATGAGCACGCCGCTCATCATGTGCGGGTCGAGGTAGAGCTGCGGCGCGACCATCATCCCGGCCACCGCGCCGATGGCTGCCGCCAGGCCCCAGCCGAATGCGGCCATGGCCGGCGTCGAGATGCCGCTCAGGCGGGCGGAGCCCGGGTTCTGCGCCGCGGCGCGGATGGCCAGCCCCATCGCGGTGAAGCGGAAGAAGGCCCACAACAACCCGAGCAGCACGGCCGTGACGGCGGCCACGCCCACCTGGTGGCCGGACACCAGCCCGCCCGCCAGCGCGCCGTCCGGGAAGGGGCTAGGCAGCTCGCGCACGTCATGCCCCCAGACGTAGCCGGTGAGGCTGTGAATGACCATGAACAGGCCGATGAAGGCCGCCACGGTCGCCATCGGGGACGCGGCGCCGAGGCGTCCGATCACCCAGCGCTCGAGGCTGGCGGCCAGCAGGAACGCTGCGCCGATGGTGAGCGCGAAGGCCACCCAGTACGGCACCCCCGCTTGCAGCAGTGACCAGGCGACATAGGTCGTCAAGGTGGCCATCTCGCCCTGCGCAAAATTGACGTGGCTGGTGCTGCGGTAGACGATGACCAGCGCCAGGCCGATCAGCGCATAGGCACAGCCCGTGGTCAGGCCCGCGACGATTTGATTGACGAGCGCTTCCATCAGTGGGCTCCCAGGTAGGCGTCGCGCAACGCGTCGCTGCCGCGCAGTTGCGAAGCGGGGCCGCTGGCCACCACCGCGCCCGTTCGCAGCACATAGGC
This sequence comes from Variovorax rhizosphaerae, assembly GCF_037889975.1. NCBI lineage: Bacteria > Pseudomonadati > Pseudomonadota > Betaproteobacteria > Burkholderiales > Comamonadaceae > Variovorax > Variovorax rhizosphaerae. The sequence goes on along the minus strand of NZ_JBBKZT010000007.1, from coordinate 148,653 downwards.
GTCGTCCGCCAGCGCCAGCGCGATCTCGATGTTCTGTTCGACCAGCAGGATGCCCATGCTGGTTTCCGACTGCAGCCGGCGCAGCAGCCGCATGACCTCGGCCGCGACGCGCGGCGCCAGTCCGAAAGACGGTTCGTCCAGCAGCAGCACCTTGGGCTTGGCCATCAAGGCACGGCCGATGGCCAGCATCTGCTGCTCGCCGCCCGAGAGGCTGCCGGCGCGCTGCGTGCGCCGCTCGGCAAGCCGGGGCAGCCAGCCGTAGATGCGCTCCAGGGTCTCGGCGGCCCCCTCCCGGGTCGGCCTGGCGAAGCAGCCGACGCGCAGGTTCTCCTCGACGCTCAGGTCGATGAAGGTGCCACGGCCTTCGGGCACATGCGCAACCCCGAGACGCGCGATCTGCTCGGTGCGCCGGCCCGACAGGACCTCCTGGCCGAACATGACCGAACCGGTGAACTTGACCATGCCGCAGATGGCACGCATCAGCGTGGTCTTGCCGGCACCGTTGGCGCCGAGCAATGCGGTGATCCGGCCTTCCCGGATGGCGAGCGACACGTCGCGCGCGACGGCCGGTCCGCCGTAGCCCGCGGTCACGCGGTCCACCTTGAGCAGGGTGGTGGGTTCCACCTCAGTGATCTGCGTCATCGCCAGCTCCAAAGTAGGCCGCCTGCACGGCCGGGTTCGCACGAACTTCGATGGGGGTGCCCGCGGCAATCAGCTTGCCGAAGTCGAGCACGAAGAGGTGCTCGCACAAGCTCATCACCAGGCTCATGTCGTGCTCCACCAGCAGCACGGCCCCACCCCGGTTCCTGAACTCGCGCATGCGCGTGGAGAACTCGGTGATCTCGCTGCCCGTCAGTCCCGCTGCGGGCTCGTCCAGCAGGAGCAGCTTCGGCTTCGCGACGGTGGCGCGTGCCATCTCGACGCGCTTGCGGGTCCCCAGGGAGAGGACGTTGACCGGCTCGTCGGCGACCTCTGCGAGCCCGAAGTCGTCGAGGGCCGCATCGACCGCAGCGCGCAGGCCCGCATCGTCGTGGGCGTGGATGGCGCCGCAGGTGACGTTCTCCCGAACCGACAGTTTGTGAAACAGCGCCAGGTTCTGGAAGGTGCGCGCCAGCCCCGAGCGCGCACGCCGGTGCTGCGGCCAGCGCGAGACGTCCCTGCCGTGCCACAGGATGCGGCCGGCGCTGGGCACGATCGTCCCGGTGATCGCGTTGATGGCCGTCGACTTGCCCGCGCCGTTGGGCCCGATCAGGCCGTAGATGCGTCCTGGCTCGACGGCCAGCGAGACGCCCGAAAGCGCATGCACGCCGCCGAAGGACATCCCAAGTTGTTGAATCTCGAGCACTTGTACCGCCTGTCTCTGAGTGGTTCGGATTTGCCAACCCGACCGGAGATCGGGTGGCAATCGAGCTCATCGCGGTTGGATTCGATGAGTTGCGTACAGTGTAAACAATAATAGTTTATGGTGTAAACCACAAAGACATAGGGATTACCCGTGGACCGTCTGCACTCGGTTCCGTACGGGCTCAGTCCCCGCATCCGAGCGAGGAACTACTCGGCGCAGGCCTCATCGGCAGGCGCGCCGAACAAGGCCCGCATGGAGAGCGGACCAACACGGGGTCGGTCACCTCCTCCAGCGGCGGGACTTGCTCCCTTACGCATGCGAGCCAGTGCCTCGCGGTGTGAGTGCCATCGCGGCCATCCAATCGCACCGAAGCGGACGTTGACAGGGGACGCATCGAGCGAAACAGCCGTTGACCGCAACGAGCTGCCATCGCATATTTCGCGCAAGGATTGGAAGAGGCTTGGAATCCCAAGCCCATGAATGGCATTGGAAGTGCGCCGGATGAATGCTTCTGGCGTGCGCAGAAGGAAATCGCGATGTACAGCGTTTCGTTCGGTGCAGAGGCGCATTTGTGCCCTTGCGAGGCGGTCGCCCCAGCCGCGCACCCTGACGGCAAGCCTGGTGCGGCTTGGCGCAAGCTCCCGGTGCAGTTGCGGTCGCGCGGGAGCAGCTTCTGCTGGCCGCACCAGATCACAGGGGCGCGGCATGTCCACTGAGCGCGTCGAAACCATCGTGATCGGCGGCGGTCAGGCGGGGTTGGCCATGAGCTACCACCTCGGGCAACTGGGTGGTGAGCACGTCGTGCTCGAGCGCGGAGAACTTGCAGAGCGTTGGCGCAGCGAGCGCTGGGATTCGTTGCACTTCCAGTCTCCGAACTGGAACATGAACCTTCCGGGTTGGCCCCGGATGACGGCCGACCCACAAGCCGACCCTGATGCCTTTTCGCCGCTGCGCGAGGTGACCGACTACATCGAACGCTATGCGGCGAACATTCGCGCTCCCGTGCGCACCCAGTGCGCGGCGCTCTCGCTCACACGCAAGCCGGGGTCGCGCGAGTTGCAGGTGCAGACCGACGGCACCCTTTACGTGGCGCACAACGTCGTCGTGGCCACCGGCCCCTACCAAGTTCCGCGCGCGACACCTGCACTTGGCGCAGGCGTGTTCGAACTCCATTCGACCCAGTACCGCAATCCCATGCAACTGCCTGACGGCGCTGTGCTCGTGGTCGGCAGCGGGAACTCCGGCGTCCAGATTGCCGAGGAACTGTGCGGCGCCGGCCGGCGTGTGTTCCTGTCCGTCAGCTCGCACGAGCGGATCCGGCGCCGCTACCGCGGGAAGGATTGCATCTGGTGGCTGGTCGCAACGGGCTCCACCGATTCAACGCTTCGCGAGTGGACAGGCGCTCGCCTGTCTCGTTTGATGACCGGTGTGAATGGCGGGCATGACATCGACCTGCGCCGACTGGCGGCCGGAGGGATCGTGCTGATCGGCCGCGTCAACGCTGCCGAGAATGGCAGGATCGCCATCGCCGACGATCTGGCCTCCAGCATGGCGCACGGCGACGAGTCCCTGAATGCATTCACGCGTCGATGCGACGACGCGGCTCGCATGCAGCAATTGGATCTGCCTCCGGCGGACCCGCCCGCCGACCCGATGCCAGATCCGCCGGAGCTTCAGGCGCCCATCCGTACCGTCGATCTCGTTCGCGAGGGCATCCACACGGTGATCTGGGCCAACGGCGCGCAGGCGGACTTCGGTTGGATCGACCTTCCGGTTTTCGGCCAGTCACCCGGATCGAAGAAGACACCTGTGCACGAGCGCGGCGTGACCGCCGAAGCGGGTCTGTATTTCCTGGGCCTGCCTTGGCTGCACAAATGGAAGTCGGCCTTCCTCTTCGGCGCGGATGAGGACGCGGCCTACCTGGCGGCGCATATCGGCTCGCAGAAGAGGAATTGATCGAGGTGCCATGGCGGTCGAATGCAGGGCCTTCCAGCGGATGTCTTCCGGCCCTTTCAGCCGTGCGGTCGCAGGATCTGCCGCAGCACTTCACCATGCTCCAGCCGGTCGAGGTTCAGGTTCAGATCGTCGAAGCCGAAGCTGCCGCTCATCAGGCGTTCGACCGGGAGCCGTCCCTCCAGGTAGTAGCGCATGTAGAGCGGCAGGTCGCGCTGCGGGACACAACTGCCCATCAGCGAGCCGCGGATGACTTTCTCTTCGCCGACCAACGCGGTGTGCGGATACGGGTACATGTCGCCCGATGCACCCATGCCCACGCAAATGATCTCGCCGCCCTTGCGCGTGATCGCATAGGCCGTTGCCATGCCGGGCTTGCTGCCCGACATTTCCAGCGCAAAGTCCACGCCGCCGCGCGTGAGGTCGCGCACGGCCTCCACTGCGTTGTCGTCGCGCGCCGAGACGGTGTGCGTGCAACCCAGTTCCCGTGCGAGCGCGAACTTGGAAGGGTTGATGTCGATGCCCACGATGGTCGAGGCGCCGGCGATCCGTGCGGCCATCACCGCATTGAAGCCCACGCCGCCCAGGCCAACCACGGCCACGCTCTGGCCCGGGCGCACCTTGGCCGCGTTGAACACGCAGCCGGCGCCGGTCACGACAGCGCAGCCGAACAAGGCCGCCACATCGAACGGAATCGCAGGATCGGCCTTGACCAATGTGCCCGGCACCGTCACCGCGTATTGGGCAAACGAGGACACCCCGCTGTGGTGAAACAGGCCCATGCCCCCGCGCGCCAGACGCCGCGCGCCGGTCATCAACAACCCCTTGGCGCGCGAAGCACCCACCAGGTCGCACAGCACCGGGCGGCTGTTCACACAGTAGTCGCACGCGCCACAGCCCGAACCCACGGTCATGACGACATGGTCCCCCGGCTTGAAGGCGGTCACCCCGCGACCAACCTCGCGCACGATGCCAGCGCCCTCGTGGCCCATCACCACCGGCAGCGTGCGCTTGCGCAGGCCGGCCACCTGGGACAGGTCGGAATGGCACAAGCCGGCCGAGCGCACTTCGACCAGGACCTCGCCCTCGCCCGGCCCCTCCAACGCCACTTGCTCGATCTTCAACGGCTGGCTGTCGGCGTAGGGCGCTGGCAAGCCCTGCTCGTAGAGGACGGCGGCGGTCATCTGCATGTCGTGACCCTCCCGCTCATATCAGTTTTCCACCACGCTATCGCGTGAGCCGCGACGCATGAAACCCGGGCGAGCGATGCCTGTTCGTGGGCACCCACGGAACCGGCTTTGCCGGGCCGTTGGGTGCGCCCCCTTGAGGGGGAGGCGCCGCAGGCGCTTCGGGGGTGGGTTTTCATTTCAGTTCAGAACGAACAATCGTTCTTCGGTCATGTCGCGGATCGAGAACTTCGGCCCCTCGCGGCCGATGCCGCTGTCCTTCACGCCGCCATAGGGCATCTGGTCCGAGCGCCAGCGCGACGTGCCGTTCACGATCACGCCACCGGTGCGGATGGTGCGGATCGCCGACAGCGCCAAGTCCAGCGAGTTCGTGTAGATGCCGCATTGCAGGCCGTAGGCGCTCTCGCTGATCGCGGCGAACAGCGGCGCGATGTCTTCGTACGGCTGGATGCTGAAGGCCGGGCCGAAGATCTCGTCGGACACCACGCGCATGTTCGGGTTCACCTGGCTCAGCACGGTGGCGCCGAGTTGGGCGCCGCGGCGCGTGCCCGCGCGCAGCGCGCAGGCGCCCTCTTCCACGGCCTCAGCGACCATCCGTTCCACGCGGATCGCGGCCTCTTCGTCGATCAGCGTGCCGACCTCGGTTGCCATGTCGAGCGGATCGCCAAAGCGGATGGCGTCCACCTCTTGCAGCACCGCGTCGACAAAGCGGTCGTGCACGCGCTTGTGCACGTAGATGTTCTGCACCGACACGCAGCTCTGGCCTGCCAATGCCACACCATTGCGCGCGCATGCCTTCGCAGCTTCGGCGATGTCGGCATCGTGGTGCACGAAGGTCGGCCCCACGCCGCCCAATTCCAGCGCCACACGCTTCATGCCCACGGCATCGCGGATCATCTTGCCGACGCGGATCGAGCCCGTGAAACTTACGAAGTCCACGCGTGGATCGCTGACGATCCTGGGACCCACGGTATCGCCATAGACGGTGTTGATGGCGCCGGCCGGAAAGCCTGCCTCCAACACCGTCTCGACCAGTTGATGCACGCACAGCGGTGCCTTGGGTGAAGGCTTGAGCACCAGCGCATTGCCGGCCGCAAGGGCCGGGCCGAGCTTGTGCGCGGTCAGGCTGATCGGGCCATTGAAGGGCGTGATGGCCGTCACCACACCGACCGGATAGCGCATCATCATTGCGATCTTGCCGGCACCGATGCTGCTGGCGTCCATCGGGATGTGCTCGCCCTGGATGCGCACGGCCTCTTCGGCGCACAAGTGGATCAGCTCGGCTGCGCGTTGCGTCTCGACGATGGCATCGCGCAACGCCTTGCCGGTCTCGCGCGCCATGGTGCGGCCGATCTGCTCGGTGCGCGCCGCCACCAGGTCGGCAGCGCGGTGCAGCAGGCGAGCACGTTCATGCCCCGGCAGTGCTGCCATCGCAGTCTTCGCCTTGCGCGCGGCTTCCAATGCGTCCTCGCCGTCCCGCAGTGACGAGATCGGGGCCAGCGCGATGACATCGCCGCGGTAGGGATCACGTACATCGTGTGTCTGCTCGGCTTCGCGCCATTGACCGTCGATCTGCATGCGGATGCGAACAGGGGGTGCGCTCGATTGTTCCTGGGTGCTCATGAGGTCTCCTTTGCGGGGCAGTGTAGGAAGCGCTCCGCGCCGCGGTCCATGGCGAAATGCGAGAGCCCGCGTCCCGAAAACCGGAACACATGCCCGGCCGCCCTGCGCGCACATCGTTTCGATTCCGCGGACGCGGCTTGCCGAAAAACGCCATGGACGCTGAGCGGCCGCCATTCCTAGACTGCGGCCACTGCGTCGAGACACAAGCTCACAGCGCCTTGCAGCAAGCGACGCCGTATCGAGTTGCCGCAAGACCCCAGAACCGCGCCGTGAGATGGCATCCACCAAATCTTCCGAAAGAACACAGCATGCAATTGGCATTCATAGGCTTGGGCACCATGGGTGCCGGCATGGCCCTCAATCTCATCAAGGCCGGGCACGACGTCGCGGTTCATGACCTTCGCAAGGAGAGCGCCACGCGCCACCTCGACGCGGGTGCGCGCTGGGCCGCGACGGTGGCCGAGGCCGCTGCAGGCGCGCAGGTTGTGTTCACGTCCGTGCCCGGGCCCAAGGAGATGCGCCAGGTTGGCGCCACGCTGCTGGACGCCTTGGCGCCGGGCAGTACCTGGTTCGACCTCTCCACCAATTCGCCCAGCGTCGTGCGCGAAGTCCACAAGGGCTTCGCCGAGAAGGACATCGCGTTGCTCGACGCCCCCGTCAGTGGCGGCCCAATCGGTGCCAACGCCGGCAAGCTGGCCATCTACGTGGGCGGCGACCAAGCAGTGTTCGAGCGCTACAGGTCCCTGCTGGACGTCATCGGCGACCAGGTGCTGCATGTGGGCGACATCGGCGCCGGCAACGTGGCCAAGCTCGTTCACAACTGCGCCAGCATCACCATGCGCATGATGATCGCCGAGGTGTTCAGCCTGGGTGTCAAGGGTGGCATGGAACCGCTGGCACTGTGGCACGCGGTGCGCCAGGGCGCCATTGGCCGCTCGCGCACCTTCGACCGCATCGGTGACCAGTACCTGCAGGACAAGTACGAACCGGCCAGCTTCGCGCTGAAGCTGGCGCACAAGGACTTGACGCTGGCACTGGACCTTGGCCGCGAACTCGACGTGCCGATGAAGTATGCAGAGCGTGCGATGGAGGACTTCCAGGCTGCCCTCGACCGCGGCTGGGGCGACCGCGATTCGCGCTCGCCGATGCAACTGATCAACGAACGCGCCGGCGTCCAGATCAAGGTGTCCGCAGAGGACGTGAAGAAGACGATGGCCCGCGCTTGACCCGCACTTTCAAGGAGAACTTCATGGACGCCAAACAAGCCGGTCGCAAGATCATGAACGAGCTCATGGGAGAGGGCTACGTCGAGGGCAAGGACAAGAAGAAGAATGCGTTCACCGGAGTGCTGAACGACTACTCGGAAGAGGTGTGCTTCGGCCGCGTCTGGGCGCGCGGCGTGATCGAGCCCAAGCTGCGCAGCATCCTGAACATCACGATGCTCACGGCGCTGGGCCGGCCGAACCAATTGCGCAACCATCTCGAAGGCGCATTGAACAACGGTGTCACGGTCGATGAGCTGCGCGAGATCCTGCTGCACACGGCCGTCTACTGCGGGCTGCCCGCCGCGGGCGATGCCTTCAAGGTGGCGGAAGAAGTGCTCAAGGGCCGCAAGCTGATCGACTAGACGAATGCGAGTGACTCAGCGAGTGATTCACAGGGGACAGGGCCGGCACAGAGGACAAGCATGAAAAGAAGATATTTCCTGAGTCTCCCTGCGGCCCTGCTGATCTCTGCCGGCAATGTCCACGCGCAAGGCGAGCGCTTTCCGAGCCGGCCGATTCAGGTGATCAGCACCGCGTCGCCGGGCTCGCAATCCGACACCCTGTTGCGCTTCCTCGCGGCCGAGGCGGGCAAGGCACTGGGCCAGCCACTGGTGGTGGTTTCCAAGCCCAGCGCGGCCGGCACGATCGGCGCTGACCAGGCCAAGCGTGCGCCGCCGGACGGTCACACCTTGATCTTCGGCGGCAACACGGTGATGGCGGCCAACGTCCACCTGATCAAGAACCTCGGCTACGACCCGGTGCGCGACTTCGAAGCCATCACCCTGGTGACGACCAACCCGCTGGTGCTGGTCGTCCGGTCCAGCCTGCCGGTCAAGACGCTGCCCGAGTTCATCGCCTATGCCAAGACGCGGCCAGGCCAACTGAACTACGGTGTCGGCAATGCCGGCAACAAAGTGGCGGTGGGTCTGCTGGAATCGTTGACCGGCATCAAGACCGTGGAGATCGGCTTCAAGGGCGCCTCCGATGCCATGTCGGAACTGATCGCGGAGCGCCTGGACTTCTACGTCAGCGACCCGCTGATCGCCGACCCCTTCCTGAAGCAGGGCAGCATCCGGGCGCTGGCCGTCACGGCGCCGGTTCGACTGCCATCGATGCGCGCGCTGCCCACGATGCCGGAGGCCGGCGTTCCAGGCTATCAGGCCATCACGACCTTCCTGGGCTTCTACGCGCCGCGCGGCACACCGAAGACCGCGATCACCGCACTGCACGACGCCTTCGTGCAGGCCATTACAAGCCCGCAAGGCCAGGAGCAGTTCGTCAAGATGGGCATGGTCGCCAAGACCTCCTCGCCCGAGGAACTGGCCGCCTTCACACGCGAGCAGATCGCGATCTGGGCTCAGCTCGTCAAGGTCTCGGGCATGCAGGCGCAGTGATGGCGGCACCGGCGCTTTCCATCGTCGACAGCCACCACCACCTCTGGATGCGCGATGGCCAGCGCTATCTGCTGGACGAATTCGCTGCCGACATTGCAGACTGCGGCCACGACATCGCCGCCACGGTCTATGTGGAGTGCGGCGCGATGCTGCGCCGCACGGGGCCCTCGCATCTGCGTTGCGTGGGCGAGGCGCAGTTTGTCGCTGGGGTGGCCGCCATGAGCGAAAGCGGGCTCTTTGGGCCGGCGCGCATCTGCGCCGCCTTCGTCGGCGCCGCCGACCTGTCGCTGGGCGCAGAGGTCGACGAGGTGCTGGATGCCTTGCATCAGGCCAGCGCTGGCCGGCTGCGCGGCATCCGCGGCGCGGTCGCCTCCGACCCGGACCCCGCGATCAACGTCGGTGGCCGCGCCCATGCGCCGGCAGGGCTGATGCGCGATGTGCGCTATCGCGCTGGCGTGGCGCGGCTGGCGGCACGCGGCCTGGTCTACGACGCCTGGCAGTACCACCCGCAACTGGTGGAACTCTGCGAGCTCGCAGACGCGTTTCCCACACTCACGATCGTGGTGAACCACTGTGGAGGGCCGTTGGGCATCGGCCCCTACCGGCGTGAGGACAACTTCGCACCCTGGCGCACGCTGGTTGCCGAACTGGCACGTCGTCCGAATGTCTGCATGAAGCTGGGCGGCATGTCACGCAAGCGCTGCGGCTTCGATTTCGAGGACCGCGTATCGCCGCCTTCGATTGCCGAACTGGTGCAGGCCTGGCAGCCATACATGCAGACCTGCATCGAACTGTTCGGCGCCGACCGTTGCATGTTCGAGAGCAATTTCCCGCCCGACCAGGTGGCGGGCAGCTACGGCGACGTCTGGACGGCGTTGCTGCGCACGCCTGCAGGCTGCTCCGATTCGCAACTGCGCGCGCTGGCCGGTGGCACGGCCAAACGCGTGTACCGCATAGGCTGAAGGCTGTTACTCCACCTGGATTGCGTTGTCCTTGACAAGACGCGTCCAGCCCGCAACGTCGGCCGCGATCAGTCGGCCGAAGGCCTCGGGCGTTGCTGCCGTCGATACGGCTGCCTCGCGGGCCAGGGCGGCCTTGGTGTCGGGCTCGGCCAGCAGCGTGTTGATCTCTGCATTCAACCGCTCCACGATCGCGCGCGGCAACTGGCTCTGCCCGATGAAACCCCACCAGAATTCGATGCGGAAATTCGGAAAGCCTGCCTCGGCCGTTGTCGCCAGCTGAGGCATGAACGGGTCACGCTGCGCACCGGTCACGGCGATGCCACGCAGCCTTCCGCCCGCGAGATAGCCAGATGTCGTCGCTTAAGTGGCCAGCCCGGCCTGCAGATTGCCTCCCATCATGTCGGCAAAGGCCGGCGCCATGCCCTTGTAGGGCACGTGCACGAGGCGCAGCTTCGCGTCCGCGGCAAACATCTCCATGCCCAGATGACTCATCGAACCGATGCCGCTGGAGCCGTAGGTCACTGTGTTCGGCTGCGCACGCGCCATTTCCGCCAGATCCTTCAAGGTCTTGACGGGCGAGCTGGCGGGTACCGCGACCAGCAAGGACGTCTTGCCCACCAATGCAATCGGCGAGATGTCGCGCACCGGGTCGTAGGTCATCTTGCGGCCGGTCGCGGCGTTGGTCGCGTAGGCGCTCGTGATGAAGGTCAGCGTGTAGCCATCGGCCGGCGCCTTGACGCCGGCCTCGAAGCCGATGGCACCCCCAGCGCCAGGCTTGTTGTCGATGACGATGGGCTGGCCGAGCCGGGCCGACAGCCGCGTGGCGATGCTGCGCGCAATGATGTCGGTTCCCCCGCCTGCGGCGTAGGGCACGATCAGCTTGATCGGACGGCTGGGCCAGGCCGGGTCCTTGGTCTGGGCCGTCGCGGGGAGCATGGCGCTGGCCACCGCAGCCGCGGCGCCCGCCAGCAGCGTGCGACGTGTTGCGGGGCGAGGCATGTTCATGTGCGACTGCGCCTCAATTGATCGAGTAGCCATCCGGCACCACGCGACTGCCGGCGATGCGGTCCATGGTCAACGCCACCACGTTCACCGGCGAGTCGAAGCTGTATTCGTTCAGCGCCATCTGGTAGAAATCCTTGGCGAGATTGCCGAACAGCATGGGCATGGCGGAGTCCTGCCCAAGTTGGCAGGCCAGGCGCACATCCTTGTGCAGCAGGCCCAGCGCAAATGCGGCCTTGAGCTTGCCGGTCAGGATGTAGTCGGCCATGTACTTCTCCATCCAGAAGTTGCGGCCGCCGCTGGCCATCATGATCGCCAGCGCCTTCTCTCCTTCGACGCCGTTCTTGACGGCCAGTGCCATGGCCTCGAGCGTCATCAGCCGCGTGCCGGCCGACAGCAGGTTGTTGGCCAGCTTGACGACATGGCCGCAGCCGATGCCGCCGGCATGGAACACGTTCGGGCTGATGGCACGCAGCAAGGGACCGACGCGCTCGAACTGCGCCGGCTCCGCCCCGACCATGATGGCAATGGTGCCGGCGTCGGCGCCAGACGGGCCGCCACTGACCGGCGCATCGACCATCTCGATGCCCTTCCTGCCCAGTTCGACGGCGATGGCGCGCGTGATGGTCGGGTCGCCGCTGGTCTGGTCGATGATCAAGGTGCCTGGCTTCGCCGTCGCAGCGATGCCGTCCGGCCCCAGCAGCACACTGCGCACGTGCTCCGAGGTCGGCAGGCACAGCACGATCACGTCGCAGCTTGCCGTCAAGTCGGCCAGGCTGTCGGCGCGCACGGCGCCGCGTTCGACCAGGCGCTGCACGCTGGCCATGTCGCGGTCGTAGACGCGCAGTGGGTGCTGGAGCTGCAGACGACGCGCAAGCGCGCCGCCCATGTTGCCGAGCCCGATGTATCCGATGTTCATGGTGTGGATCTCCGTTTCTTGAATCAATCAATCTGCGTGGATGCCGGCGTCCTTGACGATGCGGGCGTACTTGCCGGAGAGCGTGTTCAACGTGGCCGTGAATTCAGCCGACGAGGCACTGGCCTCCGGCTCCACGCCCTGTTCCAGCATGCGCGCCCGGAAGTCCGGCTGTTGCACGGCCTTGCGGATCTCGGCGTTCATGCGATCCAGGATGGCGGGCGGTGTGCCGCTGCGTGCCGCCAGGCCATTGAAGATCGTCGATTCGTAGCCGGGCAGGCCGGATTCGTCCACCGTCGGCAAGTCCGGCAACAGCGGCGAGCGCGTGCGGCTGGTCACGCCGATCGCCTTGAGCTTGCCCGCCTTCACGTGCGGAATCGAGGTACTGATGGTGTCGAACATCAGCGACGTGCGGCCGCCCATCACGTCGATGAGACCGGGCGCGTTGCCTTTGTAGGGCACATGGGTCATGCGGATCTGCGCCATCGAACTGAAGAGCTGCGCGGCGATGTGGCCGGTGCTGCCATTGCCCGACGTGCCGTACGTCAACTCGTCGGGGTTCCGCTTGGCCAGTGCGATCATTTGCGCGGCAGATGTGGCGGGCACGGCCGGGTGCACCACCAGCAGCAGCGGAATGCGCGCGACGAGGCTGACTCCGACGAAGTCCTTCAGCGGTTCGTAGGTCGCGGCGCGCGCCACGGCTGGCGTGTACAGGAACGAATCGGCGATGGCGAGGTAGGTGGTTCCGTCCGCAGGGGCCTTCAAGACCGCATCCACCGCGAGCATGTAGTTGCCGCCAGGCCGGTTCTCCACGACGACCGGCTGGCCGAGTTGTTCCGTCAGTTTTTGCGCGAGATGGCGACTCACGAGATCCAGGTTGCCGCCGGCCGCGGCTGGAACCACGATGCGCAGAGGGCGTGACGGGAATGTGTCTGCTTGAGCGGCGCCGGCGGCGCTCAGGATCGCCATGGTGCTGGCCGCCAGGGCCAGGCGTGCAAGGCGGCGCATCACGACGTCAGCTCAACGCGTTCAAGCCATTCCACGGGTTCGCCTTCCAGCACTTCGGAGACCGAGATATGGGTCATCGAAGTCTTGTCGGTCGCGCCGTGCCAGTGCTTCTCGTGCGACTCGATCCAGACGGTATCGCCGGGGCGGATCTCTTCCACCGCTCCCCCATCGCGCTGCACCCAGCCGCAGCCCGCGGTGACGATCAGCATCTGGCCCAGCGGGTGCTTGTGCCAGTTGGTGCGCGCGCCGGGCTCGAAGGTGACGCTCGCGGCTTTCACGCGCGCGGGCGCCGATGCGTTGTACAACGTGTCCACGCGCACGCGGCCGGTGAAGCGCGTTTCGGGGGCTTGGGCAGAGGGCTGGGTGCCGACGCGTCTGACTTCCATGTCTGGGCTCCTGAGTAATCAATCGGATGTGATGCGGGCGGACTGGACGAGTTGGCGCCAGCGCGGCACCTCGGTGTCGATGACCCGTGCAAAGTCCTGCGGAGAGCCGGGCCGAGGCCGTGCGCCGTCCCGTGACAGCAGCTCTCTCAAGTCCGGCGTGGCAAGGACGGCGTTCAACTCCTCGTTGATGCGCTGGACGATGGGCGCGGGCAGGCCACGCGGCCCCAGCACGCCCCACCACGAATCGACCACGTAGCCGGGCAGGCCGGCCTCGGCCGCCGTCGGCAGGTCGGGCACCAGGTCCGAGCGCTCGTTGCCCGTGACCGCCAGCGCACGCATGCGGCCGCCGCGCACATGAGGCAGCGCGGCCGGAAAGCTGGCCACCAGCATCTGCGTGCGCCCACCCAGGAAGTCCGTGATGGCCGGCCCCAGGCCCGTGTACGGCACATGCAGCAGCTTGACGTTTGCAAGGTGGTTGAACAGTTCGCCACCGAGGTGGTTGATGGTGCCGACGCCGGCCGACCCATAGCTCATGGGCCTGGTGCGCGCCAGCGCGATGAACTCGCGCAGGTTGCTGGCCGGTACGTCGTTGCCGATGACGACCATGAAGGGGCCGGAGCCTGCCATGCCGATCGGCTGCAAGTCGTGGACCGGGTCGTAGGGCGGAGGAACCTTCAGCAGCGGCGCCGTCATGTAGGGGCTGGACTGGAACAGCAGCGTGTAGCCATCGGCCGGCTGGCTGGCAACGTAGGTCGTGCCGATGATGCCGCCAGCACCGATCTTGTTTTCCACCACGATCGGCTGGCCGAGCCGGACCGACAGCTTGGTTGCGACGAAGCGCGCGACCGTGTCGGTGCTGGCTCCGGGGCCGAAGGGCACGATCAATCGGATCGGCTTCTGCGGCCAAGGGCCTTGGGCGTGGGCGAGCCAGCTGGCGGCAAGACTTGCGCCCGCCACGAGAAGGGTTCTGCGGGTGTGCAGTTGCGACATGGCGGGCTCCATCACTGGTGCGAAAACAGGGGGAAGCCCAGCGCCAGGCCGCGTGCGGTGAAGATCATGGCGCCCTCGCCCCGCACCACATCACGCGCCACGATCACCAGGTCGCGCGAACCCGGCACCAGCGCCAGGCTGGTCGACTTGAGGTACTTGTTCTCTTCGCGCCCCGGCAGCAGGATCTGGCCGATCGGTATGCCGAACGGGCTCAACACCAGCACGCGGGCTTGCCAGTTCAGCGCCACGTAGGCGTTGCCGTCCGCATCGGTGCGCATGGAATCGGGGGCGCGGCCGGCAAAGGTGTAGGGAACCGACACACCGCCCCGCGCGCGCACGCCGGGCGATGCAAGCTCCACACGGTGCAGGCGGTTCGCGCAGTATTCGGTGGCCCACACGACCTTGTCGTCCGGGCTCAGCGCCACGCCATTGGCCGCGCACATGTGAGGCAGCACGGGAACGATCTCGCTGTGGTCGGGCGTGACGTAGAACAGCCCGCCCGTGGCCTCGGTCGACGTGCCCCGAAAGTCCGTGAAGTAGAAGCCGCCCGCGCGGTCGAACACCAGGTCGTCGACGACGTGGCCAGCCTCGGGCGGGACGATGGTCTGGCGGTTGCCGCCGTCCGCGTCGAGCGCGATCACACTGCCCGCATCGAACTGGCCGCTGGCGTTGATCGGCCCCACGCAGGCCACAAAGATGCGGCCGTCCTTGTGGATTGCGATGCCAGCGGGATGCAGGTCCTTCTCGACAAACAGCCTCGTGAGTTCGCGCTGCGGCGACAAGCGCAGCACGCGCCCGCCGTACACGTCGACGAACAGCAGGTTGCCCTGCCGGTCGAAGGCCGGACCTTCGAGCGCTACGGAACTGTCGCCGACCTTGAACCAGGGCTCGGCAATGGCCGTCGGAAGATCGCGCTCGCAGAACGGCAGCGGGGCCAAACAGCGGGTGCTATCGAGGTACGAGAGCGTGTTGCTCTCGGAAGGTTGGATCTGTAGCAAGGCTTGTCTCCGGGCGGTGCCTGTCTCGGGCTGTTGGTGTCACCGCATGCCTCGCAGTGTCGAAGTCGTGTCGTGCACCGTCCATCGCGAAATCCGGGACGCGGCCTGCGCGTTTCGCGCAAGGTTCGAGAAACGAGCACACCGCATCCCGGATTTCGCGATGGACCCCAAGCTGTACCGCTTCCTACACTGCCTCCACGCTTTCGCAACCTCGCAGGACAACAACATGACGGCAGCCCATCACGCCCCGGAGACACGACCCACCCAACCCGACCTGGTGCTCGACCTGGCGCGCTTCGCCGCGAACATCGATGCGGCCAAACTCGACCACGCCGTCGTCGAGGCGGTGAAGACCAACATCCTCGACACACTGTCGTGCGCGCTGGCCGGCTCGTCGGCCAAGGCCATCGCCGAGGTGTCGGGACTGGTGCAGGAATGGGCCGGTACGCCGCAGGCCGACATGTTCGTGTTCGGCGGCAAGTACCCGGCGCATCATGCGGCCCTGGTCAACGGTGGCATGTCGCATGCCCGGGACTACGACGACACGCACGACGCGGCCATCCTGCACGCCGGGGTGACGGCCGTGCCGGCCGCCATTGCGGCCGCACAGTTGCGCGGCGGCGTCTCCGGCAGCGAGCTCATCGCGGCTGTGGCCGCAGGCCTTGAAGTGACATGCCGGTTGGGTGTGGGCGTCAAGGTCGACATCGTCGAGAGCGGCTTCATCTACACCTCGCTGCTGGGCTACTTCGGTGCCACTGCTGCAGCCGGCCGCGCGCTGGGGCTGAACGAAGAACAGATGCGCAACGCCTTCGGCATCGTCTACAGCTCGGTGGCCGGCAATCACCAGGTCACGCGCGACGCTTCGCTGATGAAGCGGCTGCAGCCCGGCCTCGCGGCGCAGGCGGCGGTGCTGGCCGTGCAACTGGCACAGCGCGGGATCCGTGGCGCACAAGAGGTCTTCGATGGCGCCGACGGCTTCATCCGCGTCTACATGCAGGGCCGCGTCGACCGCGAAGTCGTGCGGCAGGACCTGGGCCAACGCTTCGAGCTGCTGAACCTGAGCTACAAGCCCTACCCCTGCTGTCGCGACACGCATGCTGCCGTCGACGCAGTGCTGCAATTGCGCGAGCAGACCGGCCGGCCAGCCAGCGACATCGAGACCATCCGCGTCGGCGTGACGGCTCCCGGCTACCAAATGGTGTGCGTGCCCGAGGCCGTGCGCCTCGCGCCACGCACCATCGTCGAGGCGCAGTTCAGCATTCCCTACACCGCCGCTGCCGCCTGGATCGACGGGCGCCTGGGCATCGGCCACTTTTCCGACGAAGGCTTGCAGCGCGAAGACATCCTGGCGCTGACCGCGCGCGTGCGGCCCTACGTGGACGAGGACATCGACCGAGAGTGGAGTCGCTTCGTCACACCGGCCCGTGTGGTCGTGGAGTTCCGCGACGGACAGACCGTCGAGACGCGCATCGACTACCCCAAGGGCCATCCCAAGAACGCCATGACCACGGCGGAGTTCGCGGCCAAGTCCGCGGACTGCGCCACCTTCGTTGCGAAGCCGCTGTCGAACGACGTGGCAGCCCGCCTGACGCAGACCGTTGGCCGACTCGAATCGGTCGGCGATGTCGCCGAATTGCTGCGCGCGATGACCTGAACGTCTGCCCCACCAACACGGCGGCAGACGGACCGTCAACTGGAGACAAAGACCAATGCAAGACTTCAAGTTCCTGCGCGGGCTGACGCGCCGGGCGGTGCTGGCGCTCGCGACCGCCGCCGCCCTGTTGCCCACCGCGGGCGGCGCCCAAGCCACTTGGCCGCAGCGCCCCATCAAGCTGATCGTGCCGTTCGCACCCGGTGGCAGCAACGACAACCTGGCACGCCTTCTCGCTACCAAACTCGGTGCGCGTTTGGGCCAACCCGTGGTGGTCGAGAACAAGGGTGGCGCGGGCGGCACCATCGGCACGGAATTCGTGGCCAAGGCCACGCCGGACGGCTACACCTTGCTGCTTGGCTCGACCTCGATCACGACCAACGCGGCGGCAGGCAAGAAGCTGCCCTACGACCCGGTCAAGGATCTGCAGCCCATTGGTTTGATCGCTACCAGCCCGCTGGTGATCGTGGTGACCAACGGCCTGCCAGTAAAGAACTTGCGCGAGCTGATCGCGCTTGCGCAAGCCAAGCCCGGCAGCATCAGCTACGGCTCGGCCGGGCTCGGTGGCACCAACCACCTGGGAACGGAGCTGTTCGCCTCGGCCGCGAAGGCGCAGTTCGTGCACGTGCCCTACAAGGGCATCTCGTTGGCCTTCACCGATCTCATGGGCGGCAGTTTGCAGATGCTGGTACCCAGCGTCGCCGCCGCCCTGCCGCAGATCCAGGGCGGCAAGATGCGCGCCCTGGCCGTGACCGGGCCACAGCGCTCGCCGCTGGCACCTGATCTGCCGACGGCCGCCGAGTCGGGGCTGCCGGGCTTCCGGCTGGAGGTCTGGTTCGGCCTCCTCGGTCCGGCCGGCATGCCGGCCCCAGTGGTCAGGCGACTTAACGACGAACTGCGCGCCGTGCTTGACGACGCAGCGGTCAAGGAAGTGCTGGCGCGCGAAAGCTCGACGCCTCAACCAGGCACACCCGAAGAGCTCGGCGCCTTGGTGCGTAGCGACCTCGCCCGTTGGACGCAGCTCATCAAGGACCGCGGAATACAAATCGACTAGGAGACTGAATTGGACAAGAGAACGCTTCTGAAAGCCGCCGCCGCATTGAGCCTGGCCCTGATGGCCGCCACGGCCTTCGCGCAAGGCGGCGGAGAGCCCATCCGCATCATCATTCCGCTGAGCCCCGGCACGCCGAGCGACTTCGCAACCCGCATCGTGGCTACCGCCATGGGCGAGAACCTCAAGCGGCCCATCATCATC
The DNA here is from genome assembly GCF_037889975.1 of Variovorax rhizosphaerae. Classification (NCBI taxonomy): domain Bacteria; kingdom Pseudomonadati; phylum Pseudomonadota; class Betaproteobacteria; order Burkholderiales; family Comamonadaceae; genus Variovorax; species Variovorax rhizosphaerae. The sequence continues at coordinate 130,718 of NZ_JBBKZT010000007.1, read as the reverse complement.
GACAACAAGCCCGGCGCCAACGGCATCCTGGCCATGCAGGAGTTGATGCGTTCGAAGCCCGATGGCAACACGCTGATGCTGGGCGGCATCTCGCCGATGGCGCTGAATGTGTCGGTCGTCAAGAACCTGCCCTACGACACGCGCAAGGATGTCACGCCGATCGGCGGCATCTACAACGCATTCCAGGGCTACATCGTCTCGAACCAGTTGCCCGTCAACAGCTTTGCCGAGTTCGTGGCCTACGCGAAGAAGAATCCGGGCAAGGTCTCGGCGGGCCACTATTCGGCACTGACGAAGATCCAGTTTGCTGCGCTCGGCCGTCTGGCGAAAGTCGACCTGCTGATGGTGCCGTACAAGTCGACCACCACCACCGCCACCGACGTGATGGGCGGCACGCTGGACGTCAGCATCGTCGACTCGGCCACCGCGATCAACATGGCTAAGGGCGGAAAGCTGAAGGTGCTGGCCATATCGCTGCCCGAGCGCAGCGATCTGGCGCCAGGGCTGCCGGCTGCCTCCGAGACGGTGCCTGGCCTCGCGGTACCGGCCTGGTCGGGGCTGATCGGCCCTGCCAACATGCCGGCCGACGTCGTTCAGAAACTCAACGCATCCCTGAACGCAGCGCTGCGCGACAAGGCAACCATCGCCAAGCTGGCCGAGAGCGCGGTGCAGCCGTGGCCCACCACGCCAGAGCAGTTCGCCAAGTACATCGATGCGGAGACCGCGCGCTGGAAGAAAGTCGCGCAGGACGCCGGCATCCACCCCGAATGAGCCGGCGCTTTCTGCCGGCAGTGAACCAGGAATCGAGATGAGCTATGCGCCCCCCGTGAAGGACGTGTTGTTCGCAATGCGCCACCTGGCGCAGTTGGACCGCGTGGCCGCCCTGCCCGGCTTCGAGGACTTCGGTCCCGACACGGCCGAAGCGGTGCTCGAGGAATCGGCCCGTCTGTGCCGCGAGGTCATCGCGCCACTGAACGCGGTGGGCGACCGCCAACCCTCGCACTGGCACGACGGCGAAGTCACCGCCACGCCGGGCTTCAAGGAGGCATACCGGCTGTTCGCGGAGGGTGGCTCGCAAGGCCTGGCCCATCCGCAGACCTACGGCGGACAAGGTGCACCCAAGCTCATCGCCGCAGCCTGCGCCGAGATGCTGCATGCGGCCAATGTCTCGCTCGGCCTGTGCCCCATGCTGACGGATGGCGCCATCGAGGCGCTGCTGACGGCCGCGAGCCCGGCCGTGCGCGCCAGGTATGCGCCGCAACTGATCGCCGGCACCTGGACTGGCACCATGAACCTCACCGAGCCGCAAGCTGGCTCCGACCTTGCATCCGTGCGCACGCGCGCCGAGCCACAGGCAGACGGAAGCTACCGCCTCTTCGGCACCAAGATCTTCATCACCTGGGGCGAGCACGACATGGCGGACAACATCGTCCACCTGGTGCTGGCCCGCCTGCCCGATGCACCGCCGGGTGTGAAAGGCATCAGCCTGTTCGTGGCGCCGAAGTTCCTCGTGAACGAAGACGGCAGCCTGGGCGCGCGCAACGACGTGCAATGCATCAGCATCGAACACAAGCTGGGCATCAAGGCGAGTCCGACAGCGGTGCTGCAGTTCGGCTGCGCGCAGGGCGCGGTGGGCGAACTGGTCGGCGAGGCCAACCGCGGCCTGGAGTACATGTTCGTCATGATGAACGCCGCGCGCTTCGCCGTGGGCTTGCAGGGCATCGCAGTGGCCGAGCGCGCGTACCAGCAGGCACTGGCCTTCGCGCGCGAGCGCGTGCAGGGCCGTGCGCTTGGCAGCAGCGACGCGGCGCCGCCCATCGTTCAGCACCCCGATGTGCGGCGCAAGCTGCTCACCATGAAGGCGTCCATCGAAGGCACGCGGGCGCTGGCCTATGTGGCCGCGGCGGCTGGCGATGTGGCGCACCACGCGACGGACGAAGCCGAGCGGCGCGACAACCTGGCGCTGTACGAGTTCCTGGTGCCGGTCGTGAAGGGGCACAGCACGGAGATGGCGGTCGAGCTCGCCAGCCTGGGCGTGCAGATCCATGGCGGCATGGGCTTCATCGAGGAGACCGGTGCCGCCCAGCACTACCGCGACGCGCGCATCCTGCCCATCTACGAAGGCACGACGGCGATCCAGGCAAACGACTTTCTGGGGCGCAAGACGGTGCGTGACGGCGGGGCCGTGGCCCAGGCCGTCTGTGTGCGGGTTGCAGAGACCGAGCACGCGCTGGCGGAGACGCACGGCGAGGATTTCCGCGTGATGCGTCAAGGACTGCGCGCCGGCAGGATGGCGTTCGAGTCTGCTGTGGAATACGTGCTGGACAACGCGAGGGAGCGGCCCGTGCAGGTCTACGCAGGTTCGGTGCCGTATCTGCGGCTGGCGGGCGTGCTGCTGTGCGGCTGGCAGATGGCAAGGACGATGCTTGCAGCGCACGCGAGGCGCGAAGAAGACCCGGCGTTCTGCGAGGCCAAGATGGCGACAGCGCGGTTCTATGCCGAAGCGGTGATGCCGCAGGCATGGGCGCTGGAGGCGGCGTTGCTGAGCGCGGGGGGAACGGTGGAGCGGGTCAGCTCGGAAATGCTGTGAGAACTCTGCAAGTCAAGCGACGTGGGCACCAGCGATAGCGGCAGCTCGCGAAGATCACATCGACGCCATGCCCGTTTTCCTTGACCACGTCACCGTCCCCTCGCGCAACCGGGTTGCGTCCGCCAGGCGGCTCGCAGAGTTGCTCGGTGTCCCTTGGGCAGAACAAGGCGCCGTCGGCTTGTACTCCCCTGTGTACGTCAATGCCCGCCTGACGCTCGACTTTGCGCAATGCGACGCCCCTCTCCCCCAGCAACACCTGTGCTTCCGGGTCGGGCGGGAAGACTTCGACGCGATCGTGCAACGCATGCAGGCCGCTGGCGTTCCGTTCCGCAGCGCGGCGCACGGTCCAGACGACGGCCAAGCCAGCGACTATGTTCCCGGCAGTCGGCGCGGTGGGTCGTCCTCAATCTTGTTGAGATTTCATTTGGCGTTTCGTCCTGATTGCCCTAGAAAGATCTCTGCAGTCCAAGGCTACCCTGCATCGCCGCCGAAGTCTTTGGCTAGCCGTTGACAAGAGAACTTGCTTGACGAGGTGATATGGCCAAGGTGTTCATCTCTTACCGCCACATCAACGCGGAGTCCGCAGAACCGTTGTTCGAAGGCCTGGTCAAGCGCTTCGGATCGACAAACGTCTTTTTCGATAGTTCGGCAATTGAGCCTGGCGAAGTTTTTCCTGAGAAGATTCGGTGCGCATTGGAGGCTGCTACCGTTGTGCTCGTGGTCATCGGCAGAGGCTGGGGCGACATCCGCGACGGGCAAGGAAAGTTTCGGCTAAGCGATCCCCAAGACTGGGTGAGAACGGAGATCCGCCTGGCTCTGAAGCTTGGCAAGAGGATTATTCCGGTTGTGCTTCGAGGCGCAGCAATGCCCCCGCGCGAGGAGCTTCCGGAGGACATCCGCGAAATCGCGCTGCTGTCATGGCACCAACTCCAGAACTTCAATGCCGACATAGCACGGCTTTGCAACATCATCGAACCCAGATTTTCGGTTGCTGAACCGGCGGCAGTCATGGCACTTGCCGCTGGTACTGCGTTCTCCGAACGGCAGGCCGTGCGTGGCGAGCAACAGCGTACGTGCAGGGTCGAGGGATACGAGGTCGGCAGTATCGAACTGCCTCCGGTGATTGCCGAGATTGGACCGATGTCTCTGTACTACGCGCTGCTGGTTCTTGGTGGGTTGGTGGCGGCGCGTGATCGGACGGGTTGGCGTCTTGAAGAAATGCTCAGGGTCGCAGGGTGCGCAGCAATTGGAGTGGCTCTGAGCCAATTCGTCGTTGTCGGAGCCACAGCATCTCTTGGCCCCAATCACTTCTGGGTGCAGGTGCTTCAGGTTGGTCTCTGGTTTGCGGGAATATCAATCGGAACAGCCTACGGGTTCCGACAATATTCTCTGATCGAGAACTTCGATTCACGACGCGCTTCCTTCATATGCGCAACCGTGATCTGCATGGCGCTGCTCGGTTCATTCATGCAAAACGCATATATCAAGATAGATGCATTCAAGCTCGGCGAGGTCAATCCCAGAACGCTCCTTTGGGCTCCCATTCTGCTAGGAACGTCGATCGTCTGGTTTCGCTTTCTGCGACGCGGGCGATCTGCAAGATGGTCCGATCTTGCGAAGCTTTTGATTCCGGTTCTCGCCGCGATGGTTGCGGCCGATGTTCTCGTCAGCGTACCGACACCGATTTTCTCTCCAGTGGGAGGCGACGATCAAAGCCTCGTGAGAGCCTGTGTCATGAGATTTGCCCATACGCGTCAGACCTTTGGCAACGCGCTCTTCTTTGCCCTGGTTGCCGGGGTCGGTTCCTGGCGCCTCAATAGTTTCGCTCGGGATGACGAGCAGGGCTGAACCGCGGTCGCAGTCACGGATAGGGCGTGTTCGAGTCGCCATGCCTAGGTTCTGTGCTCCACTGGATTAGGGATACGGAGCGCAGACGGGAGGGGGATAATCCGACCCTCTGCGCCACGGCGAGGGAGAGTTGTACCGAGTTATTGATCCGGACATGGCAGTGAGCGCGGTCAGCACCTTTCGCACGGAAGTAAAGAGGGAGCAGCATGATTACTGCCGAAGACTGGATACAGCAGGTACCGCCGCCGCGGCCACTAAGCGAGGGCGACCAGTGGAACGTGTTTCTCTCCTATCGGTCGGCCGATCGAGCGTGGGTCGTCAATCTGTACGACGTTTTGCGCCGATACGGTCACAAGGTCTTCCTCGACCAAGTGGTGTTGGTCGGCGGTGATCAATTGCAGGAGCGCCTTGAGAGTTCGCTGACGGCAAGCCAGGCTGGCGTGTTGGTCTGGTCGAATCACGCGCGCGACTCGACGTGGGTTCGTCGCGAATACCAGACGATGGAGGCGGCGACCGACCGGAAGAAGGCCTTCAGGTTTGTTCCCGTGCGCCTCGATGCGAGCGAACTACCCAGCTTCGCGGCATTGCGGATCTTTCTTGACTTCAGCTCCTATCCCGACGGTCCGAACGGTGGTGAACTACTACGCTTGCTGCATTCCGTTGTCGGACAGCCCCTGAGTGACAAAGCGGCGCGCATTGCGCTTGAGCTCGACGAGTCTTCGAAGCGAGCAGCGAGCCAGATTGGTGCAGCCATACGCAACGGCTCGCCCGAACGGCTGAAGGCGCTGTTCGCAGAGCGCGGCGCGCCCTGGCGAGTAGCTGCTGCCCTGGGTTGCAAGGCTGCGGAGGGCTTGACCAAGCTGGAGGCGTACGATGACGCCGTAGCGATGTTGCTCGAATTGCAGCGAGAGTTTCCGCGGGCAATACGGCCCAAACAGTTGCAAGCACTCGCACTGCTACGGCGCGCTCGAGGCGGAGGACAGCAGAAGGATCTGGCGGATGCCCAGGAGATCGTCGCCGAACTCTACGAATCCGGCGAAAGGGATCCCGAGACGCTGGGCATCTACGCTTCGACGTGGATGGAGCGCTACGAGCGCTCGAGCAAAGTCGGCGACTTGAGGCAAGCGAGAGACCTCTACGCGGAAGCGTTTGCCGCCGCTCGCGACGACTACTACACGGGAATTAACGCTGCAGCTAAGAGTGTCCTTTTAGACGACCTTGCGCGCGCTGCGCAACTGGCGAACGAAGTTCAGCAAATCGTCGGAGCCGAACCACGCCCCGGCGACTACTGGTTGACAGCAACTGTAGGCGAGGTGTGGCTCATCCAGAAGAACTACGTCGAAGCCGCACGCAACTACGACGCGGCAGTAGCGATGGCGAGTAGTCAAACCGGATCGCACAAGTCGACGTGGAGGCAAGCCTGCCGCCTCATGGCTAAGCTCGGTCCCACTGCCGATGAGCGCGCGTTGGTGCGCAAGCCATTCGAGCATCTACCGGATTGCGATCAGCTCTGAGATCCCGGTGGGCGACGGCCACGGGCGGGTACTGCACATCACCGACGCGCCAACGGCGCCATCCTCCGCAGGTCAGGCCAAGCCTCCGCCGCCGCATCCACGAACGCGCGGATCAACGGATCATTCCCACGGCTCGCCACATGCGCGACGTACTGCGGGTACTCCGCGCGTGCCAGCGGTGACAGTGTCAGATAACCTTCCTGCTCGCCCTGCAGCGCGTACTCTTCGCGCATCAGCAGCATGCCGACACCCGATTGCACGAGCGCACGGGCCAGCGCCGAGTTGTCGAAGCGCACGACGCTGTTCAACTCCAGGCCTTTCTCGGCAAACAGCTTCTCCATCATGAAGGCGTACGAGAGGTTGGTATCACTGGGCGTGATCCACGGAAGTTCGGACAACTCGGTCCAATCAGCGGATTCGATCTTCTCTTTCCAGGCCACGGGCCCCACCACACGGAAGTTCACCGTCGCCATCTCGTAGTAGGTGAACCCGGCGTCCACCGCGCGGCCAAGCAGGATGCCGATGTCGATCTCGCCTGTCTTCAGCGCCTGGCGCGTGCCGGCGGACGCACGCGCCCGCAGGTCGACCGTGATCAGCGGGTGCTTCTCACGCAGTTCGGCAATCACGGGGCCGATGCGGTTGGAGGTGGGGTCGCTGCTGGCGCCGACGATGAGGTTGCCTTCGACCTTGCCGCGGATGTCGCGCGCGAACGAGGTGAACTCGGCCGCGCCGTTCAGCAGTTCCTTGGCCTGGCGCATCAGCATCTGCCCTGCACGCGTGAGTTCCAGGCTGCGGTTGGTACGCACGAACAGCTGCAGGTCCAGGTTCTCTTCGATCGCACGCACATGGGCGCTGGCGGCCGATTGGCTCACATGCAGCCGCTCGGCCGCACGCGTGAGATGCTGCTCTTCCGCCACGGCGACGAAGGTGCGCAGCTGGACCAGGTCGATCATCATGGTTCGTCAGGCCTTCTACGAGCGTTGTCGATGCCGGCGATTGTCGTGCGACACCGCATGTTGGCCCAGCAGGGTTTCCCGTGTGTGCTCCTAGTGACTGGCGGCAGCACGCGCTCTAACGCAGGCTCATGGCCGGCAAACACTGCCCGCCAGTTCGCAACGCCGGGGCTGTTCGGGCAGTGTGCAGCGCGCTTTCTTCGCAGCCACGCGATGTGCATCACGAGTCTCCTTGCTTCCTTGTCTTGTCGTGGAACTGCGGCCACAACACGCGCACCAATTCGCGCGTCGCGCCATAGGCATAGCAGCTGTCGATCTTCAGCGGCCTGCCGTTCGCGTCCACGCGTTCGGCGCGTCCGCGGTTCACCTGGCTCAGCGACTGGAAGGCCGTCGTGGCCATGGGGATCAGCAGCTCCATCAGGTGCGTGCAAGCACGCTCGCCACCCAGGCGGCTGCGCACTTCCTTGCTCCAGCCGCTCGCCATGCGCAGGCCGACCAGCGACTGCAGCGCCCGACCGCCTTCGGGGCACGCGTCGTAAGGCGCGGCCTCGGTAAAGGTCTCCACGGCGTAGATGGTGAGATCGCGGTCGTACACCAGGCGCACGCCCATGTCGTGAACCGGTTCACCGGCCGGAAAGCGCTTGTCGCCGTGCCAGGGCTCGAAGTCGTAAGGCTTGCGATCGGTCACCCGGCCTTCGAGCTCGAACAGGTCGTCGCTGCGCCGCCAGGCACGCATGTCGATGCGGCGCCAGTGCAGCTCTTCTTCGCGGGTTGCGGCGGGGTCCATCACGTCAGCTGAAAGCCGGTGCGCGCTTTTCGAGGAACGCATTGACAGCCTCGCTGTGGTCGGGCGTCTTGTGGCATACGGCCTGGTACACGGCCGACAGCTCCAGCACCTCGCTCAGCCGCGAATGGATGGCCTCGCGCAGCAATCGCTTGGTCAGGCGGATACCGTGTGCGGCATTGACGGCGATACGGTTGGCCATGGCACGTGCTGCGGGCAGCAGTTCCTCGTGCGGCACGACGCGGGAGACGAGGTTCCAGTCGAGCGCCTGGCGCGCACCGATGGTGTCGCCCGTCAGCGCCATCTCCGCCGCGCGCGACATGCCCACGATGCGCGGCAGCAGCCAGGCGCCGCCGTCGCCGGGAATGATGCCCAGCTTGATGAAGCTCTCGGCGAACTTGGCCTTCTCGGACGCGATGCGGATGTCGCACATGCAGGCAAGGTCCAGCCCGGCGCCGATGGCATGGCCGTTGATCGCCGCCACCACCGGAACCTCCAGGTTGAACAGCGACAGTGCCAGCCGCTGGATGCCGCGCCGGTAGTCCTGGCGGATGTCCATCTCGCTGACTTCGGGCGAGGCCTGGCGCTTCATCTCATGGATGTTGCCGCCGGCGCAGAACGACGGGCCGTTGGCTGCCAGGATCACGCAGCGCACGCTGCGGTCGTCGTGGATGCGGTCGATGGCGGCCAGGAATTCCGGGATGGCGGTGTTGCCGGTCAGCGGATTGCGCTGTTCGGGCTGGTTCATGGTCAGCGTGACGACGGGGCCGTCTTGTTCGTAGAGCAGGAAGTCGGGCATGTTGGGGGTCTCACAGGGTTTGGTTGTCGATCACGAAGCGAAAGCGCACGTCGCCGGCCAAGAGGCGCCGGTAGGCCGCATCGATGTCGTCGGCGGCGATCACCTCCACCTCGGCGGCGATGCCGTGCGCGGCACAGAAGTCCAGCATCTCTTGCGTCTCGGCGATGCCGCCGCTGCGCGTGCCGGCGATGGAGCGGCGGTTGGTCAGCAGCGCGGCGGCCGGCACGCTGAGCGGCACGCTGGCCACCGCCAGGTTCACGTACACGCCATCGAGCGCCAGCAGGCCGAGGTAGCGGTCCAGGTCGGCATGGATCGGCACAGTGGACAGCACGATGTCGAAGCTGCTGTCGAGCACCGTGAACGTGTCGGGCTCGTTGCTGAGACGGTAGTCATCGGCCCCGAGGCGCAGCGCGTCCTCGCGCTTGGCAGGCGTGATGTCCAGCACCGTGGTGTGCGCCCCCAGCGAACGGCTGATCTGCACGCCCATGTGACCCAGGCCGCCGAAGCCAAGGATGGCCACGCGCTTGCCCGGCCCGGCGCCCCAGTGGCGCAGCGGTGAATACATCGTGATGCCGGCACACAGCAGCGGCGCCGCGTTCTGCAGCGCGATGGCGTCGGGGATGGCCACGACAAAGGCCTCGTCCACGACCACCTGCTCGCTGTAGCCGCCATAGGTGGGCTGGCCGTCAGCGCCGATCACGCCATAGGCCAACGTCCGGCCGCCGCTGCAGTATTGCTCCAAGCCGGCGCGGCAGTTGTCGCACCGTCGGCAGGCATCCACCATGTTGCCCACGCCCACGCGGTCGCCAACGCGGTGGCGCGTGACTTCGCTGCCCACCGCCAGCACTGTCCCGGCCATCTCGTGGCCCGGCACCAGCGGATAGATCGTCTTGCCGCGCGTGCTGTGCGCATGCTCCACGTCGGACTGACAGATGCCGGCGTAGGCGATGGCGATGTGCACGTCGCGCGGCCCCGGGGCGCGACGCTCGATGGTGGTCGATACGAAGGGCTGCCGCGGGCCGCAGGTACAGCGGGCCTTGACGCGAAACATCACTCGGGCCGGATGTTGGCTTCGCGCGCGAGCCGGACCCAGCGCGTGGTCTCCGAGTCGATTAGCGCCTTCAATTTGTCAGGGCCCATCTCGAGCGGCGTCGTGCCATGGTTGGCGTACTTCTGGATCAGGTCCGGCGTCTTCTGCGCCTTGAGCACGGCATCGCTCACGAGCGTGACCAGTTCACGCGGCAGGCCGGCGGGCCCGACCAAGGCGTTCCACGATGGAAAGTCGAAGCCCGGCAGCGTCTCGGCAATCGCGGGCCAGTCCGGCGTGGTCGGATTGCGCTTCAAGGACGACACCGCCAGCGCGCGCAACTGCCCGGCCTTGACCTGGGCCTGCGCGTTGCCCGGGTCGGTCAACGTGGCGAAGAGCACGCCGCCGATCACGTCACTGATGGTCGCGGGACTGCCCTTGTACGGGATGGGCAGCAGCTCGATGCCGGCCATGTGGCTCATGGTGGCGATCTGCGTTTGCACCGAGGTGGTCGAGAAGCCCACGCTGACCTGGCCGGGCCGCGACTTGGCATAGGCGATGAACTCGCCGAAGGTCTTGATGGGCGAATCGGCCTTGACCATGAGCACGTGATTCGTCAGGCTCACACCCGCGATCGGTGTCAGGTCCTTGCGCGGGTCGTAGCCCATGTTCTTGACGAAGGCCAGGTTGGCCGCCAGTGGCGAATTCGAGCCGCACAGCAAGGTGTTGCCGTCCGGAGCGGCGCGAACCACTTCGAGCGTGCCGATGCCGCCGTTGCCGCCCGCCTTGTTGTCGATGAAGTAGTTCTGGCCGTTGATCGCGCCGACCAGCGGCATCAGCATGCGCGTGGCGTAGTCGTTGGAGCTGCCGGCCGGCAGCGGCACGACGACGCGCACAGCACGGCCCTTGGCTTGTGCCCAGGTCTGTCCAGCGGGCAATGCCAGGCCCAGGCCTAGCGCTTTCAGGATGTCTCGTCTTTGCATTGCTTGTCTCCAGCCGTGGCCGGGCGCTTAGCCCAGCACGGACTTGTATTCCATGAATTCCTCGATGCCGAAGCGGCCCCACTCGCGCCCCACGCCAGACAGCTTGAAGCCGCCGTGCGTGCCACGCTTGTCCAGTGGCGCACCGTTGATGCGGACGCGGCCCACGCGCAGCCGCGATGCAACGGCACGGGCGCGGTCCGGATCCGCGGACCAGACACCGGCCGCCAATCCGTAGGCCGAGTCGTTGGCGATGTGGACCGCGTCTTCCTCGTCGTCGAACGGGATCAGCACGACCACCGGGCCGAAGATCTCTTCACGCGCGATGCGGCTGTGGTTGTCGCCAGAGAAGATGGTCGGCTGCACGTACCAGCCCTGCGCCAGGCCCTCGGGCGCTTCGGCGCCACCCGTCAGCATGCGCACGCCCTCCTCTTGCGCCTGGCTGATGTAGCCGCGCACCCGGTCGCGCGCGGCCGCAGTGGACACCGGGCCCAGCGTTGTCCGTTCGTCGAGCGGGTCACCCAGCACATAGCTCTGCGCCTTGCGCACGGCCAACTGCTCTGCCTCGCCCAGGCGGTCGCGCGGCACCAGCATGCGCGTGAGGCCGCCGCAGACCTGGCCGGTGTTGCGCAGCGCGTCCTCGATGCCGCCTTCCACGGCGCGTGTGAAGTCGGCATCGCCCAGGATGATGTTGGGCGACTTGCCGCCCAGCTCCAGGTGCACGCGCTTGATCGACCCGGCCGCGACCTCCATGACCCGGCGGCCCGAGCGCACCGAGCCCGTGATGGACACCATGTCGACCAGAGGATGCGCCGCGATGGGTTCGCCGACCTCGGGCCCCGTGCCGCAGACCAGGTTGAAGACCCCCGGCGGCAGGCCAGCCTCGGCGCAGAGTTCCGCGAAGACGAAGGCGGTCAGTGGCGCCACCTCGGAAGGCTTGAGCACCACGGTGCAACCGGCCGCGATGGCCGCGCCGGCCTTGGAGATGACGGAGCGCAATGGTGCGTTCCAAGCCGTGATGGCGCCGACCACACCCGAGGGTTCGCGCTGCACCTGAGTGCTGCCGACCTGGTGCATCCATTCGATCTGGTCGAGCGACTCGGCGATGATGTCCAGCTCCTCGACCGCGCCCAGTACCTGCGTCTTGCGCAGCGCGGTGATGGGGTAGCCCAGCTCGCTGACCAACGTCTGCGCAATCTCCTCGAAGCGTGCCTCGGTCAGCCGCGCCAGCCGGCGGAACAAGGTCACCCGCGTGAGGGTGCTGCTGCGCGACCATTCGGGGAAGGCGCGTACGGCCGCCTGCACGGCGCGGTCGACGTCCTCGGCAGTGCCGCGCGGCACGGTGGCGATCACCTGTTCGGTGGCCGGATTCACGACGGTCAGGACTTCGCTGCGCGTGGACGGCACCCAGGCGCCGTCGATGTAGATCTGCTTGCGTTCGATCATGGTCTCACCACGCTTCTTCGAGGATCTGGTGCAGCTCGGCGGCTTCGCGCACCGGACGCGGGTTGCCCTTGAGGAACCAGTCGCCCATGGCGAGCGTGGCGGTCTCGGGAAGGGACTCTCGCGGCACCTGCACGTCGCGCAGGCGGCGCGGCACGGCCAGGTCGTCGAACAGGCTCGCGATGGTCTCCACGACACGCTGCTCGGGCGTCTGCGCGGCGCTGCGTTGCAGGTCGAGCGCGGCAGCCACCTGCGTCATGCCGGCCGCTGCGGCCTCGGCGTTGAAGCGCAGCACGTGCGGCAGCACGATCGCGTTCACCGTGCCGTTCTCGATGTCGTGGCGTGCCCCGATCGCATGGCCCAGCACCGTGGTGATGCCGGCGGCCGTGTGGTCCGTGCCTTGTCCGCACAGGATCGCCGCCAGCACGAGCTGTCCGCGCACGGCCGCATCGTCGGCACGCGCGGCATGGGGCAGATGCTGGGCCAGGAGGCGCAGCGCCTGCATCAGCGCGCCGTGGGCAATGGCGTCGTGCGAACGCGAGGTCAGCCCCTCGATCGCCATCGACAAGGTGTTGATGCTGGCGCTGGCGACCAGGCCGCGTGGTGCGGACAGGATCATCTCCGGGTCGATGAACACCGACTGCGCGCGCGTCTTCGGATCGAACATCGCCAGGCGCTGGCCGCTCGCGGGGTCGAACACGGCGCTTCCAGCCTTGACCGTGGCAGTGGTCGGCGTGGTCGGCACGATGAACTGCGGCAGCTTGGGCGCTGCAAGCTTGGGGCTGCGCAGGCGCCCGTCGGCTTCGGTCACGGTGCACAGTTCGGACACCGGCTTGCCCTCGGCCGCGAGGATGCTGGCCGCACGCGCCGTGACGATGGCCGAGCCGCCGCCGACGGCAATGACGGCATCGGCCTTGACGCTACGCAACAGAGCGGCGGCATCCTCGACCGAGGCGACGGGGCTGTGACCAAGCACCTCGCCATAGACGCCGGCGCAGCGCGCGCCGAGGGCTGCGCGGATGCGCTCGAACAGCGGGCCTTTCGCCAGCCACTCGCCGCAGACGACGACGGCCCGCTCGCTCTTGATGCGGTCCAGCTCGCGGCCCAGGTGCGACAGGCTGTCGGGGCCGTGGTACAGGCGCAGCGGCGGCGTGATGTGTTGGAAGTTCTGCATGGCACTCAGCTTTCGTTCTGCAGTTCGGCCCGGACCTGGGCGCTGATGGCGGCCTTGTCTACCTTGCCGGTGTGATTGGTTGGAAGCGGCTCGCGCTGCAGGCGCCATTGACTGGGCACCGCGAACGAGGCGATCTGGCCGCGGAGTTGCTCCTGCAGTTGCTTCGACGTGAATTCGGCGTCGGTTACGACCACGGCCATGACTTCCTCGCCCAGGTCGCGGTGTGGCACGCCGAACACCACGGACTCGGTGACACCCGGAATGTTCAGCAATGCGCGCTCGATCGCAGCAGGCGCAATGTTCTCGCCGCCGCGGATGATCATGTCCTTGCAGCGGCCGGTGATCCACAGGTTGCCCTTGTCGTCGAGCCGGCCCAGGTCGCCGGTGCGCAGCCAGCCCTCCTCGTCGATCGGCGACTCATCGAGGCCGAAGAAGCCGGACATCTGCGTTGGCGAGCGCAAAAGGATCTCGCCATCCGGCAGGCCAGGATGCGCGAGGAAGCGAATCTCGACGCATGGCAGTGGCTTGCCAGTGGAACCCAGTTCGTCCAAAGCCTCCGAGCCAGCGGCGGCCGTGGCCTGCCCGCCGTTCTCCGTCAGGCCGTAGCCCGTGGGAATCCTGGGACTGACGCTGGGCAACTGGGTGCGGATGCGCTGCATCAGTTCCGCATGCACTGGCGCGCCACCGATGCTGATGGACTTCAGGCTGCTCAGGTCCCGGCGTGACACATCCGGATGGTCCAGCAGGCGCATGACCATCGTCGGCACGGCATTCCAGCGCTTGACCTGGTTGCGTTCGATGGAGGCGAGCACCTCGGCAGGGTCGTACCGGCCCTCGGACAGCACCAGCGTGTCGCCGACGACGACAGCCCGCATCAGGGTCTGCATGCCGCCCACGTGGAACAGGGGGCCGGTGATCAGCGTCACGTCGCGCGCAGTTTCATCGATCTGGTGCGGCAGCTTGCGCGTGATGTGCAAGGTCATCTGCAGGCGTGCCAGCAGCGCACGGTGCGACAGCACCACTGCCTTCGGTTGGCCCGAAGTGCCCGAGGTGAAGATGATGAGGGCGGTCTCTTCCTCGCCGCCTGGGGTCTGCACATCCGGGGCAGCGAGACTGCCAGCGCCCTGCGCCGTGGCGATGCCCCACGGACCGAGGCGCGCGCCAGCCGGCACACGCATGGCGCAGCGCACATCGGCGAGCGTCATGGCAGGTTGCAGCGCTGCCAGGCCGTTGCCGATCTCCACCTCGCTCCACCAGGCATTGGCGAGTACCGGCACCGCGCCTGCGAGGAAGCAGGCCCAGAAGTTGACCACCCACTCCGGGCTGTTCCAGCCGAGGATGAAGATGCGATCACCGCTGCGAATGCCCAACTCGGTGAGTTCGCGGGCCTTGGCGAACGCAGCACTTTGGAGGTCGTCGAACGAGAGTACCCGTTCCCCCTGGACGAGATGGGGCCGCGCGCCCCAGCGCGAGGCGAAGGCCAATACTTGCTCGACCCGGCGTGGGCGCTCGGTGTACATGCGATATGGGATCCCGCCAACCGTTTCGGTCGAGATCTCCTTCCCCCATGACTGCGCTGCTGATGACATCGATGTTGTCTCCATGTTTTGTTCTCAAGGCTTGCGGTAGCGATCGAGCATTGCGTTGTCCTGGCCGAGCGCAGGCGCAGGCTTGGCGGGGCACCACTCGCCGTCGAACTTGATCGGGATCCGGACGCTTCGGATCGAGCCGACGTTGCCCGGGTACTCAACGTCGGTGATTGAACCGGAGCCGCTCGCCGCCTCCATCTCCAAGGCCTCGCCGAGGTTGCGGACGACGCCGCAGGGGATGCCCGCCTCGTGCAATCGCTTCACGATCTCCTCGGAGGTGAAGCCGGAGAACACCTCGCTGAGCAAGGCGTCGCACGCGTCCCGATGCACGACCCGGGAAGCTGCAGTCAGGAACCGCGGATCCTCCGCAAGTTCCGGCCGGTCCATGGCCTCGACGATCTTCTTCCACGAACCGTCGCTGAACGTGGACAGCAGGATGTTCCCGTCCGAGCCTGCGTACTGGCCGTACGGCACCACGCCCGGATGGCGCGACCCCATCCGCTTGGGTGTTTCGCCGGTCACGAAATACCGGGTGGCGTTGTAGACGGAGAGGGACAGCAGAGAGCTCATCATGCTGACCTCCACCAGGCTGCCCTTGCCGGTTCGAGAGCGCTTGAGCAGTGCCGCGAGGATGCCGTGGACCGAGAACATGCCGGAAGTCAGGTCAGCCACCGGAAGCCCAAGCTTGCTGGGTGGTGCGTCGCCTTCGCCGTTGAGGCTCATGACGCCGGATTCGGCCTGCACGATCAGGTCGAAGGCAGCCCGCCGACTCTCAGGGCCCGTCCCCCCAAAGCCCGAGATCGAGCAGTAGACCAACCGCGGGTTGATCTTGGAGAGCACGTCGTATCCAAAGCCCAGGCGCTCGGCGACGCCGGTACGGAAGTTCTGGATGAAGACGTCGCAGTCCGCGACCATCGCGTGGACGAGCTTTCTCCCCTCCTCGGACTTCAGGTCGAGTTCCACCGATGCCTTGCTGCGGTTGATCGTGGAGTGGTAGAAGCTCACGTCGCCTTGCAGGGGCGCGATGTGCCGGGTGTCGTCGCCGGCCTCGGGCACCTCGACCTTGATCACCTCCGCGCCCATCTCCGCGAGCAGCAGCGTCGCGTAGGGGCCAGAGAGGTAGCGTGTCAGGTCGAGAATGCGAACGCCGCTGAGCGGCAGCGCCGAGCCCTCGGCTTCGCTTGCGCCTTCGACGCGAGGCGCTTCCGCAAACGTCGTTGAATGCGGCCTCTCGGTCGTCGCTTCGGCCATCAAGGTGTCGCTGGATGTGGTCATGCTCGTCTACGTCCTTGCTTCGTTCTGCGAACGTCCCGTTGCTCAAGCGGCCGGGCGCGTGGGCAGGGCCACCACCGCAGTGCCGGGCATGCATTGCTGGCCACGCTGGTTGGTGGCCCAGGTGACCAGGCGAACGATGTGGCGGCCTTCAGCGTCGACCTCCTTGGCCTCGACGCGCCCGCCCAGGCGCACCACGTCGCCCAGGTACACATGCGAACGGTACTGGCCGGTCAGCGCGAGCAGCTGGCCGGCATCGCCCATCCAGTTGGTCAGCGAATGGATCTGCCAGCAGGTGCGCTGAATGCCCACGTCGTAGGCGATCTGCGCGCCTTGCAGCTGAGCCGCATAGTCGTTGTAGTGCACCGAATACACCGGCTCCAGCGCGTGGGTACGCGGGTCGCGGAAGGCCCACTTGGGGTGCTTGTGGTAGCGCTTGAGCGCCACCGAATGCGCAGCCACGCGCGGGATGGGCGCAGCGCCGGCGGCGATGAAGGCGATGAAGTCCGTCAGGCCCAGCGGGCCCTTCGTGATGACGTCCATCTCTTCACCGACCTGCACATCGTCCCAGTAGCGCGGCGTCGCACCGCGCGGCTTCTCGGCCAGGATCTGCTCCTCGATGGCCGCGATCTCTGCTTCCTTCCAGGGATGGGGCACTTCGATGGCCCGGCTCTCGCGGCGCGCCTGCATCTCGCCGCGCTCGAAGCGCATGCGGGAGCAAATGAAGGTGGCCTTCAACTCGCCCTCTTCGTTGCGGTACTCCTGGCGCAGGTAATCCTTGATGCGGCGGCCGCCAAAATTGCTGTCGGCGATCGGACCGTCGAAGCCGTCGAACACGACGTTGGCGGTGATCTTCTCGCCGACGCGGATCGGCGCGCCGAAGGTCATCTTGGTCTCGGCATGGAAGCCGCCCAGGCCGGGCCAGCCCACCTGCACGGAGCCCAGGCACGCGAAGATGAAGCTGGGCGGTGCGACCAGCGTGCCGTGAGGGCC
Organism: Variovorax rhizosphaerae; assembly: GCF_037889975.1. Taxonomy (NCBI): domain Bacteria; kingdom Pseudomonadati; phylum Pseudomonadota; class Betaproteobacteria; order Burkholderiales; family Comamonadaceae; genus Variovorax; species Variovorax rhizosphaerae. Next base: position 113,752 of record NZ_JBBKZT010000007.1, on the reverse strand, counting down.
GTCATTGGCATAGGCGGCGTCGGTATACAGGGGGTTGTCGTCGCCAATGCCCTCGCAAAAGCGCATGACAGCCAAGCGCGTCGCGTACTCGTTGTTCAGGCAGGACTCGGTGCGCAGCTCGGTGCCGATCAGCGCGCGCATGTCGGCCAACATCTTGTCGGTGAACTTGCCCAGGGCCAGCTCCTTGGTGATGCCGGCGTCGGTTGCCACTGCGGTGGTTTCTGCGGTGGGCTCTGCGGTTGTCTCTGCGATGGTCATGTCTGCGATTCCATGTCTGTGTTGGCGATGAGGAACTTTAGGTTTGGCAGGGGTGCGGCGTCCATGCGTCTTTCCTGCAACCGGCCTGCAGGAAAGCCGTGCACGGGGCCCCGCGTTCGCCGAATCGGGACGCGGGGTCGCGAACTTCGGCATGGACGTGGCCGAAGCCCGGTTCCTAGACTGCCCCCAAGACAACCAGGAGACACACATGATCAGAACCGCCATGGGCGCAGCAAGTGGGCACGGGATCGGTGACCGGCTCGGGTTCACCCAATCAATCGACCACGACCGATGTGAAGCAGTCGCCGGCATGACGCTGTATTGAGGAGACTTGCGCATGCCCGACTTCATCCGCCCGACTCGCCGCACCGTCCTCACCGCCGCCGCCACCATGGCCTTGGGCAAAGTGGGCCTGCTCGATCCGAACACCGCCTTCGCTGATACGCCGGCCACCCCGTACCGCGGCAACCAGCACCGCCCGACCAAGGACCTGCTGGCCTGGCAGGCCCGCGCCGACGCGGAACCTGCGCTCGAACCCGGCCTGCCCATCGTCGACCCGCACCACCACCTCTTCAACACCACGACGGACGCGCTGTACTACCGGCGTGAAGACATGGCGCAGGACCTGTCGAGCGGCCATCGCGTGCTGGGCACGGTCTACATCGCGGCCTATGGGGCAGGTTGGCGCAGCGATGGGCCGAAGGACATGCGCTCGGTCGGCGAGGTCGAGCGCATCGTGCAGCTCAGCGCCCAACCGCTAGCGACGCCGCAGGGCCCGTGCCGGCTGGCGGCGGGCATCGTCTCGGATGTGGACCTGACACTGGGCGACAGCGCGGCCGCGGTGCTGGAGGCACACGTGGCGGCCGGCGCAGGCCGCTTGCGTGGCGTGCGCCACTACACGACCTACCACGACGGCCAGTTGTCCAAGTTCATCCCGAATGCGCCGCGTGGCGTGATGGCGGATGCGGGCTTTCGCCGGGCGTTTGCGCAACTCGAACGCCACCGCTTGAACTTCGACGCACTGGTCTATCACACGCAACTGCGCGAGCTCGCCGAGCTGGCCGACGCCTTCCCGCGCACGACCATCGTGCTGAACCACGTCGGCATGCCGGTCGGCGTGCTGGATTTCGCCTCGCAGCGTGCCGAAGTGCGTCGCGATTGGGAGAAAGACATGCGTGCGCTGGCCCGCCGGCCGAATGTGGTCGTGAAAGTCGGCGGGATGGGCATGCCGATCTTCGGTTTCGGCTTCGAGCACGGCGATCGGCCGGCCACCACGCAGGCGTTGGTGCAGGCCTGGCAGCCGCTGATGCAAGTCTGCTTCGAGGCCTTTGGTCCGGCGCGCTGCATGCTGGAGAGCAACTTTCCTGTGGACAAGCAGTCCTGCGGCTACGGGCAACTGTGGAATGCTTTCAAACGAGCGACGGCCGGGCTGTCGGTCACCGAGCGCAAGGCCCTGTTCTATCGGACCGCCTGCCAGACCTATCGTCTGCCCGAACTGCAGGCCGAATGCGATGCGGCCTGGCCCGCGGCCTGAATGCCAGAGACGCCGCGTCAGCCCTGCTGGCGCGACGTCGGCAGCACTAAAGCGTCGCCATCGATCACGACCTTGTCGCCCACCGTGCAGACCGTGGCCAGCGTCACGCGGCGCTTGTCGGCGAAGAGTTCCTTGACCGTCACGGTCGCCTGCACCGTGTCGCCAGGACGCACCGGCGCCTTGAAGCGCAAGTTCTGTCCCAGGTAGACCGTGCCCGGTCCGGGCAGGTGTCCCGCAATGGCCGCCGAGATCACCCCGGCCGTCAGCATGCCGTGCGCGATGCGGCCCTTGAATGGCGTGGCCTGTGCGAAATCCTCGTCGAGGTGGATCGCATTGCGGTCGCCCGAGGCGCCAGCGAACACCGTGATGTCGGCCTCGGTGATGGTCTTGGCGAAGCTCGCCTGCATGCCGGGTTGCAGGTCTTCGAAGTCGTAGCCGTTCAGTGCATTCATCGTTTGCCGTTCAGGTTTGGGAGCATGTCCGCAAGTGTCGAACGGCTTGCTCTGCCGGTCCATCGCGAAGTTCGGGAGGCCGCTTGCAGGCTTCGCGATCAGGTCAAGAGATCACGCCCGCCGCTCGCAGTGCCACCAGTTCCTCCGCGGAGCGGCCGAGCCACCCGCCATACACCACCTCATTGCACGACCCCATCGGCAGGCTGGGCGTGATCGGCCGCCGCGCCGTGCCCTCGAACACCAGCGGCGAATGCATCAGCACCACGCGCCCCAGGTCCGGATGATCGACCCACTGCAGCTGCCCGCGCGCATGCATGTTCTCGTCAACCATCACTTCCGATAGCTCGCGCACAGGCGCGCAGGGCACCTTGGCGGCCAACATGCGGCGCGCGACGTCGTCGCGTACGTGACCACGGGTCCAGTCCTCTATCACTGCGTCCACGGCCTCGACGTTCTGTACGCGCGCCGTTCGCGTTGCAAAGCGCGGGTCGTCCTTGAGTTCGCCGCGGCCCATCACGTCGAGGATCGCGCGGAAATGGTGGTCACCCGGCGCGTTCAGCACCACGTGACCATCGGCCGTGGCGTAGACGTTGTAAGGCGACACGCCCAGGCCGCCATGGCGATTGCCGGTTCGCGCGGGCGCCTGTTCGCCGCGTGCGTGCAACATGCCGAGATTCGAGGCGAGCGAGGCATAGGTCGCATCCTGCATGGAGACCTCGACGACGCGGCCCTCACCCGTTTTCTCGCGCTCGTACAACGCCGTCATGATGGCCGCATACAGGTGGATGCCGGCCATGAAATCGCACAGCGCGGCGCCGGACTTCACGCCGGGTTGATCGGGGTGGCCTGTGGAGCTGATCACGCCGCACATGGCCTGCATCACGAGGTCCATGGCCGGGTAGTCGCGGTAGGGGCCGTCCTTGCCGTAGCCGGAACTGGAGCCGTAGATGAGCCGCGGGTTGATCTCGTGCAGCGCTGCCGCACCAAGGCCCAGGCGGTCCATCACGCCGGGTGCGAAGTTCTCGACCAGGATGTCGGCGCGCTCCACCATCTCGCGCAATAGTTGGCAGCCCTCCTCCGACTTCAGGTTCAGCGTGACGGGCTGCTTGTTCGAATTGAGCATCGCGAACGGCAGCGCCACGCCGCCCAGGTCGCCGCGGCTGCGCAGGTTCTCTCCGCTCAGGGGCTCGACCTTGATGACTTCGGCGCCGGCCATGGCCATCAGGAAAGTGGCGTAGGGGCCGTTGTAGATGTGCGAGAGGTCGATGACGGTGATGCCGGCAAGCGGCAAGGGTTTCGTGGGCTCGGTCATGGGTATCTCCGGGTGAAGGTCAACGCGCGAGCAGACGCTGCGCGGCGAGGTAGTGCGGTCGGTCCAGCATGCGGCCGTCCAGTGCGAGCGCACCGGCCGTGGGTGCTGCATCGAACGCGGCGACGATGCGGCGCGCTTGTGCCAGCGCGGCCTCGGTCGGCGTGAAGGCGGCATGGATGGGCGCGATCTGGTCGGGGTGTATGGCCACCTTGCCCGAGAAGCCGTCGCGCTCGGCTTCGTCCGCCTCTTCACGCAGGCCGTCCGGGTTGCGGAAGTCCGTGTAGACAGCGTCATAGGCCGGCACGCGTGCCGCGGTGGCGCCCAGCAGCGTGAGCGCGCGGGCCATCGCGTAAGGCGCGGTGTAGCGCTGTGGCGCGTCGCGGTTGGCCCTGGCGCCGATGTCGGCCGCCAGGTCTTCGCCGCCCCAGAACAGGCCGCACAGGCGAGGGCCGGCGTCGGCTGCATAGCTGCCAAGGTGGAACAGGCTGGCGGCGGTCTCGGTCACGATGGGGAGGATGCGCAGCGGTTCGGCTCCGGCCTCGCGTTCGGCAATCAGCGCGGCCAAGCGGGCCACGTCACGGCCGCTCTCGCACTTGGGCAGCATCAGGCCGTAGGGAGCTGCGGGCACGATGGCATCGAGGTCAGCCAGGGCTTCGCCCGTCGCCAGCGCGTTGATTCGCACGAACAGCCGCATGCGCTCGCGGTGGCGGGCCACGAAGTCGGCGCAACGCTGGCGCGCCAGCGCCTTCTCGGCCGGCGGTACGGCATCTTCCAGGTCAAGAATCAGCGCGTCGGCGCCGCTGACGAGGCCCTTGTCGCACTTGCGGTTGTCGTGCGCCGGCACGAAGAGCAGGGATCGCATCGCAATGTCTTTCTTGAGCGCGCCTACCAGGCGCTTTCGAGCACGCCGAGCAGGTCTGCCGCATCCCGCACGGGTCGCGGGTTGTCGCGCACGAACCAGTCGTCCGTCGAGACCGCGGCCAACGCGGGTAACGAATCCCGCGTGACGCCGATGTCGCGCAGACGGTTTGGGCTGCCGAGCTGCGCGAGCAGTTGCGCCATGCCATGCACGACGGCATCCGCCGCGGCGACACCTCGTTCGGTCCGTCCGAAGGCCACGGCCAGTTGCTCCAGACCCGCCACTGCGTGCCGAGCGTTGAAACGCACGACATGCGGCAACACGATGGCATTGGCCAGCCCGTTATCGACATGGAAACGCGCGCTGATTGCATGGCCGAGCGGAATCGCGATGCCGGCGCCGGTGTAGTCCGTCCCGTGACCGCACAGCAGCGACGCAAACATCAAGGCCTCGCGGCCCGCGGGCGCCTCCGCACCCGGCAAGTGCTGCACGATCAGCCGCGTCGCATGCACCAGCAACGCGTCCGAAAACGGATCGCCACGCAGCGACATCAGGCCCTCAAGCGCCATCGCCAGCGTGTTCAGTGTCGCGCTGACGACCAGTGAGCGCGGTGGGGTCTGCAGCAGCGCAGGATGCACGAACACAGCCTTGGCGCGCGTCTTCGGGTCGAACAACGCGAGACGGCTGCCATCCGTGGGATCGAGCAGTGCACTGCCTGCCTTCAGTGTTGCGGTGGTCGGCGTAGTGGGCACGACCAGCTGCGGCAGCTTGGGCGCCAGCAGGCGCGGGCTGCGCAGCACACCATCGGCGCCGCGCTGCGTGCAAAGCTGTCGCGCGTCCGCCTGCTCGGCCAACAGAATGCTGGCCCCGCGCGCCGTGACCACCGCCGAGCCGCCACCGACAGCCACGACGGCATCGGCGCCCAAGGCCTGCAGGTCGGCCGCCGCCGCTTCAACCGCGTCCAGCGGACTGTGCGCGCGCACGCAGGGCAGCACGCCCGCACCACGCTTGCCCAGTGCCTCGTGCAGCAATGCCATCGCCGCCCCATCGCGCGCCAGCGATGCACCGCAGACGATGACCGCGCGCGTGCTCCCCAGTCGCGCTAACTCGCCCTGCAGCGCACTGAGGCTGTCCGCCCCATGGAACAGCCTCAGCTCCGGCACCAGGTGCCGCAATGGAGCCGCCGTTGCACCTTGGGCTTCGCTGGTGTTGCGCGCCTCTTCTGACAGCCGAGCCGAGTTCATCAGAACGTGCCCTGCGACAGGAATCCATCGACCGGGTCGAAGCTCTCGACCAGCCTCTTGCCGACCAGGTCCTTCAGCGCCTCGGTCGCACCACCGCCCAAGGTGCCGTAGCGCACGCCGCGGTAGATGCGCGAGATCGGGTAGTCGTTCGTGAAGCCGTAGCCGCCGTGCACCTGCAAAGCCTCGTTCGCCACACGGATGGCCATCTCGTTCACGAACATCTTGGCAATGGCAGCCTCGTGCGGATCGGGGAAAGGGTTGGCCGTCAGCGCCGCGCGGTACAGCAGGCTGCGGCCGGCCTCGATGTCGCGGTACATGTCGGCCAGCTTCCACCGGATGCCCTGGAACTCGGACACGTGCTGGCCGCGGATGGTCCGCTCACGCACATAGCTGATGGCCTCTTCAAAAGCCGCTTCGGCCAGGCCCAGCGAGATGCTGGGGTTCAGGCAGCGCTGCGTGTTGAATGCCGTCAGCAGCTTCTTGAATCCGCCTTGCCGCAGCAGCACGTTTTCAACCGGCACCTCGACCTGGTTGAACTGGATTTCGGCCAGGTACTCGCCGCCCATGGTGTGGTAGCGGGCCGTGACCTCGAAGCCGGGGCTGTCGCGGTTCACGAGCACGCAGCCGATGCCGTCCCGTCCCGGCGTGCCGTCGATGCGCGTGAACACCACGAACCACTGCGCCTCGTTGGCCTTGCTGATGAGCGTCTTGACGCCCTGGACGATGGCGCGATCTCCCCTGATGACGGTGTTGGTCTTGTAGTTCGGCACGTCGGTGCCGGCATGGGTTTCGGTCATGCACACGGCCAATGCGATCTCGCCGGTCGCAACCTTGGGCAGGATGTCCTGCTTCATGTGCTCGGGCGCATAGGTCGCGATGACCCGGGTCTGTACGCCAAGGCTGCTCATGACGCCCATGGCCGTGGGGTAGCAGTTCTTGGCAATCTCTTCCAGCACCAGTGCGGTGTCGAACACCGGCAGGTTGGAGCCGCCGTACTCCTCAGGAATCGACATGCCCAGTACGCCGATCGCGGCCAGGTCCTGCAGGTTCTCGGACGGGTAGGTGCCGTCCAGGTACTTGATCGAATTGCCCTTGAAATTCTTCGCCTTGCACAGGCTGCGCACGGCACCGATCAGGGCGCGCTGGTCTTCGTTGAGCATCAATCTCTGGCTTTGCATGGGGGATATTCCTTGGGGTGTCTGAACGATGCCGTGCAGTGTCGAATCCGGTCGCCGTCGTGTCCATGGCGATTGCCGGGAGCGTTTGTGCTCGATTCGTGAAGCATCACAATCGGGCCGCTACCACCCGTGGAGAAATGCCTGTGATGATCGATCTCGTGCAGTTGCGCACCTTCGTCGCCGTCGCCGAGGAGCAGCACCTGACGCGCGCCGCCGAACGCCTGCACATCAGCCTGTCAGCCGCCAGCGCGCACGTGCGTGCGGTCGAGTCCACGCTGGACACGCAGCTGTTCGTGCGGGCCAGCCGTCGGCTTGAACTGACACGCGCTGGCGAATTGCTGCTGGGCCGGGCCAAGGCGGTACTGAACGAAGCGACGCTGTTCTCGTCGTTCGCTCGCGAACTCGGTGGCAAGGTCGAAGGGCGCATCGTTGTGGCGTCCAGCAGTGATCCATCGGCCAGCCGTGTCGGCGAGGTGGCCAGTGCGCTGCGCCAACGCCATCCGCTGGTCAGCGTGGACTTGCGAGCACGGCCGTCCTCCAGCGCACGCGAGGGTCTGACGACCGGCGAACTGGACATCGCGCTGCTGCTGGGCCGGCCGACCGACACCGGCTTCAGCTGCTATGCACTCGAGACTTTCGCGTTCCGCGTGGCCGGCCCGGCCGCTTGGAAGCAGCAGATCGAGGAGGCCGACTGGGCCGCGCTGGCCGCCCTGCCCTGGGTCACGCCGACAGGGGGAAGTGCGGCCTACACCACCATGCTCCAGCAGATGTTCGATGAGCGCGGGCTGGTACTGAACTCGGTGGCGACTTTCGACAATGCCATGCTCGGCCGGTCGATGCTGGAGGCTGGTGTGGGCCTGGGCCTGGTGCGCGAAGACTACGCACTGCAGGCCGAACGCCAGGGCAGCGTGGCGCTGTCGCCGCTGGCGCAGGCGCAGTACCCGAGCTACCTGGCGCACCTGGCGAGCCGGCGCGACGACCCGCTGATCCGCGCATTCCTGGAAGCAACCACGGACGTCTGGCCCGACCTGCGGCTCGCCAAACCGCTGGCCTGAAAAGAAAGCCCACCCCCGAATGCGCCTGCGGCGCCGGTGCGACCGCCAGAGGCGGCTGCTCTTGCGGTCCGTCCAACCCTGCACTGGCAGGCTTGGAACCGCGGCCCTCAGCCCCTCGAGGGGGCGCACCCAACGGCCCGGCAAAGCCGGTTCCGTGGGTGCCCACGAACAGGCATTGCCCGCCCGGGTTTCATACGTCGCGGGTCACTCGATTGCGTAGTGGAAAACTGAGATGACGTGCCATCTGCGGCAATCGCGCAGTGACGGTCCCGCAATCGCGCATGGACTTGGCAGGAGGCCCGTTTCTACACTGGCTCGCATGCAGCAGTGTCCCCTTGAGCAACTCGATTTCGCGGAGCTGGTCCGCCCCTCCGAGGTCATCGCCTGGCCGCAAGGTCCGGGCGAACCCCTGGCGCTGACCGAGAGGCTCGTAGCGCAGGGCCCGACGCTGCAACGGCCTACCTTGCTGTTTGGGCTGACGCAGTCCAACACCTTGCAACCTTCCGTCGCGCGCGACTTTGGCCTTCATGCGCTGAACGGTGCGGGCAACAGCCGCCGCGTGACCGCGGTGGCCGAAATCTTTCCAGCGCACCTCAGCGCGCTGCCGAGACTCTTTCGCTCCGGTGATTTGCGCGTGGATGTGTGCCTCGTGCAGGTTCGACCGCTGGCCGACGGCCAATTCACGCTGGGTGTCATCTGCGACTTCACACAGGCCATGCTGCAGAAGGCGCGGCTGGTCGTCGCGCTGCTGAACCCCGCCCTGCCCGCAATGAGGGGCGACACCATCGTCTCGGCGCAGGACATCGATGTTCTGGTTGAAGGCGATGAGCGCATCCTTGATCTGCCGGACGCGGAGCCATCGACGCTGGAGCACGCCGTCGCGCAGCGTGTGGCCGAACTGATCCCCGACAAGGCCACAGTACAACTCGGTGTGGGCACGCTGCCGGCTGCCGTGGCGCTGGCCTTGCGTGGCCATCATGGGCTGGGGCTGCACAGCGGCGTGGTGTCCGATGCGGTGATCGACCTGATCCAGCGCGGCGTGATCACGAACGCGCACAAGGGACCCGACGCAGGCCGCACCGTCACAGGCGGATTGTTCGGCACACAACGCTTGCGCAGCTTCGCCGAGGGGTCGGGCCTCTTCGACATGCGCAGCGCCGACTACACACACCAGCTTTCCGTGATGGCCGGCCTCTCGAAGTTCCACTCCATCAACTCGGGCATCGAGATCGACCTGAGCGGGCAAGTGAATGCCGAGGTGGCCGGTGGCCGCTACCTGGGCGCTGTCGGCGGCTACGTGGACTTCGTCCGCGGTGCTCAAGTCTCACCCAACGGCCGCTCCATCATCGCGTTCCCATCGACCACGCCCGACGGTCGGCATTCACGCATCGTCGCGAGCCTGGGCGAGCGGCCCGTGACGGCGGCCCGCAGCGACGTGGACACCGTCGTCACGGAGCATGGCGTCGCACACCTTCGCGGCTGCTCGCTGGCCGAGCGCGAACGTCGCTTGATCGCCATCGCGCATCCGGAACATCGTGACGCACTGGGCCGCGTCTCGCAACAGAACAAGGACTTGCATTCATGAGCGAACAAGGGGACGTGATCCTGGAGGACATGGGCAACGGCATCTACCGCATCCGCTTGAACAGGCCGGAGCGGTTGAACGCGCTGGGCATGGACAGCGTCGTGGCATTGAAGGCATGCGTGGCCGAGGCGGCGGCCCGGCACGCACGCGTGCTGCTTGTGCAAGGCACCGGACGGGCCTTCAGCGCCGGCGCCGATCTCAAGGAGCGCAAGGGCATGGACCTGGCAGGCAAGCTGGCGCACAACGCGTTGATCCGCGCCGCCATCGATGCGCTGGGCGCTGCGCGCTGCGTGACGGTGGCCGTGCTGAACGGCCTGGCGCTGGGCGGTGGCACCGAGCTTGCGCTGGCTTGCGACCTGCGCATTGCCGCCGCCGGCATCAGCCTGGGGTTGACCGAAAGCCGCATCGGCGCTTTTCCAGGCGCTGGCGGTACGCAGCGCTTGCCTCGCGTCATCGGAGTCAGCCGGGCCCTGCAACTGATGCTGACCGGCGAGCCCGTCAGCAGCGAATACGCCCTGTCGATCGGCCTCGTCAACGAGGTGGTTGCGGCAGTCGAACTGGACGCACGTGCTGAGGCGTTGGCTCGGTTGCTCGCGGGCCGCTCGGCGACCGCACTGGCGACCATCAAGCGGCTTGTGCATGCTGGCATCGAACTGCCGTTGCAATCGGCATTGCAGTTGGAACGCGCGGCGCTGCCCGAGACCCTCGGGTCGGCCGACTACGCAGAGGGGCTGGCCGCGTTCGCGGAGAAGCGTGCTCCTGTGTTCACGGGCGTGCTGCTGTAGGCATTGCGATCGTTCGCAGATCGAGGACGCCGGGTCCCGAAAGCCGCGATGGACGATGAGCGCCCGCCGTTCCGGGACTCGATCTCCAACAGACAAAGCTCAATCCCATTCCCCGAACGCGACTTGCCGACCGCCGTGGCCGTGGCCGTGCTTCAAGTTGGCAAGGGCGGGAGAATCGCAACAACGTTTCCGGATTGATTGCAGGCAGCCCCATCGGATCCACCGATGGCGCTGTGCATGCGCCATCGCGATGAAAAAAGACCCCTGTTCCATCGTCCACGAAATCAGCAACTCGTGTCCCAGAAATGCCGATGGACCGCATGTTTGCTCGTTTCTAGACTGACTCCTGTGTACGAAAGATCAGCTTCGTACCTCTGCACTGGGGTCAATCGGTTCGACCAGAACGCAAAGCCACTCAGAGCAAAGCCGGCCAACGAAAGCCGGAAGCTGAAGAAGACGCGGAGGTCGCCACGTCGGCAATCTCGAACGCACCCTCGCGAGTGCCAGCCACTTTCCACCTGGAACAACCCGGAGACATAGACCCGTGAAAAAAACGCTGCTGATGCTTGCCCTGCTCGGAGCGGCAACCGCCACTTATGCCCAGTCGTCGTTGACGCTGCAAGGAACCGTCGACGTTGGACTGGCCTACTCCAAAGGCTCGCTCACAAGTCGCACAGGATTGCTCAGTGGCGGCAACGCAACCAGCAAGCTGATCTTCCGCGGCGTCGAAGATCTTGGCGGCGGAATGTATGCCATGTTCTGGCTCGAGTCGGGATTCAACGCCGACGACGGCACCGGCCAGCCGAGCAACACCAACAATCAACCGACAGGCGCTACCCCTGCCATTGGCGCCATGACCTTCAACCGCAGGTCGATCGTCGGCCTCGGCGGAGCCTGGGGCGAGATCCATCTTGGCCGCGATTGGTCACCCAGCTACGAGACATTCATCAGCAAATATGACCCGTTTGCATTGGCAGTGGGGCTGGGTATCAACTACTCAGGTGGCATCAATCCAAACCAGATTCGTGCTTCGAACGCCATCACCTACCTCACACCGAAGTTCTTCGGTGGGTTCGGCGCCAACGTTCAGCACTGGTTCGGCGAGAACGTCAGCGGAACACCCACCTCGCGCAATGGCACGGGCAGCGGAGTGCGATTGACCTACGACAACGGCCCGATCAGTGCGGCCGCGTCGTTCTTGCAAACCTCGTACGCCACCGGGGATGCCATCTATCGCAATATCGCCGGCTCGTATGACTTCGATGTCGCCCGGGTCTCGTTCAACGTGAACAACGACCGGCAAGGCCAGCTCAAGCAATCCGGCTGGCTTGTGGGCCTGACGGTGCCGGTGGGAGTGACGCTGCTCAAGGCCTCCTACTCGACGATCAAGACAGAGCAAACCGGAGAGGACCCCGTAGGCAAGAAGTTGGCGTTGGGAGCGGTCTATAACCTTTCGAAGCGGACTGCCCTCTATGCGACCGTTGCGACGATCCGCAACAGCGGTGGAGCGAAGTACGCAACCGTCGGCGTCACGACGGCGCCCAACAAATCCTCCAGCGGCATCGACCTCGGAATGCGTCACAACTTCTGAAGCCCCACGGCCGTCCTGCACCGCTTCGAGAGGATTGCACGGGGAGCGCACCTGCAAGGAAATCGGTCGAGAGATCATGAGCGATGTCATGGGGGCGTGCTGCGTCGAAGGCAAGGGCAAGCAAGTCAACGCGTTTACAGCCTTCCTCCACAAGTATTCGCGGCCCGTCGTGATGAGCAACGGGGCGCACAAGCGGCCGCGCTCACTGGCCGTACTGTTCCTTGCTCACCTTCTCCATCCATTCCACCGATTTGCCGTCCAGGGACTCGGAGATTGCCACATGGCTCATGCCCACGGTGGGGCTCGCGCCATGCCAGTGCTTGGCCCCCGGGGGGATCCATACGACATCGCCTGGGCGAATCTCCTGGACGGCATCGCCCCATTTCTGCACGCGGCCGACGCCGGTGGTGACGATGAGTGTCTGCCCCAGCGGATGCGTGTGCCAGGCGGTACGCGCGCCGGGCTCGAAGGTCACGATGCCGCCGCCTACCCGAGCCGGGGCAGAGGACTGGAAGCGTGAATCCACGCGCACAGCGCCGGTGAAGTTCTGCTCGGGGCCTGCGCTGGATGGCTGGGCACCGAGCCGGGTGACCTGAACAGGGGCAGGCTCCGATACGGAGGCGGAGGACAGCCCCATGGACAGGGCGATGGCGGCGGCTGAGGGTAGTTCCATGTTCAATCTTTCTGCAGCTTACGGGGCCATCACCGATCGTCGGCCCGAATCATGAATCGTCGTGACCGTGGCTACCGTCGCATCAGCGCCCGACGCGCGCCTGCAACGCTGCCGGATAGCGCTCTCCCTGGATCCTTGTTTCGTGCAGTGCGCCTGCAATCCTGCCGAGGTCGGCCTCGGTCAGTTCCACCGATGCGGCGCCCAGGTTCTCCTCCAGGCGGTGCAGCTTGGTGGTGCCCGGGATCGGCACGATCCACGGCTTGCGGGCCAGCAGCCAGGCGAGTGCGATCTGCGCGGCCGTCACGCCCTTGTCGCTGGCAATCTGGCCGAGCAGGTCCACCAAGGCCTGGTTCGCCTTGATCGCCTCCGGCGCGAAGCGTGGCACCTTGCTGCGGAAGTCGTCGCTGCCGAACGTTGCACCCTCCTTGATCGCGCCCGTCAAGAAGCCCTTGCCCAAGGGACTGAAGGACACGAACCCGATGCCGAGTTCCTCCAGCGTCGGCAGGATCTCGACTTCTGGCTCGCGCCACCACATCGAGTATTCGCTTTGCAGGGCGGTGACGGGCTGCACCGCGTGCGCGCGGCGGATGGTCCGTGCACCCGCTTCGGACAATCCGAAATGCTTGACCTTGCCCTCGGCGATCAGGTCCTTGACGGTGCCCGCCACATCCTCGATCGGCACATCGGGATCGGCACGATGCTGGTAGAGCAAGTCGATCACGTCGGTCCCCAGGCGCCTGAGCGAGCCTTCCACGGCTTGCCTGATGTGTTCCGGCCGGCTGTTGAGGATCTGCTGCTGGTTATCGTCCCCAAAGGTGAAGCCGAACTTGGTGGCGATCACCACCTGGTCGCGCACCGGGGCCAGTGCCTCGCCGACAACTTCCTCGTTCAGGTAGGGGCCGTACACCTCGGCCGTGTCGAAGAAGGTGACGCCGCGATCGACTGCCGTGCGAATCAAGGCGATGGCCTGCCGGCTGTCCGTGGCCGGGCCGTAGCCATGGCTCAGGCCCATGCAGCCGAGGCCGAGGGCGGAGACTTCCAGATTGCTTTTTCCAAGTTTGCGTTTTTGCATGCCTCGATTCTGGAGACCACACCCCTCTGCGACTAGATGGCAGAATTCGCAAGGACTTGTGAGGAGCCCTCATCAATGAGCATGGAAAGCTACAACGATCTGCTGGCTTTCATTGCCGTCGCGCGCGAGCGCAGCTTCACGCGCGCGGCGGCCCGGCTCGGTGTCTCGCAGTCCGCGCTGAGCCATACCATTCGCGCGCTCGAAGCCAGGATGGGCGTGCGGTTGCTGACCCGCACGACGCGCAGCGTGTCGCCTACCGAGGCGGGCGAGCGCTTGATGCACAACGTCGCTCCCCACTTCGAAGAAATCGCGGCAGAGCTGACAGCGGTGGGCGAACTGCGCGACGAAGCCGCGGGCACCATTCGCATCACGGCGTCTGAATATGCGGCCGAGACGGTGCTCTGGCCGGCGTTCGCGAAACTGCTTCCCAAGCATCCCCAGATCAAGGTCGAGATCACCGCAGAGCACCGCTATACCGACATCGTGGCCCAACGGTACGACATGGGTGTTCGACTGGGCGATGAAGTGGCGCGGGACATGACCGCAGTGCGTATCAGCCCGGACGTTCGCTTTGCGATCGTCGGATCATCGAAGTACCTGGCGAAGCGCCCTGCCCCCATGAAGCCGCAGGACCTGGCCGATCACGAGTGCATCAATCTGCGCTTGATGAGCAACGGGGACCTCTACGCCTGGGAACTAAAGAAAGGCAAGCAGAAAGTCAATGTGCGGGTCGAAGGCCAACTCGTCTTCAACCGACCCCGGCAGATCCTGCAGGCGGCACTTGAAGGCTTTGGCCTTGCGTACGTGCCGCAGGAAATGGCGCAAGCCCATATTGCCAAGGGGCAGCTCATGCCGGTCCTCCAGGCGTGGTGTCCGTTGTTCCCCGGATACCACCTCTACTACGCGAAGCGCCTGCACCTGTCACGCGCCATGTCAGTGGTCATCGACGCGCTGCGCCATCCGGCCACAACCCCCTGAGCCAGGTCGACGCATGGCCATCCAGACCTTCAACGACGTCCTCGCCTTCGTCCATGTCGTGCGCGCGGGCAGCTTCACGCGGGCAGCAGCCGTCGTTGGCGTGACGCCCTCTGCGCTGAGTCATTCCATCCGCGGACTGGAAGCCCGGTTGGGCGTGCGGCTGCTCACACGCACCACGCGAAGCATCGCGCCGACCGAGGCAGGCGAACGACTGTTCAGCAGCGTCGCTCCACGGTTCGAAGACATCGATGCCGAACTGGCCGCAGTGAAGGAACTGCACGACAAGCCAGTTGGCACGATCCGCATCACGTCGGCCGAGCATGCCGCCAACAGCATCCTGTGGCCCAAGCTGTCAAAGGTCCTGCACCAGTATCCAGACATCAACATCGAGATCAGTGTCGATTACGCGATGTCGGACATTGCCTCGCAGCGCTACGACGCGGGCGTGCGCATCGGCGATCAGGTGGCCAAGGACATGATTGCCGTGCGCATCGGTCCGGACCTGCGCATCGCCGTCGTTGGCTCGCCCGCATATTTTGCAAAGCGTGCAAGGCCCAGGACACCGCATGATCTGGTGCATCACGACTGCATCAACCTTCGACTGCCGACGCAAGGTGGCCTGATGCCGTGGGACTTTGAAAAGGACGGGCAGGACGTCAAGTTCCGCGTCAGCGGCCAATGGGTGTTCAGCAGCAGTTCGCCCATCGTGCGGGCGGCCCTGGCCGACTACGGCCTGGCTTTTGTTCCTGAGGACATGGCGCTGGAACACATCGCCGCCGGGCGGTTGGTCCGGGTGCTCGACAAATGGTGTGCGCCCTATGCGGGCTACCACCTCTACTACCCGAGCCGTCGGCAATCCTCCCGCGCACTGGTCGTGATCGTCGAAGCCCTGCGGCATCGCGCCTAGCGCCGTCGTCGAACCCCCGCGCGCAAACCACTTATGAGTTCCGCTCAGTAGTGCATGCGCAATCATGGGCTATATCAAAGTGGCCCGGCTCCGTACGATTTGATCATCCAGGAGCAAATCGAAGATGACCCATGAGACGCCCGCCACATACCGTGCGATTGCAGCACTGGCTGCAGTCATCACCCTTGGCTTCGGGCCGACGGCCGGCCATGCGGCTCAAAACGCCGCGGCGCCGCAGGCCATGAGCAGCACACCCCCCACTTCCGACACGTTGTCCGCCAAGCAGCAGTCCATCCCGCTGATCGCGGCCGCCATGGCGACGAGCGACATGCCCAAACTCACCACCTTCTTGAACCAGGGGCTGGACGCAGGCCTGACGATCAGCGAGGCCAAGGAGATCCTGGTGCAGCTGTACGCCTATGTCGGCTTTCCGCGCAGCCTCAACGCGCTGGGCGAATTGATGAAGGTGGTGGACGCGCGAAAGCAGCGCGGCGTCCAGGACGCGCCGGGGCGTGAACCTGGCCGCGCCATTCCCTCCGGTGACGCCCTGCGCGCGGCCGGCACAGCCAACCAGACCCGCATATCGGGCGCGCCCGTCACAGGCCCGGTGTTCGACTTCGCGCCCGTCATCAACCAGTTCCTGCAGGCCCATTTGTTTGGCGACATCTTCGAACGCGACAACCTCGACTGGCAAAGCCGCGAGTTGGCAACGGTCGGTGCGCTGGCCGCAACGCCCGGCGTGGAGGCGCAGTTGCTCTCCCACATGCGTGCCAGCATGCGGGTGGGCCTGAGCGCTGCGCAGTTGCGGCAATTGACGCAGGTCCTTGCCGATCGCGGGGATGAGCAGGCCGCCAAACGTGCCAACACCGCACTGACGCAGGCGCTTGCCGCTGCGCCGGGGCGCTGATCATGAAAGCGATCCCGCGTTTGCTCAATATCGTCATGGCGACCTTGCTCACCGCATGTGCAACAGGCGGACCCGGCAGCACGACGGGTGCGCTGCAGATTCGGGAGCAAGGCAGCTTCGCCGCTGGCGGAACGATGACCATCGCGCCCGGCACCTTCGACCCGCGCAAGCCCATGGCGCCGGACGGACAAACCTACCGCGGTGATCACGCCTACGCCTTCTATCAACTCCCTGTCGACGCCCGCAAGTACCCGATCGTCATGTGGCACGGCGCGGGGCAGTTCTCCAAGACCTGGGAGACCACTGCCGACGGCCGCGAAGGCTTCCAGACCATCTTCCTGCGTCGCCGGTTCGGCGTGTACCTGATTGACCAGCCGCGCTGCGGCAACGCCGGCCGAAGCACGGCCGAGGCGACGCTCAAGCCGACGCCGGACGAGCAGTTGTGGTTCAACCAGTTCCGCGTCGGACTCTGGCCGAACTACTTCCAGGGCGTGCAGGTCGACCGCAAGCCGGAGACGCTCGACCAGTTCTTCCGCGCGATGACACCGAACACCGGGCCGTTCGACATGAACGTTGTCTCCGACGGGGTTTCGGCGGTATTCGACAGGGTCGGCCCGGGCATCTTGTTTACCCATTCGCAAGGCGGCGGTCCAGGCTGGCTGACCGCCGTCAAGAACGACAAGGTCAAGGCCATCGTCTCGTTCGAACCGGGCAGCAGCTTCATCTTTCCGCAAGGCGAAGTGCCGGCGCCCATCCCGAGCGCCTTCGACACCGTGAAGGGCGAAGCCGTACCGTTGCAGCAATTCATGGCGTTGACGCGGATTCCGATCCTGATCGTCTACGGCGACAACATCCCGGAGCAAGCCATCGACTTGCCGGCCCAGGACAGTTGGCGCGCCCGGCTGCAGATGGCCCGCCTGTGGCGCGACACGGTCAACAGGCATGGTGGCGATGTGACGATGCTTCACCTCCCGGAAGCAGGGATCAAGGGCAACACGCATTTCCCCATGTCGGACTTGAACAACGTCCAGATTGCGGACCTGGTTTCGAAATTCCTCGCCCAGAAGGACTTGAACTGACGGGCGAGCGCGGCAATGCAGCAGTGGTGAACGAGGGAACGGCCGATTTTCGTGGCGACGCCTCGACATCTTTCCAGGGCTTGAACGTCAAGAAGACTTTCATGAAGCACTCAGCATTGAAGAACACCCTCATGGCGGCAGTGATCGGCATTCGCGGGCAGCGAGGCAGACAGCCTGTAGTTGAGCGAAGACACGTTTGCCGAGGCCACCGGTACGAGGGAGAAGGGTTTGTTCGAGATAGAGGGCGCCACGCATATCGAACCGTATTGGGTTCCGAAGTATGTGGACGTCGCCACGGCCAAGCTGACAGCCTTCTATGCAAAGACTTTGTGATTGAAATTGGTTGCTTCGACCGCCTTGCGTCGAGCCCAAGGTGTCTGACCGTCCGCATCGGTCGAGACCAAACGCGCGACTCATGCCCGATCGCATCGGCAGGGCGCCTCCGCGAAAATCGTCAATCTGGCAACGATCTGGCAACCGCCAAAAAACAAAAAAGCCTGCTACCAATTTGATAGCAGGCTTTTCAATAACCACGCGGTGTTGGTGGTAGGACGTACTGGATTCGAACCAGTGACCAACGGATTAAAAGTCCGCTGCTCTACCAACTGAGCTAACGTCCCACACTTGGATTCTCTACAGCGCGTCAAGCGCGGCAAAGCCAAAGATTATAACGTGCCGTCCTGCGCTATTTGATCCAATGCCCAGCCCGCTGCACATTGACCGAAGGTCGCGGTGACGCTCACCACCGAGCCGTAGCCATGGCAGTTGAGACTGCCGTCGCCCTCCTCGATCGCGCATGAGGCATCGGGCGGCGCCACGGCCTCGCGGCTGAAGACGCAGGTCACGCCGATCTTCTTGCCCTCGCGCGGCGCGCCGTGCAGCCTGCGCAGGCGATTGCGCATCTGCGCCAGCAACGGATCGTGCGTGACCAGCGCGATGTCATCGATCTCGACCTTGTGCGCGAGGCGCTTGCCCCCCGCCGCACCCACCGAGATGAAGCGATGCTTGCCGCCACGCGCCCACACCGCCATCGCGAGCTTGGCCCGCACCTCGTCGCAAGCATCGATCACGGCATGCAGCGGACCGTGTGCCTGCACCGAGCGTTCAAGCATCGCCGCCCAGTTGTCCGGCTCCACGAAGTCGTCGATCGCCAGCACCCGGCAGTCGGGGTTGATGTGCCCGATGCGGCTTGCCATCGCTTCCACCTTGGCCTGCCCCACCGTGTCATCGAGTGCGTGGATCTGGCGGTTGATGTTCGATTCGGAAATGTGGTCGAGGTCAACCAGCGTCAGCCTGCCCACGCCGCTGCGGGCCAGCGCCTCCACCGCCCAGGAACCGACGCCGCCGATGCCGACAACCATCACATGCGCTTGCCGGATACGCGTCGCGCCCGGCACGCCATACAGCCGCTCGAGCCCGCCAAAGCGCCGCGCCAGATCGGCGGCGACTTCGGGAGCATCGGCCACGGTCAACGTCGCGTCATCCAGGACCACGTCTCGCTACTTCAGGCGCGCCAGCCGCTCTTTGGCAGCGGACGCCGCCTCCGACTGCGGATAGGCCTTGATCAGGTCTTCCAGCGTCCGGCGCGCGGCCCGGGTGTCCTTCAGTTCGATCTGGCAGTTGGCGATCGACAGCACCGCCTCGGGTGCCTTGGCATGGTCCGGCGCCAGCGAAAGCATCGAACGAAAATTCGCGATCGCCTCGTTGTAGTTGCGCGTGGCGTACTGCGCGTTGCCGAGCCAGAACAGGGCCGATGGGTTGTAGCCGCTCTGCGGATAGCGCTTGATGAAGTCCGCGAAGGCCGACTGTGCCTGCGGGAACTGGCCCGCGCGAAAGATCCCGAGCGCGGCATCGTAGTCGGACTTCTCACGTGGGTCCGCGGTGAACTCGCGGCCGTCCACGTTCACCGGCGCTGGCTCGCTCTTCTTCAGCCTGTCATCGACCGACTGCTGGCGCAATTGCATGTCCGAAACTGTC
Source organism: Variovorax rhizosphaerae (assembly GCF_037889975.1). Taxonomy (NCBI): domain Bacteria; kingdom Pseudomonadati; phylum Pseudomonadota; class Betaproteobacteria; order Burkholderiales; family Comamonadaceae; genus Variovorax; species Variovorax rhizosphaerae. The sequence continues at coordinate 94,306 of NZ_JBBKZT010000007.1, read as the reverse complement.
TTGGCAAGCTGCTCGTTCTGCCCCGTCAGGCGCGCAACGTCGCTCCGGAGCCCCTCGATCTGGTTTTGCAGCTCAAGCACCGTGCGCGCGTTCTGTTCGCCGGCGCGCTGGCTCGCGGCTTCATATTGCGTGCGCAATGTTTCCACGCGCTGGCGCAAGTCGAGGATGGCGCGGCGCGCCTCGTCGTCTTCGAAAAGGGCTGCATGCGAGCCCACCGATGCGCACATGACGATGGCGGCGCAAGCCACGCGCCGCAAACTCAATGCGGGGCTCATCAACGGTACGAGATCTCGGCGCGGCGGTTCTGCGCCCAGGCTTGTTCACCGGAGCCCTGCACGGCCGGCTTCTCCTTGCCGAAGCTGATGGCTTCCACCTGCGAGTCCGCCACGCCCAGCAAGGCCAGCGCACGACGCACGGCTTCCGAGCGCTTCTGGCCCAGCGCCAGGTTGTACTCGCGGCCACCGCGCTCGTCGGTATGGCCTTCGATGAACACGTGGCGCGACGGATTGGCCTTGAGGAAGCGCGCATGCCCATCGATCAGCGACTGGAATTCGGGCTTCACGGTGTAGCTGTCGAAGTCGAAGTACACGATGCGGGCGACCCCGACCGGGCCTTGGGCATTGAGCGAACCCGTGTCGGCACTGACCGGCGCCACAGCACTCTGGCCGCCCTGCTGCCCGGTGCCGCCGCGCGCATCCGTGACCGGCACGTCGCTCAACTTGGTGCTGGACGAGCATCCGGCGATCAGGGCCACCACGGCCAGCGAGTAAATCGTGCGTTTCAACATTTGGAACTCCTCAGTGTTAATCATTGCTTTTGAAACGGACCCCAGTCCGGTTCGCGTATGTCGCCTGCCTGTCCTGCCAATCGAGCCTTGATCTTGCCGTCGAGTGTTGTGGTCATCAGCGCTTCCCTGCCGCCAAGCTGCGTCGCGTACGCGATGAGCTTGCTGTTGGGCGCGAAACTGGGCTTCTCGTCGGCCGAGGTGTCAGTGATGGCTGACACGCTGCCGGTCGACAACTCCATCACATGGAGTTTGAAGGCTCCGCCCACCCTGGAGATGTAGGCCAACCACCGCCCATCGGCGCTGACGGACGGAGAAATGTTGTAGGTGCCGGTGAAGGTGACCCGCGTCGGGTTGCCGCCGCCCGCGCCCATCTTGTAGATCTGTGGTGCACCGCCGCGGTCGCTCACGAAGTAGATCGTGCCGCCGTCGGCCGAGTAGACCGGCTCGGTATCGATGCTGTTGCTCTGCGTGAGGCGCTTGGCTTCGCCGCCGTTGGAAGAGATGGTGTAGAGCTGCGAGCCGCCATCGCGACTCAGCGTTACCGCCAGCGTGCCGCCATCCGGCGACCAGCCCGGCGCGCTGTTGTTGCCGCGGAAGTTGGCGACCAGGCGACGCTGGCCGCTCGCCACGTTGTGCACATAGACAACGGGCTTGCGCGATTCGAAGGACACGTACGCGAGCTGTCCGCCGTTGGAAGACCAGCGCGGAGAGATGATCGGCTCGGGGCTGGTCAGCGCCGCTTGCGCATTCTCGCCGTCGGCATCCGCGACCCACAGCGTGTAGCGGCCGCCCTTGGTGACGTAGGCGATGCGGGTCGAGAAGATGCCTTTCTCGCCGGTGAGCTTTTCATAGACGAAGTCGGCGATGCGATGCGCGGCGAGGCGCAGGTCGCCTTGGGGAACCGTGTAGCTCTGGCCGCCGAGGTCTTGCCCGCGCACCACGTCCCATAGACGGAACAGCACCGAGTAGCGGCCGTCCGCAAGGCGCGTCACGCTGCCACCGACCACGGAGTCCGCCGTGCGCTGGCGCCACAAGTTGAGGTCGGGCCGCGAGGCTTCGTCCATCACCTGGCCCGATGCATCGACACCGCGGAACTGGCCGCTGCGTTCGAGGTCGGCCTGCACGATGGCGGAGATCTTTTGGGGCGACGCGTCCTGTCCCTTGAAAGGCACCAACGCGATCGGCAACTGCGTCAAGCCAACGCCGGTGACTTCGACCCGGAACTGGGCGAGTGCAGGGAGCGCAGGGGAGGCAGCGAGTGCCGCGATGAGGCTGCGGCGGGCGAGGAACGATGAAGAAGGAGTTGGGGAGGAGTCGTGCAACGGCTTGATCATGCGGTTCGGAGATGTTTCCGGCCAGAAAGTTTCTGGGCCGGGCGTAACGAGACGACATGGTACACACTGCGCTGACAGCCACGTCACAAACTGTGTATGGCATGACCATCGCCAGGCAGGCTGTTGAAATGCGATTGCGGGCCCCCCGTAGAATGCGCCGCCATGCAGCCTTCTACAGCCGACGCGACCACGCGCACTCCCCTGACGCGCCGGTTGGCAAGGCTCATGACGTGGTTCGGCCAGTCGCGCCAATGGTGGGCGCTCGGCGTCGTCACCGCGTTGATCGCCGCGCTCACCGAACCGCTGATACCCGCACTGCTCAAGCCGCTGCTCGATCGCGGCTTCACCGGCAAGCTGCAGATGTGGCTGGTGCCGACCTTCGTCATAGGCTTGTTCGCAGTGCGCGGGCTGGCCCAGTTCGTATCGCAATATGCGCTGGCCCGCATCGCCAACGAAGGCATGCAGCGCTTGCGGCGCGTGCTGTTCGACAGCCTGCTCGGCGCGGAGCTGGCGCTGTTCTCGCGGCAATCCGCCAGCGCGCTTTCCAACACCGTGGTCTATGAAGTGCAGACCGGCGCGATGCTGCTGGTGCAGGCGCTGCTGGGCCTGTCGCGCGACGGCTTCACGGCCGTGGCGCTGCTGTTCTACCTGCTCTACCTGAACTGGAAGCTCACGCTCATCATCGGGGTCCTGCTGCCGGGCGTGGCCTGGATCATGAAGTTCTTTTCGAAGCGGCTCTACCACTTCACGCGGCTGGGGCAGCAGGCCACGGATGAGCTCGCCTATGTGGTGGAAGAGAACGTGCTGGCCCATCGCATGGTGCGATTGCATGGCGCCGAAGCCGGCCAGTTGGGCCGTTTCGAAAAGCTGAGTGCCAGCCTCAACCGGCTGGCGGTGAAGTCGACCATCGCGTCCGCCGCGATGACGCCGCTGACGCAATTGCTTGCCGCGGTGGCGATGTCGATCGTGGTTGTGATCGCGCTGTGGCAGAGCGGAGAGCAGGGGCTCACGGTCGGAGGTTTTGTCGCCTACATCACTGCCATGCTGATGCTCATCGCGCCGATCCGGCGCTTGGCCGACATGGCCAACCCGATCACGCGCGGGCTCGCTGCGCTGGAGCGCGGCATGGTGTTGATCGACGATGTCGCGCCGGAGCAGCAAGGCAGCTATGAAACCAAACGCGCCACCGGTCACATCGAGTTGCGCGACATCCGCGTCAACTACCGCGGCAAAGACGAAGCGCGCGCGCTCGACGGCGTCAGCCTCACGATCGAATCCGGCGAGACCATCGCGCTGGTCGGCCCCTCCGGCTCCGGCAAGACCACGCTGGTGAACCTGTTGCCGCGCTTCGTGCTGCCTAGCGCCGGCACCGCCTTGCTGGACGGCCACGCGATCGGCGAATGGAAGGTGCAGAACCTGCGCGCCCAGTTCGCGATGGTGAGCCAGGACGTGGTCATGCTCAACGACACGCTGGCCGCCAACGTCGCGCTTGGCACCACGGTGGACCGCGAACGCGTGATTGCCTGCGTGGAGGCCGCCAACCTCACCAAGCATGTCGCCAGCCTGCCGGAGGGCATCGACACCGTGCTGGGCCACAACGCCACGCAGCTCTCCGGGGGACAACGGCAGCGCCTTGCGATTGCACGCGCTCTCTACAAGGATGCGCCGATCCTGCTGCTTGACGAGGCGACCTCCGCGCTCGACACCGAATCCGAACGGCTGGTGCAGGAGGCCCTGGCCCGCCTGATGCAAGGCCGCACCACACTGATCGTCGCGCACCGCCTCAGCACCATCCAGCATGCCGACCGCATCGTCGTGATGGACCACGGCCGCATCGCCGAGATCGGCAGCCATGCGCAGTTGATGCAGCTCGACGGCTTGTATGCGCGGCTGCAAACCCATGCGATGCGCACCGCGCACGCCGGCCAGCCCGCAACGCTCTGACAGCGGACGAACCGCGACCACGTCGCTCTGTTCGTGAAACACCATGGAACCGGCTTCGCCGGGCCATTGGTGTTGCCCCCGGTAGGGGGTGAGAGCCGCGAAGCGGCGACCTGGGGGCGAGCCTAGAGAAGCACGATGTCGTACTGCCCCTGCCCCATCGCGGGCTCGGACTGCAACGAGATCGGCTTGCCGATGAAATCGCTCAAACCCGCCAGGTGCTGGCTCTCCTCGTCGAGGAACAGTTCGATCACCTGCGGCGACGAGACGATCCGGAACTCGCGCGGCGTGAACTGACGCGCCTCGCGCAAGATCTCGCGCAGCACGTCATAGGCCACGCTGCGGGCCGTCTTGACGATGCCCTGCCCATTGCAGGCCGTGCAGGGCTCGCACAGCATATGGGCCAGCGACTCGCGCGTGCGCTTGCGCGTCATCTCGACCAGGCCAAGTTGCGAGAAGCCGCCCGCCGTCGTCTTCACCCTGTCGCGCGCCAGCTGCTTGCGGAATTCGCCCAGCACCTGTTCACGGTGGTCGTCGCGCACCATGTCGATGAAGTCGACGATGATGATGCCGCCCAAATTGCGCAGCCGCAGTTGCCGCGCGATGGCTTGCGCGGCTTCCAGGTTGGTCTTGAAGATGGTGTCGTCGAAGTTGCGCGCACCGACGAAGCCGCCCGTGTTCACGTCGATCGTGGTCAATGCCTCGGTCTGGTCGACCACCAGGTAACCACCCGACTTCAGGTCGACCCGCCGTCCGAGCGCGCGGGCGATCTCCTCGTCCACCGAGCACAGGTCGAAGATCGGCCGCTCGCCCTTGTAGAGCTGCAGCTTCTCGGCCGCCTTGGGCATGAACTCCCGGCCGAACTTGTGCAGCGCGTCGAACTGCTCGCGCGAGTCGATGCGGATGGCCTGCGTTTCCTCGTTGGTCAGGTCGCGCAGCACACGCTGGAGCAGGCTCAGGTCCTGGTGCAGCAGCGACATCGGCGGCAGCCGGGTCGACAGCTCGCGCACACGCGTCCAGGTCTTGCGCAGGTAGGCGATGTCATCGGCCAGCTCGGCATCGCTCGCGTCCTCGCCGTTGGTGCGCAGGATGAAGCCGCCGGTGTTGGCGGGCACGGTGCCGTTGCCGTCAGCTTTCGCCGCCGCTTCGATCAGCGCCTGCATGCGCGTGCGCAGCGCATCGCGCAAGTCCGACGGGATCTTCTGCGAGACGCCAATGTGCTTGTCCTGCGGCAGGAACACCAGCAGCCGGCCTGCGATGCTGATCTGCGTCGAAAGCCGCGCGCCCTTGCTGCCGATCGGATCCTTGATGACCTGCACCAGCAGCGACTGCCCTTCGAACACCTGCTTCTCGATCGGCACCATGCCGCTGGCATTGCCGCGATGGTCGCGTTCAGGCGGCGCGCTCATGGGGCGCGAACCCGGCGTGAACGGCGCGACGATATCGGCCACGTGCAGGAAGGCGGTGCGCTCCAGGCCGACGTCGATGAAAGCCGATTGCATGCCGGGCAGCACGCGCGAAACCTTGCCGAGGTAGACGTTGCCAACCAGTCCGCGCTCCAGCGTTCGTTCGACGTGAAGCTCTTGCACCGAGCCATATTCGACCAGCGCTACGCGGGTCTCCTGCGGAGACCAATTGATCAGGATGTCTTGCATGGGTTGTGGGGTCAGGCCTTGAATCCGGCCTGCCGGAGCAATGCGTTTGTCTCGTACATGGGGAGTCCCATGATGCCCGAATACGACCCCGTCATGTGCTCGATGAATGCAGCCGCGCGCCCCTGGACCGCGTACGCGCCGGCCTTGCCGAGCGGCTCGCCGCTGGCCACGTAGGCGGCGATGTCCTTGCGGCTGACCACGCCGAAGGTGACGCGGGACACGCTCAGCGCGGCCACGCGGCGACGGCCGTTCTGGACGGCGACTGCGGTCAGCACGCGATGGGTGTGGCCGGAGAGCATGGCGAGCATGCGATGGGCGTCGCGCGCGTCTTCCGGCTTGCCGAGGATGGTGCGGCCCAGCGCGACGGTGGTGTCGGCGCAGAGGATCGGCGCGGGCGGCAATCCCAGCCGCGCGTGGCGTGCGACGGCGGCATCGAGCTTGAGGCCGGTCACCCGTTGCACGTAGGCGCTAGGCGACTCGCCGCCACGCACTTCTTCCAGCGCCTCGGCGTCTTCATCGGGGGCAGCCAGCAGCAACTCGTGCTTCACGCCAAGTTGGCCCAGCAACTGCGCGCGGCGCGGGCTTTGCGATGCGAGGTAGATGAACGAGGACTTCATTCGCGGTGGTAAGGGTGGCCTGCATTGACCGACCACGCGCGATACAGCTGCTCGACCAGCAGCACGCGCGCCATCGCATGCGGCAGAGTCAGGTCCGACAGGCGGATGCGTTCATGCGCTGCCGCCTTGAAGGCCGGGTCAAGGCCGTCGGGCCCACCGATGACCAGCGCCACGTCATCGCCCTCGCCTTGCCAGGCCTGCAGGCGCGCGGCCAGCGCCTTGGTTGTCAGCGAGGTACCGCGCTCATCGAGCGCGACGATGCGCATGCCCCGCGCGATCGCACCTTCGATGCGCTCGCGTTCGGCGGCGTAGAGGGTCTCGAGGGTCTTGGAGCCGCGCGGCTCGGTCTTGACGGCACGCAGTTCCAGCTTCAGTTCGGGCGGGAAACGCTTGGCATAGTCGTCCCAGGCGGTCTGCGCCCAGTCGGGCATGCGCTGCCCGACCGCGACCACCAGCAGCTTCATTTGCTGCGCGAGGCAGTGGTCTTGCGTGCGGCAGTCTTGGCCGCGGGTTTCCTGGCAGCGGGCTTGCCGGCGACCACGGTCTTGATCGGGGTCTTGCTGGCGGCGGTCTTCTTCGCCGGCGCCTTCTTCACGGCGGTCGTCTTTGCCACGGCCTTCTTCGTGGCCGGCTTGCGGCTCGAGGGCTTTTCGGCCTTCGCAGCTTGCTCCGCCGCACGAATGGCGGTCTTGGCCGCGCTGGTGCGACGCAGTGTCGTAGGCGCCTTCTTGGCCGCCGGTGCAGACGCGGCGCTGCTGGACGTAGACACCGGCTTGGCCGCGCCGAACTTCAGCCGCACCGGCTTCTCGCCCCAGATCTCTTCCAGGTGGTAGTACTGGCGGATCGCCGGTTGCATGATGTGCGCCACCGCCGCACCGCAGTCCACGATGATCCACTCGCCGTTGTCTTCACCCTCGATGCGCGGCTTGCCGAAGCCGGCCTCGCGCACCGCATCACGCACGCTCGCGGCCAGCGCCTTGGTCTGGCGGTTCGACGTACCCGAGGCCACGATCACCCGCTCGAACAGCGGTGAAAGATGCTCCGTATCGAATACCTGGATGTCCTGCGCCTTGACGTCTTCGAGCCCATCGACGATGGCTCTCTGGAGTTTCTGGGTGTCTTTCTTGGCGGCGGCTTCAGTGGTCATCAGGCGGGTGCGTAGAGGTGGTGGCGGTCAATATAGCGCGCAACGGCAGGTGGAACCAGACCAGAGATGTCGGCGCCGCGGGCTACGCGGGCGCGAATATCGGTGGCGCTGATGTCCATCGGTGCCAGATCGATCGCCTCGAATCGTGCGCCGCGGGGAAGCGGCGCCAGACTGCTGAGCGGATCGAATCGGGCTGTGGCGCGTGTGGGGTCTGCCCTGTGCGCTATCGAAACAATAGCGATCGAAAGGATCTCCTCAAAGCCATGCCAACTGCGCAAGGCAGCCGCTTGGTCGGTGCCGATCAGCAACACAGGTTGCATGTCCGGACACTCCTTTTTGAGTTCGAGCAGGGTGTCTAGTGTATAGGTTGGCCCGGACCGCCGGATTTCGCGCGCATCGACGGCCACATTTGGCAAGCTTTCGAAGGCCAGTTCAGCCATCGCGAGACGGTGTTCCGCACTGCTCAATCCACGCGCCTTGTGCCAAGCCTGGCCCGTGGGAAAGATGCGCAATTGCATGAGATTCAGTTGTTCCAGCGCTGCCTGCGCAAGGGCCACATGCGCGTTGTGCGGCGGGTCGAAAGCACCGCCGAACACACCGATGCGCGGCAAGTCTTCAGTCACACCCACTCGCGCCGAACGAGGAAATCCCGCGTCAATGCGGCCTCGGGCGAACCCGGCTCGTCCTCGCGCCGATAGGCCCAGCTGGCCAGCGGCGGCATCGACATCAGGATCGATTCGGTGCGCCCGCCAGATTGCAGGCCGAAGTGCGTGCCCCGGTCCCACACCAGGTTGAACTCCACGTAGCGCCCACGCCGGTACAACTGGAACTGGCGCTCGCGCTCGCCGTAAGGCGTGTTGCGGCGGCGCTCGACGATGGGCATGTAGGCGGGCAACAAGCCATCGCCGACCGCCTGCAGCATCGCGAAGCTCTGCGCAAAGCCAAGCTCGGAGAAGTCGTCAAAGAAGACGCCGCCCACGCCGCGCGCCTCGTTGCGGTGCTTGAGAAAGAAGTAGTCGTCGCACCAGGTCTTGAAGCGCGGGTACTTGTCGTCGCCGAAGGGCGCCAGCGCATCGCGGCAGGTCTGGTGGAAGTGCCGCGCGTCTTCCTCGAAGGCGTAGTACGGCGTGAGGTCCATGCCACCGCCGAACCAGCAGACGGGTTCACCGCCGGCCGGCATCGCGGCCAGCATGCGCACGTTCATGTGCACCGTCGGCACGTACGGGTTGCGCGGGTGAAACACGAGCGACACACCCATTGCCTCGAAAGGCGCGCCGGACAGTTCCGGCCGGTGCTGCGTGGCCGAGGGCGGCAGCTTCGGCCCGCGCACCTGCGAAAAGCCGCAGCCCGCACGTTCGAACAATTCGCCGCCTTCGAGGATGCAGGTCAGGCCGCTGCCTTGCAAGGGTTCGCCGGGTGCCTTCTGCCAGGCATCGCGCACGGCCACGCCGCCATCCGCCTGCTCGACAGCCGCGACGATGCGCTGCTGCAAGGCACGCAGCCACTCGCCGACCGCTTCGGGCGAAGCCGCCGTGCTCATCCGCGTTGCGGCAAGGCCCGGAAGCCGATGTCATGTCGGTATTGCACGCCGTCGAATTGAATGCGCGCCGCGACTTCATAGGCCCGGTGCTGCGCCTGCTTGACGCTGTCGGCCAGCACGGTCACGCAGAGCACACGGCCGCCGCTGGTGCGGACTTCGCCATTCGACAGCGCAGTCCCGGCATGGAACACCATCGCATCGGGCGCCTCGGGCGGCAGGCCGGTGATCAGGTCGCCCTTGCGCGGGTCCAGCGGGTAGCCATGCGCGGCCATCACGACGCCGAGCGCGGTGCGGCGGTCCCATTGCAGTTCGACCTGGTCGAGCGTGCAGTCGGTCGCATGCCACAGCACTTCGAACAGGTCCGACTTGAGCCGCATCATGATCGGCTGCGTTTCCGGGTCGCCCATGCGGCAGTTGAATTCCAGCGTCTTGACATGGCCCTGCGCATCGATCATCAGGCCGGCGTAGAGGAAGCCGGTGAACAGGATGCCGTCACGCTCCATGCCGCGGATGGTCGGCAGGATGACCTCGCGCATCGCGCGCGCATGCACCGTGGCCGTGACCACCGGCGCGGGCGAATAGGCGCCCATGCCACCGGTGTTCGGGCCCTGGTCGTCGTCGAGCAGCCGTTTGTGGTCCTGGCTGGTGGCCAGCGCCGTCACGTTGCGGCCATCGGACATGACGATGAAGCTGGCTTCCTCGCCCTGCAGGAATTCCTCGATGACGACGCGCGCGCCGCCCTCGTTGTGGGTCACGCCGAACTTGTTGCCTTCGAGCATGAAGTCGACGGCCTCGTGCGCCTCGGCCAGCGTCATCGCGACGACGACGCCCTTGCCTGCCGCCAGTCCATCGGCCTTGACCACGATCGGTGCGCCCTTGGCGTCGATGTACGCATGCGCTTGCGCCGGGTCGGTGAAGGTCTCGAACTCCGCCGTCGGGATCTTGTGGCGCTTCATGAACGACTTGGAAAAAGCCTTGGAGCTTTCAAGCTGCGCCGCCGCTTTCGTCGGGCCGAAGATGCGCAAGCCATGCGCACGGAATTCGTCGACCACGCCGGCCGCAAGCGGTGTTTCGGGGCCGACCACCGTCAGCACGATCTTTTCCTTGGCAGCCCACTCGCGCAGCGCGACGGGGTCGGTGAGCGGCACGCATTCGAAGCGATGGTCGAGCGCGGTGCCGCCGTTGCCGGGCGCCACGTAGAGCTTCGACACGCGCTCCGACCGGCCGAGGCGCCAGGCCAGTGCATGCTCGCGTCCGCCGCTGCCGATGACGAGGACTTTCATTCGGACAGCTCTGCGTTGTGATAGACCTCTTGCACGTCGTCGAGGTCTTCGAGCACGTCGAGCAGCTTCTGCATCTTGGCGGCATCCTCGCCCGTGACGGCAATGGGATTCTCGGCCCGCATCGTGACTTCGGCCACCTCGGGCTTGAGGCCCGCGGCTTCCAGCGCGTTCTTTACCGCTTCAAAGTCGCCGACCGCGGTCAGCACTTCGATGGCGCCGTCGTCATCGGTGATGACGTCTTCGGCACCCGCTTCCAGGGCCACTTCCATGATCTTGTCCTCGCTCGCGCCGGGCGCGAATACGAACTGGCCGCAGTGCTTGAACTGGAAGGCCACCGAGCCTTCGGTGCCCATGTTGCCGCCGTGCTTGCTGAACGCATGCCGCACTTCAGCCACTGTGCGGACGCGGTTGTCGGTCATGGTGTCGACGATGATGGCCGCGCCGCCGATGCCGTAGCCTTCATAGCGGATTTCCTCGTAGTTGACGCCTTCCAGATTGCCGGTGGCCTTGTCGATGTTGCGCTTGACCGTGTCGATCGGCAGGTTGACGGCCTTGGCCTTTTCCACCGCCAACCGCAGCCGCGGATTGATGCTCAAGTCGCCGCCACCGAGCCGTGCGGCGACCATGATTTCGCGAATCACCCGGGTCCAGGCCTTGCCGCGCTTTTCGTCTTGCCGGCCTTTCCTGTGCTGGATGTTTGCCCATTTGCTGTGTCCGGCCATAGCTCTATATCTCGCGTTCTCGTGTTTGCAAAGCAGTCCGCGAGTTTACTGTCCGGCGAACACAACGCCGCCGTTCCGCCGAATGGTGGCTTCAAGCTTTTTGGGATAATCCGCCGATGACGCCGAAGCAATACGCCCGGCTGCCGCTCCTGGCACACCAACCTGCGCGCCCCGCCCTTTCTTGCAGGGACCGGTCCCACTTTTTGCACCCGAGTCTCCGACCGGCATGAACAACCAGAACAACACGACGACTGCCGCGAGTTCCGCAATGCGGCCATCGCGCACGAAGGAGGCATGGATGGCGCTGCTGCCTGGAGCCGTTCTCGACGACATGGCAACGACCCTGACTACGCTCCGCGCGGCCGGCACCGTCAGTTTCGCAGGGGCCACGTGACGACCACTGTCGCGGCGGAAGTGCCGCCCCTTCGCGTTGAAAGGCTGACCCTGGCCCAGGGCCTGGCCCGCGCGACCGATGGCGCCCGCCCCTTTGCCGCGCTGAGCTATGGCGCCGGCAGCGACAGTTCCTGGGTCAGTGGCGTGGCGGCGCGCGTGCTGCTGGACAGCGAACCCGTCGTCGACCTGTGGCATGCAGGCGAGGCGGTGCAGTCCGGCACCACCGGCGTGGTGCGCTGGCGTACCGATGGACACTGGCTGCTCGGCGTGGTCGACCTGGACGAGAGCGCGCTGGGCGAAGACCTCTCCACCCTCTCCTACCGGGCCTACCGCAACGTGTTCGAGGCCATGAAACTCGCGGGTTGCCCGCACCTGCTGCGCATCTGGAACTACCTGCCACGCATCAACGCGGACGGCGGCGGCATGGAGCGCTATCGTCAATTCAATGTCGGACGCCAGCAGGCCTTCCTGGAAGCCGGACAGGCGACGTTCGAAGGTGCCCCCGCTGCCTGCGCGCTGGGCGTGCACGAGGGCGCGCTGTGCGTTCGCTTCCTGGCCGGTCGGATGCCGCCGGTGCCCGTTGAAAACCCGCGCCAGGTGTCGGCCTACCACTACCCCGCCGACTACGGTCCGCGCTCGCCGACCTTCTCGCGTGCCGCGCTGGCTGCGCTGGGCGGCGGCCAGGTGGCGCTGTTCATCTCAGGCACTGCCAGCATCGTTGGCCATCGCACCGTGCATGCTGGCGACGTCCATGCGCAACTGGCGGAGACGCTGGTCAACCTGCGCAGCGTGATCGAGGCGGCCAACCAGCGCACCAGCGCGCAGTTTTCGCTGGAACGCAGCGACGTGGTGGTGTACGTTCGCCACCCTGCCGACGCGCCGGCCATCCGGGCGCAACTGGTGCAGGCGCTCGGTGCGCGCTCGCGCTTCATGCAGCACGCGGTGTTCCTGGAGGCCGACATCTGCCGCAGCGACCTCCTGGTCGAGATCGAGGCGCACGCGACTGAAGCCGGCGCGCTCGGCGACTGAAAGGGCCTGTTCGAGATGCAGCTACTACGCACGCTCAGGAAGGTCTTGCTGGCCGTGCCGCTCTATGCGTTGCTGACGTTGCTCGGCATCATTTCGCTGGTTTGGAACTTCATCGCGATGCTGTTGCAACCGGTGCTGCCCTCTCGCATCGCACGTCCCTTGGGCCGTGCCGCCATCGCACTGGCCTACCGCTGGTTCTGGGCGATCGCATCGTTCACCGGCATGATGCGCATCGACGCGCGCTGCCTGGACGCCCTGCGCGACGAGCGCGGGCTGATCTTCGTCGCCAACCATCCCACCATGCTGGACGCACTGCTGCTGGTGGCCCACCTGCCGCGCAGCGCCTGCATCATGAAGGCCGACCTGATGAAGAACATCTTCCTCGGGGCCGGCGCGCGGCTCGCGCACTACATTCGCAACGACTCGGCCCGCTCGATGGTTCGGCTTGCCGTCGAGGACCTGCGCGCAGGCGGGCAGCTGGTGCTGTTCCCTGAAGGCACGCGCACGGTCGAGCAGCCCATCAACCACTTCCGCCCTGGCGTCACGCTCATTGCCAAGCTGGCGCAGGCACCGATCCAGACCGTCTTCATCGACACCGATTCGCCCTACCTGGGCAAGGGCTGGCCGATCTGGAAGGTGCCGCCGCTGCCGATCGTCTTCAAGCTGCGGCTCGGCCAGCGCTTTGCGCCGCAGCAGGACAGCAATGCGCTGTTGATGCAGCTTGAACAGTACTTCCGCCACAACCTCGAACAACGCGCCCTCGACGCCCAGCCCGAATGCCCCAAGACGCCGACCCGCGCACACACCTCGTACTGATCCCGAGCTACAACACCGGGGAGCGCCTGTTTTCGACCGTCCGCGAGGCACGTGCCCAATGGACGCCGGTCTGGGTGGTCATCGACGGCAGCACCGACGGCACGGGTGAGCGGCTGGCGCACCTCGCTGCGAACGATGCCGGCCTCAAGGTCCTGCAACTGCCTCTCAACGAGGGCAAGGGCGCCGCGGTGCTGCATGGCCTGCGCAAGGCACGGGAAGCCGGCTTCACGCATGCGCTGACCATGGACTCCGACGGCCAGCATCCCGCCGACCTCATCCCGGCCTTCATGCAAGCGTCCATCGCACGGCCCGAGACCATGGTGCTCGGCCGCCCCGTGTTCGATGCCAGCGCCCCGCTGCTGCGCGTGCGCGGACGCCGCGTGTCCAACAGCTGGACGCAACTGGAGACGCTGTTCGCCGGCATCGGCGATTCGCTCTATGGCTTTCGTGTCTATCCCGTCGACGCGTTGATCCAGGTGATGTCGCGGCAGTCCTGGATGCGCCGCTTCGACTTCGACACGGAGGCCGTGGTGCGGCTGGCCTGGCGCGGGGTGAAGCCGGTCAACATCGATGCGCCGGTCAAGTACCTCACTGCCGCCGAAGGTGGTGTCTCGCACTTCCGCTACGGGCGCGACAACGTGCTGCTGACCTGGATGCATACGCGCCTGATGGTGGAGTTCGTGCTGCGGCTGCCGTGGCTGCTGGTCAAGCGCGTGCTGGGAATGCCACCCTTCCAGCAGTAGCGCGCGCCGCGTGCCCGCGACGCTTCCCGGGCAAGCATCCCCAATAAGTTGGATTGCGCTCGCCTGTTGCGGCGGTCAGGATGACAAGGCCGTTTTGGCCTGCATCGGACCGCGCCATGGACAAGAGACCCACTGTCTTCATCGGTTCCTCGACTGAAGGACTGGCGGTTGCCGAAGCCCTGGAAAGGCGTTTTGGCGACCAGGCGGTCGTACGTATGTGGAATGGCGCCGGCAATGTATTTCGACGTCAGGAGTCCTATCTCGATTCGCTTCTGACCGCCTCGAGCCTCTACGAATTTGCTGTCCTGGTGTTCACGTCGGACGACGAGATGATCAGCCGAGACGAAACCTACGCCACCGCCCGCGACAACATCCTGTTCGAGTACGGTTTGTTCTTGGGCCGGGTCGGAAAGCACCGTGCCTACGCCCTTGTTCTCGACAAGCTGCGTGTTCCTTCCGACTTGCAAGGCATCCAATTCGACAGGTTCAAATTCGGGCCGGATGGCAAGACGCCCGACGACGAATTCGAGGCGATGGCGGATCGCATCGTTGGGGACATTCTTCGCCACCACGCCACCTCGGCCGAGTTCTCGCAATTGCCTTCCACCGCGCTGGCGATTGGATACTTCGAGAATTTCATCTCGCTGGTGTGCAGTCAACTCGATGACTACAAGCCTCTGGTCTTCAAGGGAAAGGCCCTGGGCAGCGATCAAGTCATCAAGCGCAGGCTCAAGTACAAGACGTTCACGCTGACCATCGTGATACCGGACGACTTGCAACTTCTCGAGCAGACCAACCTGAAGGGTCTGCTGCGGGAACTATCGCAAGTGACCGTCAGCGGCGGCGTGCTGCGCGACTTTCCGTTCTACATCAAGGCATTGCCCGCCGGGGACTCGACACACCTCGAACTGTTCGACGTCCCGACCACGATGAAATCGGCAAGACGGGCCATTGAAAAGATCTTTCCAGCTGCGTATCTGGGCGACGACGCGAGGCAGGCGGCCGCGGAATTGCGTGAGATCTCGAACTTCGAGCGTGCGCTTCGATTGCTGATTCGCCCGCACCTGCTTTGGGAGGCGAACATCAGATACCGCTACTTGTCCGAGTTCATTCCGAAGAGCGGCGGTACGTGAAGCCACACGTTGTCAGAACATCCCGCCGTTGATCGAGATCACCTGGCCTGTGATGTAACCGGCTTCGTAGCTCGCCAGGAAGCCGGCCAGCGCCGCCACTTCCTCCGGCGTACCGGCGCGCTTCACTGGCACCATCTGCTGGATCAGCGCCGGGTCGAACGCCGCATCGGCCATTGGGGACGCGATGATGCCGGGCGCAATCGCATTGACCGTGACGCCGCGCGCCGCGACTTCGAGCGACAGCGCCTTGGTCGCGCTGTTGAGCCCGCCCTTGGCGGCGGCATAGTTGACCTGGCCGCGGTTGCCCATCAGCGAGGCCACCGAGGACACGTTGAGGATGCGCCCCCAGCGCGTGCGCAGCATCGGCAGCAGCAGCGGCTGCGTGACGCGGAAGAAGCCGTTGAGCGACACGTCGATGACCTTGTGCCATTGCTCGGCCCGCATGCCCGGCAGCACCGCATCGTCATGCACGCCGGCGTTGTTGACGATGATCTGCACCGGTCCGACTTGCAGCATCGCGGCACAGCCGGCCGCCGTGGCTTCGTCACTGCGCAGGTCGAAGACGTGGCATTCGGCACTGCCGCCCGCGGCCTTGATCGATTCGGCCAGTTGCTCGATGGCCTCGGGGCGCGAACTGGCATGCAGCAGCACGGTGGCGCCGTCGCGCGCGAGGCGCTGGGCAATGGCCGTGCCCAGGGCGCCGCTGGCGCCGGTGATCAGGGCACGTTTTCCGGAGAGGTTCGTCGCAGTCATGTGGGCATGGGGGTGTTGAGCACGACCACCGCGCGGCCATCCGCGAGCGCGGCGCCGTCCGCGTCGGTGACGCTGAATTCGTAGAGCACCTGGCGCGCATCGCCCGAGAGCCGTGTGGCACGCACCTGCAGCGCGCCAGGCACGTCATCGAGCCGGGTGACGGCAAGGCGCACGTTGCGCACGCTGGCGATGAATCCGGCCGAGGCCGTTTCGCCCTCCGCCATCAGCAAGCCACCATGCAGGGCCATCACCTGCGCGGCGTACTCGATCGCGTTCGGCGCCATCAGCCCGCTGGCGGTGCGCAAGGGGTTGTCGGGCAGCGAGTGCGTGGAGGTCGTGCAGTGGATCGCCTGCGCGTCCCAGCTTTCCAGCCGCTCCAGCAGGCACATCGTGCCGCGGTGGGGGATGAGGGCCTCGATCGCGTCGCGGTTCAGGATTTGGGGATGGGTCATGCTTCGATCCGGTCGGCCACGAGCAGCACGTTGGCGAACGGCGTGCCCTCGCTCATGGGGATGCTCTGCACGCTGAAGCCGAGCCGCTGCAGCAGCGCGGTCCATTCCTGCAAGGTGCGGCCCCAGGTCGGCGAGACCTTGTGGCCGCGGATACGGGTCACGGTGCGGTCGACCCACTGGCTGATGGCAAAGCCGCGCCGGTTGGCCGCATCGCCCACGCGCAGCAGCAACCTGCCACCTGTCGGCAAGGCATCGCGCACGCGGCGCAGCACGCCCTCCTGCGCCGCGTGGTCGACGTAGTGCAGGACGTCGAGGATCACCACGAGATCGCTGGCGGGAAAGGAGGCTGTGCACATGTTGCCGCAGACGAAACGCGGCGTGGGCTGCAGGTGCCCGATGGAGGACTCCGCACGGGCCACGTCGCGCGGCATCAACTCAATCCCGGTGTAGTCCGCACGCGCAGGCGTCGCGGCCCAGCCGGACGGCCATTGGCCGCGTGCCTGCATCGCGGCCATCGAAGACAGCAGGCTCGCGAACAGGCTCTGTCCGCAGCCGATGTCCAGCACCCTGCCTCGCCCGCCGCCGATCAGGCCGCGCTCGATCAGCCCGCGGAAGACCGGATCGCGGCCCAGCTTGCCGCGCGCGAATTCGTAGGCGAACTTGCCGGCCTTTCGATAGGGCTCGGTGGCAGCGTCATGCAATTGCCGCCAAGCGGCATCGGAAGAAATCAAGTTACTCATTCAATCGATCTCGAACTGCGCAGATGCGAGCGTCGTCGGGCTGGCAATCGGCGTCTTCAAGCCCCCTGCCGGGCGGTTCATGTCCACGCCGTCCCCGGAGGGGGTGCGAGCTTGCTGGAGACGGCCAAGCGCCGTGCTCATTCAGCAAGGCCTTCGGGCAAGGTGACGGCTCGAAGCTTCGCCTGCGCGATCTTCTGAAGCAACGATGGGAGGACCTCCAGCACGACAGGTGTGCCGCCGGCCGTGCGCGCGGCGTTACCGTCGTGCATCAACAGGATGTCGCCTGCAGCCAGCTTGTGCGAGAGGCGCGCCAGCACCTTGGCCGGATCGCGCTCGCGTGTGTCGAAGCCGCGGCGCGTCCAGCTCACGAGCGAGAGCCCGAGCCGGCGCAGCACCGGCGCGAGGAACGGGTTGCGGAAGCCTGCGGGCGCGCGAAAGCAGGTCGGTCGCTGGCCGGTGACGGCCGCGAGCATGTCCTGCGCACGTAAAACCTCGGCGGTGTAGCCACGCGGGCCGAGCAGGGAGAAGTCATGGCGATGGATCGCCGTGTGGTTCTGGATGCTGTGCCCGCGCGCAACGATCTCGCGTGCCAGCGCCGGGTGTGCGGCCACGCGTTCGGCAATGCAGAAAAAGGTTGCGCGTGCGCCGGCCGCATCCAGGAGGTCCAGCACCTGCGGCGTGACTTCGGGGTCCGGCCCGTCGTCGATGGTCAGTGCGACCTCACGGCGCTCGATGGCCGCTTGCGGCAGGCGCGTGACATTGGGGCCGATCAGGCTGCCGCGCGGCATCAACACGGCGCCGGTGATCAGCGCATGGTTCAGCACCACCGCGCCCAGGGCCCACGGCCAGGCGCCCGGCACCAGGATCGCCGCGCCCAGCGCCAGCACGTGCACGCCCGCACTGGCCACGAAGATGGGCGGCATGCGGGCGGCATCGGGCATCGCCGAAGCAGAAGAAACGGTGGTCGACATCAGGGCGGTATTTTGCTTCCAACACCTGCGACGGTCTTCTTCCTGTGCATGAAAGCAGCCGACAACAACAACGCCAGCAAGGCCCCCGGCGCCACCACGCGGCCGATGGCCGACAGCGCCGGAATGTCCGAGATCGCGATCAGCCCGAAGGACACCACCGTCGTCAGGTTGGCCAGCATCAGCGAGGCCAGCGTGTCTTCGTCGGCCGTGCCCGTTTCCTGCAACTGGTCGAAGAACAGCGCGTAGTTGGAGCCCACCGCCACGATCAGCAGCAGCCCCACCAAGTGCAGGATGCCGAGCGCGACATGCAGGGCCGCCATGCCGCCGAGGGTGAGCAGCACGGCCAGCGCCAGCGGCTCGCACACCGCCAGCAGCCGGCGGCCCGACCGCAGGTAGACGCCGAGCAGCACCACCACCGCGAGCGCGCCCACCATCACCTGCACGAAGGCCTCGTGCAGGTAGTGCGCATAGAGGCTGTTGAGTTCATTGCCGACATCCACCACCTGCACTTCCGGCAAGGTCGACAGCGCCGCGGCCAGTCGCACCGCGTCGAACTTGGGACCGGGATGCAGCGGGATCAGCGCAGCCCAACCGCCGCCCGGCCGCTCGTACAGCATCGCGTTGACGACGGCGCCGAGCGGCCCGTCGATCAAGTTGGCACGCGTGATCGGCTTCAGCGTGCGCGCCTTGTCGATCTCGGCGATGAAGGGCGCCAGCCGCGCGGCCGGCAGCGGGCCTCCGGCGGTGGCTTCGGCCAGGCGGGTGCGCAGCGTCGTCGCGTCGGGCAGGCTCGCGATCCGGTCCTGCTGGGCCTGGATGCTCGGCAGCATGCGCGTGACGGTCTCGAAGCCCAGCAACTCTCCGCCCTCGATCAAGGCATCGAGCCGCGCGCTGGCGGCCTCGGTCGCGCGCAGCACGGCCTGCTGGTCGCCCGCCTGCACCACGACCAGCGTGCTGGCGTCGCTTGCACCGATGTCATCGCGCAGCCTGGCGTCGAGGTCGCTCATCTCCTGCTTGATCGGGCTCATGGATGACAGCCGGGCGCGCCACAGGTCCGAGCCTTGCCACGCCACCAAGACGGCGGCGACGATGCCAAGTGCAACGAAGCCCCAACGCAGCTTCGGCAGCGTGCGCGCGATGGCGCCTGCAGCGCGGGCCATGAGGTGGCGCATGCCCATGCCGGAGGCGCCATCGGGCGCGAGCATCGGCAAGCCGTGGCGCGTTGCCATGGCCGCCGCGATCAGTCCGGCAATGGAGAACACGCCAAGCTGCGCCAGACCCGGAAAGCCCGAAAACACCAGGGCCGCGAAGCCGCACACCGACGTCAGCAGGCCGAGCCGCACCGTGGGCCAGTTGAGGTCGCGCCAGCGCTGCCAACCGGTGCCAGGCACGCTCGCGCCGCGCGCCTGGATCAGGTAGTAGATCGCGTAGTCGACGGTCTCGCCGATCAGCGTGCTGCCGAAGCCCATGGTCATGCCGTGCACATGGCCGAACACCAGAGACACCGCAGCCGTCCCGCCGACCACGCCGGTCGCCACCGGCAGCAAGGCGATGACCAACGCGCGCGGGGACGCGAAAGCCAGCATCAGCAAGCCGCTCATCACGATGCCGCCGATGACCGCGAGGTGAAGGGCCTCGCGCTTGATCTGGTCGCGGCTGGTCACCGAGAACACGGGCGCACCGCTCATCAGCAGCTTCGGCGCATTGGCGCCAAGCCCTTGCGTGGCCTTGGCGAATTCGGACTCCACGCGCGCGATGACGACGGCCTGCGCATCGAGGTCGCCACCGGAAGCCCTGGTGCCGGCCAGCAGCATGGCGCGCGGCGCATCGCGCGAGGCCCAGACGCCGTGATCGGTGCGTGGCGACGTGGCGGGCAGCAGGCCCTCGGCGATGCGGCGGGTCTCGCCGGTCGGGTCGCGCTCGAGCAGCGGCTTGACGAGGTTGCCCGCAGGCGTGCCCAGCAGCGACAGCGTGTCGTCGATGGCGTTGCGCAGGCCTTCGACGGTGAAGCGGTCGGGCGTGACTTCCGGCGAGAGCTGGTAGCGGTGGTCGAACACGAACGTGCCCGACGCCTCCCATTCACTGGTGTCGCCGTTCTGCACCTGGTCGAACAGGCCGCTCGCACGCATCGCCTTGCCGAGGGCGCGCGACACGTCGGCACGCTGCGCCGCGTCCTTGCCTCCCTCGACGCCGATCAGCAGCGTGCGCGAGGCGACGCCGGCCTGGAGCTGCTCGATCAGCACGCGCTGGTGCGGGTCGGGACTGGCTGGAAGGAAGGCCGACAGGTCGGCGCTGAAATGCGTGCGCGAAATGACGGCGACACCTGCCAGCACCGACGCCAGCCAGATCAGCAGCACCAGCGCCCTGCGCGAGCGGCTGGGTCCGGCCGCGGCCACCGTCACGGCGTAGTGCGCCCGGCCGGCGCCTGCGTCGATCCGGCCGCGCCGCCACGCTGCGGCACGATGGTCATGACCGACCGGTCGCCGCCGCGGAATTCCATCTCCACGCCAAGCACCTCGCCGCCCTTGCCGCTGAGGCGCATCGATGCCACCTGCGCGGACAGGCGCTCGTCGATGGGCTCCAGGTCGAGCGTCCAGTCGCCGCTGCTGCCCTTGAGCGTGCTGCGGAAGTAGCGCTGCAACACAGCCCCGTTGCCGCTCAACGTGCCGCGCATGGCTTCGACCATGCCGAGCAGCTCGGGCATGCTGTCGAGCGCCATGCTGCGCGTGCGGTTGCCGCGCGTGAGCGTGAGGTTGTTGCCGTCGACCACCATCGACTCGGGCCGCGGGGTGAGCGTGCGCCGCGTCATCTGGTCGGGCGCGACAAAGCTCAGCGTGCCGCTGGCGGACAGCGGGCCTTCGAGGCCGTGCACATAACGCTGCTCGGTGAAGGTGCCCTCGCCCTGCTTCTTCTTCGCCAGCAGGCCCATGAGTTCGTTCAAGTCGAAGGCCCATGCCGGCGCGGCCGCGCACAACAGCACCAGCACCAGCGCGCGCCATCCGTTCGACATGCGGTCAGCGCCCATCTTCCAGCCAGAAATCATGGAAATTGAACCAGTTGTAGGGGTACTTTCGGCACAGGTCCTCGAGGCGCGTGACATAGCTTTGGACGGCCTCGCGAATGCGGCGTTCCCGCTCGGCCGGGTCGGTGATGCGCACGCTGAAATCGGCCAGCGGTTCGAACTGCACATCGTAGCGGGCGCCGCCGAGGTAGAGCCCGGACATGAAGTAGACCTTCCGGCGCAACAGCACGGCGAGCCGGAACGGGCCGTCGTTGAAGATGGCCGGCTCGCCGAGGAAGGGAATCGACAGGTTGTTGCCGCGCTGCACGCCTGGGTCACTGTCCTGCCCTGGCAAGGTGCGATCGGCCAGCAGGCCGGCCATGCCGCCCGCGTCGAGCCAGTCGCGCAGTTCCAGCATCGAATGCGCGCGGCCGAGCGCGATGACGTGCGGACGCATTTCAGGCAGGCAGATCGCGTGGAGGATGGCGTTGATCTGGCGCGCGTTGTCCGGGAACATGAGCATCGCGGCACGCAGCCGGGGTGCATCGGGGCTGCGGTGCTTGCAGGCCCCCAGCGCCTCGAAGCTGCCCACGTGCGCGCCCAGCAGGAAGGCGCCGCGCCCGGCCAGCGCCTCGGCTTCGACCGGCACGTTGCCGGTGATGCTCACGTCGAACAGGTCCCAGCGTCCGCGCAGGAAGTACACGCGGTCCAGCACGGTCGACGCGAAGGAATACAGCAAGCGGTAGCCGTCGCGCCATCCGATGTCCGGGCCGATCGCGCGCCGCAGGTAGCGCTTGATGTTGCGCCGTGCAGTGGGCGAGAACAGGAAGAAATAGATGGAGATCGGATGCAGCACCAGCCGCGCCACGCTGCGCCCGCAAGTCAGTGCGATCCAGCAGATCACCCGCAGCGCCAGCATGTTGCTGCGTTCGGGCTTGCGCGACCAATCGTCGGGGCGCGGGTTGCTGTCGGAGGGATCGACCACGCTCATGGCCTAGCCGCGCTCATCGCAGAACGCGTCACGAAGACTCGGCACGCGGCAACCACCGCCCGTTGGCGGCAACGCGGTCGCCGCAGCGCACTTCGAAGCGCACGCCGCGCGCTGCCCCCTCCTCCGGTTGCAGCTCGATGGTCATGGTGCTGCCCGGACGCACTGGCGCCAGGAACTTCACCTGCGCCAGCGTCGGATGCGGGCCGAGGCGCGCGAGCAGCGCGGGCACGCCGTTCGCAGCTTCCAGCACCTCCGACAGCAGCAGCGCACCCGGCAACAACGGCTGGCCCGGAAAGTGCCCCTCGAACACCGGGTGGTCCAGCGGCACCTCCCGCGTCACCTGCACCGCCGTGCCGTCACCGGCGAGTTGCGCCAGCGCGAATTCGCGCATCGCGCGCACCGTGAGCTTGCCGGTGCCTTCATGCGGCAGCGAGGTCACATGCACCACGCGGCGCGGCACGAACACAGGTTCGAGCCTTTGCCTCAGGGCCGCGATGACGGCGTGGGCGTCCAGCTCCGGCGCCACCACGAAGGCAATCGGCCGCACCACGCCATCGGTCACGTCATCCGGCAGCCAGAAGGCGCCGTCCAGCACGCCTGGCACGCTGTTGAGATGGAAGTTCAGGTGCCCCAGCGAACTGCGTCGACCGGCCACATGGATGATGTCGTTGGCACGACCCAGCAGGCGGAAGTGCTGCGCGTCGATGAGTTCCAGCACGTCCGCCATCGGCGTCGGCTGCGGTATGAAGTCGCCATCGAAAACGAAACGCTCGTCGCCGGCCGCATCGCGTTCGGCATGCACCTCGATGGCCCCCATCGCATGCCAGACGTCGCTTTGCGACGTGTGGCGGGTGGCCACCTGGCCGGACTCGGTGCTGCCGTAGATCTCGATCAGCACCGCGCCCATGGCCTGCTCGGCCTGGGTCGCCAGTTGCGGCGACAGCGGTGCGGTGGCCGACAGGATCAGGTCGACGGAGGGCAATTCGATGCCGGCCAGCAGCAGGTTCTTGAGATGGAACGGCGTGGTGACCAGTGCGCGCGGACGCGGCAACGCGGCCAGCGAGGCGGCCACGTCCGCCGGAAAGAACGGCCGGCCGCAATCGAAGGCCGCGCCACCCAGCATGCCCAGCAGCGCCGACGATTCCAGGCCGTAGCTGTGTTGCACCGGCACGGTGGTGACCAGGTTCAGGCCCGTCAACGACGGCAGGTCCAGCAGCTCGCGCAGGCGCGGCACCGCGGCCGCCACGTCGTAGACCAGGGTGTGCCAGCTCTTCGCATGCGGTTGCGGCACGCCGGTGGAGCCGGAGGTGAGCAGGCTCACGGCATGCATCGCGGACGGCAGTTCGGGCGCGGTTGCGCCTGGGTCGACCTCGGCATGCGCGGCCGGATCGATCCACATCACGGGGATGCCCTGCACATCGAGCCGCCGATCGTCTGCCACCGCGAACACATCGGGCTGCCCCTGGCGCAGCCGGTCCACCGTGTCCTGCCGCGCATCGGGCGGCAACAGGCTCGGCAGCCCCCGCAACAGCGCGGCGCCGAGCCCGATCGCGAAGGCGTAGCGGTCGACGCAGAGATTGACCACCGGACCACGCTCCGGCAGCCGCGCGGCAAATTGCGTCACGTCGGCAAGGTACTGTCGCCCCGAAATGGCCTGGCCGCCACGCCACGCCAAGGGCGCGTCCAAGTTGCGCGCCCCCAGCAAGGGAAGAACCGCGGTGTCTTGTGTGTTCAGTCGTGCGTTCATCATGGAGCGCGGCGATCACCGCTGGCACCGGCAAAGGCGCGCACGGCATCGACGAGGCGCGAGCGCTCGAACTCGGGATGGATGCGATAGCGCACCAGATGTTCGCCCAGGAACAACGTCACCACGCCAATCGGCGACAGCACATTCGACAGCAGCGACCAGGCGGAAAACGGCATGCTCAGGTAGACCACGATGGAAGACACCACCGTGAGCGCGAAGAACGCCGTCCAGACCATCGTGACCTGCCGTGTGTAGCGCGGCATCTCGCCCACCAGCGGGTGCACGCGCTGCGCGAGTTGTCCGATCAGCGACAAGCCACCGCCGCGCAGCGTGCTGCCGAACCAACCGCACAGCAAGGCATTGATACCGACGTGCTGCACCACGTAGAGCCGATTCGTGTCCCCCGCCTCGCCATTCATCACCATCCAGAACAAGGCGACGCCACCCGTCGCAACCGCCAGCAGGCCCCAGCGTCCGAAGTAGGACCCGGCCACGCCGAGCGCCGTGAGCCACAGCGGCACGAGCAGCACCAGCATGGCCCACGGATCGTTGGCGTGATAGAGCATCATCCAGTGCGACAGCACCGCGTAAGCGGCGCCGCCCAGCAGCAGGATGGCCAGGCGCCAGCGCGTCATGCGCAGCGGATCACGCAGCGCTGCGGTTCTGGGCGACGTGGGTCGCGAGACTGCGCAGCGATTCGAAGATCTGTTGGTTGCGCTCGTCGTCCGAGCGCAACTGGAAGCCGTACTTGCGCGACACCTCGAGCGCGACTTCGAGGATGTCGATCGAATCGAGGCCCAGGCCGTCGCCATAGAGAGGAGCGGTGGGAACGATGTCGTCCGGGGCGACCTCGAGGTTCAACGATTCGACCAGCAGCACGGCCAATTCGTTTTCGAGTGCGGTCTGCGAGGAGGTATCGCCATCGGCGGGAAGGGAAGACTGGGCGGTCGATGACAAAGCAGACTCCGAGACGAATGTGGGGAACTATTGCGATACGCGATCGAGAATTATAGGAGGCCGCTTGGATAGACTGGCGCCCTCTAATTGCCCCGGAGAACCCATGGCCGAACCCCTGCTGATTGCCCGCCACGCCACGACCGAGTGCCTGCTCCTTCCCGCGCTGGCCAACCGCCACGGACTGATCACCGGCGCCACCGGCACCGGAAAGACGGTCACCCTGCAAACCATGGCCGAAAAGCTCTCGTCCATCGGTGTGCCGGTGTTCCTGGCCGACGTCAAGGGCGACCTGACGGGCATCAGCCAGGCCGGCAACATCGGGGCCAAGCTGGCCGGCGTACTGGCTGAACGCGGGATCGAGGTTCCCCCGCCGCTGGCCTGCCCGGTCACGCTGTGGGACGTATTCGGCGAACAGGGCCACCCGGTGCGCGCCACCATTTCCGACATGGGCCCGCTGCTGCTGGGCCGCATGCTGGACCTCAATGAAACCCAATCGGGCGTTTTGAACCTGGTATTCAAGATCGCCGACGACAACGGCCTGCTGCTGCTCGACCTGAAGGACCTGCGCGCCATGCTGCAGTACGTCGGCGAGAACGCGAGCCAGTTCACCACCCAGTACGGCAACGTGAGCGCGGCCAGCGTCGGCGCGATCCAGCGCGGACTGCTGCAGATCGAAACCCAGGGCGGCGACAAGTTCTTCGGCGAGCCGATGCTCAACATCGCCGATTTCATGCAAACCGTGGGCGGCAAGGGCGTGATCAACATCCTCGCGGCCGACAAGCTCATGAACTCGCCGCGGCTGTACGCGACCTTCCTGCTGTGGCTGCTGTCGGAGTTGTTCGAACAACTGCCCGAGATCGGCGACCCGGAGCAGCCCAAGCTGGCATTTTTCTTCGACGAGGCGCACCTGCTGTTCAAGGAGGCGCCCAGTGCCTTGGTCGAACGCATCGAGCTGGTGGTGCGGCTGGTCCGCTCCAAGGGCGTCGGCGTGTATTTCGTGACGCAGAACCCGCTCGACATTCCCGATTCGGTGCTGGCCCAGTTGGGCAACCGGGTGCAGCATGCGCTGCGCGCCTTCACGCCGCGCGACCAGAAGGCTGTCAAGGCCACGGCAACCACGATGCGGCAAAAGCCCGGGCTCGACATCGAGGCGGCCATCACCGAACTGGCCGTGGGCGAGGCGCTGGTGAGCCTGCTCGACGAGAAAGGGCGGCCCAGCGTGACCGAGCGCGTGTTCGTCTTGCCGCCGGGCAGCCAGCTCGGGCCGATCACGGCGGTGCAACGTCAGGCACTGCTGGCCAATTCGCTGGTAGCGGGCGTGTATGAGAAGGCAGTCGACCGCGAATCGGCCTATGAGAAGCTGAAGGGCCGCGCCGCCTCGGCCCCCGGCGCTCCGCCGACAGCCGGAGGCGCGCCGGGCACCGCGCAGTCGAGAGGTTCGAGCGCGATCATGGATGGGCTGAACAACCTGCTCTTCGGCACCACCGGCCCGCGCGGCGGCAAGCACGACGGACTTGTGCAGACCATGGCCAAGTCGGCGGTGCGCACGGTGGGCACGAGTGTGGGAAAGGAAATCCTGCGCGGCGTTCTTGGTGGGATCTTCGGGGCGAAGAGTCGTCGGTAGGCGGCTTCACCAGCGCAGGATGCGCGGCCCCAGCAAAGCTCCGGCCGCCATCGGCAGCGCCATGCCGCCCACATACCAGATCGCCAGGAAGGGCGCGGTCAATTCCGTGCAGTGCAGCGCATAAACGGCGGCCCCGGCCGCACCCGACATGGCGCCGGCGATGGCCCCCGCCCATGCCGGCCGCGTCGGCGCCAGGCTGCGCAACGCCACCAGCGCAGCAACGAAAACCGGCACGGAGATCTCCGCGATGCTGAACATGCAGGTGCGCCAGGTCTGGCCCCAGACCATGTCGGACCGGCGCTCCTCCGGCGCCATCAGGTAGCTCACGATGGCCATGGTCCACAGCATCAGCACCGGCAGCGCCAAGCCGAGCCAACTGGCGCCGACCTTGACGCCCGGCCGGGCCAGTCGCTGAAGCATGACGAAACCTGCCACGGCCAACGTGACAGGCACCAGCACCTTCATCCAGAACATCGGCCAGAACATGACCTGCACCAGGTCGCGCCGCACGCCGTATTCCAGTTGCATCAGCAGCAGCGCCAGCAGAACGCCGACCACAAGGGCCAGCACAAGCCGCCGCGAGGCCGCGCGACGCGGCACCGGCAGGGTGTCGGCGGCGAGCAGCGAAACCAGTTCGTCGGTCTTCATGATGCGCTGCTCCGGATGCGGGCGGCCAGCGCCTTCAGCCCGCGATGAATGCCCACCTTCACGGCCGACTCCGACATCCCGGTCGCAGCCGCCGTCTCCGCCACGGAGAGCCCTTGCAGCTTGACGTGCTCGATCGGCAACCGTTGCCGGTCCGGCAGGGTTTCCAGCAGGCCGGCCAGGTCGCGCCGGGCATCGCTGGCGTCCGTGTCCGAATCGGCGAACACGGCCAGGTCGTCATCGAGCGGATCATGCAGGGCCTCCCGGCTCGACTTGGCGCGCAGCAGGTCGATCATCTTGAAGCGCGCGATGGCCTGCACCCAGGCCGTCAGGGGCTGGTCCGGCTGGTAGGTGTGGCGCTGGTTGTGCATGGCGAGCAGGCATTCCTGGACAAGGTCTTCCACTTCATCGGGCCAGCCAAACAGGCGCTTGCCCAGAAAAGCACGCAGGTGCGCGCTGAGTTTTTGCAGAAACTGGTGGTAGGCCGCGGCGTCGCCGTCGAGGCCGCGCAAGAACAAGCCGCGCAAGATCGCCTCGGCTTCCTTCGCTTGCACCAGACTCCCAACTGTTGTTCGTGCCATCGGGTCGGTTGGTTACAGCCGTGTGGAGAAAAAGAATTCGGCGCATTGTGCCGCCTGATGTAACCGGCGCCAAAGACGCCACGAAATAGAAGCGACTGCGCCAATTGGCGCGGTTCCATACCTCAACTGTCTTCAGGAGCGAATCGACCATGAACCGTACCATTGCCATCACCGCCTTTACCCTCAGCGCCCTCGCCGCCGGCGCCGCCATGGCCCAGGATGCCAAGCCCATGACCGACAAGATGGGCGACAAGATGGCCAACGTCGAAAAGTGCTACGGCGTCTCCCTGGCCGGCAAGAATGACTGTGCCGCCGGTCCCGGCACCACCTGCGCCGGCACCAACAAGGTCGACTACAACGGCGTCGCCTGGAAGAACGTCCCGGCCGGCACCTGCGCGACCATCAAGACGCCCAAGGGCATGGGCTCGCTGACGCCGATCAAGAGCTGAACCCGTCGCGGCCCGCATCATGGATTTGACAGCCGGCCTCGGCCTCAAACCCGAGCACTACGACGCGGCGCGAGCGTGCACGGCACGGGGCCTGTGGTTCGAGGTGCACCCGGAGAACTACATGGTGGCCGGCGGGCCGCGCCTGCGCTGGCTCGAGGCCGTGCGCGAGGTGCATCCCGTGGCACTGCACGGGGTCTCGCTCTCGCTGGCTGGCGATGCGCCGCCCGATGAAGACCACCTGGCCCGCTTCGCCGCACTGGTGCGGCGCATCGAGCCGGCGCTGGTCTCCGAACACCTGGCCTGGTCAACGTTGAACGGCCAGTACTTTCCAGACCTGCTGCCCTTCTCGCGCAGCAACGAGGCGCTGCGCCGCATCACCGCGAACATCGAGCGCACGCAAGCTGCACTGGGGCGCCGCATCGCCATCGAGAACCCATCCCACTACCTGCACATTGACGGGCACGACTGGGACGAGATCGAGTTTCTCCGCGAACTGGCCCGCCGTACGGGTTGCGGCCTGCTGCTGGACGTCAACAACGTGCATGTGTCGGCACGCAACCTCGGGTTTGACGCGGGCACGTACCTCGATCGCTTTCCGGGCGCGGACGTGATGGAGATTCATCTGGCCGGCCACAGTTGCGATCCACGGCTGGGCGAGGCCTTGCTCATCGACTCGCACGATGCGCCGGTCGCGCCCGAGGTCTGGGCGTTGTACCGCCGGCTGATCGGCCGCATCGGCGCACGGGCGACCTTGGTGGAGCGCGATGGCAACGTGCCTGCCTTCGACGAACTGCTGGCCGAGCGCGATGTTGCTGCGGCCGAGCTTTGCGCGGCCGAGATGGCGATATCGGACGCGAACGGCTTGCCACGACGCCCGAAGCCCGTGCGCGCCGCCGCCGCCCGAAGCATGGAGGCCTACCGATGAAGCTCGGCACCTTCCAGGCGGGCCTTGCCGCCGCATTGCTCGACCTCGACGCCAAGGTCGAGTTGGCATCGCAGCCCGCCTTCGCGGTCTACCGCAACACGGTGATGAAGGGTTGCGTCGATGCGCTGGAGGCCAACTATCCGAGCGTGGCGCGGCTGGTCGGCAGCGACTGGTTTCGTGCCGCGGCTGCAGTCCACGTCGCCGCCCGGCCGCCACAGGATGGCCGCATGCTGACCTACGGCGCGGCGTTCGCAGACTTCCTCGCTGGCTTCGAGCCGGCGGGCGATCTGCCCTACCTGGCCGGCGTGGCCCGGCTGGACCGGAGCTGGACGCAGGCCCACACCGCCGCCGATGCCGATGCCATCGACGGCGCCTGGCTCGCCGGGCTGAGCCCCGAGGCGCTCGGCAACGTGCGCGTCGCACCCCATCCCGCCGCGCGCTGGCACTGGTTTCCCGACGCGCCGATCTACACCATCTGGCAACGCAATCGCAGCGCCAGCGACAGCACCGACGAGATCGAATGGCAGGGCGAAGGCGCACTGCTGACGCGGCCGCGGGACGCCGTCATCTGGCGTGAGGCGAGCCTGGCCGACTGCGCCTTCCTCGACGCTTGCGCCCGAGGCATGTCGCTGGCAGACGCGGCCGTCGCAGCGGTCACGGCCCAGGCCGACGCCGACATCGCCGACCTCCTCGCCGGACTGCTGCGTGCCGGCGCTCTCGTCGTCGCCCCCTCTACGGAGTGAACACCATGAACCACGCCACCACCACCTCGATCGCACCCTCCGCCACAGGGCTGCGCGCCACCTGGAACACGATCGCGAACGGCCTGCAACGGCTGATCACGCACGACGTGCTTGCCATTGCCGGTCGCTTGTCGATCGCGGCGATCTTTTTCATGTCCGGCCGCACCAAGGTCGACGGCTTCCTTCACATTACCGACGGCGCCTACGAACTGTTCCGCACCGAGTACAAGCTGCCGCTCGTGCAACCCGAGATCGCGGCGCACCTGGCCGCCTATGCCGAGCACCTGTTCCCGGTGCTGCTGGTGCTGGGCCTCTGCACGCGGCTCTCCGCAATGGCGTTGCTGGGCATGACCCTGGTCATCGAAATCTTCGTCTATCCCGATGCCTGGCCCACGCACTTGTCGTGGGCAGCGATCCTGCTCTACCTGGCGGGTCGAGGCGGCGGCACCTTCTCGCTCGATCGGTTGCTGAAGATCGACTGACGGCCAACCCGATACGGCGGATGGCGTACGCACGCCACGCCGCGGCTTGCCAGCTACGGAGGTGGTCGCTACATTGCTGTTTTTGAGGGACCGCAATGTCTGTAGACACCGCTTCGATTTCTTCCTCCGTTCCGCCAATCGCGACGACTTCCCCTCAAGTCCCTGCCGATGCCATCGAGCCGACAGTCGTGGTGGAGTCGGTCTCCATTTCCCCGATCATCCCGCCCGCAAGCGCGGCTGCGGCGACGCCGAGGCACATCCGGCTGACCTCGCACGCCGGTGGCTTCGGCGCCCTGCCCATCCACTGGGGCGCTGGCACCGCTACGGAACGCGGCCCGGTGGTCGGCACGACCACCAAGCGCGCCCACCGCAATGTGATCGGCACGCACAGCGGCTCGTACAGCGTATACCGCGCCTTGGCAGTAGCGGCCGGCGCGCTCAATCCGCAGCACAAGGCGGACTTGACCAACACCTCGCCCACCGACGTGATCGGCCCTTATCCGCAGTGGAGCGAGCCCGGCAAGATCGTCTCGCTCGACCCCTGGGGCGCGACCATCGCCAACGTGTTCTCCAACGAACTCGCGGCCGGCTACGACATCCGCCCCACCATCGCCATCACCAAGGCGCATGTGATCCTGCCGGAGGTGATCGAGGCGCTGCAATCCGGCCGCCTCAAGGCCGATGGCAAGTTCCTCACCCCCAATGGCGCCGCGGTCGTGACCAAGGCGGCCATCGAGCCCGTCTGGTACCTGCCCGAGGTGGCCAAGCGCTTCGGCTGCTCGGAGGCCGACCTGCGCCGCGTGCTGTTCGAGGAAA
This sequence comes from Variovorax rhizosphaerae, assembly GCF_037889975.1. Taxonomy (NCBI): domain Bacteria; kingdom Pseudomonadati; phylum Pseudomonadota; class Betaproteobacteria; order Burkholderiales; family Comamonadaceae; genus Variovorax; species Variovorax rhizosphaerae. The sequence goes on along the minus strand of NZ_JBBKZT010000007.1, from coordinate 63,289 downwards.
CCGGCGGCATGTATCCCGAGCTGGTCACGCGCTCCGACCTGGAAGTGTTCCTCCCGCCCATTGGTGGGCAGACGCTCTACATCTTCGGCAACCCGGCCGACCTGGCCAACCCGGAGGTCGAACTCACGGCGCGCATCCATGACGAGTGCAACGGCTCGGACGTGTTCGGCTCCGACATCTGCACCTGCCGCCCCTACCTCACGCACGCGATCGAGGAATGCATCATGGGCGCGCAACGCGGTGGCGTGGGCCTCGTCGCCTACTCGCGAAAGGAAGGCCGCGCGCTTGGCGAGGTCACCAAGTTCCTGGTCTACAACGCACGCAAGCGTCAAGTCGGCGGCGACACGGCCGACCAGTATTTCGCCCGCACCGAATGCGTGGCCGGCGTGCAGGACATGCGCTTCCAGGAGTTGATGCCCGATGTCTTCCACTGGCTCGGCATCCAAAAGATCCACCGACTCGTCTCGATGAGCAACATGAAGTTCGATGCCATCAGCGGCTCGGGCATCGAGATCGGCGAACGCGTGAACATCCCCGACGAATTGATCCCTGCCGATGCGCGCGTCGAGATGGACGCCAAGATGGCCGCCGGCTACTTCACGCCCGGCGTGGTGCCCGATGCGGCAGAGCTGAAGAAGGCCAAGGGCCGGGGCCTGGCGGAATGAGCGAGGCCACCCATCGACAGATCGACCCTGCGAGCGAACTGGCCGTAGACACGACCCATCCCGCAGGCGCTGCGGCATACCTTCGCTCCACCACCGAGGTGCGTGGCCGTGCCCGTGCGTTGCTGGCCCGTGCGCGCCGCGGCGAATCGCAGTGGTTCACCATCGGCGACGCTACGAAGATGGACGACACGGCCCGCATCGTCGCCGAGGTCACGCGCGACCGCTATACGTGGGGGCCGATCCCGTACCACAGCCGCTGGCGCCATTTCGAGGCCGGCGGCGTCAATCGCCTCAAGGAACTCGACGACCTGCTCGGCCCCGATGTGCACGAGCGCGAACGGGCCCGTGCGCGCATCGACCTGGTGCTGGTCAGCGTGCTGCTGGACGCCGGCGCGGGCCCGGACTGGCACTACATCGAGTCGTCCAACGGCCAGCGCTTCTCGCGCTCGGAAGGCTTGGGCGTGGCGAGCTTCCATGCGTTCACGAGCGGGCTGTTCTCGTCCGACCCGGCGCATCCGTTGCGCGCCGATGCGGCCGGTCTCCGGGGCCTGGTGACCGACAGGCTCGGCGACGCATTCCAGGTGAGCGCCAGCAACCCTCTCGTCGGGCTGGCAGGCCGCGCGATGCTGCTGCGCCGCCTCGGCGAGGCGCTGGCGGCGCAGCCCGAAGTATTCGGCGAGGACGGTCGCCCCGGCGGCATGTTCGATGCGCTGCTCGGGCCCTACGGCCCGGCAGTTCCGCCCACGGCCGAAGTCACGGCGCACGAGATCCTGACGCTGTTGCTCGACACGCTGTCGGGCATCTGGCCGGCCGCCAACGCGGTCGACAGCATCGCGGCCGATGGCAGGGACATGCCCGGCGGCATAGCCTCCGGCGACCCGGCCTTTGCGCTCGGCGATTGCTGGCGCCACAGCGCCGTGAGCGGGCCCGGCCTGACCAATGGCTGGATGCCTTTCCACAAGCTGTCGCAATGGCTCACCTATTCGCTGCTCGAACCCTTCGAATGGGCCGGCGTGCGCGTCAGCGGGCTCGACCAGCTGACCGGTCTGCCCGAGTACCGCAACGGCGGCCTCTTCATCGACAGCGGGCTGATCGTGCCGCGCAATCCGGCATTGCTGGAGCGCCATTGGAAGGTGCATGACGAGTTCATCGTCGAATGGCGCGCCCTCACCGTCGCCCTGCTCGACGAGGTCGCAGAACGCGTGCGCCATGTGCTCGGCCGTGGCATCGACGAACTGCCGCTGGCCTGCGTACTCGAAGGCGGCACCTGGGCAGCCGGCCGCGCAATGGCACAACGCTTGCGTGAAGGTTCGCCTCCCCTGCACATCGAAAGCGATGGAACCGTTTTCTAGTACTGCGCATTCAACTGCTAGCCTTGCGGGTTCCACAACGAAACAACCTCTCCGATCATGAGCAACGTCCACCTGATCGACCACCCGCTGGTCCAGCACAAACTCACCCTGATGCGTCGCAAGGATGCATCGACCAACAGCTTTCGCCGGCTGTTGAACGAACTCAGCATGCTGATGGCCTACGAGGTCACGCGCGACATGGCGATGCAGGAGATCGAGATCGAGACCCCGCTGGAGACCACCACCGGCCGCATCATCGACGGCAAGAAGCTGGTGCTGGTGTCGATCCTGCGGGCCGGCACCGGCATCCTGGACGGCATGCTCACGGTGGTGCCCGGTGCACGCGTCGGCCACATCGGCCTGTACCGCGACCCCAAGACGCTGACGGCGGTCGAGTACTACTTCAAGATGCCCGGCGAGATGGAGAACCGCGACATCGTCGTGGTGGACCCGATGCTGGCCACCGGCAATTCGGCCGTGGCCGCGGTCGACCGCCTGAAGGAACTCAACCCCAAGTCGATCAAGTTCGTCTGCCTGCTGACCTGCCCCGAAGGCGTAAAGACGATGCAGGCCAATCATCCCGACGTGCCGATCTACACCGCCGCGATCGACCGCGAACTCAACAGCCATGGGTACATCCTGCCGGGCCTGGGCGATGCGGGCGACCGGATTTTCGGGACCAAATGAGCCCACCCCCGAATGCAGCTGAGGCGGTCCCTGAAGGCGCGCACCCAGCACCCCGGCAATGCGGGAGCTGCGGGTGCTTCCGAACGAGTTGCGCTGCATTGCGCCGGGTCGGTATCTGAAACATGAGTCCGGGCCGCGGCGGACCGGCCAGGCCACTCGGCGTTTCACGCAATTGCCACGTCCGCTGGATTGTTGGAGCCTGTTGATTTTCTAACCCGAGGAGTCCTACTGTGACCGCACGCCGTGAGTTGATCGTCCGTTCCGCCGCCATTGCGGCCGTTCTCAGCGTGGGCAGCCTGCCCGGGCTTGCGCTCGCGCAAGGCGCCAAGCTCAAGGTGGCGGGCGTCTACACCGTGCCCTTCGAGCAGCAGTGGGTGAGCCGGCTGCACAAGGCGCTGAAGGCGGCCGAGGCGCGCGGCGAGATCGAATACAAGGCCAGCGAGAACGTCACCAACGCCGACTACGAACGCGTGATGCGCGAGTACGCGACGGGCGGCAACCAGCTCATCGTCGGCGAGGCCTTCGCGGTGGAAGCCGCGGCGCGCAAGGTGGCCAAGGACTTCCCGAAGACGTATTTCCTGCTCGGCTCGTCCGGCAAGCCGCAGGCTCCGAACCTCAGCGTGTTCGACAACTTCATCCAGGAGCCTGCCTACCTCACCGGGATGATCGCCGGCGGCATGACCAAGTCCAACAAGATTGGCATGGTCGGTGGCTTCCCGATCCCGGAAGTGAATCGCCTGATGAATGCCTTCATGGCCGGCGCGAAGGAGACCAACCCGAAGGTCGAGTTCAGCGTGAGCTTCATCAACAGCTGGTTCGATCCGCCCAAGGCGAAGGAAGCCGCCTTCGCGATGATCGACAAGGGCGCGGACGTGATGTATGCCGAGCGCTTTGGCGTGAGCGATGCCGCCAAGGAAAAGGGCAAGCTCGCGATCGGCAATGTGATCGACACGCAGGCGCAGTATCCGGACACTGTGGTCGCCTCCGCGCTGTGGAACTTCGAGCCCTCGGCCGACCGCGCCATCAAACTGGCGAAGGAAGGCAAGTTCGTCGCCGAGGACTACGGGCCTTATTCGATGATGAAGCACAAGGGCTCGGAGCTGGCGCCGCTTGGCACCTTCGCGAGCAAGGTGCCGGCCGACATCGTGACCAAGGTCAAGGCGAAGGAAGCGGACATCCTGGGCGGCAAGTTCACCGTCAAGGTCGACGACAGCCAGCCCAAGTCCACCGCGAAGTAGACGCAGGTCAAAAACGGGAGCACGGCGGCATGCGCAACATTCATTTCATCCGCCGTGTCGGCGCGGCCTTGGTTCTCGCAGCGACGCTCGCCGGCTGCGCTGGCATGCAGGCAGGCGGCACGCGCCTCGACGGCACGCCGCGCATCGCCGTGCTGTCGGCCTTCGAGCCCGAGCTGGCGCTGCTGCTGAAGCAGGTCCAGTCACCGACCAGGTACAGCGTCAACGGTGTCGAGTTCACCACCGGCACGCTGCAAGGCAAGCCGGTCGTGCTGTTCCTGTCCGGCATCAGCATGGTCAACGCGACGATGAACACGCAGCTTGTGCTGGACCGCTTCAACGTCGAGCGCATCGTGTTCAGCGGCATTGCCGGCGGCGTGAACCCCACGCTGCACATCGGCGACGTGACCGTGCCCGCGCAATGGGGCCAGTACCTCGAGGTGCTGATGGCGCGCGAGACCGCGCCGGGCAAGTTCAGCGCGCCGCCATGGATGAAGGACGCCACCTTGCCCGCCTTCGGCATGATGCATCCGCGCCCGGTCGAGACACGCACCGCGGCCAGTCCCAAGGTCACGCCAAAGTTCTGGTTCGAGGCCGACCCAAGGATGCTCGACGTGGCGCGCAACCTGCGCAACGTCGACCTGGCCAATTGCAGCGCCGGCAAGTGCCTCGCGCGCAAGCCTGAGCTGGTGGTCGGCGGCAACGGCGTCTCCGGCCAGGCCTTCATGGACAACAAGGCCTACCGCGAATACACCTACAAGACCTTCCAGGCCAACGTGCTCGACATGGAGACGGCCGCGGTAGGCATGGTCGCGTACAGCAACGGCGTGCCCTACATCGCTTTCCGCTCCCTGAGCGACCTGGCCGGCGGCGGCGAGGAAGAGAACGAGATGGGCACCTTCATGGGCATCGCGGCGGACAACTCGGCCAAGGTGCTGCTGGCATTCCTTGCCGCCTGGAAGTAGGACTGTGACGGTCCTCCGTCTGCAGGGCATCACCAAGCGCTTCGGCACGCTGGTCGCGAACGATGCCATTTCGCTGACGCTTGACCGTGGCGAGGTGCTCGCGCTGCTCGGAGAGAACGGCGCCGGCAAGTCCACGCTGATGTCGATCCTGTTCGGCCACTACCGCGCGGACGAAGGCGACATCGAGGTGTTCGGCGCACCGCTCGCGCCCGGCAATCCCAAGGCCGCACTGGCCGCCGGCATCGGCATGGTGCACCAGCACTTCACGCTGGCCGACAACCTCACGGTGCTCGACAACGTGATGATGGGCAGCGAATCGCTCTGGCAACCGTTCACGCGGCGCAGCGAGGCGCGCACGAAGCTGCTCGACGTCGCGAAGCGCTTCGGCCTGCCGGTGGCACCGGAATCGAAGGTCGGCACGCTGTCGGTGGGCGAACGGCAGCGGGTGGAGATCCTCAAGGCGCTGTACCGGGGTGCGCGCATCCTGATCCTCGACGAGCCGACCGCCGTGCTCACGCCGCAAGAGAGCGAAGCGCTGTTCGACACGCTGGCGCAGATGGTGGCGCAGGGGCTGTCGATCATCTTCATCAGCCACAAGCTCAGCGAAGTGCTGCGCGTGTCGCATCGCATCGCGGTATTGCGCGGCGGCAAGCTGGTGGCCGAAATGCCGGCCGCCGGCGCGACGCAGGCGCAACTGGCGAACGCGATGGTCGGTCATGCCGTCAAGCCGCCGGAACGGCATCCGGCTGGCCGCATCGGCGAGTCGGTGTGCGTGCTGCGCGATGTGCAATCCGGCGGCGATGCGCGCGATGCCTTGCGCGGCGTTTCGCTGACGCTGCATGCGGGCGAGATCGTTGCCGTCGCGGGTGTGTCGGGCAATGGGCAGGTGGCGTTGGCGGAACTGCTGTGCGGGACGCGCCGAGCAAGTGCTGGCACGGTCGAACTGATGGGCCAGGCCTTGCGTGCCTCGCCTGCGGTGCTGGTCGAACAGGGCGTCGCACGCATCCCCGAAGACCGGCACACCGTGGGCGTCATCGGTGACCTGCCGCTGTGGGAGAACGCGGTGTCCGAGCGCCTGCGCGGCCCTGCGTTCCGACGTGGGCCCCTTGTGCGACGCGCTGCGGCGCGCGTGCAGGCGCAGCGCATCGTCAAGGCCTTCGACGTGCGCGGCGGCGGGCTCGATGCCACCGCGCGTTCGCTGTCGGGCGGCAACATGCAAAAGCTCATCCTCGGCCGCGCGCTGCTGGCACCGGACGGCGCCGTCGCCACGCCCAGGCTCATCGTCGCGCACCAACCGACCTGGGGCCTCGACATCGGCGCGGTGGCCTATGTGCAGCAGCAACTCGTGGCCGCGCGCGATGCGGGCGCGGCGGTGCTGGTGATCTCGGACGACCTCGACGAAGTCATGGTGCTGGGCGACCGCATTGCCGTGATGCACGGCGGCATGCTCGGTGATGCGCGGCCGGCCGATGCCTGGACGCGCGAATCCATCGGGCTGGCGATGGCAGGCGTCCATGCCGAAGCGGGCATGCATTCCGATGCGGGCTTGCCGGCATGAGGCTCGAGAAGCGTCCCGCCGTCTCGCGCGCCGCGATGGTGTTTGCGCCCTTCGGCGCCGTGCTGTTCACGCTTGCCATCACGGCGCTGCTGGTGCTGTGGGCCGGCCAACCAGTCGCACAGACCTACGCCTTGCTGTTGAAAGGCGGCTTCGGGTCGGTGTTCGCTTTGAGCGAGACGCTGACGCGCGCGATCCCGCTGACGCTCACCGGCCTGTCGGCGGCCGTGGCTTTCAGGGCGCGCCTCTTCAACATCGGCGCCGAGGGCCAGTTGTACGCCGGTGCGCTGGCGGCGATCGCGGTCGGCGGGATGCACGGCGGCACGGGTTTCGAAGTGTCGCCCTGGGTTCTTTTCCCCCTGATGATGGCCGCGGCGGCGATTGCCGGCGCGCTGCTGCTGCTCGGCCCTGCGCTCATGAAGGCAAAGCTCGGCGTCGATGAAGTGGTGACCACCTTGCTCTTCAACTTCATCGTGCTACTGGGTGTCGGCGCGCTGCTCGACGGCCCGATGAAGGACCCGAGCGCGATGGGCTGGCCGCAGAGCGTGGCGCTGCAGGGCGACCTGGAACTGGGCAAGCTCATCGCCCAGACCCGAGTCCACACCGGCCTGTTGTGGGCCTTGGTGCTGTCAGTCGGTGTCTGGGCGCTGCTCAAGCACACGGTGCTTGGCTTCGACATCCGCGCCGTCGGCGCCAATCCGCGTGCGGCGGCCTTCGCGGGCGTCGGCACCACGCGCACCGTGGTCGCGGTGGCGCTGCTCTCGGGCGCGCTGGCCGGGCTGGCCGGTGGCATCGAGGTAGCCGGCCGCACCAGCTACGTGACGCTCGACATGTCCCCCGGCTACGGCTACAGCGGTATCGTGATCGCGATGCTTGCCGGCCTGCATCCGCTGGGCGTGATGGCCGCGAGCGTGTTCGTCGCCGGCGTGCTGGTCGGCGCGGACAGCATGAGCCGTGCGGTCAGCGTGCCGACCTACATCGCGGATGTGATCGTAGCGACGTCGCTCATTTCCGTGCTGGTGGCGATGCTGCTGGCACAGTACAGGGTGCGTTGGAAATGAACCGGTCGGCTGAATACCAATACGGACTTCCGTACGCAGAGGACGCGAAGGTTCCGCGAAGGACGCGAAAGGAATACAAGAAGATTTCTTCCTGTCGTTTTCGCGCCAGTTGCGTACCTTCGCGCCCTTCGCGGCCGGTCAAGTCCGAATTTGCGCCCACATGAGCGACCTCCTCGACATCCTCGCCAACCCGGCCTTCTGGGTCGCGGTGTTGCGCATCGCCACCCCGTTGATCTTCGGCACGCTGGGCGTGTTGCTCTGCGAGCGCGCGGGCGTGCTCAACCTTGGCATCGAGGGAATCATGGTGGCCGGCGCCTTCACGGGCTGGCTCGCCGTGTATGCCGGGCAGCCGCTGTGGGTTGGCGTGGGCGTGGCCGCGATGACAGGTGCGGTGTTCGGGCTGTTGCATGCGTGGCTCACAGTGGGGCTTGCGCTATCGCAGCACGTCTCCGGCCTGGGCATCACGCTGCTCGCGACATCGCTCAGCTACTACGGCTATCGCGTGAGCTTTCCAAAGGTGAACACGCCGCCGACCATCACGCCCTTCGCGTCGATGGACTGGCTGCCCATTCCCGTGCTCAACGCGCAAACCGCGCTCACCCTGCTTGCGCTGCTGCTGGTGCCGCTGATCGGCTGGCTGCTGTACCGCACGCCCATCGGCCTGGCAGTGCGCATGGTCGGCGAGAACCCGCAGGCGGCGGAAGGCCAGGGCGTGTCGGTGGTCGGCACGCGCACCGGCGCCATCGTGGCGGGTTCGGCGCTGATGGGCATTGCGGGCTCCTTCCTGACACTGTCGGCGTTCAACGCCTTCTTCTTCAACATGATCAACGGCCGAGGCTGGATCTGTGTCGCGCTGGTGGTGTTCGCCTCGTGGCGGCCCGGCAAGGCATTGCTGGGCGCCCTGTTGTTCGCCTTCTTCGATGCATTGCAATTGCGCCTGCAGCAGTCCGGCGACGCCATGCTGCCCTACCAGCTCTACCTGATGCTGCCGTACCTGCTGTCGATCCTTGCGCTGGTCCTGGTCGCGCGCAAGGCCGCCTACCCGCAGGCGCTGATGAAGCCCTACCGAAAGGGAGAAAGATAGCCATGCTCGACCTGCTCGTCACCAACGCCACCCTCCCCGACGGCCGCACCGGCATGTCCATCGCCGTGCAGGACGGCCGCATCGCCGAAGTCTCGGCCGGCCTGGTCGCACCGGCGCATGAAACGCTCGATGCCCAAGGCCTGCTCGTCACGCCGCATTTCATCGATCCGCACTTCCACATGGACGCGACGCTGAGCTACGGCCTGCCGCGCGTCAACCAGAGCGGCACGCTACTGGAAGGCATCGCGTTGTGGGGCGAACTCAAGCCGCTGCTGACGGCCGACGCCTTGATCGAACGCGCCCTCGCCTACTGCGACTGGGCCGTCGCCAAGGGCCTGCTCGCCATCCGCACGCACGTGGACACCAGCGATCCCAGCCTGCTCGCGGTCGATGCCTTGCTGGAGGTCAAGCGCCGCGTCGCGCCGTACCTGGACCTGCAACTCGTCGCCTTCCCGCAAGACGGTGTGCTGCGCACGAAAGGCGGTGTCGACAACCTGACCCGCGCGCTGGACAAGGGCGTCGACATGGTTGGCGGCATCCCCCATTTCGAGCGCACCATGGCCGACGGCGCCGCCAGCGTGAAGCTGCTGTGCGAACTCGCCGCCGAGCGCGGCAAGCGCGTCGACATGCATTGCGACGAATCCGACGACCCGCACTCGCGCCACATCGAGACGCTGGCCTTCGAGGCACAGCGCCTCGGACTGCAGGGCCGCGTCACCGGCTCGCACTGCACCTCCATGCACAGCATGGACAACTACTACGTCAGCAAGCTGTTGCCGCTCATCGCCGAAGCCGGCGTGAGCGTGATCGCCAACCCGCTCATCAACATCACGCTGCAGGGCCGCCACGACACCTACCCCAAGCGCCGCGGCATGACGCGCGTGCCGGAACTCATGGCCGCCGGCGTCAACGTCGCCTTCGGCCACGACTGCGTGATGGACCCCTGGTACGGCATGGGCTCGGGCGACATGCTGGAGGTCGCGCACATGGGCCTGCATGTGGCGCAGATGACCAGCCAGGCCGGCATCCAGCAGTGCTTCGACGCGGTGACGGTCAACGCGGCCAAGGTGTTCGGATTGCCGAACTACGGGCTCGCGGCTGGCTGCGATGCGAGCTTCGTGCTGCTGCAGGCGCGTGATCCGGTGGAAGCCATTCGACTTCGCGCGACGCGGCTCAAGGTCTACCGCCAAGGCAAACTGCTGGCTGAGTCGCCTGCGGCCACGGCCTCGCTGCACGTGGCGGGCAGGCCTCCAAGCACGGCCTTCATGAGCTCGCCGTAGACTTCTTCGCACCATGATCCACATCCGCGAAATCGACCACCTCGTGCTGCGCGTGGTGGACTTGGAGAAGATGGTCCGCTTCTATTGCGACGCACTCGGATGCGTCGTGGAAAAGCGCCAAGACAACATCGGACTCGTGCAACTGCGCGCTGGTCGCTCACTCATCGACCTGATCCCCGTTGATGGAGAACTCGGCCGCGCCGGCGGCGCAGCACCAGGACGAGAAGCACGCAACCTCGACCACTTCTGCGTGCGCGTCGAGCCCTTCGACGAAGCAGCCATCCGAGAGCATCTCCAGGCGCACGGCCTCAGCGCCGGCCCGGTCGAGCCGCGCTACGGCGCGGAGGGCAACGGCCCGTCCATCTACCTCGACGATCCCGAAGGCAACGTCGTCGAACTCAAGGGCCCGCCCGACTGATCAGACTCTCCTGGAGTCATCGCCGTTCGATGGCGACTGCTGCCATTCGCACAGCAAAAGCGCAGAATGAGCGCCGCAATGAAAGGGGAATGCCATGCTCCTGAATGATGCTCCCGTGACAACGATGTTGCCGGTCAAGGACCTGGAACGCGCCCGGCAGTTCTACGAAGGCAAGCTCGGGCTCAAACCCGAGGGACTCAAGCCCGATGGCAAGTTCACCTACCGCTGCGGCGGCACCACGCTGGCCTTGTTCCCCAAGGACGGCGGCACCAAGGCCGACCACACCACATTGAGCTTCCAGGTCCAGGACATCGCTAGCGCCATCGCCGGCTTGAAGCGCGCCGGCGTCGTGTTCGAGGACTACGACTACCCCGACTTCAAGACCGTCGAACACGTCTGCGTGCTGGGTTCCGAGAAGGCCGCCTGGTTCCTCGACACCGAGGGCAACATCCTCTGCCTGCATGAAGACATCCCGCAGAATTGATCCTCCAGCAACGACGATGAAACCATTGCTCGCCTCGATCCTGATCTCCGTCGCCCTCGCGGCCATCCCGGCTGCCACCCTGGCCCAGGACGGCGTCTGGAAGGACCGCTACGGCAACCCCATCCCCCAGACCGAATCCCGGCGCACGCTCAACGGCCTGGGAGGCTGGGTCGTCGTGACGCCGGACGCGGACTGGGAAGAAAAATGGTCTCGGCCTTCGGTCGTCGGCCCCGTGTTCACGCAGGCGAAGAAGGTCCCCAAGGGCAAGCAGGTGTTCGTCCTCGTGTTCTTCGGCAACCCCGAGGTCGGTGCGGATGGCCGGGCGGACGTGAGTTGCGACCTGGATGTCACGGGCCCGGACGGAAGAAGCCTCGTCCAACGCAGCATCGCCTGCTTCCAGGGCACCCCCAGCGGCGCCCGCAACAGCATGTACCTCTCCAAACCCGTACTTGGCATCACCAGCGAGCCCTCGGACCCGAGCGGCACCTGGACGGTTCAGGTCTCCCTCAAGGACAAGCTGAGCGGTACCGCATTGCCGCTGAAGACCACCTTCGTCGTGGAGTGAACGCCGCGGCTGCAGCGCCGATCACGCCGACAGCAGCAGCCACATGTGGACCTTCGACACGAAGCCGCCGTCCACTGCCACCGCCATCGGCTCCACTCCGAAAGGCACGAAGCCAACGCGCTCGTAGAGTGCCTGCGCCGAAACGTTGCCCTCGGTCACCGTGAGCTGGACCAGCCGGACACCGTCACGCTGGCGCGCCGCATCGATCGCCGCATCGACGATCTGGCCGCCCAGGCCAAGCTTCCGAAACGCCGGCGCCACGTACATGCCGAAGAAATCGCACTTGTGGCGCGCCTTCTCCCGCGTCTCGAACGACAGGCCCGCCACACCGGCCAATGTGTCGCCTTCGAACGCGCCGAACACGATCTCCCTGGCCACAGGCTCGACCGACAGGCGCCCTTCCCACCACGTGATCGGCAAGGCCGCGCGCTCGCCGACGCTGGACGTGAAGGCATCCGGATGGCGCGCATAACCGTCGAGCATCAACGCCCGATAGGCCGGTGCGTCGGAGGGCACCAGCCGCCTGACCAAAGGCGCGGTCACAGCCTGGCAGGCTCGACGATCTCGGCGTCGTAGATCTGGATGGTCGGCAACTCGGTCGCCAGCGCGCCGACGGCCTTGGCAAAGGCGCGCGAAGCCGGCACCACGAAGTGCGCCTTCAACGCCGCGGCATCGGCCCACTGCTCGAAGAACACCAGGCGCCACGGATTCGCGGTGTCACGAAACACCGCATGCGAGATGCAGCCCGGCTCGGCCCGCGAGCGCTCGACATGCTCCTGGCTCAGCCTGAGGACTTCTTCGAATGTCGCGGCGCTTGCGACGATGGCGCCAGTCACGAGGATCACGTTTTCTGTCTCCGATGGATTTGAATCAGTCGGCACCGCGACTTCAATGTTCGGGTGCAATGGCTTCCGCGTATTCATACAACTCGCCCAGGATTGCCTCCGCCCGCTCGTCCGCCGTCGCGGCCAGCGTGTCGATCTCGGCAAAGAACTGGTCGACATTGAGCGCCCCGCCCTCGCCTTCGATCAGCTTCGCCGCCCGATGCGCCTCCCAGCGTTCGCCTTCTTCAGGACTCAGCGTCTCGACGAAGTTCCGAGCCCGGTAGCGGAACAGCAGTTCCTCCAGCCGCGCATCATCGAAACCGGTCCGTGCGTGGGCGAGTTCGACGCCCGGCAGGCTGCGCAACTGGTTCAGTCGGCGCCGGTCGGCATTGCCGACGAAGCCGCCGTACAGATCCTCATCCACATCGGGCTTGCCCTCGGCCGGCCGCTTGAAGACCTCGGGCCAGATCGCGCTCATGTCCGGCAGCGCAGCGGCGATCCCCGCATGCCGCATGGCCTGGTCCATGTCGATCTGCCAGCGCCGGGCCATCTCTGGCACCAGCGTCTTGCGGTTCCCGACCACCATCGGCGATTTGTTCAAGTGGATCGATTTCACCGGCAGCCGGGTCATGCCCTCGGGCAGGTCGGCGGTGCGCGAAAACAGGCGCTGGCGCAGGGTGGCCACGTCGATCATCGGCAGCTCGCTCGGGTCATGGGCCAGGTCCCAGGCGAGCAGTTCGTTCTTGTTGGTCGGATGGCTCGCCAGCGGCCACATCACGGCCAGGCAACCGCGCTCGACCGGGAACATGCCCGACACATGCAGGAACGGCCGCGCGGTCTCGCGCGTGGCCGGGAAGCCGAGCTCCGCGGCGACCTGGTCCTTCCTGTGCAGGCGCAGCGCGAAGTCGAAAAGCCGCGGCTGTTTCGAGCGAATCAACCGCGCCAGCGCGATGGTGGCGCGCACGTCGGACAGCGCATCGTGCGCCGCCTCATGCACCAGCCCGTTCGCGCGCGCCAGGTCTTCCAGCTTGAAGCTCGGCTTGCCGTCCGCCTTCAACGGCCACTGGATGCCATCCGGGCGCAAGGCGTAGGTCAGGCGCACCACGTCGAGCAAGTCCCAGCGACCGCAGTCGTTCTGCCACTCGCGCGCATACGGATCGATCAGGTTGCGCCAGAACATGAAACGCGTGATCTCATCGTCGAAGCGGATCGTGTTGTAACCCACGCCGATGGTGCCGGGCTCCGAGAACACCCGCTCGATGCGCGCCGCGAATTCGTTCTCCGGAATGCCGCGCGCCAGGCAGGTTTGCGGTGTGAGGCCGGTGATCAGGCAGGACTCCGGGCTCGGCAGGAAGTCCGGCGCCGGCTTGCAATACAGCATCAGCGGCTCGCCGATCTCGTTGAGTTCCGCATCGGTGCGGATGCCCGCGAACTGCGCCGGGCGGTCGCGACGCACATTGGCCCCGAAGGTTTCGTAGTCGTGCCAGAGAAAAGTGTGGGGCATGGTCAGAGAAGAGGTGAAAACAGTCGCGCCGTGGCCTCGCCAAGGCGCCTCCAGAAGGCTTGGCGCCGCAAGCTGCGCACGGGTGACGAGCTGTGCAGATCGATCTCGAATTGCGCCGCCAGGGGTTTGAGCAGCGCCGGGCCGTAGACCACCGCCATCACTTCGTAGTTGAGGCGGAAGCTGCGATTGTCGAAGTTGGCGGTGCCCACCATGGCGCAGTTGTCATCCACCACCAGCGTCTTCGAATGCAGCATGCGCTCCTTGTATTCCCAGACCTTCACGCCCGCGGCCAGCAGTTCGTCGAAATACGACCGGGCGGCGGCACTCACGATCAACGAATCGCTGCGACGCGGCACCAGCACCCGCACGTCCACGCCACGCAATGCCGCGCTGGTCAGCGCCATCAGCGCCGGCTCACCCGGCACGAAATAAGGCGTGGTGAGCCAGGCGCGCTGCGTCGACGAGTTGATGGCCGACAGGTGCACGCGATGGATGGCCTCCAGCGCGTTGTCCGGGCCGCTGGTGACGATCTGCACCGGGATGTCGCCGGCCTCGACCTCCGGCATCAAGTTGGCCAGCTTCTCATGAAGCTGCCGCAAGTGCTCGCCAGTGGCATAGGTCCAGTCCTCGAGGAATGTGATCTGCAGCCAGCGTACCGCCGTGCCCTTGATGCGCACATGCACGTCGTGGTAGGCGTCCGGGCGCGTCCGCCTGTCCTCCGAGTCCGTGATGTTGACGCCGCCGGTAAAACCCACGCGGCCGTCGCACACCACGATCTTGCGGTGGGTGCGGTAGTTGGTCACCGGACGCAGACGCCGGCCGATGCGCGTGTCGTGGAACAGCGCGACCTGAATGCCCGCCTCGTGCATCGGCGCCATGAACTTGCGCCCGATCCGCTTGGAGCCCAGCGCATCCAGCAGCAATCGCACCGCGACCCCTTCCTTCGCCTTGCGAATCAGCAGGTCGCGCAACGCGGTGCCGATGTTGTCGGGTTCGAAGATGTAGTACTCGATGTGCACATGGTGGCGCGCCGCTTCGATGGCTTCGAAGATCGCGTCGAAGGTCTGCGCGCCGCCCGACAGCAGGTCGACGGACCTGGCGCTCGACACCGGCAGTCCGCACGCCGCGGTGCCCAGCGCCGCCATCTGCCGCAACGCCGGCGGGGAGGCTTCCAACGACTGCCCGAGCCGCGCCAGGTCGCCCGTGCTGTGGGAACTGACCCGGCTGCGCAATCGCTTGATCCGCTGCTTGCGCAGCCGCTGTGGACCGAGGAAGTAGTAGATGAGAAAGCCACCGAAGGGAATGAACGCCAGTGACAGGATCCACCCCAGCGTCGACACTGGCGCCCGCTTCTGCATCACTATCCACACCGACAGCACCGCGATGTAGCCACTCCAGGCCAGCGAGAGGCCTGTTTTCCATTCGTGGCTGAGTGCGGGGAAGTTCAAGGCGTTGGAGGGGCGCAGGTGACAAAGAAAAAGGTCGGGAGCGAATGCTACCGACCTTGGGTCTGAGCGCCAGAATCGTATCAGCCCGTCGCAGTTTCCTCGGCTTCAGGCTTCGACTTGCCTTCCTTCTTCGGCAACGGCGTGATGTCGAGCTGGACTTCTTCCTTGTCGTCGAGGTCCACCGTCAGGCGGCCACCGTCGATCAGGCGTCCGAAGAGCAACTCGTCGGCCAGCGCACGACGGATCGTGTCCTGGATCAATCGCTGCATCGGCCGTGCGCCCATCAGCGGATCGAAGCCCTTCTTCGCCAGGTGCTTGCGCAGCACGTCGGTGAAGGTGACGTCGACCTTCTTCTCGGCCAGCTGCGTTTCCAGTTGCAGCAGGAACTTGTCGACCACACGCAGGATGATCTGCTCGTCCAACGCCTTGAAGCTCACCATCGCGTCCAGGCGATTGCGGAACTCCGGCGTGAACAGGCGCTTGATGTCGCCCATTTCATCGCCCTGCTGCCGCGGGTTCGTGAAGCCGATGGTCGCCTTGTTCATGATCTCGGCGCCCGCATTGGTGGTCATCACGATGATCACGTTGCGGAAGTCGGCCTTGCGTCCGTTGTTGTCGGTCAAGGTGCCATGGTCCATCACCTGCAGCAGCACGTTGAAGATGTCCGGATGCGCCTTCTCGATTTCGTCGAGCAGCAGCACCGCGTGCGGCTTCTTCGTGATCGCCTCGGTCAGCAGGCCACCCTGGTCGAAACCGACGTAGCCCGGAGGCGCACCGATCAGCCGGCTCACCGCATGGCGCTCCATGTACTCCGACATGTCGAAGCGGATCAGCTCGATGCCCATGATGTAGGCCAGTTGCTTCGCCGCTTCGGTCTTGCCGACGCCCGTGGGGCCGCTGAACAGGAACGAGCCGATCGGCTTGTCCGCACGGCCCAGGCCCGAACGCGCCATCTTCACTGCGGAGGCCAGCACTTCCAGCGCCTTGTCCTGACCGAACACCACGCTCTTGAGATCGCGTTCGATGGTCTGCAGCTTGCCGCGGTCGTCGTTGCTGACGTTGGCCGGGGGAATGCGCGCGATCTTCGCGACGATGTCCTCGACCTCGGTCTTGCTGATGGTCTTCTTGCGCTTGTTCGGCGCGAGGATGCGCTGGGCCGCACCGGCCTCGTCGATCACGTCGATGGCCTTGTCGGGCAGGTGACGGTCGTTGATGTACTTGGCGCTGAGCTCGGCCGCAGCTTGCAGGGCCGCCACCGCGTACTTCACGCCATGGTGCTCTTCGAAGCGCGACTTCAAACCCTTGAGAATTTCAACAGTTTCCTGCACCGTCGGCTCGCCCACGTCGACCTTCTGGAAACGCCGCGACAGCGCCGCGTCCTTCTCGAAGATGCCGCGGTATTCGGTGAACGTCGTCGCGCCGATGCACTTCAGCGCGCCGCTCGAAAGCGCCGGCTTCAGCAGGTTCGATGCGTCCAGCGTGCCGCCCGAGGCCGCACCGGCGCCGATCAGCGTGTGGATTTCGTCGATGAAGAGAATCGCGTTCGGCTTGTCCTTCAGCGACTTGAGCACACCCTTCAGGCGCTGCTCGAAGTCACCGCGGTACTTGGTGCCAGCCAGCAGCGCGCCCATGTCCAGCGAGAACACGTTCGACTCGGCCAGGATTTCCGGCACTTCGCCCTGCGTGATGCGCCAAGCCAGGCCCTCGGCGATCGCCGTCTTGCCCACGCCAGCCTCGCCCACCAGCAGCGGGTTGTTCTTGCGTCGGCGGCACAGGATCTGGATCACGCGCTCGACTTCGTAGTCGCGCCCGATCAACGGATCGATCTTGCCGTCCTTGGCTGCCTGGTTCAGGTTCTGGGTGAACTGCTCGAGCGGCGACGACTTTTCGTTCTTCTCGCCACCGCCCTCTTCGCTCTCGTTCGAGGACGATTCGCTGCTGCCCTTGGCGGCTTCCGGCGGATCGCTCTTCTTGATGCCGTGGGCGATGAAGTTCACCACATCGAGGCGCGTCACCCCTTGTTGGTGCAGGTAGTACACGGCGTGCGAGTCCTTCTCGCCGAAGATCGCAACCAGCACGTTGGCGCCGGTGACTTCCTTCTTGCCGTTGCCGGTGGACTGCACATGCATGATGGCGCGCTGGATGACGCGCTGGAAGCCCAGCGTCGGCTGGGTGTCCACGTCATCCGTGCCCGCGACTTGCGGCGTGTTGTCCTTGATGAAGTTCGTCAACGAAGCCCGCAGGTCGTCGACATTCGCAGAGCAGGCCCGCAGCACCTCGGCAGCGCTTGGGTTGTCCAGCAGGGCGAGCAACAGGTGCTCCACGGTGATGAACTCGTGGCGCTGCTGCCTGGCCTCGACGAAGGCCATGTGCAGGCTGACTTCCAGTTCTTGGGCAATCATGTGATTTCCTTTTTGCCTTGCTGTAAATATGTTCGATATGGGTTGGATTGCAATTTATTCAACGGGTTCGCTGACGCACTGCAAAGGGTGGCCCGCCTGGGCCGCCGCTTCCATCACCTGATTGACCTTCGTGGCCGCCAGGTCCCGTGAGAACACGCCGCACACACCCCGGCCATCGAGGTGGATCTTGAGCATGATCTGGGTCGCGGTCTCGCGGTCCTTGTTGAAGAATTCCTGGATGACGACGATCACGAACTCCATCGGGGTGTAGTCGTCGTTGAGCATGACCACCTGGTACATCTGCGGTGGTGCTGTTTTCTGCGGGCGCCGCTCCAGGACGACCGCGTCGCCGTCGTCGCGCGCCGGCTTGCGCACCGGGGGCGTTTTCGGAGTCGAGGGGATTCTGGTTGCCATGAAAATCATTCTATAGATCGAGCAAGCGCCATGCCGGCGCAAGAGGAATTGGTGGCGCGTTCCCGACAAAACAAGGGCCGGGTGGCGTGAAAGACGGCACGCGCCGCCCGAATGTCACAAAAAAACCCCGGTGCTTTGCGGGCCGCCGGGGTGCTCCTGGTGAAACTGCCGGCGATGGCCGGCAAGCTTTCCACTACATGTTTTCGATCATCACCTGGCCGAATCCCGAACAGCTCACCTGCGTGGCGCCATCCATCAGTCGGGCGAAGTCGTAGGTCACCTTCTTGCTGGCAATCGACTTCTCGATCGAGCTGATGATCAGGTCCGCCGCTTCCTTCCAACCCATGTGGCGCAGCATCATTTCAGCCGAAAGGATCTCGGAACCCGGGTTCACGTAGTCCTTGCCGGCGTACTTGGGCGCCGTGCCGTGAGTGGCCTCGAACATGGCCACGGTGTCGCTGAGGTTTGCCCCGGGAGCGATACCGATGCCGCCGACCTGGGCCGCCAGGGCGTCGGAGATGTAGTCGCCATTCAGGTTCAGCGTGGCGACCACCGAGTACTCGGCCGGACGCAACAGGATCTGCTGCAGGAACGCATCGGCGATGCTGTCCTTGACGGTGATTTCCTTGCCATTCTTCGGGCTCTTGAACTTCATCCACGGACCGCCGTCAATGAGTTCCGCGCCAAATTCCTTGGCGGCCAAAGCGTAGCCCCAATCACGGAAGCCACCCTCGGTGAACTTCATGATGTTGCCCTTGTGCACCAGGGTCACGCTGGACTTGTCATTGTCGATGGCATATTGATATGCCTTTCGGACTAGCCGTTCGGTGCCTTCGCGCGAAACCGGCTTGACGCCAATACCCGAGGTATTGGGGAAACGGATCTTCTTGACGCCGAATTCCTCTTGCAGGATCTTGATGAGTTTTTTGGCCTTTTCACTTTCGGCCTCGAATTCGATGCCGGCGTAAATGTCTTCCGAGTTCTCACGGAAGATGACCATATTGGTCTTGTGCGGCTCCTTCACCGGGCTGGGCACACCCTGGAAATACTGAACCGGGCGCAGGCACACATAAAGATCCAGTTCCTGGCGCAACGCGACGTTCAGCGAGCGAATGCCACCGCCCACGGGCGTGGTCAGCGGGCCCTTGATCGAAACCACGTAGTCGCGAACGGCATGCAGGGTTTCCTCGGGGAGCCAGACGTCCGGCCCGTAGACCTTGGTCGACTTTTCGCCGGCATAGACTTCCATCCACTGGATCTTCTTCTTGCCGCCGTAGGCCTTGGCCACGGCCGCGTCGACCACCTTGATCATCACCGGCGTGATGTCCAGGCCGGTGCCGTCGCCCTCGATAAAGGGGATGATCGGCTGGTCAGGCACATTCAGAGAATTGTCGGCGTTGACCGTGATCTTCTGGCCTTCGGTCGGGACTTTGATGTGCTGGTAGCTTGGCATGTGATCGGGAGCTCCGAGGAGAAATTTCGGGGAGTGGTGACTAGGAGACAGTTTGTTCCCAGCCGGCTGAATAGCCGTAGAATTTTAAGCGCAACCGGCAAAGGCTCGGCATCTGTCAACCGCAGATCAGGCGCCTTCGTTGTTGGCAGACCTTCTGCTGGCCGGGAGGCGTTTTCAACCATCCATGAGGAATTCAGTAATGAGCAAGATTCTCGCAGTCATGATCGCCGGCCTGTTCGCAGTTGGTGCGTACGCCCAAAACCCGGCTGGCACTTCGGCCGAGCAAGGCAACGCCACCAACAGCAAGGCGCAACAGCGCGCCGAGGCCAAGAAGTCCTCGAAGGCGCAAGGCCAAGTGAAGGGACCCGCCGGCGACATCGCCAAGACGCCCGAAGGCGGCGCCATCGGCACCGACAAGGCTGCTACCGCCGGCGAAGCACGCGCCGAAACGCGCGACACCCGTCGCCGCAACAAGGACGGCAGCAAGAAGCGCCGTTCGACCCAAGGCGGCACGCCTGACATGCCGGGCGCAAAGTAAATCGCACCGCGTGTCATCAGGAGCGCCCCGCGGGGCGCTTTTTTGTGGGCGTCGCCCGTGGGAGTGGCGGCCCGCATCGTCGCGGTCGATCGTGCGCGGCTGGATGTAAGCTTCGCAAGCCCGAATGAAAGCCTCAGGCTCGATCGACTCATTGGCAACCTCTCCACCTTCTACTTTCAAGACCTGTCCATGTTCCAGCGACTTTTCGCACTCCTCGCCCTGTCATTGACGGCCATGTCGCCCGTCCTGGCGCAAGAACCGCAGATGGATTTGCAGCGCGTGCGCCTCACCGCCGGGATGTACCAAATCGACGCCCAGGTTGCGCAGCAGCCGCGCGAACGCGAGATCGGCTTGATGTTTCGCAAGGAAATGCCGCAGCAGGAAGGCATGCTGTTCGTTTTCGAGGAGCCGACCACCCAGTGCTTCTGGATGAAGAACACGATCTTGCCGCTCACGGCCGCATTCGTGGCCGACGACGGGCGCATCGTGAACCTTGTCGACATGCAACCCCAGACCACCAACACGCATTGCTCCGAAGCGCCGGTGCGCTATGTCCTGGAAATGAACCAAGGCTGGTTCGCCAAGAAGAACATCAAGAAGGGTGTCAAGTTGGGCGGCGCGCCGTTCGAGGCGCGCCGCTGAAAACCGGCGTCCCATCCGGATAGGGGCCAATCAGCGCTGATCGGAACCCTCCCACACCTCCCGGCATGCAGGTCCGCACCGGAGAAGCTCGGGGTCGATCAGGGGTCGCAGCACCTGCAGCAGCGTCTGCTGGATCAGCCGGTCCACCACCGTCGGTATTGGGACTTGCACCCGCAAGAGTGCGCCCATGCTGGACGCACATGAAAAAGGCCGACCTCGCCGGGTCGGCCTTACCTGATCTCGAAACGGCGGATCAGCCGAAGTTCTTTGCGGCGAAGTCCCAGTTGGCCAGCTTGGCCAGGAAGGTTTCGACGAATTTCGGGCGCAGGTTGCGGTAGTCGATGTAGTAGGCGTGCTCCCAGACGTCGATGGTCAGCAGCGCGGTGTCAGCGGTCGTCAGCGGGGTGCCGGCGGCGCCCGTGTTGACGATGTCGACCGTGCCGTCCGGCTTTTTCACCAGCCAGGTCCAGCCCGATCCGAAGTTGCCGACGGCCGACTTGGTGAAGGCTTCCTTGAACGCATCAAAGCTGCCCCATTTCGTGTCGATGGCCTTGGCCAGGGCGCCGGTGGGCGCGCCACCGCCTTGCGGCTTCATGCAGTTCCAGAAGAAGGTGTGGTTCCAGATCTGGGCGGAATTGTTGTAGATGCCGCCGCTGGACTTCTTGATGATTTCTTCGAGCGTCATGGACTCGAACTCGGTGCCCTTCTGAAGATTGTTCAGGTTCACCACGTAGGCGTTGTGATGCTTGCCGTAGTGGTACTCGAGGGTTTCCTTCGAATACTCGGGGGCCAGCGCATCCAGTGCATACGGCAGCGGAGGAAGTACGTGTTCCATGTTTCTAGACTCGTGGTTGGGTTGTGGGAGTCGTGCATTCTAGAAAGGATTGCCGCGCCCCATGTCGGACACAAACGCTTCCCCTCAGACCCCATCGACCGTCATCGCCACGGTACCGTCCGCCAGGCGCGCCCTCACGGCATCGCCGGGAGCAAGTTGCGCCGCGCTCGTGATCGCGCGCCCCTGCGGGTCGGCCAGCCACGCATAGCCCCGCTGAAGGACCAGCGCCGGGTCGAGCAGATGCAGTCGCTCGGCGAGCCGCCCAAGGCGATCCTGTCGCTGCGCCAGCGAGCGCGCGAGCTTCAACGGCAGATCGGCTTGCAGCGCACGCTGTGCTTGCGCCAAGCGCTCGGTTTTCGAGACGACCGCGTGGTGCAGCCGCTGGGCCTGATGGGCCAAGCCCAGGCGCTGGCGGCCGACCAGGCCGGACGGACGCCCAAGCCGGCCTGCGGCCAGATCGAGCCGCTGGCCGAGCACGTCAAGCCGTCTGCCAAGTGCGTCGTCCAAGCGTTCACCCACGAGGCCGAGCGCGTCCAGCCACAGCGTCCGCGGGGCGGCTGCCAGTTCGGCCGCCGCCGTGGGCGTGGGAGCGCGCACATCTGCGCAGAAATCGGCGATGGTGAAGTCGGTTTCATGACCGACGCCGCTCACCAACGGCATCGGGCTCGCCGCAATCGTGCGCGCCAGGGTCTCGTCATTGAAGGCCCAGAGGTCTTCGATAGAGCCGCCACCGCGAACCAGCAGGATCACATCCGGTACTTCTGCCAGCGCATAGAGTGCTCGCAGCGCCGCGACCAGTTCGGCCGGCGCCTGCGCGCCCTGCACTGCCGCGGGCGCCAGCACCACTTCGACATGCGGCGCGCGCCGGCGGAGCGCCGTCACGACGTCATGCAGCGCGGCAGCGCCCAGCGATGTCACCAGGCCGATGCGCCTGGGCATCACCGGCAGCGGACGCTTGCGGGCGGGATCGAACAGGCCCTCGGCCTCGAGCCGCGCCTTGCGCTGCAGGAACTGCTCGAACAGCGCGCCCTGGCCAGCGCGGCGCAGACTTTCCACCACCAGTTGCAGGTCGCCCCGGGGCTCGTACACCGCGAGCCGACCGCGGACTTCGACCTGGTCTCCGTCGCGCGGATTGAAGTCGAGCAGGCTTGCAGCGCGGCGGAACATCGCGCAACGCAACTGCCCGGATTCGTCTTTCAACGAGAAATAGCAGTGGCCACTGGAGGCACGGGAGAAGCCTGAAATCTCACCACGCACGGTGACCGGGTTGAAGCGCGCATCGAGCGCATCGGCCACGGCGCGACAGAGCGCCCCAACGGGCCAGACGCGGCGCACGAACGCCGAATTCTCATTGAATTCACTCACGCGCAAGCCACGGGAAGAGAGTTGGCCCGGCGATTGCTCCACAGCCGCATGCACCACGCCCGGGCGGCCCGCCAATGCCGTCACGCATACAGGCTCTCCCGTGCAAGTGATTGATTTGATTGAAGAATTTGCTGCTCAAAATTAAGTCGATCTAATGGGAGCCCCTGTTCATGCGGCTCCAGGCGCCTTTCCAGCGCAGTTACTCACAAAGTTGTCCACAGAAACTGTGCGTCGGGTCTTGCAGGGTTGGCGCTCCCTTCGGATGCCGGTCCCTCGGAGATAATCGCGCCGAATTTTGCAATCCACCCGGTCGGAGAATCATTTGTTATCGATCATAGTTGCCGCGGGCTGGCCCATCTGGCCACTGCTCGCTTGCTCGGTGTTGGCGCTTGCGCTGGTCATCGAGCGCTTCTTCAACCTGAAGACTGTGCGTGTCCTGCCGCCCAAGTTGCTCGACGAAGCCATCACGGTATCGCATTCCTCGATACCCGGGCCGGACGTGGTGACCAAGCTGGAACAGAATTCGGCGCTGGGTCAGGTACTGGCCTCCGGGTTCCGGGCGCTCAACGCGAATCCGCGCTGCACGGAAGACGACTTGCGCGCCGCCATGGAAGCGGCCGGTCGCACCGTCGCGCACAAGCTGGAGCGTTGGTTGCCGGCGCTGGCGACCATCGCTTCCGCCGCACCGTTGCTGGGGCTGCTCGGAACGGTGATCGGGATGATCGAGATCTTCGGCTCCCAGTCGCCGGCGAGTGGTGCCGTAGGGACCGGCAATCCGGCACAACTCGCGCATGGCATCTCGATTGCGCTCTACAACACGGCCTTCGGCCTGATCATCGCGATCCCGACGCTGATCTTCTGGCGATACTTCCGCACGCGCGTCGACGAATACCTGCTGAACCTCGAACTCGCCGGCGAGCGATTCGCGCGGCACTTGAACGCGCTGAGAAAATAGCCCCATGCCCCGTCACCTTTTGAATTCGCCGGCCCCTGCCTCTGCAGGACAGCCCGCAGCAAGCTTGCAATGACGCGGGGCCGCATGCACTTCCGCCACGGCGCGCGCGATGAGCCGGAGATCAACCTGATTCCGTTCATCGACGTGCTGCTGGTGGTGCTGATCTTCCTGATGCTGTCGACCACCTACAGCAAGTTCACCGAGATGCAGTTGCGCCTGCCCGTGGCCGACGCGGAGCCGCAACGTGACTACCCCAAGGAAATCATTGCCGCCGTGTCGGCCGACGGACGCTACTCGATCAACAAGTCCATCCTGCCCGACCGCAGCGTCGAGGCCGTGGCAGCCGCGCTCTCCTCCGCTTCGCGCGGTGGCAAGGATTCGGTGGTGGTCATCAGTGCCGACGCCAATGCCTCGCATCAATCCGTGATCACGGTCATGGAAGGCGCTCGCCGCGCCGGCCTGATGCAGATCACCTTTGCGTTGCAGTCGGCCACGCAGGCCGGGCGCTGAGCTTTGGACCTGCAGCGGGCATGGCTCGGTCGCGGCCCGCTGGCGTGGCTATTGTGGCCCGTCTCGTTGATCTTCGGAGCGTTGGCGGCGCTGCGGCGCTGGCTGTTCCGGATCGGCGTCCTGCGCACTGAGCGTGTCGACGTTCCAGTGCTGGTCGTCGGCAACGTGATCGCGGGAGGCTCGGGCAAGACCCCGGTGGTGATCGCACTGGTCCGGCATCTGCGCGCGCAGGGGCTCGAGGTTGGCGTCATCTCTCGGGGCTACGGCCGCAAGACAAGAGATTGCCGGGAGGTGCTGCCGGGCGCCGATCCACGCGACGTGGGTGATGAGGCCGCGCTGACGCACCAACTCACAGGCGTGCCGGTCTTCGTCGCGGCACGGCGCATCGAGGCCGCACGCGCATTGCTGCAACGGCATCCGCAGACCCGGCTCATCGTGAGCGACGATGGCCTGCAGCACCTCGCGCTCGCACGGGACATCGAGCTATGCGTGTTCGACGATCGCGGCATCGGCAACAGATGGCTGCTGCCAGCGGGACCCTTGCGCGAACACTGGCCACGGCGCTGCGACCTGGTGCTGCACACCGGCGCCCGACCGGCCTTCGCCGAGGGCTTTCGCTCGCAACGCACGCTGGCCGACCACGCGTTGCGCAGCGACGGCAGCCGAGTCTCCCTCGCGGAATTGGCCGGAAAACCCGTTGTCGCCTTGGCCGCGATCGCCAAGCCCGAGGGCTTCTTCGCGATGCTGCGCGCACGCGGCATCCAGCCCGAGCGCTGCATACCGCTGCCAGACCACTTCGACTTCGAGGACTGGCGGCGTCCACCAGGAGGCCATTTCCTCCTCTGCACCGAGAAGGACGCAGTCAAGCTTTGGCACGTGGCGCCCGAAGCATTGGCCGTGCCGCTTGTGTTCACACCCGAGCCCGCGTTCTTCGCCGCGCTCGACGCAAAGCTATCATCGCTCGATGGACACCAAGCTGCTTGAATTGCTGGTCTGCCCCGTGACCAAGGGGCCGCTGACCTGGAATCCGGAGAAACAGGAACTTTCTTCCCGCTCCGCACGCCTCGCCTATCCGGTGCGCGACGGCATTCCCGTGCTGCTCGAGAACGAGGCGCGAACCCTTACCGACGACGAGTTGGGGCTTTGAGCAACGCCAGCCCGCTTCCGGGCGCCACTGCGCGCGCCGAAGGACGCAAGGACAACGCGCATGCGACTGGCGCAGGTGTTCCCTTTGTCGTTCTCATTCCCGCACGGCTTGCGTCGACACGCCTGCCGGACAAGCCGCTGGCCGACATCTGCGGGATTCCGATGGTGGTCCGGGTGGCGCAGCGCGCGGATTTGTCCGGCGCGGCGCGGGTGGTAGTCGCCGCCGATGACGCGCGGATCGTGGATGCATGCCGCGCCCATGGCGTCGAAGTGCTCCTCACCCGCACGGATCATGTGAGTGGCAGTGACCGGTTGGCAGAGGCCTGTACCCTGCTCGGCCTGGACGACGACGATATCGTGGTCAACGTGCAGGGCGACGAGCCCCTGATCGACCCGTCGCTGATCGACGCCGTGGCGATCACCCTCTCCAAGGAACCCGACGCGTCGATGAGCACCGCCGTGCATGCCATCGATTCAACCGAGGACTTCCTGAATCCGAACGTCGTCAAGGCAGTGCTCGATGCACGCGGCCACGCGCTCTATTTCAGCCGCGCGCCGATACCGTGGTGGCGCGACGGCTTCGCGGCCAAGCCCCTTGACGAATTGCCATCGCCGGCACCGTTGCGGCACATCGGCATCTACGGTTATCGAGCCGGATTCGTGCGCCGGTTTCCGGCCCTGCCTCCGGCCCCCATCGAATCCATCGAAGCGCTCGAACAACTGCGTGCCATGTGGCATGGCCATCGCATTGCGGTGCATGTAAGCGACCATGCGCCCGGTCCTGGCGTCGACACGCCCGAGGACTTGGTGCGCGTACGAGCGCGAATCGCTGCAAACTCTTAGCGGACGCCGGTTTTCCCGCAGAAGTGTGGCAAATGCCCATGCTATCCTCGACGCAGTCATGACACCTGACCTTGTCCAAGCGGCATGCGCGGGGTGTCAATCGATATCCCAAGAACCCGTTCGAGGACACCATGAGACTGATTTTGTTGGGCGCCCCCGGCGCAGGAAAAGGCACGCAGGCGACTTTCATTTGCAAGAAGTACGGCATACCACAAATCTCGACGGGCGACATGCTGCGCGCCGCGGTCAAGGCGGGCACGCCGCTCGGGCTTCAGGCCAAATCGGTCATGGAATCCGGTGGATTGGTCGGCGACGACCTGATCATCAATCTCGTCAAGGAACGCATCGCGCAGCCGGATTGCGCCAATGGCTTCCTGTTCGATGGCTTCCCACGCACCATTCCCCAGGCAGAAGCGATGAAAACCGCTGGTGTCAAGCTCGACTACGTGCTTGAAATCGAGGTGCCTTTCTCCGACATCATCGAACGCATGAGCGGCCGCCGCTCGCACTCGGCATCGGGCCGCACTTACCACGTCAAGTTCAATCCGCCAAAGGTCGAAGGCGTCGACGACGTGACTGGCGAGCCGCTCATCCAGCGCCCCGATGACAATGAAGAAACCGTGCGCCATCGCCTTGAGGTCTACAGCCAGCAAACCCGTCCGCTGGTGAGCTATTACGCCAACTGGGCCGCGACCGAGCCCGCAGCCGCGCCCAAGTACCGCGCCATCGCGGGCGTCGGCAGCGTCGACGACATCACCCAGCGTGCCTTCGCGGCATTGAGCAGCTGAACGTGACGAGGGGCCCGCACATTGGCCCCTCTCTCATTGCGCGGTGTCAGCGCGGCGCCTGACGAGACAGCAACTCGAGCATCAGCGCAATGCGCGCCTTGACCGGGCTCAGCCCGCCAGCATCGCGCAGGGCGTCGCCGGGCTTTGGCAGGATGCGGCCACTGGCACAGCGGGTGGCTCGCAGCACCGCGACGCCGGCCGCCTGCGCCCTCATCGCAGCCGCTTCGAGCGCATGGTGCAGCGTGCCGTTGCCGGTCGTAGCCAGCACCACACCCCCTACCGCGCCAGCGCCTTCAAGCGCACGTTGCGCGACCAACGCATCAATGATTGCGCCGCTGGCGCCCGCATGGCTCAGGATGACCTCCACGCGGGGCGCATCGATCGCAGTTGAAACGGAGTCGATGGCTGCCGCCGACCATTGCGTGTTCATCGCAGGCCAGTTCCGCACGGAACGCACCATGCCCTCCTCGACGTAACCGATCGGCCCTGCGTCACCGGAGGCGAAGGCATCGAGCCTATAGGTGTGCACCTTCTGTACATCGAGGGCCCCGTGAATCACGCCTGCGCAAACCGCCACGACACCGGCTGCACCCTCCGTCGCAGCAACCACCACCGCATCACGCACGTTTTGCGGTCCATCAGGCGACAGTGACGTCGCCGGGCGCATCGCACAGGTCAGCACCACAGGCTTGTGCAAGCGCAGCACCGAATGCAGGAAGAAGGCGGTCTCCTCCAGCGTGTCAGTGCCGTGCGTGATCACGACGCCAGTCACATCGGGTTGCGCCAGCCAATGCGTACAGCGCGCGGCAAGGCGCTGCCAGATCGCTAAGTCCATGTCCTTGCTGTCGACCTGCGCCACCTGCTCCGCGTGCAGCGTGACGCCTGCCACCTCGATGCCGCCGAGCAGTTCTGCAACGCCAACTTCTGCGGCCGTATACCCGATGTTGTCGCCAGGCTGCGCCGCACGACCGGCAATGGTGCCTCCCGTGCCGAGCACCACCACACGCCTCGACTCCTTCGCTGCTGCACTCGCCACCATGCTTGCCAACTTTCAGAAACTGGTTAAAAATACAGCTACTGGATATTCAGCCAGTGCCGCAAGGAGTCAAGCGCATGCTCAACCTGTCGAACTTCGCCGTCAAGCTTACCGCCCGGCAACAGCAGATCCTGGACTTGATCCAGAGCGCTATTGCACGCACTGGAGCGCCGCCGACACGTGCTGAGATCGCGGCTGAGCTGGGCTTCAAGTCCGCCAACGCAGCCGAGGAGCATCTGCAGGCACTGGCGCGCAAAGGCGTCATCGAACTGGTCAGCGGCACCTCGCGCGGCATCCGCCTGAAGGGCGAGGTGCTCCGCGCCATCAACGAAACCCGCTCCAGCCAGTACTCGCTGGGCCTGCCCGGCATGGCGCAACTCGCGCTGCCGCTGGTCGGCCGTGTTGCAGCGGGCTCCCCCATCCTTGCGCAGGAACACATCGACCAGACCTACTACGTCGAGAACACGCTGTTCCAGCGCCAGCCCGACTACCTGCTCAAGGTCCGCGGCATGTCGATGCGCGACGCCGGCATCATGGATGGCGACCTCCTCGCCGTGCAATCCACCAAGGAAGCACGCAACGGTCAGATCGTCGTCGCCCGGATCGGCGACGAAGTCACCGTCAAGCGGTTGCGGCGGAACAAGCAGGTCATCGAACTGCACGCCGAAAACCCCGACTACCCCACCATCATCGTGCAGCCCGGCGAGCCCTTCGAGATCGAAGGCCTGGCCGTCGGCCTGATCCGCAACACGATGCTGATGTAGCCCCATTTCGCATGCAACAAGTGGCGGGCGTATGGCGAAGAGGCCATCACCCTGTTGCAGTCGACCTTAAGAAATCCTGCCTGTGTTCAACCTCTGACCAATCTGGAGTTCACATGGGAATCGCTTTTCTGACCTTGGCCGAAATCTTCACGCCCCTGCAATCGCTGGCCACCCGGTGGATGCCCGCGCGCCGCGCGGACGGACTGCGCTACGTGGCGGTCCGCCCCGGATGCACGGTCCGCGCCTCCGCCAACAAGCCGGCGGCTGCCACGAGGCCCTTGCGCGTAGTGCGCGTGCTGGACGCACAGCACACGCCCAACGGCGCGGGCCGCGTCGTCATCTCGGGCCGCATGGCCGACGTCTGCGCCGAACTCGATCGACTCGCCGCCCTGGAAGCTGCGGATGACGCCAGGCGACTGATGCATTGAAGGCGTACGGCACGCGGCGCACGCGCTCGGAGGGTGCAAGGCACAATAACGTGCCATGAATATCGTGATCCTCGACGACTACCAGGATGCGGTGCGCAAATTGCGCTGCGCCAGCAAGCTCGACGCCTATGCCGCCAAGGTCTATACCAACACTGTCAAGGGGATCGGGCAGTTGTCGGTGCGACTGAGAGACGCCGATGTGATCGTGCTGATTCGCGAGCGAACGCAGGTCTCGCGGCAGTTGGTCGAGAAACTGCCCAAGCTCAAGCTCATTTCGCAAACCGGCCGGGTGGGAAGCCACATCGACGTGAACGCATGCAGCGAGCTGGGCATCGCGGTGGCTGAGGGCAGTGGTTCACCGTTGGCACCAGCGGAGCTGACCTGGGCATTGATCATGTCCGCGATGCGTCGGCTTCCACAGTACATCAGCAACCTCAAGCACGGCGCATGGCAGCAGTCCGGCCTCAAGTCGGCCTCGATGCCGCCAAACTTCGGCCTGGGGTCCGTACTCAAGGGCAAGACGCTCGGCATCTGGGGTTACGGCCGCATCGGGCAACTGGTTGCACGCTACGGGCAGGCCTTCGGCATGCAGGTCGTCATCTGGGGCCGCGAGGCGAGTTGCGCCAGGGCGCGGTCCGACGGACTGCAGATCGCGCCGAGCCGCGAGGCGCTGTTCGAAATGTCGGATGTGCTGTCGGTTCACTTGCGGCTGATGGAAGAGACACGCGGCATCGTGACACTCGCGAATTTGTCGCGGATGCAACCGACCGCGTTGTTCGTGAACACTTCACGCGCCGAACTCGTCGAACCCGATGCGCTGCTTGCCGCACTCAATCGCGGGCGGCCGGGCTTGGCCGCGATCGACGTGTTCGAAAGCGAGCCGCCACTGCAAGGGCACGCACTCCTGCGGCTGGAGAACTGCATCTGCACGCCACACATCGGCTACGTGGAGCAAGAGAGCTACGAGCTCTACTTCGGGCAGGCTTTCGACAACGTCGCCAGTTTCATCAAGGGCAGTCCGACCAACATCGTCAATCCTGGCGCTCTACAGGTCCGGCGTTGACTCGCCCTCCCCTCCCGGCCGCGCTTTGGGCGTTGCTGGCGGGCAATTTCGTCATCGGCACCGGCGTCATGCTGGTCGCGGGCACGTTGAATGAGATCAGTGCCTCGTTTGGCGTGAGCGTTGCTGCGGCAGGTCAGTTGATGACCGCAGGGGCGCTGGTCGTGTGCTTTGGCGCCCCGCTGCTGGCAGCGCTGGTGGCG
Organism: Variovorax rhizosphaerae; assembly: GCF_037889975.1. NCBI lineage: Bacteria > Pseudomonadati > Pseudomonadota > Betaproteobacteria > Burkholderiales > Comamonadaceae > Variovorax > Variovorax rhizosphaerae. The sequence continues at coordinate 32,780 of NZ_JBBKZT010000007.1, read as the reverse complement.
GGGTGGGACCGGCGCGCGCTGCTGGCGCTGACGATGGTCTGGTACGCAGTCTGCAATGTGGCGGCATCCCTGATGCCGAGCTACCTCGGCCTGCTGCTCACACGCATGCTGACGATGCTGGCCCCCGCCATATTTACCGCGCAGGCAGCGGCGTCTGTGAGCCTGCTGGTTCCGGCCGACCAGCGGGGCCGGGGTGTGACCTTCGTATTCCTGGGCTGGTCGATGGCGTCAGTGCTGGGTTTGCCACTGGGAGCATGGCTCGGCGGCCACTACGGCTGGCGCACTGCATTCGTGGCCATTGCCGTGGCCGCACTTCTCAGTGCCGCCTCGATCTGGTGGACCATGCCAGGCGGCATCCGCCCTGCAGCACTCACGCGGGCGGCTTGGGTGCGGGTCTTCCGCAGTCCTGCCTTGATGGGCGTGCTGATGGTCACCGCACTGCAGAGCACCGGCCAGTTCGTGCTCTTTGCCTACTTTGCGCCGCTGCTCAAGCTGCAGCTCGGGGCTGACGCGACGGCGCAAAGCTTCATGTGGGCCTGGTTTGGCGCCTGCGGGCTGGTCGGAAACCTGCTGGTCAGCCGGTACATCGACCGCATTGGCGCCGGCCGTGCGTCCCTGGTGACCACGATGCTCATGGCGACGAGCCTGCTGCTATGGCCGCTGGGCATCAATTTCCTGATCTTCGCGTTGGTGCTGTTGCCCTGGGGTCTCGGCTGCTTCGCGGCCAACTCGGCCCAGCAGGCACGCCTGGTCGGACTGGCGCCAGCGATGGCGCCTGGGTCCGTGGCGCTGAACAGCTCCGGCATGTTCATCGGGCAAGCCATCGGCGCCGCCACCGGGGGGTGGCTGCTGGCGCACGATGCTGCAAGCTGGATGCATTGGGTCGGCTTTGGCACCATGCTCGCTGCGATGGCGCTCAGCATCATGGTCGAGCGCCTGCCCAGGCCCCAATGAGTCGCGCGTAGCCGCGCAACCACGCAGTGCTGCAGCGCTACGCGCCGACTCAACGCTTGATGATGCGCCTCGGGGCGATCTCCGCTTCCGTCTCCGGATCGAACAACTCGAAGTCGATGATGTGCGGATCGATCGCGGCGGTCGCCGTGGGCGCGGGAGCCTCGATGGGCGCGGCGATGGTTTCGAACGCAGTCTTGTCGAACTGCGCAAGATCCAGGTTGACGGGCGGCTGCGCCGACGGCTCCAGCGCACTGATGTCGGTCTGGGCATGCAAACCCGCATCGATCGCGCCGTAGAGCGAAGGGAACGGCTCGATGGGTGCGTTGGGCATCGACGGCGACTTTGTCGGTGCCAGTGCGGGCGCGGGGATCGATGCAGCAGGCATCACCATCACGGCGGCCGGCTCTGTCATCAGCGTGGCGCGCGCCGTTGGCTGCGTCTCATGGCTCAGGGTGTCGACGAACGGGATCGGCGTAATGGGGGCCGGTGCCGTGTCGGGGTCGACGACTTCCTTGGCAATCGCGTAAAGCAAGAGCAGTTCCTGGTATGCGGCGAGATCGAAGGCCTCGTCCTCATGCACGCCCGGCTTGCGAAAAACCAGTTCCTCGATGAGCGCGAGTGTTCCGGCTGTCGGCCACTGCGATTCAATGCGGGCGAGCGCACTGCGGTAGTGCTCCAGGCCCCGACCGCCAAGGGAAAATTCATCGAACTCGGGGACCTCGGCGTTGAACGCGCGCTCGAAGTCTGTCGCCAGTTTCGCGTACTCGTCGCGGCGCCCCAGCGAGTGATAGATCTTGAACAGGTCGAGATAAGCCAATGCGCTGGTATCCGGGCTGGCCGCGATGTGTTCCACCAGCACAGCGATGGCCTGGTCGTGCTGGCCCAGCGACAGGAAGAAGTCCGATTGCTGCTGCACATCGAACAGTTCCTCGGTATTGACCGGGCGCGTTGCGGCAATCTCGATCGGTGCCACCACCGGCACTCCGGTGGGACCATATGTCGTGTCGGCGTTGGTCGCCGCCAGCAAGGCGGCATGACGCGGATCGAGTTCCCGGCCGCGCAAAGGAGCAGGCTGCGTGGGTTCGCGCTCGTCGTCCTCCTCGGCGAACTTGCTGTCGGCTGGCAGCGCAGGCCGGCCGCTACTTGCCGGACGCGGCTCGAAACCTTCGCCCCACCATGCCGGCGCCGTGTTGCGACGCGTCATGCGCCACAGCAACCCGATCGCGAGCAATGCCAAGGCCAGCAGCACACCCAGTGCGTAGACCAGCGGATTGCGATAGCGGCTGTCGCGCGCATCTGCCAGTTCGCTGCGCATTTCGAGCAAGGCGCGCTGGTTCTGCGCGGTTAGTTCCCGCAGTGCGGCCAGCGTCGCTTCAAGGGATTGAATGCGCTGGGATTCACGCTGTGCGTCTTCCGGTGGCGCCGCGAGCGCGCGCCATTGGGCTGCCGCCTCGGCGCGTTTGGCCAGATCCTCGGTGGCAGGCGCTTTCAACTCGGAGGACGTCTTCAGGCCACCATCACGGGTCAGCGCGGGGTCCAGTGCCTCGAGTTTCAGTCGAGGTCCCGCAGGAGGGGACTCAGGGGCCGCGGCGGGAACCGGCGGCGGCACCACAGGCGCTGCAGGTGCCGCGGCGACGGGCGGCGGTGCGGGCTTCGGCGCAGGCGCGGGGCGGACCACCGGCGCCTGCGCCGCGATCACGCGACGGGGCGGTGCGGGGGGCGCCGAAGGCGCAGCACCGGCATCGGCAGTGCGAGGAGTCGGCCTTGCCGCGGGACGGCGCACCGGCGGTGGAGATCCCGCGCTGGATCCGAATTCGCCGCCACCCGCGCCGCGTCCCCCGCGCCCACCGCGATCTGCAGTGCCCGGATCCATCGAAGAACCGGTGGATGGCAATGGCGCCGCCCCGAATCGCGAGGCGGAGGGCAGGCTTGCCGACTCGACCGGCACATCGGCCAGCAGCACGAAGGTGCGATTGGAGCGCGCATCGCAACCGGCACGAACTGTGACGTTGACCACTGGCTCTTCGATCGCAACGGTCGTGCGCACGTGCAATCGCGGTGCGGCCGCCGATGCACCGGGTTCAAGCGATAAAGTCACCCGCTTGTCGTCAATGCGTGTATCACCCTGCACAACCTCGCCCTCGATGCACAAGGAATTCCCTTCGCTATCGCCCAGCGTCAGAGGAATCACCAGATCGAGTGGCTTGCCAATCCATGCCGTACCTTGCGGGCGGCCAATCGTCAAGGCGAACGATGGGAGTGCAAGCCCCAACAGGATCAGGGTCGCGGCAGTGCGTCGATGTTTCAAGATTGGACGGGCACTTTGCAATCTAAAGTAAACACAGTTTGACACAGTGATACACCAAATTCTTTCATCAGGAGACTTTTATCAAATGACCGTGAATTATTCCAATGTCGCCATTGTCGGTGCTGGCGCCATGGGCCGGGGAATCGCGCAAATGGCCGCCCAAGCCGGCAGCGAGGTATGGCTCGTGGACAACATGCCCGGCGCCGCAGAACGTGCCTTGGTCACACTCACAGAGCAATGGGGGAAACTGCATGACAAGGGCCGGCTCGAAGCGACAGCGCGCGATGCGCTCGTTGCAAGGGTGCACGCCGCCGCAACGATCCGGGAACTGGCGCATTGTGATCTGGTGATTGAGGCGATCATCGAAGACCTCGATGTGAAACGCCAGTTGTTTCGCGAATTGGAGGAAATCGTCGCGCCGTCAGCGGTGTTGGCGACCAACACCTCGTCGCTATCTGTAACAGCAATTGGCAAAGCATTGCGCAATCCCGAGCGCTTCGCCGGTTTTCATTTCTTCAATCCGGTTCCGCTGATGAAGGTGGTCGAGGTCGTGGCCGGATTCAGGACGTCTGCGGATGTGTGTTCGCGCCTGGGCGTCTTCGCCGGGCAGATGGGCCACAAGGCGGTGCAGGCGCAGGACACGCCGGGCTTCATCGTGAACCACGCGGGCCGCGCCTATGGCACCGAGGCCTTGCGCATCGTCAGCGAGGGCGTAGCCGATTTCACGACCATCGACCGCATCCTCCGCGACCAGGCCGGCTTCAGGCTCGGCCCGTTCGAGTTGCTCGACCTGACCGGGCTGGACGTGTCGCATCCGGTGATGGAATCGATCTACCGGCAGTACTACGAGGAGCCTCGTTATCGCCCGAGCGCGATCGCAGCGCAGCGCGTGGCGGCCGGCGTGCTCGGCCGCAAGACCTCGGAGGGCTTCTACCGCTACACCGAAGGCGCCATGCAGGTCGCTGCCGAACTGCCGGCGCCCGTCATCGCCACGCTGCCCTCGTTCTGGATCTCCCCGCGTGCCTCGCGCCGCGCCGAATTGATCAAGCTGGTGCACGAGCTCGGCGGGCAGATCGAATCGGGCGCGACGCCCTCCTCCGCCGCGTTGATCCTGGTGGCGCCGCTCGGCTTCGACGTGACGACGGTGGCGGCCGTGGAACGCCTCGACGCCACGCGCACCGTCGGTATCGACATGCTGATCGACGACGCGGCCACCAAGCGCCGCGTACTGGCCACCAACCCGGCCACGCGCATCGACATGCGCGACGCAGCCCATGCGCTGTTCGCCCGCGACGGCAAGCCGGTGAGCGTGATCCGCGACAGCGGCGGCTTCGTCACGCAGCGCGTGATCGCGGCCATCGTGAACATCGCGGCCGACATGTGCCAGCAGCGCGTGTGCACGCCGGCCGACCTCGAAACCGCCGTGACACGCGGCCTCGGCTATCCGCAAGGGCCGCTGGCAATGGGCAACCTCTATGGCCCGACCAACATCCTCGAAGTACTGTTCAACCTGCAGACCGTCTATGGCGATCCGCGCTATCGCCCCAGCCCGTGGCTGCGCCGCCGCGGCGCGCTGGGATTGAGCATGCTTCACGAAGAGGAATAGGGAGACACATGACCGCAGAACTCAAGAGCCGCACCGAGGGCCGGACCATGGTGCTGACGATCAGCAATCCGTCGATGCGCAATGCGCTCGGGCCGGAGATGTATGCCGCCGGCGTGGAGGCACTGAACGGCGCGGACAACAGCCCCGACGTGCGCAACGTCGTGATCGTCGGCGAAGGCGCCTGGTTCTGTGCCGGCGGTTCGCTGCAGCGCCTGGCCGGAAACCGCGAGCGCGATCCTTCGGTGCAGGCCGAGAGCATTGATGGTTTGCACAACTGGATCGACTCGATCCGCGCCTTCCCCAAGCCGGTGATCGCCGCCGTCGAGGGCGCGGCCGCAGGTGCGGGCTTCTCGCTCGCGCTGGCCTGCGACTTCGTGATCTCTGCGCGCGATGCGGTGTTCGCCGCGTCGTACAGCAACGTCGCGCTGTCGCCCGATGGCGGCCTGAGCTGGCAGCTCGCGCAGGCACTGCCGCGGCAGATCGCGAGCGAATGGCTCATGAACGGCGAGCGCATTGCGGCGACGCGACTGCACGAGTTGGGGCTGGTCAACAAGTTGACGGAACCCGGCCAAGCCCTGCAAGGCGCGATGGCGCTGGGCGAGGCCCTCGGCGCACGCGCGCCCAATGCGCTGGCCAGCATCAAGGATCTCCTCAACGAGGCCAGAGGTGCCACGCTGGTGAACCATCTCGCACAGGAGCGCGACCACTTCGTGCGCAACCTTCACCACGCAAATGCCGGCATCGGCATTGCCGCCTTCCTGGGCAAGACGAAGCCGCGCTACGAATAGCTGCGGGTCGCGACAGCGACAATCCGACCCCTTTTCAGTCGCCGACAGGACAGAACAATGGACGACCCCATTCTTACCATCGAAGAACGAGAAGCGATCAACTCCGGTCGCTGGTTCTCATCCCTCTCACCATCGCTTCGTCACGACATCCTCCGATGTGCTTTCGTCAAACGCTACAAGGACGGCGACCTGCTGGCCGCACGTGGCGATCCAGCCGAACAGTGGATCGCCTGCGCCAAGGGCGCGGTACGCGTGAGTTCGACAGCGGTGTCGGGCAAGCAGGTCACGCTCACGTACGTGGAACCGGGCATCTGGTTCGGCGATGTGGCGATGTTCGACGGGGACCGGCGCACGCACGATGCCTATGCACGCGGCGACACGACCACGCTGAACGTGGCGCGTGCCGATTTCCAGAAGATCCTCGCGACGCACGTGGAGCTCTACGAAGCCTTGATGCGCCTGCAGGCGCGCCGCATCCGCACGCTGTTCGGACTGGTGGAAGACCTCAACACCTTGCCCTTGCGTGCCCGCCTGGCCAAGCAACTGATTCACCTGGTTCGCAGCTACGGTGTGCCCAACCTGGCCGACGGCAGCCAGATGCGCATCGGCCTGCAACTGGCGCAAGAAGAGTTGGCGCAACTGCTCGGTGCCTCGCGCCAGCGCGTCAACCAGGAACTCAAGGCCATGGAGCGGGAGAACGCGATCCGCATCGAACCGGGCGGCCTGGTGGTACTCGATCGCAACGCCCTCATGCGCATTTCCGACGCAGACGTCTAATGACCACCCCCGAACGCGCCTGCGGCGCCTCCCCCTCAAGGGGGCGCACCCAGCGGCCCGGCGAAGCCGGTTCCGCGGGTGCTCCCGAACAGGCATCAGTTTGCTCACCTTGGTTCCTTGCGTCACGGACGCCCAGTACCCCGACATGACCGACTACCAGAATTTCATCGGCACGCGTGCCGTATCGCCGCAGCATGCCTTCGACATCGACGCGCTGACGGCATGGCTCGAAGCCAACCTCGAAGGCTTCAAGGGCCCGCTCACGGTGGAGATGTTCAAGGGCGGCCAGTCGAATCCGACCTACAAGCTGGTCACGCCCGGCCAGAGCTACGTGATGCGCGCCAAGCCCGGTCCGGTGGCCAAGCTTCTGCCCTCCGCGCATGCGATCGAGCGCGAGTACAAGGTGATGAGTGGCCTGGCAGGCACCGACGTGCCGGTGCCGCGCATGTACTGCCTCTGCATCGATGAAAGCGTCATCGGCCGCGCCTTCTACGTCATGGAATTCATGGCCGGCCGTGTGCTGTGGGACCAGTCCCTGCCCGGCATGAGCAACGATGAGCGCAGCAAGATCTACGACGAGATGAACCGCGTGATCGCGGCGCTGCACACCGTCAGGTTCGCCGATCGTGGCCTGGCCGACTACGGCAAGCCTGGCAACTATTTCGAGCGGCAGATCGGCCGCTGGAGCAAGCAGTACATCGCGTCCATCACGCAGCCCATCCCCGAGATGGACAAGCTCATGGAATGGCTGCCGGTGCACATGCCGGCCAGCGCGCGCGACGAGAAGATGACCAGCATCGTGCATGGCGACTTCCGCCTCGACAACCTGATGTTCCACGCGACGGAGCAGCGCCCCATCGCCGTGCTCGACTGGGAGCTGTCGACGCTCGGCCATCCGCTCGCCGACTTCAGCTACCACTGCATGTCGTGGCACATACCGGAAGGATTCGGCCGCGGCATTGGCGGGCTCGACCACAAGAGCCTGGGCATCCCGACCGAGAGCGAATACATCCGCAAGTACTGCGAGCGCACCGGCCTCACCACGCCCGAGGCGCTGGCGCCAGACTGGAACTTCTACCAGGCCTACAACCTGTTCCGCATGGCCGCGATCCTGCAAGGCATTGCCAAGCGGGTCGAGGCCGGTACCGCGTCGAGCGAGCAAGCCGTGGCATCTGGCCGCGGCGCCCGCCCGGTGGCCGAGATGGCATGGGCCTTCGCCCAACGCGCCTGACGACCCTTTTCACCCCTGGAGACAGCAAAGATGGATTTCGAATATTCGGCCAAGACCCAAGAACTGCAGAAGCGCGTGCGCGCTTTCATGGACGAGCACATCTACCCGGCCGAGGCCGACTACACCGCGGAGCTGGCCGCCAACACTGCGGCGGGCAAGCGCTGGACCGCTTTGAAAACCGTCGAAAAGGTCAAGGAGAAGGCCAAGGCCCAGGGCCTCTGGAACCTGTTCCTGCCGGTAGACAGCGCGCATGTCGCGGGCTATGCCGGCGCCGGCCTCACGAACCAGGAATACGCGCCGCTCGCCGAAATCATGGGCGCGGTGCCCTGGGCCAGCGAAGCCTTCAACTGTTCGGCGCCCGACACGGGCAACATGGAAACCATCGCCCGCTACGGCTCCGAAGCCATCAAGGCGCGCTGGCTCAAGCCGCTGCTGGAAGGGGAGATCCGATCGGCCTTCGCGATGACCGAGCCGGCCGTGGCTTCGAGCGACGCCACCAACATCTCGACCCGTATCGAACGCCAGGGCGACGAGTACGTCATCAACGGCCACAAGTGGTGGATCTCTGGCGCGGCCGATCCGCGCTGCGCCGTCTACATCACCATGGGCAAGACCGACCCGGATGCGCCCAAGCATTCGCAGCAGAGCATGGTCATCGTGCCGGCCGACACCAAGGGCATCCGCATCGTGCGCCCGCTCAACGTCATGGGCTATGACGACGCGCCGCACGGCCACGTCGAGATGCACTTCGAGAACGTGCGCGTGCCCGTCGACAACATCCTGCTGGGCGAAGGCCGCGGCTTCGAGATCGCCCAGGGTCGCCTTGGCCCGGGACGCATCCACCACTGCATGCGCCTGATCGGTGTGGCCGAGCGTGCGCTCGAGCTGATGTGCAAGCGCGCCTCGTCGCGCGTCGCCTTCGGCAAGACCGTCGCCTCGCAGACCGTCACGCAGGAGCGCATCGCCGAAGCGCGCTGCAAGATCGACATGGCCCGCCTGCTCACGCTCAAGGCTGCCTGGCTGATGGACGTGGCCGGCAACAAGGTCGCCAAGAACGAGATCGCGATGATCAAGGTCGTGGCACCGAACATGGCCTGCCAGGTGATCGACTGGGCCATGCAGGTGCACGGCGGCGGCGGCATGAGCGACGACTTCCCGCTCGCCATGGCCTATGCCCACGCCCGCACGCTGCGCTTTGCGGACGGCCCGGACGAAGTGCACCGCAACGCGATCGCCAAGTGGGAACTGGGCAAGTACGCAGCCGACAAGCGCGAAGCGGACATGCCCGTCACGCGTTTCTGATGGATGAGCAGGGCCGCGGCCTGCGGCACTGACGCGAGGCTCGGCTCATTCAACTTGGCAATCAAACGCCAAACAAGGCGGCGTGCTGTGGACAGTGCTGCAGTACGGCCAAGGCGATCCAGCGCAGTGAGGCGTATGAAGGCGAAATCAAGTCAGGCGGATGGCGCCCGCATCAACCCTTCGGCACCGCGCCACCCGCAATCCCCTTGCGGAACTCCGACAGCTTCGCCTTCAGCCGCTTCTCGTTGCCCGCACCCATGCGGACCATCATCTTCTGCCCCGCCGACAGCGACTCCAACTGCGGGTCCGCGAACTCGTAGCGCGTCCAGGGCTGCGCGGAGGCGTACTCGCCCTTCACTTCGGTGAGCTTCACCTGCGGCGGCGCGTCGGGCTCCGGTGCCTGCAGCAGATGGTCGAGCACCGCGACCAGCCGGTCGTTGAAGTAGCCCTTGGGATAGCCCAGTTCCTCATACGCCTGCTGGAAGCGCGGGTACAGCTTCACGTACAGCGCCACGGCCTTGCGCGTGTCGACTCCCTCGGCAAACGCCACAAAGGGTGCATAGCGCTTCGCGTTGTCCGCCGCGATGTGCTGCGAGGCGCCCTCGCCCGCCACGCTGAAGCGCTGCGGTGTGGGCTGCACCGGCCACATGCGCGTCGTGGCCTGCTCGCGGGTCAGGTTGTCGACCGTGGCGACCACGCGTCGCGTGAAGCCGTCGACCTGCAGGAACGAGGAAACCGCCTGCTGGCCGAGCAACGCCATCAGCAACTGGGCCATTTGCGCATCGGGGTCGGCCGGCGGCGCGGCCTCGGGGGGCTGTGGCTCGATCGGGAACAGCGGGCCGGTCGCCACCGGCGCAGGGGGCGGCGCCGGCTCGTCTTCCACCGGCGGTGTCACAGCCGGCGCCACGGCCACCGGTGCGGGTTGCTGCCGCTGCGTGCTGTACCACCACCAGCCACCGGCACCGATCGCCGCCGCGATCAGCACCCCCACGATGATGCGGGAGGCCGAGGATTCACGCTGGACTGGCCTGAAATCTGCTGTGTCCCATTCGGGCATGGACTTCGCTCCTTGCTGGACCTTGAATACATCGCTCATTGGAAACCCGTCATCCCGCTTTCGGGGTAACGTGCTGTGAGCAATCCCCTGACTCATCATCCTCCCATGGACATCGACTTCGCCGCACTCACCGAGCACCAACGCTACAAACTCATGGCCAGCCTGATCGTGCCACGCCCGATCGCTTTGGTCACTACGCTCGGACCCGATGGCGTGGTCAACGCCGCGCCCTTCAGCATGTTCAACATGCTCGGCGAAGAACCGCCCATCGTCATGATCAGCGTCAACCGCCTGGAGAACGGCGTGCTGAAGGACACGGCCGCCAACATCGTTCGCACCGGCGAATTCGTGGTGCACCTGCCCGACGAGGACACGGCCGAGCAGATGCACCGCTGCGGCGACCGCCATCCGCCGCACGTCTCCGAACTCGACGTGGTCGGCTTCACCGCCCTGCCAAGCAACGCCGTGAAGCCGCCGCGCATCGCGGAGGCGCCCGTGGCCTTCGAATGCACGCTGTGGGAAAAGCTGGAAACCACCAGCCGCCAGATCTTCATCGGCCAGGTGCGGTGGATGCACGCGCGCGACGAACTGATCGACACCGAGACCTGGCGCGTGCGGCTGCAGAACTACTACCCCATCGGCCGCTTCGGCGCGAGCTTCTACGTGAAGACGCGCGAGCGCTATTCACTCGCCGCGCAGGGCGCGACACGCAGCACGTCGATCGACGAGATCTGAGGAGGAGCCTTCCATGTCATCGGTTTTCAATGAACGACTTTCCGGCAAGCTCGCGCCGACGCCGGGTGGCTCGGTGTACGTCGACCCCTCCCAACTGGAATGGCAGCCTTCGCAATTTCCCAAGATCCAGATGATGGTGCTCTACCGGGACGACGCAGTGGGCGAGATGACGGTGCTGCTCAAGTGGGAACCGGGCGCCGTGCTGCCCTTCCACAAGCATCCGGAAATCGAACAGAGCTTCGTGCTCGAAGGCTCCTTCTACGACCACGACGGCATCTGCCGCGCGGGCCAGTTCGTCTATCGCGTGCCGGGCTCCATGCACGAGACCCGCTCCGACGAGGGCTGCCTGCTGCTGGCGGTCTATCGCAAGCCCAACATCTTCTTCAAGAGCGCCAGGTTCGTCGCAAGCTGAACGGCTACGCGACCGCTGTCGTCGACGGCTGCGCGCCGGCGATCTGCCGCAGCGCCCGCTCGAACACCTCGACCGGCTGGCCACCCGAGATCAGGTGCTGGTTGTTGATGATGATCGCCGGCACCGAGTGGATGCCTGCATCCGTGTAGAGCTTCTCCCTCGAACGGGTTTCGGAGGCGTACTCGTCGCTGTTCAGGATTTCGCGGGCGCGCGCCACGTCGAGGCCGACCTCGCCGACCACGCGCAGCAGCAAGTCGTGGTCCGAGGGGTTCTCGCCCTTCGTGAAGTAGGCGGCCAGCAGCGCCTTCTTCAGCGCGCGTTGTTGTTCTGCGCCTTGCAGTTCAGCCCAGTGCAGCAGCCGATGCGCGTCGAAGGTGTTGTAGATGCGCTTGCGCAGGCCGATGCCGAATTCGAAGCCGACCGCCTCGCCGCGCTGGCGGATCATCTCGCGCATCTGCGCCTGCTGCTCCGGCGAGGAGCCGTACTTCTCGCGGATGTGCTCCTCGATGTCCTGGCCCTCGGGCACCATCCTCGGGTTCAATTCGAAAGGCTGGAAGCGCAACTCGGCCTGCACATCGGCCGCGACACGGGCCAGGGCCGCCTCGAGGGCACCCAGCCCGATGGCGCACCAGGGGCAGGACACATCGGACACGAAATCGATCTGGAGTTGGGCTGTCATGTGGGGGCAGGCCGCACCGGCGGCCGAGTGAAAAAAGTAGCGACATTCTTCACTGTGGTGGCGACCCTCGGCGTTTCAAGGTCTTGGGCCTCGGAGGCGGAGGCGTGACCCCGAGCGCCGTCAGCGCATCCAGCAGCACCCGCACGCGCGGCGGCAGCAGTCGCTGCGACGGGTACACCGCGCTGATCGGCATCGGCAGCGGGCGCAGCGACGGCAGCAGCTCGACGAGGCGGCCGTCCCGCAACTCGTCGTCCACCATGACGCTGGGCAACTGCACGATGCCCAGGCCCAGCACGGCGGCCTGCACCAGCGCCTCGCCATCGTTCAGGCGCAGTTCGCTGCGCGGTTGCAGGTTCACGGCCTTGCCACGCTGCACCAACTGCCAGGGCCGATCGCGGCCGCTGCTCGGCATGCGGAACAGCACGGCCTTGTGCTGTTCCAGCGCGGCGAGCGTGGAAGGAATGCCGTGCCGGTCGACGTAATCCGGGCTTGCGCAGAGCAACAGGTACTGGCTGTCGAATCGGCGTGCCACCAGCGTCGAATCCTGCAGCGCGCCGATGCGCACCGCCAGGTCGATCCCATCCCTGACCAGTTCGACGAAGCTGTCCTGCAAGCGCAGGTCGAGTTCCAGTCCCGGATGCTCGGCCTTGAGACGCGCCAGCACCGGCAGCACCACGCGGCGGCCGTAGACGATCGGCATGTCGACGCGCAGCGTGCCGACCACGGTGGCGCGAGTGCCGGCGGCATCGGCATGCAGGTCCTCGATCTCGGTCAGCACGCGTTCGCAACGCCGGTAGAGGCGCTCGCCGTCCGGCGTGAGGCTCACCTGCCGGGTGGTGCGATGGAACAGCTTGACGCCGAGCGAGGCTTCCAGCCGCGACACCGCCTTGGCCAGCGTCGAGGGCGCACTGCCCAGCTCGCGCGCCGCTGCGGCAAAGCTGCCATGCCGGGCCGTTTCCGCGAACGAAAGGAACTGCTGGACGCCTTGCATGCGAGGGCTCCCATTGAGGAAGAAACGTCCTCAATGTAGTGGCATAGAGCCCGCTTCACAACGCACCAGCGTTTTTTGAAACTTGCGTTTGCCGATCCCCCGGCCCCCGCCCCCTCAATCACCGGAGCCTTCGATGACCACACCAGCTTTCTCGACGCCCATCGTCTCCCACGCCGATCTGCCGGTCGCGCACATTCCCGGAATCGAGCACCGCACGTTGGCGGACGAACGCAGCGGCCTGCACGACCTCAGCGTCTGGCAGCAGACCATGGCGCCGGGCGCGGCGACGCCGCCGCACCGCCATGACGCCGAGGAAGTGGTCGTGTGCCACAGCGGCCACGGCGAGTTGCACATGCAGGGCCGCGTGCATCGCTTCGGCCCCGACAGCACGCTGCTGATCCCGCGCAACGTGCCGCACCAGATCTTCAGCGTCGGCCCGGAGCCGATGTTCTGCACCGCGACCTTCGCGACGTCCCGCGTCGAAGTCTTCGGCCCCGACGACGAGCGGATGGAACTGCCGTGGTAGTCGGCATGGAAGGCGTGAGGACTTCGTAGCGAGTGCGTCGAGAGTCAGAGGCTGCGCCAGAAGTCGATGAGCAACTCGGCAAACTCCGCCGGCCGTTCCACCGCGCTCAGATGCGCCGCGTTGATCGTCACGAGCCGCGCGCGCGGAATCGCGTCGGCCATCTCCTGCGACATCGGCATCGGCGTGGCCTCGTCCTGCAGGCCGCCGATGACAAGCGTCGGCACCGCGATGCGCGGGTTGCTCTGCCGGAAATCGATGGCCGCGACGGCATTGCAACTGGCGATGTAGCCCGCCGCGTCTGTCTTTTCCAGCGTGTCCTGCAGCGCCTTCGCAGCGGCCTGCCCTTCGAAGGTCGACACCCATTCCGGCGTGAGCCAGCGCGACACCGCGCCCGGCGCAATGGCCGCGACACCTTGCGATGCGACCGTCTGCACCCGCGCAAGCCACGGCGACTGGTCCGGGTAGAACGCCGATGAATTCGCAATGACCACGCTGCGCAACAGGTCGGGCCGACGCTCGGCCAGCGCCTGCGCCGTCATGCCGCCCATCGACAGGCCCACGAAATGCACCGTCTCGCCCGGAGCCTCGCGCTCGATCAGCGCGACGGCATCGTCGGCCAGCGTCTCGATGCCGAAGGCGCCCGCCGAATTGGCCGAGAGGCCATGGTTGCGGTGGTCGTAGCGAATCACCGTGTGCGCGCGTGCAAGCGATGCGGCCACGCCGTCCCACATGTGCAGGTCGCAGCCCAGCGCATGGCTCAGCACGACGATGGGGCCCTGGCCTTCACGGACGACGTTCAGTTCAATGCTCATGGTCTCTCCTTGAAATTGCTCAGGCCGCGGCGGCGGGCAACAGGCCCTTCTCGCGCAGGATGCCGGTCGCGATGCCGAAGGCATGGTTGGCCACCGGCACGCCGCAGTAGATGGCCGACATCATGATCACTTCCTTGATCTCGTCGGGCGTGAGGCGCGATTCCGCCGGACCGTCCAGCGCGGCGCGAACGTGCATCGCGAATTCCTCATAGGCATGCACGCCCAGCATCATCGACAGCACCATCAGCCTGCGCGTCTTGTCGCCGAGCGCGGGCCGGCCCCAGATGTCGTTCCACGCATGGCGCGTGATCATTTCCTGGAACTCGCTGTTGAAGGCGTTGCGGTTGGCCAGCGCGCGGTCGACCCAGGCGTCGCCGAGCACGCGGCGGCGGTGCACCAGGCCTTGCGTGTAGTCGGCGTGGTCGGCCGAGGAGTCGTTGTGGTTGCTCATCAAAGGTTTTCCTTGTTCGGTTTATCGAGGCCACGCAGACGCTCGACCTGCGCCAACGCGAGGCGCCCGGCGTTTTCCGCGAGCGCGGGGTTGAACCATTCATCGGCCGCTTCCTTCGGCAATTCGGCGCGCAGCCGATCGATGTTGGCGCGCATGCGGACCACATCGACCTGCAGGCCCGGCAAGGCCGAGGCGAGCGCGCGCACGCTGCCATGCGCCGACATCAGCAACTGCGGCCATTCGGCCAACTCGGCCTGCCAGGCGCCGAGCGCGCGCTCATGTTGCTGCGGCATCGCGCCCAGCAGCGCGGCCACGCGTTGTGGCGCGCGCTGCGCAGCCGCCAGTGCGACCATCGATGCGACCGGATTGCGCTTGTGCGGCATCGCCGAAGACCCGCCGCGGCCGGGCTCGGTCGGCTCCATGACTTCAGCGACTTCGTACTGGCCGAGCAGCGAGATGTCGAGCGCGATCTTGCCGAGCGCGCCCACCATCAAGCCCAACTCGCAACCCAGCGCAACCCATTCGTCGCGCTGCGTGTGCCAGGTCGCGCCGGCGTTGCCCAGTTCGAGTTCATCGGCCATCCGTTGCATGACCTCGCCGCCCTTGCCGCCCATCTGCGCGAGCGTGCCGACGGCGCCGCCCAACTGGACGTTCAGCGCATTGGCCTTCGCCACGCGGAGACGGTTGCGGCTGCGCACCAGCGGCGCGACCCAGCCCGCGCACTTGTAGCCGAAGCTGGTGACGGAGGCCGGCTGCATCAGCGTGCGCGCCAGCATCGGCGTGGTCGCATGCTGGACGGCATGCTCCAGCAGTGCGTCGATGGCGCGCGACAGATCGGCCTCGATCAGCGCCATCGCGTTGCGCGTGACCTGTGCCGTCGCCGTGTCGATCACGTCCTGGCTGGTGCTGCCGAAATGCGTGTACGCGACCGCGTCGGCATTGAACAGTCCCACCGCTTCCTTCAGCGCCTTGACCAGCGGGATCGCCACGCTGCCGGCGCGACCGCTCTCGCGCACGATGCGGGCCACGTCGAACAGTTCGACCTTGCAACTGTTGACGATCGAATTCGCCGCCGATTCGGGGATCAGCCCGACCGCAGCCTGGGAACGCGCCAGCGCGGCCTCGAAGCGCAGCATGGCGTCGACGAAGCTGCGGTCGTCGAACGCGTCCAGCGTCTCGGGGGTGGAAAGAAAACCTTCGAAGATGCTCATGAGTGGGTCCCTGTGGATCTAGGCCACATTGGCCGAGTGGTAGCGCAGCGGCTTGTCGATCTCGCCGCGCATGGCCTCGGGGTAGATCTGCTCGCGCAGGAAACGCATGTCGTGCCGCACGCCATTGGCGGCCGCGCCGTAGCCGAAGTAGTCGAGGTAGTTGGGCATCTGCTGGATCAGCATTTCGAAGCCCGCCTGCGCATGGAGCCCGCGTGCGCGCACGGCCTGTACCAGCGGCGTCGGTTGGCCGCGCAGCAGGATGTCGAACAGCGCCGCATGCGACTCCATGCGCGACACGTCGCAGGCCAGCGGGTCGCCCGGTTGCAGGCCGGCTTGCGAGGCGTTCACCACCAGGTCGTAGCTGGCCGGATCGCTGGAATCGACCGACACCACGGTCGCGTCGAAGAAGGAGTCAAGCTGCGTCGCCAGGCCGATGGCCTTGCCCGCTACCGGATCGTAGAAGGCGATGTGCTCGGCGCCGTCGACCGTGCCGCCCTCCGCCAGCGCCACGCCGATGGCCGCGGCGCTCACGCCCGCGCCCAGCACCAGCACTCGCTTGCCGCGGAACGGGATGTTGTAGTAGTCGAGCGCATGCACCAGGCCTTCGCCGTCGAACAGGTCGCCTTCGAGCTCGCCGTTGCTGAGGCGCCGCACGATGTTGGCGGAGCCCGCCACGCGCCCGAACAGCCCGCAGCCATCCAGCAGGCTCACGATCAGCGGCTTGTGCGGCGGCGCGATCACCATGCCCTTGAGGTTCTTCGCGAGGAAGCTCGCCTTCAGGAACACGGCCAGGTCACGCGCGGCGACCCGCGTGGGCACCATGACCGCGTCGATGCCAAAGCGCTCGAACACCGCGTTGAACATGCGCGGTACGCGGACGTTGGCGATCGGATCGCCCGGGATCAGGTAGAGGTCGGTGGTGCCGTTGATGGCCTGCATGTCTCGCTTCCGTTGTTCCGGCATCGCTCGCGCGGCGATGCCGTTTCAGCCGGACTTTAACGGCTCACATGGCTTGGTGATCCACTTTTCAACCCGTTCGTGCGATCATCGATCCGCCTCAGGCGATCATCGTCCGCTTGCCGGGGTTTCACCGAGGAGACGCTCGATGGCGAGAGAAGAAAACGAAGCCCCGCCGGGACTCGAGAAGCGCGACTGGATCGCCGGCCTGGAGCGCGGCATCAGCGTGATCGAAGCCTTCGACGACGCCAACCCGCGCCTCACCGCCAGCCAGGCCGGCCAGCGCACCGGCATGACCCGCACCGCCGCCCGCCGCTACCTGCTGACGCTGCAATACATGGGCTACGTGGCCAGCGACGGCAAGCTGTTCTGGCTCACGCCGAGGGTGCTGCGGCTGGGCCAGTCGTACCTGGAGTCGGCGCGGCTGCCACGCATCGTGCAGCCCTTCCTCCAACGCGTGTCGGCCGGCACGCACGAGGTCGTCTACCTCAGCGTGATGGACGGCGACGAGGTGGTCTACATCGCGCGCAACGGCCCGAATCGCAACATGAGCACCGGCTACGTGCTGGGCGCGCGCGTGCCGGCGCAGGTGACGGCCGCAGGCATGCTGATGCTGGCCCTGCGTACCGATGCCGAAATGGACAGCTGGCTCGCCTCGCACGAGTTGGCGGTGTTCACCTCGCACACGATCGCCAGCAAGGAGCGCATGCGCTTGGAGTTGATGCGCATCCGGGCGCAGGGCTGGTCCTTGTCGGAGCAGCAACTCGACCTGAACTCGCGCGGCATCGCGGTGCCGCTGCGCGACCGCCGCGGCGACCTGGTCGGCGCGCTCAACATCACGATGCCGATGGGGCATGAGGGCAGCGAGGACGCGGTGAAGCGCGTGCTGCCGGTGCTGCGGGAGACGGCGCAGGCGATGCGGAATTTGATCTAGCCGCAGCGCAATCGCGGCGGCCTCATGGCCCGTTGACCACGACGTACCCGCGGTTCTCCACGGTGTCGAAGGTGCGCATGGCCTTGACTAGCGCCGCCGTCGGCACCCACGCCCAGCCCGCCGCGCCCGGATTGACGTCGAGCACGAGGAATGAGTCCGACGCGGCGTCGTACGCACCGAGCGGCGAGATGTGGCCACCGCCCTTCTGGCCCAGGGCTTCCCGCCGGTAGTTCACGATCACGTAGTCGCCGCTGCGCGCGAGGTTGTCCGCCATGTCGGCGCGGATGGTCTGCTCGGACAGCGCATCGTCGACGACCACGGCTCTCGTGACGAGGCCGTTCCCGCGCAACATCGCGTCGAACTGGCGCAACTGGTAGCCAAAGTCCCGCACCTGCTTGCCGCCAATGTCGGCAGGCTCGCCCAGCACTTGGGCACGCGTCTTGGGGCCCTTGTCGATCACCAGATCCTGCGTGAAGCGCGGCACGATCGGGTCGGCACCGGGCGGCAGGAACTGCACATCGTCCTTGCGCAGGCGCGTGCGGTCGCGCGGCAGGTCGGCGCTGCGGCTGTGCATCGTGTTGAGCACGATCGCGGCCGAAGTGGGTCCGCAGAACGCGCTGTTGTACTGGGCTTCGAACTGGTTGGCGAGCGCCGCGAAGTCCGCCTTGGCGCGTGAACGGGCCAACCGGGCCACCCCTTCGTCGGAGGCGAAAGGGACCAGCGCAGGCGACGCATTCGCCTTAGCGCTGGTCGTGGCCGCGTTCGTCGCGCCGTCCGTGGCACAGGCCGACAGCAGCGCCGCGACGGAGAGCAATGCGGCACTGGCGAGGCTTCTGATCGGGGGCACGGCGGACTCCATGGGTTGAGGCGAGCGGCTCATTGTCATGGACTGCATCACGTTGCGTACGAGCGGCACGAATACGGCCCCACGCAGTCAAGCCACCGCGGGCTGCGGCGACTGTCGCTCGATGCGTTCCAGCTGCAAGGCACACCCGGTGGCCAGCACGCACAGCAAGGTGGAGGCGCCGAACATCACGCCAAAGCCGAACCGGCTCGCAATCGCACCGCCGAGCAGCACACCCGCCACACCGCCCACGCCATACCCGACGACGGTGAACAGCGCCTGCCCGCGCCCGCGCAACCGGCCGGGAAAGAAGCGCGTGACCATGGCGATGCAACTGGTGTGGTGCGCCGCGAAGCTCAGCGCGTGCAATGCCTGCGCCAGCATGATGGCCACCAGCCACTGCCCCGCCGCGCCGGTGATCGCCATCCGCATCGCGCCGGCCACACCGCAGACCACCAGCCACCGCGCCATCGGCATGCGCGCAATGAAGCGCCCCTGGCCGAAGAACCAGGCAATCTCCCCCACCACCGACACGGCCCAGAGCACACCGATCATGGCCTTGCTGTAGCCCAGCGAATCGAGGTACAGCGACAGGAAGCCGTAGACCCCGAAATGCGCCGTGACATGCAGGCACAGCGAGGCCAGGAACCAGCGCACCGCCGGCTGGCGCAGCACCGGCCCGATCGGTGCGTGCGCCTCGTGCGAGGCGGCCGGCAGCTCCCGCATGTCCGGCAGGCGCCAGGCCGACAGCAGCACCAGCGCCAGCGTCACGGCCGCCCAAGCCGGAAAGTGCCGCATGCCGAAGCGCTCGAACCATTCGCCCGCGATGAACACCGTCACCAGGAAGCCCGCCGAGCCCCAGAGGCGGATGCGCCCGTAGCGCCCCCAATCGCCGGCCACCAAGTGCGCCATGGCCGCCTCGGTGAGCCCCATCATGGAACTGGTGTGCGTGAACAGCAGCAACAGCACCAGCGCGATCCACCATGCCCCGCCCTGGATCCACAGCCCGAAGGACACCACCAGCGCAATCGCGGCACTGATGCGCAGCAGTCGCACCCGCTCGCCCGTGTGATCCGAAAGCGCGCCCCACGCATACGGCGCGAACACCCGCGTGAACGATTGCACCGCCGCCAACAAGCTGATCGTGAAGATCGGCAGGCCCTGGTCCTTCAACCAGAGCGGCAGGTAGGGGTTGAAGAAGCCGATGTGCGCGAAGTAGCTGGCCGACAAGGCAGCGAACGCCAGCAACTGGCCGCGGCTCGCGCCGCCCGTCGCCGTCACCGCCTAGAGCAGCGACGATTGCGGAACGGAGGCGTCGCTGGTGGCAGGCTCGCCGTTCGCGCCCACGTCGCCGTTCTGCGCGCGATTGCGCAGCGCATGCTCCATCACGACCAGCGCCAGCATCGCCTCGGCGATCGGTGTCGCACGGATGCCGACGCAGGGGTCGTGGCGGCCCTTGGTGACGACTTCCACCGGCTGGTTGTTCACGTCGATGGACTTGCGCGGGCTGATGATGGAACTGGTCGGCTTGATGGCGATGCTGACTTCCAGGTCCTGCCCCGTGCTGATGCCGCCGAGCGTGCCGCCCGAGTTGTTGGTGTCGAAGCCTTCCGGCGTGATCGAGTCGCCGTGCACGGTGCCGCGCTGCGTCACGCTGCCAAAGCCGGCGCCGATCTCCACGCCCTTCACCGCATTGATGCCCATCATGGCGTAGGCGATGTCGGAATCCATCTTGTCGAACAGCGGCTCGCCCAGGCCGACCGGCACGTTCGATGCCGTCACGCGGATGCGGGCACCGCAAGAGTCGCCGGCCTTGCGCAGCGCGTCCATGTAGGCCTCCAGTTGCGACACATCGGCCACCGGCGCGAAGAAGGGATTGTTGGGCACGTGCTCCCAGCTCTCGAACGGGATCACGATGTCGCCGATCTGCTGCATGCAGCCGCGGAACACGGTGCCGTACTTCTCGGCCAGCCACTTCTTGGCGACCGCGCCGGCCGCGACCATCGGCGCCGTGAGCCGCGCCGACGAACGCCCGCCGCCGCGCGGGTCGCGGATGCCGTACTTTTTCCAGTAGGTGAAGTCGGCATGGCCCGGTCGGAACTGCTGGGCAATGTTGCCGTAGTCCTTGCTGCGCTGGTCGGTGTTCTGGATCAGCAGCGCGATCGGCGTGCCGGTGGTCTTCCCTTGGTACACGCCGGAGAGGATCTGCACCGCATCAGGCTCATTGCGCTGCGTGACGTGACGGCTCGTGCCGGGGCGGCGGCGGTCCAGGTCGCCTTGGATATCGGCCTCGCTGAGCGACATGCCGGGCGGGCAGCCGTCGATGACGCATCCGATCGCAGGGCCATGGGATTCACCGAAATTGGTGACTGCGAAAAGGGTGCCGAAGGTGTTGCCGCTCATGGCGCGGGATTATCCCAACAAACGCCGGTCGGCCGGTTTCGCCCGCATGGTGCCTCGCATCGCGTCACGGATGCGGCTTTCATACAACACATGGTCAACGCCAACATTTAACCAATTGCAACGTTGATTACTACTTTTGGCGCAATGGACAAGGCATGGAATGGTCGTTCGAACCATTGCAAGACATCGATACCGGCAGTAGGCCCTTGCTAGGCAAACAGCACCCAGCCCTCGATGGACAGGGCCGACCTGGGCAATTGCCACAAAAACCGTCAGGGCCGTTGTTTAAAGTGCAAATCGCGGGGAGACTCAGGAATGGGAGAAGCAGCAATGGTTGGCCAGTACACGCCGGGACGGCGGAAGCGGATTGCCACGAAATGATGAGCGCCAAGAGCGACATGGGCATTGCCTTCAGTCAATGGCAGGAGTTGACGGATGCCTATGCCATGCAGATCGACGCCCTGGCGCGCCGCATGCCCGGCGCTGCAGCAGAAGTCGCGCGCCTGGCCCAGGCCATGAAGGCGCACGAACTCGCGTTTCGCGCCTCTGCGTGGGCGTTGCCGCCCGCATAGGGCCGCGCCAGTACTCTTGATCTAGTCGCGTGGCCATACGACGTATGGACACCCTATTTCCCGCTGAATACCTTAGGTCTCGGTCGAATGACGACCGTCTCCCGCAAAGGTATTCGCCCATGCAACCACACCTGCAGATTCGCTGCATCCGCCCTCAGGTCTATGCCTACAGCCTGAGCGCCAGCGCCAAGTCGTTCCTGCACAGCGAGACCACGCTCGAGTCGCTGGAACGGTGTCTTCTGGATGCCTGCGATGCATTGGGCCACTACTTCACGAGCGTTCAGATCAGTCTTGAAGGCCAGCCATTGGGCAGCTACGGAGTCGCGTTGGTCCGGCGCAATGCACCCGCATTGGCGCGCCAGTTGCGGGAGCGATTCGTGATGGCGCGGGAGCGCCAGGCATGCCCACTTTCGGTCGTCGGCACCGCATAGGGGCACGCCTTCACGACGCCGTTCGCAGTGCGAGCAGGCCCCAGATTCGCGCCAAACGGGCGCCTCCCTCGGGAATGGTTTTTGCGTGCTGCGGCGCAGCATCAACCATCCCGAAGGAATGCCCCATGCTGGACCGAACCGCTACCAAGTTCTCGCACGTCAAGCCCGGCGACACGCAGTTCGTCTCTGGCGGCTTGCGCGATTTCTTCCTGTACCGCGACCTTGGCATTGCCGAAGCCACCAACGGCGCCGTCATCGCGCACCTGGTGAAGGCCAACATGCCACCGGACGAGGGCACCGGATGGCACCGCCATGAGGCGGACTTCCAGATCGTGATCATGATGAAAGGCTGGGCCCGGTTCATGTACGAGGACCAGGAGACGCTGGTGGAGGCCGGCGACGTCGTGCACCAGCGCCCGGGCATCCGCCACTACCTGTTCGACTACTCGCCCGACATGGAGTACCTCGAGATCGTCTCTCCGGCGGATTTCAAGAGCGTCGACGTCGAACCCGCCGCCGCAGTGCCGCCCGCCACGCCCTGGAAATAGCCAGCAGCCGATCAGCGCGCGGCAAAGCCCGCCAGGCGCTTTCCGATGATGGCCTCGGCCTCGCCCATGATCCGATCGATCAATTCCTTGACGGTCGGCACATCGCGGATCAGGCCGGCCACCATGCCGCAGGACCAGGCGCCGGCATCCATCGCGCCCTCTTTCATGATCTTCGGATAGACGCCGGCGACCTCGTCGATGATGTCCTCGAAGGTCAGCGCAGCGCCCAGCGATTTTTCCTTCTCGATCAGGCGATCGACCGCGTCGTTGCGGAGCACGCGCTCGGTGTTGCGCAGCGGGCGCATCACCAGCCGCGTGTCGAGTTCGCTGGCGGCCACGATGGCCTGCTTGACGTTCTCGTGCACCGGCGCCTCCTTCGTGGCGATGAAGCGCGTTCCCATGTTCATGCCCTCGGCGCCCAGCGCCATCGCGGCCACGAGCGAGCGGCCGTCGGCCATGCCGCCCGAGGCGACGAAGGGGATCTTCAACTCTTCGGCCGCGCGCGGCAGCAAGATGAAGTTGGGCACGTCGTCCTCGCCGGGGTGGCCACCGCATTCGAAGCCGTCGACGCTGACCGCGTCGCATCCGATGGACTCGGCCTTGAGCGAGTGGCGCACCGAGGTGCACTTGTGGATCACCTTGACGCCCGCTTCATGCAATGCAGGCAGCCACTTCTGCGGATTGTTGCCGGCGGTCTCGACCGCCTTGACGCCGCCGTCGACGATGGCGCGGATGTAGCCCGGATAGTCGGGCGAGCTCACGGTCGGCAGGAAGGTGAGGTTCACCCCGAAGGGCTTGTCGGTCATCTCGCGGCAGCGCGCGATCTCCTGGGCCAGCAGTTCGGGCGTGCGCTGCGTCAGGCCTGTGATGATGCCGAGGCCACCGGCGTTCGACACAGCGGCGGCCAGCTCGGCAAAGCCGACGTAGTGCATGCCGCCCTGGATGATCGGATGCTCGATGCCGAAGAGTTCGGTGATGCGGGTCTTCATGAATAAGGGTCTGGTCTTGTTGAATGTCTGTCGTGCGGGCGCCATGTGCCGTGCCACAGGCGGAAGGAAGCGTAGCGCCGGTCCCCCTGCGCTTTCACACCGATGTCAGCGCCCGCTGAACGCCGGCGCGCGTTTTTCCAGGAAATGCGCCACGCCTTCCTTGAAGTCCTCGCTCTTGAACGATGCATGCATCTCCTCGTCGGCACGTTCCCAGGCACCGTCGAGATCCTGGAACAGGCCGTCGTACACCTGCCGCTTGATGACGCCGATGGAGCGCGGCGAGGCGAAGTGCACCAACTCGCGCGCGGTCTGCTGCACGCTGGCCAGGAAACCTTCGGCCGGTACGGCTTTCACGAGGCCCAGCGCTGCGGCTTCGCTCGTCACCACCGTGCGGGCCGACATCAACAGGTCCAGCGCATTCGTCACGCCGACCAGCCGCGGCAGCATCCACGACGTACCGTGCTCCGCGATGAGCCCCCGCCTTGCAAAGGCGGTGGTCAGCTTCTGCCCCTCGGCCATGTAGCGGAAGTCGCAGAACAGCACCATGCACAGGCCGATGCCAGCGATAGGCCCGTTGATCGCCGCGATCACCGGCTTGGGCACGCGCAGCAGGTAGCTGAAGCGCCAGGCATAGTTGCGCTCGATGCCCTGAACGCGCGGCTTCAGCGAACTTGCGTCCGCGGTGCCTTCACCGCCCGAGGCCGCGCCGGCTTCGAGGATGTCCATGTCGGCACCGGCACAGAAGCCGCGACCGGCGCCGGTCACGACGATGGCACGCACGGCGTCATCTGCAGCAGCCTCTTCGATGGCGGCGCGGAACTCGTTCTCCATGCGCTGCGTCCACGCGTTGAGCCGCTCAGGGCGGTTCAGCGTGATGGTGCAGACATGGGCCTCGACGGCGACGGTGATGTCCTGGTAAATCATTTGCAAATCCTTCGGTTCGTGTGTCGGCCGTCGCCCGTGGCATGCGTGTCGGACGGCGCCACGATGCAGTCGCGGCTGCGCACGCGCGTCATCGAAGTGCCGAAGAGCATCTGCAGCGCAATGGCGAGTGCCTTGTCTCTTTGATCCTGGCATTTTTAGTTGATATTTCCGGGTTCGACAGTCACTCGAGCAACAAAGGAGACATGTGACGAACACCTACCTGCGCCTGCGCCAGATCTGCCTCGTGGCCCGCGATCTCGACCTCGTGGTCGACGACCTCTGCGCCGTGTTCGGCGTGAAGGTCTGCCACCGCGACCCGGCGGTCGGGCAGTTCGGCCTGCGCAACGCCCTCATGCCCTTTGGCAGCAGTTTCCTTGAAGTGGTCGCGCCGGTGCGCGACGGCACCACCGCCGGCCGCTACCTGGAGCGGCGTGGCGGCGATGGCGGCTACATGGTCATCCTGGACAGCGAGGCCTTGCCGCGCTGGCGCGAGCATGTCGCCCACATCGGCGTGCGCATCGCCGCGCCCCTGGCCCTGGGGGACTACGAAGGCATGCAACTGCACCCGCGCGATACCGGCGGCGCGCTGCTCGAGATCAACACCACCAAGGACGGCGCCGACCTGCAAGGCCCCTACTGGCCGGCTGGCCCGCACTGGCGCGACGCAGTGGTGACCGACCGCGTCGAAGGCTTTGCCGGTGCCGTGCTGCAGAGTGCCGACCCTCTGGCGCTCGCGCACAAGTGGGGGCAGATCCTGCAACGCCCGGTCGAGAAGAACATGGCCGATCGGCAACTACAGGTCGACAACGCCACGTTGCGCTTTGCGCCAGCCACCGACGGTCGCGGCGAAGGCCTCGCGGCCGTCACGCTGAAAGTGCGCGATGCCGATGCCATCCGTCGAGCCGCAAAAGCACGCGGCCTGCCGTCGGACGCCGAGTGCGTGACCGTCTGCGGCACCCGCTTCGAACTTGCCAACCGATAGGACTTTGCAATCAAGCGCAGAACGCCGCAGACAGTGCTGCAGCACGGCAAGGCGATTCAACGCAGTCAGGCGCTTGATTGCGAAGTCGTACGAGACCGGGCGATTCCGAGCCTGCCTGGGGCTCCGTCCTCGCCTCGCCCGTCACGCGCGCGAAAGACCGCCAGATCCCGCGCAACATCATCGCCACGCAGGTGCGCGGCCTATGGCGTCCCCGCTACAGCCGCTACAGCCGCTCCTGCCCTTGCGGCCCTTCCGGCTCCAGCGCCGCCTTGCGAATCGCCTCGTCGTCCATCAGCTCGTACCACATGGCATTGAGCACCGCAAAGGCCGCCGCCAGCGGCAGCCCGAGCATCCACGCGAAGTACCACATCAGACAGTCCTTTCTCCAGATCTGATCGAGCCAAGGCAAGCGTCACGAAACCTGGTCGTGGGCACCCGCGGAACCCGTGGAAACGGCTTTGCCGGGCCGCTGGGTGCGCCCCCTCGAGTGCGCCCCGCCGCAGGCGCTTCGGGAACGCGCCTAGTAGGCATGACCACGCTCCTCGCGGATCGCGTCTTCATCCACCTTGCCCCACAGCACGTGATAGACCCATGTCGTGTACGCCAGGATGATTGGCAGGAAGATGCCGGTGCAGACCAGCATGATGAACAGCGTCAGGTGGCTCGATGAGGAGTCGAACACCATCAGGCTGGCGCGCGGGTCCAGGCTGGACGGCAGGATGAACGGGAACATCGATGCGCCCACGCTCAGGATGATGCCCGCGATGCCCAGCCCCGAGCACAGCAGTGCCAGCCCGCCGCGCCGCGCCATCAACGCGAGCAGCGAGCCGATGGCGCCGACGAACCCGAGCACCGGCGCGAGCAGCGTCCACGGATGGGCCGCGTAGTTGCTGAACCAGGCACCGGCGCGCACCTCCGCCGTCTTGAGCATCGGGTTCGAAGGTCCCAGCACATCGACGACGCTGGTGACGCGATATCCGGTCATCACCGTCAGCAGCAAGACGCCGGCCAACGCATACAGCGCCACCGTCAGCAGCGCCGCCAGCATGCCCAGCGAGCGAGCGCGCTCAGCCACCGCGCCATCCGTCTTGAACACGAGCCAGCCGGCGGCATGCATCGCCAGCATCGCGACGGACACCAGCCCGCACAGCAACGCGAACGGATTGAGCAGCGCCCAGAACGTGCCTTCGTAGAGGATGTGCATGTCGGCCGTGAAGCGGAACGGCACGCCCTGCAGCATGTTACCGATCGCGACACCGAAGATCAGCGAGGGCACCAGCCCGCAGTAGAACAGCGTCCAGTCCCAGCGCGTGCGCCACGCGGCGTCTTCACGCTTGCTACGGAACTTGAAGGCCACCGGCCGCAGGATCAACGCCGTGAGGATGACGAACATCGCGAGATAGAAGCCGGAAAACGACACTGCATACAACTGCGGCCAGGCCGCGAAGATGGCGCCACCACCCAGCACCAGCCAGACCTGGTTGCCTTCCCAGACCGGCCCCACGCTGTTGATGACCACGCGCCGCTCGATGTCGTTGCGCCCGACGAAGGGCAGCAGGATGCCGGTGCCCAGGTCGAAGCCGTCCGTCACCGCAAAGCCGATCAGCAGGATGCCCAGCAGCAGCCACCAGATCATGCGCAGCGTGTCGTAGGCCAGGAGTTCGTGGAGGATCATGGTTCAGCTCCCTGGGGCGAAAGGCCGGGACGGGTTCCGGCCGAAGCCGCGCAGCACATCGCCCACCAGGGGCGAATGCTCATCGAGCGGCCCCTTGCGAATGGCCTTGAGCATCAGCTTCATCTCGATGATCAACAGCACCGTGTAGATCACGACAAAGCCAAGCAGCGTGATGAGCAATGTCGTGGCCCCGAGGTTCGACACCGCCAGGGCCGTCGGCAGAACACCTTCGATGATCCACGGCTGTCGCCCGAACTCGGCCACCATCCAGCCGGCCTCTGCCGCAATCCACGGCAGCGGGATCGACCACACGGCGACGCTGAGCAGCCACCGGTGCCGGTCCAGTCGCCGTCGCGCCGACAGCACGAAGAAGGTTGCCGTCAACAGGATCAGGAACACACCGATCGCCACCATCACACGGAAGGACCAGAACAGCGGCGACACCTGCGGCACGGTGTCCCAGGCCGCTTGGCGGATCTGCTCGGGCGTGGCTTTGCGCGGATCATCGACATAGCGCTTTAGCAGCAGCGCGTAACCCATGTCCGGCCCGTTGAATTCGAAGGCATCGCGCACGCCCTGCGTCACCGCCGTGGTGCTGCCGGCCTCGCGAATCTGTTGCAGCGCGTCGTAGGCCTTGAGGCCCTGGACGATGCGCACCTCGGCCCGCTTGACCAACTCATCAATGCCGGGAATCACGGTGTTGAGCGAACGCGTGCCGATCAGGCCCATCACCCACGGGATGTGCACCGCATAGTGCGTCTCGCGCGCCTCCTGGTCAGGGAAGCCGAAGGCGGTGAAGTGCGCCGGCGCGGGCTCGGTCTTCCACATCGCCTCGATGGCCGCGAGCTTCATCTTCTGGTGCTCGCTCGACTGGTAGCCGCTCTCGTCGCCCAGCAGCACGACCGACAGCGAGGCCGCCAGGCCGAAGGAGGCAGCCACCGTCATCGAGCGTTTCGCAATCTCCACGTGCCGGTTGCGCAGCAGGTACCAAGCCGACACGCCCAGCACGAAAATCGACGCGCACGCATAGCCCGCCGACACCGTGTGCACGAACTTGGCCTGCGCCACCGTGTTGGTCAGGATCTCGTAGAAGTCGCTGACCTCCATGCGCATCGTCTTCGGATTGAACACCGCGCCAACCGGGTTCTGCATCCAGCCATTGGCGATCAGGATCCACAAGGCCGAGAAGTTGGTGCCCATCGCCACCGCCCAGGTCGTCACCAGGTGGCCCACCTTCGACAGCTTGTCCCAGCCGAAGAAGAATAGACCGACGAAGGTCGCTTCCAGGAAGAAGGCCATCAGCCCTTCGATGGCCAGCGGCGCGCCGAAGACGTCGCCGACATAGTGGCTGTAGTAGCTCCAGTTCATGCCGAACTGGAACTCCATCACCACGCCCGTGGCCACGCCCATCGCGAAGTTGATGCCGAACAGCGTGCCCCAGAACTTGGTGATGTCGCGCCAGATGACGCGGCCCGTCATGACGTAGACCGTCTCCATGATGGCCAGCAGGATCGACAGGCCGATGGTCAGCGGCACGAACAGGAAGTGATAGAGCGCCGTGGCGCCGAACTGCAATCGCGACAGTGCAACGATGTCCATGTCCATGGGGACGCTCCTCGTGTGTCTTGCTTGCTTTTTCTTGTCGATCAGTCGGGGCGCAGCGCATGGAGCGCGGCGTCGAAAGCGTCCGTGCCGCGCTTCAGGTCGGCAACCACGCACCCCTCCCTCAGGCAGACCAGCCGATCCGCCAGTTCTGCCTCTCGTCGCAGATGGGTGGCGATCAGCAGGCTCTTGCCTGCGACATGGCTGGACAGGCAGCGCAGCACATCGTGTGCAGTGGCGGTGTCCAGCGCTTCGGTGGGCTCGTCCAGAACCCACAGCAGCGTATTACGCAAGAAGAGCCGCGCGAGCGCAAGTCGTCTGGATTGCCCACCCGACAAGCCTAGACCGCCCTCGCCCAATGTGGTATCGAGGCCCGCCGACAGGGCTCGCACCTCGTCGCCAAGCCCTGCGTCATCGAGTGCGGACCACAGGCGCGCGTCATCGGCGGATGGGTCGGCCAGGCGCAAGTTGTCGCGCAAGCTGTCGTGGAACAGTTCGGTGCGCTGGGTCAGGAGGCAGGCGGGTTGCCGCGCGATGGTGCCGGCGATGGGTGTCATCTCTCCGGTCGCCATTGCAAGCAGTGTCGACTTGCCTGCGCCGCTTGGGCCGATCAGTGCCACGCGTTCGCCGGTGGCGATGGCGAATGACAGATGGGTCAGCACGTTCGCGGGGCTGCCGTCGTAGCGTGCCGACACGTCTTGCAGGCGCAATGCGAAAGGTATTGCGACTTCCGATGACGAAGGCACAGTCCCATCCGCCACGGCCATTCGCGG
Organism: Variovorax rhizosphaerae; assembly: GCF_037889975.1. Taxonomy (NCBI): domain Bacteria; kingdom Pseudomonadati; phylum Pseudomonadota; class Betaproteobacteria; order Burkholderiales; family Comamonadaceae; genus Variovorax; species Variovorax rhizosphaerae. The sequence continues at coordinate 3,306 of NZ_JBBKZT010000007.1, read as the reverse complement.
ACCCAGGCGCTTCACCGCGAGCCATGTGCGGCCAGCATCGAGTGCGCCGCGCCGCAATGCGGCAAAGGGTTCAATCGCGGTCAACGCGAGGAGCAATGCCAGCGCCGCGCCGGGCGCGCCAATGACGCCCTCGCCCACCAGCCAACCCACCGCCAGCAACATGCCGACCAGGCTCACCGTGCCGGCCGCGCCATAGCCAAAACCGGCAGCGGTCTCGAGTCGGTTCAATGCCAGGTCGGCCCTGGCCAGGCGCGCATCGGCAGACGCCAGCGCATCGCATTGCGCGTCGATGCGGCCCGCCATCACGAGATCGGTCTGGCCCGCCACGAGGTCCACCGTGCGCGCACGCAAGGCTTCGATCGCATGGCCCCGCAGCACCGCAGGCCGAAGCGCGTGACGCGCGATGACCATCGCCAGACCCCAACCGCACACGACGAGCCAGAGCCCCAGCGCGAGGCCCACGCCCACATGCATGAAGCCGACGACGACGCCTGCCAGCAGTGCCGCACCCAAGGCCGCAAGGGCCGGCACCAGCAGGCGCAGGTAGAGCGATTCCAGTGCGTCGATGTCGGCGGTCAGGCGGAACAGCAGCCGCGATGGTTGCGCCAGCAACGCACGCGCGGCCTCGGGCTGCGCCCAGCCACGGAACAGCCGCACGCGCAACGCGGCCAGCACGCCGAAGGTCGCATCGTGCGTGACCAGCCGCTCCGCATAGCGCGAGGCCGTGCGCCCGAGCGCCAGCATGCGAATACCGGCCGATGGCGTGAACACGTCGAACACCACGGCGGTTGCGGCATTCAGGCCCGCCAGCGACGCCGCGGTGATGAACCAGCCCGACACGCCCAGCAAGGCCATGCCCATCAACACCGTGAGCACAGCCAGCAGCGCGCCCAGCCACAGGGCGCGCGGCTGCGCGTCGAGGAAAGGCCGCAGCACCGGCTTGAGCTGGCGCCATGCGGTGGTCATTGGATAACCTTCGCGCTGCGCGCTGCGGTGCGAGCGCCTTCGGGCGGCCGGGCGGCGCTCACGCGGCCCGCTCCAACGGCCCGGCATCCAGGCGGACCACGCGGCCGATGCGCGCGGCCAGCACCGGATCATGCGTGGCCACGACCATGGTCTTGCCGCGTCCCAATGCCAGCAGCGCATCGGCCACGCGCGCGGCGGTTTCGGTGTCGAGGTGCGCGGTGGGTTCGTCGACCAACAGCAGGTCGGCGTCCACATGCACGGCCATGCGCGCCAGCGCGAGCCTGGCGGCCTCACCGCCCGAAAGCCCCAATCCGCCCTCGCCCAATCCCACACCCGTATGCGCTTGCACCACGGACGCCAGTCCCGCAAGACGCATGGACTGCGCGACCTCCGCCACGCCGATGCCGACACGGCCCAAGGCGACGTTGGCTTCCACGGACGCCGCGAACACATGCGGCTTCTGCCCCATCCAGCCCATGCGCTGGCGCAATGCGCTTGCGGTGCGCTCGGACATCTGCACGCCGCCGATCTCGATCGCACCCCGTTCGGCAGGGAGCAGGCCCGCGAGCAGCGATAGCAGTACGGTCTTGCCCGAACCGCTCGCGCCCAGCAACGCGACGTGCTCGCCGGCTGCGATGCGGAGGTCGAAGTCCTCGAACACCGGCCGCTCACCGGGGTGCGCGAAGTGCAGGCGGCGAACGGTCACGGACGGCGTGGACGGCGTGGACGCCGTGGTCGGCGTGGACGCCGTGGTCGGCGTGGACGGGGTGGACGACGTGGACGGAGTGGACGACGTGGACTGAGTGGACGACGTGGACTGAGTGGACGACGTGGACGGCGTGGACGGCGTGGACGGCGTGGACGGCGTGGACGGCGTGGACGGCGTGGACGGCGTGGACGGCGTGGACGGAGTTGACGGAGTGGACGGCGTGCACTGTGCATGTGCATGTGCATGTGCGTGTCCGGACGCGGATGCGGATGCGGATGCGCGTGCGTGTGCAGGCACGGCCACCGCGTCGCCGCCAAAAACCGCCGCGTGCCCGCCGGGCAATGCAACACCATGCCGTTCCATCTGGCGGAGCGCATTCAATGCCGCCTCTCCTGCTGCCCGGTCATGCCAGACCGCCGCGATGTCCCGCAACGGCTCGAAAAACGCCGGTGCCAGCAGCAGGATGAACACGCCTTCGCCCAGCGTCAGCCGATCGCCCCAGGCGCCGAACTCCAGCGTCCCCAGCAGGTGAAATCCCACATACGCCGCCACCATCGCCACGCCGAGCGCCGAAAACAGTTCGAGCACCGCCGATGACAGGAACGCGATGCGCAACACCGCCATGGTGCGCTGCCTCAACGACTGCGCGGATTCGCCCAGCCGCTGCGCCGTGGCATCCACCGCGCCCAGCGCACGCAAGGTGGCGAGGCCGCGCAATCGGTCCAGCAGGAAGGCATTCATGCTGCCCATCTCCACCATCTGCGCCTTGCTCGCCGCCTGCGCCCGCATGCCGACGATCGCCATGAAAACCGGGATCAGCGGCGCCGCGACCAGCAGCACGACCGCCGCGACCCAGGAGAGCCAAGCCACCACGGCGGCGATCGCCAGCGGCACCACCATCACGCGCCAACGCGCCGGCTGATAGCGCACCAGGTATGGCACCACCGCCTCGGCCTGTTCGGCGACAACGCTGGCCGCCAAGCCCGAGGGCACACGCATGCGATCCGAGGGAGAGCCCGCTGCCAGCGCTGCCGCCGCCCGCGCCCGCAAGGCCGTCAGGTGGGCACGGGCCTGCACGAAGACACGACGCGCACCCCAGGCTTCGCAAGCACTGCGCATGAGGCCCAACAGCAGGATGCCCGCGGCCGGCCACCCCACTGCTGCCATGCCGTGCCCCGACGCGAGGCCGTCCACCGCCCAGGCCAACAAGGCCGCCTGCGGCAACCACAGCAAGGCCGCGACACCCTGCACCAGGCTGCCACTCTGTTGCACGGGGAGCGATTGCAAGTGCGGGCGCTGCGATGGAGGCGCTGTCATCCGTCGATGGGCTTGTCCAGACCGCCGCAGCGTGCGCCCTCCGGACGCCTTGCGCAACAGGCCATTCGCCCGGTTGCGCGAATTCTGGTCAGGGCGAACTCAGAATCTAATCCTTCTTGAAACCCGGCAATCGATAACGGTGCCACGGTCGCGGCTGCGCTTTGCGCAGCCCGGGACTCAAGAACTTTAGGCTACTATTGCCCCTCCAAAAAAGATCCACAGGGAGTGAGTTCACATGGCCACCAGAGCCCAGACTCTGCGCGCGTTGCTGCGCGACCGCCAGCACGCGCGGCTCCTGCGCCTGTCCTTCCCCC